>NZ_JBRKCV010000002.1:0-641593 GCF_052983275.1 Robertmurraya sp. GLU-23
TAGTAGTATTTAAAGGACCTAGTAATCGGATGAAGGAATCATTATTACAAAGTTAAGGAAATAGAGAGTATTGGCAAGTAACATTTTTAATTGCCGTTTAATACAATTTTTACTTGCCAAATACAATCAAGATAATCAAAAGGAAGATAGGCTAAGAATGGATGATATTATTTCTGCTGTTAATGAGGAGTCTATCAAACATTTTCAATTCTTTAGAATTGATGCTACCAAATCGTTAGAAGAGATTAACGATAGCATCGATCTGGTTGTATCAGCTATCAAAAATAAGGCTTCAAAAACTACATTGAAATGGAAAACATACGAAGAGGAATTAACTAAATTGAAACAACAAAAGTATTTATCCATTTATGACGATGTAGCGTTCATGGATATAAAGGACATTGCAAACACTGTATTTGGAAAAAAATCGAAGAGGTATCAAAGGAGTTTTTTCAAGGTGAGAGATAAAATGTGGATATGGTGTCCTAAACTATCAATTACTATAAATGGAGATGCCAAATCAGTAGCTGGTGGTTGGCTTAACTTCTTGGCTGAGGACTGGTCATCTATTGATGAATCTCATCAAGATGGTGCAATTGTTGAAGAAAGAAAAGGTAATTATATAAATGAGGTTAACCTCGATCGAGAAAGAGCAGTCTTTGCAAAGTACAAAGATAATCTTGGCTTTAATAGGTATAGATTCGTTGGGATTTTCAAAATTACAGGTATCTCTCCCGAAAATGAGAGTTGTATCAGATATATACGTGTAGATGATAAAGTGGAGATAGTAAGGTAGCTTACTATGGAACTGCAACATAATTGGAGACTATTTGAAGTGAATTAAACCAAGGGACATCGTATTTAGGTGAGACTGTGCCTCTTTTTAAAAACTTTGTCTATAGATTGATACGGTGATCATTATTATAAGTGTTCGGAAATTATTAGAACATTGGATTTTAATATAAACATCCATATTCATGTTAAGTAGATCAATTTAAATTTGAAATAAAATATATGGAATTAAAATTTAATCATACTTGAATGAGGAGACCTATTTTATATTAAGTCTTCTTTTTTTGTGTTTATAGTTTTATTAAGGAAGGAATTTACATGTGATCTTATGGGGTTTATTATTGGAGTTAATGAAATACAGATATTAAATGAAGATCGTGGATAGATTGATTATTTCTATGCAATGTGCCACAAGCGAAAGAGGGATTAAAATGAGTTTAAAGCCAGACATTGAAAAGATTTTTTTAGTCAACACCAACTATGCAAATCCTAGTCAAGCTGTAAACCAAGCAAGTTCACTTAACGCATTATCAGGTGACTTATATACAGATTCAAAGCGATTTATTTATGAACTTTTACAAAATGCAGACGATTCTTCTCAAGAAAATGAAGATGTTAAAGTATGGATAAAAATTTTTGACGATAACTTAGTCGTTGCTCATTCAGGGAGCCCCTTCACTACTCGTGATCTTCAAGGAATTTGTAATGTAAATAATGGCACCAAAAAGTCAGATTTGACGAAAACAGGATATAAAGGGATTGGTTTCAAATCGGTTTTTGGACAATCTGACAAAGTAACAATATTTACAAAAGATGAATATTTTAGATTTGATTCTTCTCATTCATTTGAGTGGAAATGGGAAGAATCAAAGATAATTTGGGAGAAAAATAATGACCGAGAATTCCAATTCCCGTGGCAAATAATCCCAATATATACTGAAGTAAATGAAGTTTTTGAGCCAATTAATCAATTTCTTAAAGATATTAATGCAAATGTTGCAACAATAATTCAAATGAAAAATGTGAATGAAACGAGTCAGGCTGCTCAAAATCTATCTCAGAATTTAAACATGTTTTTATTTCTTAAAAATATCTCTGAGATTAATTTTGAAATAACAGAATCAGTTAAAGTTGAAATTAATCGAAGAGAAAATGATAGAATCACTTTAAAGAAAGGTAACAGTTCAAACGTCGCCTGGTTGATGAATACTATAAACTTACCAGTCCCGAGTGACGTAAAGACTTCACTAAAAGATGAACGAAATATTCCAGAGAAATTACTGAATGCTGATGTTATAGAGTTATCGTTAGCTGCCAAAGTGGGTAGTGATGGTATTACTAAACTTTCTAATCAAGAAAAACTTCTGTATTCATATCTACCAACTGATGAAACTAAGTATTCCTTGCCAGTACTTGTTAATACAAGCTTTCTAACCACTGCTAATCGTGAGTCACTTCATGCTGATTCAAAATGGAATCAATGGCTTTTTAAAACAATTGCTATTGAGATTTTTAAGTGGATCTCTAAATTAGTGAAAACTGAGTTTCATTTTCAAGCATATCAATTAATACCTAAGCAAACCTTTGCTAACGAACTGGGCAAGAAATTTAATGAAGGAATTAAAGATGCTCTAAAAAATATTCCATTTGTTGTTTCTAGAGAAGGGCAGTTAATTAAAATTGAAGACACAATAGTTGATTTTACATATCTATCTGAGAAAAATTTTGTTGGTGAAGAACCTATTAAGAAATTTATTAATGGGGGAAAAATAAAAGAAGTTGGTCAATCAAAACAATTTGCTAAAAATTCAAGTTTTTTCTTTGAATTAAAAAGGCTTGGTTCTTCATGTTTTGAATGGGAAGACCTCCATGCTTTTCTTTCCTCGGTATATTTTATTAATTCACATTCAACATCTTATAATATTCAACTTATAAGACATTTTAGGAAACTCTGTGAATCTGATACAGTTAAAGATATTACAAAAGAAGTACTTATGAGACTTCCATTTATTTGGGATCATAAAAATTGCATTAATTATCCACACCAAGTATGCTTTCCTACAGCAGATGATCAAAACTGGGATAATCCTAACAGTGACTTATCTTTTTTGCATCGAGAGTTGCAGAATTGGCTTTTTAAGGATTCAGAAAGTAGACATTGGCTAGAGAGTTTAGGAGTAAAAGAAAAGACGGATATCACCTATATAACTCAGACTATTATACCGAATATCGATAGTTACATAACACCACAGAATGCCCTACAAACAATCCGAGATTTGTTTAGTTTGTATATAAAGGGAAATCTAAAAGAAGATTTGATCAGACAATTATCGAGAATAAAACTTCTTACTCAAAGAGGTTCCTTGTCTTCAGCCAAGGATTGTTTCCTATCAGATTATTATAAACCAAGGTTAGAAATTGAGAAAATAATAGACAAAGATATTTTTGTCGATGAATCGTACTGTACAAATGTCATTGAAAAGGATGAATGGAAACGTTTTTTTAAAATACTTGGAGTTCATGAAGGAATTCTAACATTACCATACACAAATAGACTTTCTAGATTAGACTTAATCAATGTAGGGTTTAATGATAAATATTTTAAAACTAAGGATAAAAAGTTTACCCCTTTTCAAACTACTTTTACAGCGGATAGTTACAGCAACTTAATAACTATGAACTATATTCAACTTACAGAAAATAACCCAAAGTTTGCTTTCGAATTTTGGTCTGATTATATAGAAAACTATTCCCCAGACATTATCAAAGCACCAGCAATTGCATATTGGGGGCATGAGAATAGACCTGGGCGGACAAGTGGTGATGAAGTCGAAAACTTTGTTCCATGGTTTGTTAAAAACATACAATGTATTCCTACTCTTTCGGAAAAATGCGAAACTGCCTCTTCTGTACTTCTTAATACAGAAGAGGTAAAGGCTATTGCCGGAAAATATTTACCTGTATTCAATGGACCTGAATTATCTCCAGATTGGAAAGCTTTTTTAAATTTTCGAACAAACTTAGAATTAGCAGACTATTTAGATTTGCTAAGTAAAATTTCATTAGATACTGATGATAAAGGAAGGATCAAGAATGATAATTACAGGAAAATACAAACTATCTACTCTGCGTTATTAGATCAATGTGTTAATTGGAGTACAGATGATATTACGAAAGTTGAAGAATGGGCTAGTACGGGATTCTTGTTAAATACGAAACAAAAGTTCACTGAATGTAATTCTCTAAAATATTTCTTAGATGGAAACGAAGTTATCTTTCAAGACCAGTATTGTTTTTTAATGCTTAATGCAGAAAATAAAAAAAATCCAAATCTAGAGAAATTCTTAAATTATTTTAAAGTTAAGTTATTGAAACAAAGTGAATTTGAGCTTATTCAAACTCAGGGAGAAGTGTGTTCGGACCTGAAAAATCTGTTGAAAACTATTAGTCCATATTTTAAAACATGGATTAAAAATGAAGAAAGTGATGAAAATACTCTAGACAGTTTAGAACAACTTCAAGATAAAATTGAAGCATTAGAAATTTTACAGGCAGAAGAGCTGAAAATTTCATATAAGGGTATTGATTTTATTAAGAGCGTGAATATTCATTTTAATGAGACAAGCCTTTACGTAACGAATCCTTGGAATGCAAATAGTGTATTATTAAAGTTATCAGAAGTTTTATGCCGTTATTTTCATCTGGTTGCACATGATAAAAAATTAGATTTTTTACTAAGATCTAATAATGTTGAGATTCAAAACTATTTTATGCAAGAAAATCTCGACATACCAGAAGAAGTTCTAGAATTAAAAAATAATTTTGATTCTGCAGCAAAGAATCAAAAAATAGATTCTTTTGCAGATATTGAGGCTGCAATCACTGGAAAAAAGGTACCTCCAGAATTCTTTCATTTATCAAGGCCTGATTATGATCGATTGAAGCATATAGAAAAACTTATAACAAGATCAGTAACTAATGTAATAAAACATCTGAATGGACTACCGGATTACGACTGTTCACATTCTTATAAAATTGCAAATAGCATTATTGGTGGCATAACAAAAAATGGGAATGAAATAACTGTAGTAGCCAGGCCATCAGATAATGATCAAGTACTAATTTATTACACATCTGAATTTGATGTTCTTGAATATGTAGACGCTGAACTTTGGTATGAGGATGGTATCAACATCCCTAAACAAATAACGTTGGGGCAACTCCTGAAAAAAACAGGAATTAATAGAATACCTATAAGAAATATTGAAATTACAGACTATGAACTTGAAACATTACTAAACAACCCTAAATCTGAAGTATTAGAATTTAATGCTGTTCCATATGTTCCACAAAAAATAGCGAGAATTATTTCATCTTTTGCTAATACGAATGGAGGAACATTGATTTTTGGACTTAAAGATATTTTACCGACATCAAATGATATTGTTGGACTTAGTACTGATTTTCAGGTTGTTGAAATTACAAAAAAAGCAATTTCCCTCCTTTCCCCAATACCAACAGTAACTTATGATTGGTTAAAAAGTGGAGAAAAATCCATTTTTGTGATTAAAACAGAAAAAGCAGGCAATGATATTCTGTTAGACAACCAAAAGTATATCAGAGAACAATTTAATAGTGTTTTAGAAGAAAAGACATCAGAGTATAAAACTAAATTAAGTGTTTCTAGTTATAGAAAAACTATAGCGATTATTATTGCAATAGAAAACTATGCTCCTAGAGAAAGGAATCAAATACCTAAAGTAAAATATGCTACTAATGATGCACTTAAATTTAAAGAAGTGTTGATGAAATCGATGGGTGTAGATGAAAATGATATATACATGTTTATAGATGAACAAGCGTTGAAAAGTAGTCTAGAGTATGATTTTAAAAGTTTATTTTATTCATTAACAGAAGAAGATCGCATAGTTTTTTATTATGTGGGACATGGTTTCCATAATGGTATTACGAATTATCTATCAACTTACGATATGCATAGAAACAGCATTACTGAAACTGCAGTTTCATTACGTAAGATTTTACTTGATCCTTTACTAAAATCTAGATGTAAAAATGCACTTATTTTTATAGATGCTTGTGCACAAAGCTTCCAGGATGAAAATGAGCGAAATACTATTACTCATATTAATGATGAGGAAATAATATTGCTTACAAGTGAGTTTCCATACTATGCAACATTTCTATCTTGCCAACCAGGACAAAGCTCTTATTCAAGCGACATCTTGAATAATGGAATATGGACTCATCATTTAGTTAAGGCAATAAGTGGTGATGTACCAGAAGTCCTGCATAGTAATAAATATATTACTGACAGATTATTGAATGACTATCTTTCTAGTAGTGTATCGGTATATGCACAAGAGGAGCTTGGATATAATCAGGATCCGAAAGCTATTCTGGATTCAAACTATGAAAATGTAATTGCAGAGATAAAAAATGATAATAATTAATGCCTAGATGTCAATGTGTAGGTAATCTAAAAACCTTAAAGTAAGTAGTTGTAAGGTTTATGCAAAACCCTTATTTTACAAATGAAGTGATTTAATAACTTTTCTCCAAGGAACCAGTAGCTCTTCACGACATCATCTTTGTCTATTCAAGGCATTTTGAATACGGAAGAATTTTAATGGAAATAAAGAAATGGCAGAAATCAAAATAAGCTTAAACAAGTATGTATAGCATATGCGAAATATAATTTAAAAAATCACGGTGGCATATCATAAATAAAGTAAAAAATATTTTTTTATTTATTAACCGAGACCAACTATGGTGGAGATTTTACAGACAGAGTAATGTGTAGTTAATAGAAATAATAAGTATCTGTGGCATCATTTTGGCATCAAACTTAAGATAACTATCAAATACCATAGATAACATACTTTAATAAAAATGGCCATAAACCCTGATATATAAGGGTTTATGGGCATTATCGGTAACAAGAGGTAACGGTAGATAATATAGTAGTAGACCTTGACAGGGTGGGGGTCGGGGGTTCAAGTCCCTCACAGGTTATACTAAAAAAGCTCGAAACCTTGTTATTTAGGTTTCGAGCTTTTTTAATTTCCTAAATTGATATTTATGGACAGTCACCCAATACCTAATGAAACCATACAATAACATTGCGGTTTTATAAGGAATTTATAGATAGCCACATAAGTTGGAGGGTGACTCAATGTTTTATCATGTGAAAGAACTTCAATATCAAGCCAAGCCTGAAAGACCGGATCCGCTCTTTGCTAAAAATCTGCAAGAAGTGCTAGGTGGACAATTCGGTGAAATATCTGTTGCTTTGCAATATTTATTCCAAGGATGGAATGTGCGTGGAAACGGAAAATATAAGGATTTATTAATGGATACGGGAGCTGAAGAATTAGCTCATATTGAAATGTTAGCCACTATGATTGCTAGGCTTTTGGACGGAGCTCCGGTAGGTGATTTAGAGGAGGCTGCTAAAGATCCGGTAATTGGTGCAATTTTAGGAGGGATGAACCCGCAACACGCAATTGTTTCAGGTCTGGGTGCAATGCCAGCCGATAGTGTTGGGAATAGATGGACGGCAGATTATATTATTGCTAGCGGAAATTTATTAGCTGATTTTAGAGCCAATTTAACTGCTGAATCTCAAGGAAGATTACAGGTAGTTAGATTGTATGAAATGACGAATGACCGAGGAGTTAAGGATATGCTTTCCTGGTTAATCGCTCGTGATACGATGCATCAAAATCAGTGGATTGCAGCCATTAAGGAGCTAGAAGCTAAAGAAAATGTTGTGGTTCCAAGCACGTTCCCACGTAATTTGGAGAAAAGAGAAGTATCACATGTGTTGTTTAATTTATCCGCAGGAAATGAAAGTGCAAGTGGTCGATGGGCTAGTGGTCCAAGTATGGATGGTGAAGGAGTATTCCAATATGTTGAAAATCCAGTACCTCTTGCCAAAAAACCAAAATTAAACCCTGCACCACCTTATATTCATGATACACCTCCTGCTGTACTAAAAGATACAGCGGGAAAAATACCTCCAAGTATGATGTAATATTTAGATAAAAGCCATTATCTGTGTATGGATAATGGCTTTTATTGTTTCGATTTATTTTTATAGTACATACATATACACGCATAGGAAGTGAGCAGTCGATCCGAGCATGATGAAAATATGAAAAATCTCGTGAAACCCCATAAAACGTGATTGAAGAAATTTAGGTTTCGCTCCGTAAATAATACCGCCAATTGTATAAAAAATTCCTCCTAAAACAAGTAGGAATAAACCAGAACTGCTCAAAATATCTGCAAGGGGAGAAGCGACAAAGATTACCATCCAACCCATTACAATATAAATAACTGTTGATAACCAACGAGGACAATTAAACCAAATCATTTTAAATAAAACGCCGCAAAGAGCAGCAAACACGATAATAGTAAACAGAAGCCAACCGGTAAATCCATTTAGACTAATTAAACAAAAAGGAGTATATGTCCCTGCAATGAGAATAAAAATCATTGAGTGATCAAGCCTTCGCAGAAAAGCAATGACCGAATCTTTTGCAACAACCATGTGATATGTGGCTGAGGCTGAATAAAGCAATATCATACTTATCCCAAAAATGATAACAGATGTAATTGCCAAAGCGGAGCTCGTTGTTAAGGAAGCTTTAATCACCAACGCTAAGAGGGCGATAAACGATAGAATGGCTCCGGCTAAATGGGTAAGACCATTGATAGGTTCTCTAATATAAGAAAGCATGTGCTTCTCTCCTTTTTATATGTAGTTTTTATAACTACTTAATATAGTATACGTATTGCGACAACTAGTCAACATTTACTAATAATGAATTGTGAAGTAAAATTGAAATGTATATAAACGAAAAGGGAGATTATTATGAAACATCTTGATGAGCTTATTGACGAGCTAGGATTGCAGCAACAAATTACAATGGATGACATTCCAGCAATTGATTTATATATGGATCAAGTGATTCAATTATTTGATCAGAAATTTAATGATACGAAAAGAAATAAAGATGAGAAGTTATTAACGAAAACGATGATAAACAATTACGCAAAGGATAAATTGTTTATTCCAATAAAAAATAAGAAGTATTCAAAGGAACACCTTATACTCATTAGCCTCATATTTCAGCTTAAGGGTGGCTTGTCTATTAATGATATTAAGACTACATTAGTTGGTTTGAACGACGGTATTCAAGCGGGTAATCTGGATTTAGAGAAATTTTATTCATCCTATCTAAATTTGGCCATGAAGAATGTTACATCTTTTAACGAAGAGGTAAAATCACACTGGCAAGATGTGATTGAAGAGATGGAAGATACCACGGAAGAAGCTAATCTTTATTTAAAAAATGTTCTCCTAATCGCCTCCCTAATAAATATTAGTAATCATTATCGCCGAGTAGCTGAAAAGCTCGTTGATGAAATAAGCACGAAATAACACCATTTTCCTTGTGGAAGATGGTGTTTTTTGTTGTCGAACGATATAGAAAGGGGTTACATTAAAGTTTTGTTAGATTATCTTACATGGTATTTTAAGAATGTTTGTAAATATTATTGACTCTTTATAGATATGGTTTAAAATAAACTTAATCGAACTAATGTTATATTTTATGACATTATAATGTTAAGTAAAGTTACACAACAATTATAAGGGGGAAAAGAAAAATGGATGTAAACTACTTAATGAATAGTCTCTGGGTAATGGTATCGGCGGTGTTAGTTATCTTCATGATCGGTGGATTTATCATGCTAGAAGCTGGTTCCACTCGAATGAAGAACGCGGGTCATATTGCTGGTAAAACCATTTTTACATTCGGTTTATCGTCACTAGTATTCTGGGCAGTAGGTTTTGGATTTATTTTTGGTGACAATGCTAACTTCTTTGTAGGTTTATCTAACTTTTTCTACGGTGGGGCAGAATTAGATTTAGCGCTAAATTCTTCGGTATTCTTTTTATTCCAATTAGCATTCGCAGGAATTGCTATTACAATTGCTCTTGGTGGCTTTGCTGAACGTGCGAAATTATCCGTATATTTAATTTTTACATTATTGTTCTCTGCATTAGTTTATCCGGTAGTTGCTCATTGGATCTGGGGCGGTGGCTGGTTAGCAGAACATGGAAAGCAAGACTTTGCTGGCTCAACAGTTGTTCACTTAACGGGAGCTATGGCGGCATTAGCAGCTACTATTCTATTAAAACCACGTATTGGGAAATATAATAAAGATGGATCTGCAAACAATATTTATGGACATAACCAAGTATTTACAGCATTAGGTGTTCTTATTCTTTGGGTAGGTTGGTTTGGATTCAATGCTGGTAGTACTGTTTCCGTTGACGCTGGATTCTTTGGATTTGTAGCACTTAATACGAACTTAGCTGCAGGTGCTGGTGCGGTGGCAGCACTAATTATTTCCTGGGTTGTATTAGGGAAGTCAGATATTCCAACAATTTTAAATGGTGCACTAGCAGGTCTGGTTGCTATTACAGCATCATGCGCATTCGTTGATACTTGGGCAGCGGTTGTTATCGGATTTGTTGCTGGAATTCTAGTATTCTATAGTGCGAGATTCTTTGAAAAACGTAAAATTGATGATCCGATTTTTGCACTATCTGTTCACGGTGCTGCAGGAGTATGGGGAACGCTTTCTACAGGGTTCTTTGCAACACCAGAATTAGCAACAGTTGGTAAGCCAGGGTTATTCTATGGTGGTGGATTAGAACAACTTGGAGTTCAAGCAATGGGTGTTGGGGTGTCTGGACTATACGCGTTTGTAGTATCGTTCGCTATCCTTGCGATTGTAAAGAAAGTAATCGGTGGCCTTCGTGTTACTGAAGAGGAAGAAATTATGGGTCTAGATGTAAGTGAACATGGTAGCTACGGTTATCCAGAAGTATTTTTAACTAGTGAAAACCAAAAAGTTTCTTCATAATTAATAAGGAGAGCCTCATTTTATGGGGCTTTCCTTATCTACTTAAAGGGCGTGTAAGATTTGAGTTCATATGAATCAATAAAATTATGGAAAGAAACTCATGTTGCAGGGTATTTATCAAATTCAGAATCTCTAAATAAGTTTCACGACGAGATTATGATAAAGGTATTTGAGACTGCGAGTGCCCGAATGACTGCTGAACCTCCGTGCGCCTTTGTATGGTTTATTACAGGTAGTGGGGGACGATTTGAACAAGGATTAATAAGTGACCAAGATCATGGGATTATTTTCCAAGAAAATAGTCGAGAGGCAGGTTATTATTTTAGTGAATTAGGAAAGGAATTATCAATTGGACTACAGATAGTTGGTTACCCCTTCTGTGATGGCAAGGTAATGAGTTCAAATCCACTATGGTGTCAAACAGCTTCGAGTTGGAAAAAACAGGTGGTAAGTTGGATGGAGGAGAGCAGTTGGGTTTCGATTCGTAATCTGCAGATTTTCTATGATGCTAGAAAACTTGTAGGTGACCCTGATCTCCTTTATCATCTAAAAAACGTGATTCACGAATATAGTCACTCCCACCCTCAATTTTTAAGCCGATTATTAGAAAATGTTAAACATGTCAAAAAGACGATTGGTCCCCTAGGACAAATCATTGTTGAGGAGAAGGGAATTCATGCTGGATCTATTGATTTGAAGTATTCTGCTTTTATACCATATGTGAATGCAATTCGGCTATTGGCATGGAAAGAAGGGATAATTGAGACTAGTACGATAGGCAGATTAAAAGAGCTAAACAAATTAGAAAAGTATGAGGATTTATCTCATTACTTGGAGAATTTTTCGCAACTTCTCCAGTTTCGATTAGAGTACCTTTCATTAACGTCTTCTTATGATGATTCTCACTACTTGTATGTAAAAAAACTTACGAAAGATAATCAAAAACTAATTAAAAAGATACTAAAGGATGGAAAGAAGCTGCAGCAATACGTACAAAGAATGATTGAAAAGGGTGGAAACCATGGCGTTTGAACCGTTTATTCATTTTGTGAGGGGAATCCAGGGGAAGCTTGGGACAAATGTATATAGTGGCTTACAAGGACAAAACGGTCAGCATGTTGCCTTTTTGCGTCAAATTCAAAAAGAACTGAATTCAGAGAATGCTTTACTGGTTCCATTGTCTGAATTAGAGGTGACGGTTTTTGACCTTGAAACAACGGGTTTCTTTCCTGAAAAAGGCGATGAAATTTTGTCTATTGGTGCTATAAAGACAAAAGGTGCGTATGTGAAGGAAGCCGAATCCTTTTATTCTTTAGTTCAATATGATAAAGAACTTCCACTCCAGGTGAAGGAATTAACAGGAATTTCTGAAGAGGAACTAAAGAGTGCACCACCGTTATCAAATGTTCTTCTGGATTTTTATCACTTTGCTAGAGGGACGCCACTTGTTGCACACCATTCAAATCATGAAAAAAACTTCTTGCAAGCAGCGAACTGGAAACAATTCAAAGCCCCTCAAAAACATCGCATCATTGATACATCATTTCTATCAAGAGTTGCCGATCCAGAATTAACTCAAAACAAGCTTGAGGATATTTGCGAGAGATATGGGATAGAAGTATTGGACAGACATCACGCATTAGGAGACGCTAAATTGACGGCTGTTCTTTGGTGTATTTTTATTGATAAAGTTCAGCAAAAGGGATATGAGACTCTTCAAGATATATATAATCTTATGGCAAAATGGTAAGATTCTATAAATCTTCTTTACTTTTAAAAAAAGTTTGTGCTATTATTATCCATAAATGAATTTAATATTGGATTTCTTATCCAGAGTGGTGGAGGGGCTGGCCCGATGATACCCGGCAACCGATTTTCTATTTATAGAAAACACGGTGCCAATTCCTGCAAAGCAATCGTGCTTTGACAGATAAGAAGAGATGATAACAATAAACCCTCTTCTTTAGAAGAGGGTTTTTTATTTTATCAGAGGAGGAAAATATGATGGAAACGGTGAAAGTGGTTCTTTTAGGATTTGGTACGGTAGGTTCAGGTGTCTATGATTCCATCCTTCATACTCATCAGGAGAAGCTAGAACATGTAATTGGTAAAAAGGTTGAAATTGTTGGTATATTAGTGAAGTCAGAAAAGGAACGCCAACTTCCGCAAAATATTATTGTCACTACAAAGATTGACGAAATCTTAGCTCTGCCGAAAATAGACTATGTGTTTGAAGCGATTGTTGGTATTGAACCAGCCTATTCCTATACAAAGTTATTTTTAGATCGGGGCTGTCATGTTATAAGTGCAAATAAGGAATTGCTTGCAAATCGTGGTGAGGAGCTTACGGAATATGCTTTAAATAAAGGTAAGTTCTTAACGTTTGAGGCAGCCGTTGCGGGGGGAATTCCTTTACTTAGAACGATTATTCAACTCCTCCAAGTGAATGGGATTTTAGTTCTAGAAGGTATCTTGAATGGAACAAGCAATTACATCTTATCGAAAATGAGAAATGAAAAATTAAGCTTTAGAGAATGCCTTCAAGAGGCACAACAACTCGGTTACGCAGAGGCTAACCCAGAAAGTGATATTTCTGGTAGAGATGCATTCTATAAGCAAATGATTTTAAGTAGTTTAATCTACCATGAGCAGCCCGACTGGGAAAAGGTTGAAAGAATTGGGATTGAAGAAGTCACATTAGAAGATCTTGCCTTAGGTGAGGGATATGGATTAAGGTTAAAGCTTTTGGCCACTTTGAAAAAAGAGGATAAGGGAATCAAGGCAACCGTAAAGCCAACGTTTGTAAGTACCGAACATCCTCTTTACAATGTGGAGGGGGTAGACAATGGCATAGTTATTAAGACCGATTTGGTTGGGACTCTTATGCTCCAAGGACCAGGAGCTGGTTCAAAGGCTACTGCAAGTGCTATGATTGAAGATTTAGTACAGATTGAACAACAAAAACAACCCTTGCAAAAAGTTGATCGATATAGCTATCAAACTCAAAATGAAAATGAGAATAATCCAAGGATTCGATTAGCTGTATTTCCACTGCAAAACAAGGAAGAATGGCTGAGTTTAAAAGCGGTTATAAATGAAAACTCTAAGCGTGTAAATATACTTCAAGAAGTTGTTAAAGAGCTTGGTGGTAGTATTTACGGAAGTTTCTTATACGAAGGTGAGCTAGAGGATATCAAGCTACCTGTCTTATATAAACGTTACCCTGTATCACCTATCGGTCTAAAAAGAGATCAATTGATTGTGGTTAATAGTTTTTAGGGAAGACGCATAATCATTGCGTCTTTTTTTTGTATCGTAAAGCTCCATAGGGCAAATAATATGTTTGCTATGGAGGTGCTGAATGAGAAAATTTTTAATTTTGTTTGGAGTAATTATGCTTATCTTCGGTGTTGCTATCTATACATTAACAAATGTTTCCATTGACTTTGCCTTTGTGCCAGAAGCAGAAGACGTAAGGGAGCCAGAAAAAAAATCGAAAATAGCTTCTATGTCAAGCCAAGTGGAGATGGGGACACCAGAACAGATAGAATTAGGGCGAAAATTATTTTACGAAGAGACCTTTGGAAATGAAGTGTTTTTTTCAGATGTTTTAGGTATGTTTAACGGAGCTTTAACACTGGGGAACATTGGAAAGGCAATCTTAAAATTAAATGGGGAAGGAACGAATAACCTGAGGGTTGAAGCGTATAAAGATTTTTCAGCTGGTGATTTCAGCATAAAAAAAGGTGACTTCATTGATACGGGTCTGGATGTGGCTAAGGGGGCTAAGGTCCCAGTTGGATTCAAGGTCGTGTTTGATGAAGGGAGATTAAAAGCAGGTGTTAGCTGTGCTGCCTGTCATGCTACAGTTGATGAAAAGGGGAAAATTATGGAGGGAGTCCCGAATACGGATTTGCAAATCGGTCTTGCTCTTGCGATGGGTACCAACACAGCCTCCTATTTTACTCATACAGAATTAGAGGATATTAAAAAGTTTATTAGTCAAAGTTCTGCACAAATAGAAACATCGAATGGAACAAAAGATACCTTACCTGATATAGATAAGTTTGAAAAATTCGTGGATACAGAGTTTATTAAATGGCCTGCAGGGAGTAATGACACAACCATTGATTTACATAATAATCCTGTTCAAGTTCCTGATGCGATGACGAATGGTGATCGCCCATTTGGGTGGAGCGGACAAGGTCAAATCGGTCCTTTTAATGGGATTTCCGCAGCGATTAATAATGCCCATTCACAGAATATGGATGCGGTCTCAGCCTCTGAGATAAGTAAGTATACGATGAAAATAGATAAGGAAGTATACTTGGGAACCGTTTTACAAAATGCTGCGAATCCAAAGTATCGTTACGATGGAAAGTCTTCGCAAAAGCCATCTGAATTTTTTGCGAAAGTAGACCCCACCCCTGGAGTACCAGGAGTGAACAGATTGACTAAATCTCCCACCTATCCAAAAACCTCCTATATGACATCTGTAGGGGTCCTATCGAGCTCGGCTGGGTATAAGGTATATGAACAATTAAATGCAATGAGTGCATACATGAATTCTCTTTCTCCGGTACCAAGTGGAATAAAAAAGGATAAAGAAAAATCAGAGAAGGGTGAAAGAGTATTTACAAAAGCAGGATGTATTTCTTGCCATGCAGGGACTTTTGCAACGAGCAATAAATTGATTTCTGTGGAGGAACTAAAAACAAATGCCTCACGTGCAAAGGGTTTTTCGGCATTAAAGGACTATCACGATGTACCAAAAGTATATGAAGATGGAACGCCTGTCCCCCTGCCTGAAAATCCGAAAGTAAATGTGATAAAAACAACACCTGAACAAGAGGAGTTGCTTCAACTAGCTTGGGGCTTTTCAAATACAAAGGGAGCTTACAAAACGATAAGCCTTTATAACCTTTCTAGAAGTGCCCCTTACTTACACGATGGTGGAGTTGCTGTTGGTTCAAATGGAGAGGTTGGAGTAACAGAAACCATTTTACAAGGGAAGCTTCCTGATCCGTACCATAGTCTAAAAGCGATGGTTGACTCAAGGTTAAGAGAAAGAGTGATTGAAAGCAATGCAAAGAACAAGAGTTTATTCACAGCGAATGTCACTGGTAAAGGACACTCTTTTTGGGTAGATCAAACAACAGGGTTTTCTGAATCAGAGCAGGATGCACTTATTCACTACTTGCTGACTCTCACTGATTAGAAGGGGTGAATAAGTTGAAGGCTGTAACTTATCAAGGCTTATTACATGTCGAAGTGAAAAATGTACCTGATCCAGTCATTCAGCTTCCAGATGACATCATTGTGCGAGTTACTGCATCTTCGATTTGTGGTTCAGATTTGCATCTATACCATGGAATGATCCCAAGTCTTGAAAAGGATTATGTTATTGGACATGAAGCAGTTGGAATCGTTGAAGAAATCGGAAAAGAAGTAACTGGAATAAAAAAGGGTGATAAGGTGGTTATCCCTTTTAATATTGCTTGTGGACATTGTTTTTACTGTGAAAATGGTCTAGAAAGCCAGTGTGATCTTGCGAATAAAGAGGAAAAGCCAGAAGCGGGTGCCATGTTTGGTTGTTCACGTCTGTACGGAGATTATTCTGGAAGCCAAGCAGAATGGTTAAGAGTTCCATTCGCAAATTTCACTCGGTTTAGAGTGCCTGATGACAATGAGCTACAAGATGATGCTTTAGTTCTCTTAGCTGATGCACTCCCAACTGCCTACTGGGGAGTAGTGAATGCAGATGTAAAGCCAGGTGATACGGTTATAGTAATAGGATGCGGTCCGATTGGATTGTTAACACAGAAGATTGCTTGGCTAAAGGGAGCGAACCGAGTTATTGCCGTTGATCGAATTCCGTATCGATTGGAACATGCAAAAAGAACCAATGGGGTAGAGGTATTCAATCTTGAGGAGATATATGAGCTATCGGACCTTTTGTTAGAGATAACCAAAGGGGGAGCAGATATTGTTATTGATTGTGTGGGAGCAAGTGGTAAAATGACACCGGTTGAACTTTTCGAAACGGCACTTTTTCTGCAAGGGGGCGGCCTTACAGCAATTAAGATGGCGAGCCAAGTTGTTAGAAAAGGAGGAGTTGTACAACTTGTTGGGGTGTATGGTCTTAGGTATAATGGATTTCCTTTGGGTGATTTTTTTGCCAGAAATATTACACTGAAAATGGGCTTTGCCCCGGCAATACGAAATACGCCATTCCTTTACGAGTTAGTGAGTAAAGAGAAAATAAAGGTTAATGATATTATCACCCATCACATACCTTTAGCTGATGGTGAAAAAGCGTATAAGTTATTTAATAAAAAGAAAGAAAATTGCTTGAAAATTATATTAAAACCGTAAGGAAAGGGGGCGAATGCCCCCTTTTTACGTTATAAGGGGCCTCTTTTCCCATCGAAGCATAGCATGTAGTAATGGAGAAAGGAGATCAAGGATTTATGATTATCGTTGCGGGAATGAATGTAGAGACACCCCCTTTTCAATTATCCAGCAAACAAGCAGAAAATTTTCACTTCTTACTGAATAGTAGTGAAGTGCATAGATATGTTCATAGTAGAGAACTTTTATTTGAATTGATGTTACGAGAAAATATGATAAATAGTGCTAATGCATTGAACGAAAGTGAAGTGGAATTTTCCGTATTTCAAACGTCAAAGTTCCACTCTGTATATTGGTCAAAAACATCAAGAGGTTATATGCTTAAGCCAAATGTGCTACCATCTGATGCAATAAAAGATATTTTTCATAATGGGTCAGAGTACGGGTTTGAATGCTCGACAGCCATCGTTGTAATATTTTATTATGCTGTTCTTCAATCCATTGACGAAAGAGCTTTTAATCGTCTTTTTAATCATCTACTCGTATGGGATTGGAGTTATGATGAGGATCTAGGCATTATCACAAAAGTGGGATCAGATTTTATTCCGGGGGATGTGATGTATTTTTACAATCCAGATTATCATAATCCGGTTTGGATTGGAGAAAATGTTGTATTTCTAGGTGAAGATAAATACTTTGGTCATGGGATTGGAATTGGTACCGCGGAAGAAATGATTAAAGCCCTTAATACTTTGAGAAAAACAGATGCCACGAGATCTGCTCACTTAATTCACCAACACAGTCGTTTAAATTTTAAGTATTTATCACAGTTTTCTAAGCAAATATAATGAGTTGGTAAAGGACAATCGATCCATTTATTAGAAGGGGTCATTGTCCATTTATATTTATTTCATGTTAACTCTTTTTTCCATATGAAAATGGCTGTATACTAATACTATGGAAGGAAAGTAGGAGAGAAATACATGCTAAAAAAGCTTCTTATCATTATCATCTTGTGCAGTGTAGGATTTTTCTTACTGCCGTATAGTTTACCATTAGTTTTTGCTTTAGTTACAGCTATATTTTTAGAAGGATTAGTTGAGTTTTATAAAAATAAACTTAAGATTGCACGAGTGCATGCGGTATTAGCATCATTCTTAACGTACATATTAGGTTTAGTAATCATTGGCTACCACTTTTTTACTTTAGTCATTCAACAAACTCTTCGTTTATCAGAGAGCACTCCGACTTTTGTAAAGGATTTTTATCGGAGTACCATTTTACCAATAATGGGTAGTTTAGAAAGATATTTACAAACACTTCCAGAAGAAGTGTTAAAATCGATGGAAAACACGATAGAGTCAAGTATCGCTTCCTTAGATGCCTTCTTACAAACTATGTTTGAAACCATCATATCTTTATTAACAGCCATACCTGGTTTTTTAATTGAATTTTTAGTATACTTGGTTGCTTTATTCCTGTTTTCATTAGAGCTACCTAGATTAAAAGAGAATATAAAAAGACATCTAACAGAGGGAAGTTTAAAGAAAGCATCCCTTGTCATCAATCAGCTTACATGGGCAGGGGTTGGCTTTATAAAGGCTCAGCTATTTTTAAGTGTAATTACCTTTGTGATGGCATTCACAGGATTATGGATTTTAGGTGTTTCAAATAAAACTCTTTTATCATTATTAATAGTCATTGTAGATATATTACCTATTTTGGGTACAGGCTCTGTTCTAGTCCCTTGGGGAATTGTGGCAATATTACAGGAAAATCAATTGCTAGGAGTAGGATTAATTATTTTATTCGGGTTAATCACAGTAATAAGAAGGATCATTGAGCCGAAGGTATATTCGAGCAGTCTAGGGATTTCACCACTAGCATCTTTAGTAAGTCTTTATATAGGATTTAAGCTTATTGGTTTTCTTGGTTTATTTTTAGGCCCGGCTATCGTTATTGTTTACGATACATTAAAAAAAGCAAATGTTATTAAAGTAAACTATAAAATATAAAAACGAAAAGCCATCGATGGATGGCTTTTCGTTTTTAATCCCAATCTTCATATTTGACAATTCCACCGGTTAAATCAAGCTCTGATCGATCTCCTTTGTAGTACAGTTTTCCGTTCTCATATACAATCAAGTTTTCATACGTATATACTTTTTTCCCACTCGGTAAGATGATGATGATTTTTTCCCCTGGTTCGTCAATCTTAGGTTGATCAGTAACGTTAGTATTATTAACGTAAAGCTTTGCTACTAAAAGGAAAAGTACGATGAGACAAACTAGTAAGAAAACAATTTTCAAACTGACCCAAGGTTTATATGTCATGTATCGTTTCAATCGACTCACTTTTGTTCTCCGCCTTTACTTCTATCTACCTTTAAATCTATGCAGGAATAAGATGGAAGTTTCCTTTTTTCATAAAATCTATTAAACTACTTTAGAATGGTTTTTTTAAAATTAGAAGGTAAATGTACAACAATATTGGTAATGTATGATAGAAACATACAACAAACGTCCTGATCTTGAATAAGAAAAACAAAACGACAAGTACTTGCTAGGTCAATTGTCCAATTTTTAAAATCGACAAATTGTGATATGTTATGCATACATACGAAAATGAGGAAATAAAGGAAATGGAAAAGATGAAAAAAAATATGGCGTTAATTTTTAAAACGATTGATGGTGTCTCTCTTTGGAAAATTAATAGAATGCTAAAGAAGCTTTCTAGATCAAAATTAATGATTTTGGAGCAAATAAAAGATGAAAAAATTGTTATTCATCTTCCTTCCAAGAAGGAGAAAGAAGTAACGAGTCTCGAAATGAAAAGGCAATTACTTAAAGAAGTAATTCAATTGGATGGTTTTGAATCCTTCAATGTAAGTGTATTAGAAAATTGTCGACCAATTTATAAAGAACAAATTACTCAATTTGGTCTATATCGTTGGATTGAACTTCCCTTGCCAAATCAGATTCAATACGAATATAATTTTGCTGAAATGAAAGAATCTATTATTAATAATTATGAAATGAGACCGATCATGTAGAAACAAGAGCCTCCCCAATTAGGGAGGCTCTTGTTTTGGGTAAAGCCTAAACTAGTTTGAAATCCCTGTCGCCCCTGTACAAGCCGCCTCCGCTTTTTACCTAAAAAAGGGCGTTTGACTATTCGCACATTTTGGGTTTCTTACATAGGATATATTGACTTACAACTAAGGAGGTAATTTAAATGTCAGAACAATTTGGTGGATACGGCGGAGGTTTCGCTCTGTTAGTAGTTTTATTTATCCTTTTAATTATCATCGGTGCTTCTTGGGGCTTCGGCGGATACGGTTACTAATTTAATTGGAAAATAGTAAAGGAGGAATAGATATGTACGGATACGGATATCCTTACAGCGGTTGCGGCTATACTGCTCCAGCAGTTGGTGGCGTTGGGTACGGCGGTGGTTTTGCGCTAATCGTAGTACTTTTCATCCTATTAATCATTGTTGGTGCTGCTTGCTTTAAGTGGTAACAAAAAAGAATGAAGGTGGGGTTCCTCACCTTCATTCCTTTATAAACGAAAGAAATGTTTTGTATTTACATACAGTGTTTCATATGTCTTTTCCGGTGAGATAGCTTTCAATTCAGAAAGTTGTCTTATTGTTTGATGAATCATGTTAGGATGTGTCATTCTGCCGCTAAACGGTCCTTCAAAGGGCCAAGGACCGTCTGTTTCTACCATGATCTGTGAAAGGGGAAAGCGCTTTGCGATATGTTGAATTTCTTCTTCGTAAAAAAGGTCAGGAGTAAGCGAGATGAAGTATCCGTTCTGAATGATTCGATCCATATCTTTATCAGCTCCTTTAAACCAGTGGAAATGAGCATTTTCGATACTATGCCTTTCTAACATAGCGCAAACGGTTGGCACGTCATCATAAACTGCATGAAGCGAGATAGGCAAGTTTTTCTTGTTAGCCAGCTTTACCCACTCTTCGAGTAATTCTAGATACGGTTCCAGAGAGGAATTCCAGGAAGTAGAAGTCCGTAAGTAAAAGGGGAGGCCAACCTCTCCAACCGCTATCATCCATCAAAATGTGAGTACACCCATTGAAAAAGGTCTGCCATTTCTTCATCTGAACCTATTGCTTGCTCAGGATGGTATCCAAACGCTGATTTGACATGAGGGTATATCCTTGAAAAATACGAGTTCCTTTTGCATGATTCTAAGTCATAGGAAACGCTTATGAGCATTTCAACTTCGTCAAGTGTCTCCATCATTATCTGAACCTCTGCATCTACATACTTATCTAGATGCAAGTGGCAGTCGATTATTTTTCTCATATCTGATCAACCTTTTCTTTTAAAAAATCATGAATCATTTTTTTGTACTGAAGAAATTCCCCGGAGAACATTATTTCCTCGTTTCTTGGTCGCGAGAAGGAAACAACAACCTCTTGTTTGATTTTTGCAGGTTTATCGGATAATACGAGTATTCGGTCGGAAAGAAAGAGTGCCTCCTCTATATTATGGGTAACAAAAATAATGGTTTTTTTGTACTGTTCCCAAATCGAAAGTAGCCATAACTGCATTTCCTGACGTGTTAATTCGTCTAATGCAGAAAAGGGCTCATCTAAACAGATGATGGGCTGCGGACTAAGTAGTGCCCGTAAAAATGCAACCCGTTGCTTCATACCTCCTGAAAGTTCGTGAGGAAAAGCATTTCTATATTCTAATAGCCCCGCTTTTCGCAGCATATCTTCTGCCAATTCGTAATCCTTTTTAGCTTGCAGCTCTTGTCCAAGGACAACATTTTGAATGATTGTGCGCCATGGTAGTAAGGAAGGGGTTTGGGGCATATAACTAATATGTCCTCTGTTACCTGTAATGTCATTTCCTTCGAGTATAATGGACCCTGATTGTGGAGCCTGCAGACCACCGATTAATTGGAAAATTGTACTTTTCCCACTGCCAGAGGGACCAAGAATCGTTACGAACTCCCCGTGCTTAATAAAGAGGTTGAGATCATCTAAGATTTTTTTATTACGATAGAAAAAAGACACATTTTGTAATTCAAGAAGCTCCACGATTTTTCCCCTCAGCTTTCCAACGAATAATAAATCTCTCCAACCAATTGATCATCATAAAAAATAACAAACTTAATACCATAATGAGAAATATCGCAACAAACACTCGATCGGTTCGAAACGATGAGGATGATAGTGTCATATAGACTCCAATACCCTTTTCAGATCCTAACCATTCAGATATAACGGCTCCCATGACACTGTAAGTGGCTGAAATTTTCAGCCCTGAAAAGATCGAAGGGAGGGCAAATGGAAATTCAAGTTTCCAAAATAATTGTCGTTTTGTTGCTCCTGCCATTCGCATATAATGGAAGAGATCTGCAGCAACCTGGCGAAATCCATCCATGGCTGAAATGGTAATTGGAAAGAAACAAACCAGAGTGATAACAATTAATTTGGGTAATAAACCGAAGCCAAACCATATCACAAGAAGTGGAGCAAGTACGATAATGGGTATATTTTGCGATAAAATAAGAAGCGGATATAAAGACTCTTTTAAAAAAGGGATATTATGTAAAATAAAAGCAGTTAACAGACCTACGGTAACTCCAGAAACAAAGCCAAGAAAAATAAGCTGAATGGTGGATGTAAGGTGTACAGAGACAGTGCCCCAACCATTTATGAGTTCGTTAAAAATTTGTGAAGGAGTTGGGAGAAGCCAATTTGGAATCTCAGTAATTCTTGCTGTGAATTCCCAGCCAATGAATAAAAGGAGGAGAACTAAAATTGGTCTCCATCCTTTTTGTAATTTTTGTATCATGAACGATATTTCTCCGTAAGTGTATCCATTTTAATTCCACCTGGTTGATATAGAATCTTCACCTGTGAAATAACATTGCTACTTCCCATTTCAATCATCTTCTCATTCATTTTCGTAATGACTGCAAAAAGTTCCTGAAGATCACCCTCCATAGTTGTTTCTAAGGGATGAACTTCATACTTTACTCCTGACGCGTCAATAATGGCTATTGCTTCATCTACGTAAGGAATCACATTTTCACCGTTTTTTGTCTTAGGGATAATTTGTATACTAACAAGTGCGTTTGTCATATGATCAACTCCTAGTGTGGTAAAAATTCATTAGTAAAGGCTTTTTCTGCTTCTAACTCTGATTCTAACAACCCATTCTCAAGCATCCAAGAAGCATAGTTTTCCCATACTTCTAAACGTTGCTCTCCCCATTGGTCTGCATCGTCTTGATATTTGGTAGCAAGCCATTCCTGACTTTTCTTTACAAGCTCTGCGTCAAGCTCTGGAGCAGCTTTGATTAGGACATCCGCCGCATCGGAAGGGTTGTCGATAGCGAATTCATAGCCTTTTGAAGCGGCTTTCACAAAAGCTTTTACTGTTTCTGGATCATTGTTAATCATGTTTTCACTAGTTGTTAGCACAGGTGTATAGTAGTCTAGCTTTTCGGAGTAATCGGTTAAGTAAACCATATTGATGTCTTCTCCTCGTAATTCTGCTTCCACGCCTGTCCAACCGTAGTATATCCATGCAAAGTCAATATCACGTTCAACAGCAGTAAAGAAATCCGCATCGCCTATGTTTACAATATTCACCTTTTCTACATCTGCTTGTTCTTGCTTCATAAGGGAGTCGATGATGGATTGTTCTACAGGTGAGCCCCAGCCACCGTATGTTTTTCCTTCAAAATCCTTAGGAGATTGAATATTTTTAGATGCCGGTGATGCGAACCCAGATGTATTGTGTTGAATGACTGCAGCTATAGAAACAAGAGGTACCCCTTGAACTCTTGCCTGTGTAATACCCTCTTGATAACCTACACCAAAGTCTGCTTTTTCTGAAGCAACAAGTTGATCAGCACCAGCTTCTCCAGGCATCTGAATGGTCACATCAAGACCTTCGTCTTCAAAAAAGCCTTTTTCTTTTGCGACATATAGCCCTGTGTGATTTGTATTTGGAGTCCAATCAAGAACAACTGTTACTTTTTTTAAGTCAGCGCTTGATTCCTCCTTTTCTGTTTGTTGTTCATTTGTTTCTGAACATCCTGCGAGTAATACAGAAGCTGCAAATGCAACTATCCATTTTTTCATTACTTTCTCCTCCAATGGTATAAGTAGGATATGAACTGAACCTTTCGACGCAAAAAAACGCCGCAGTTTTTGAACCGGGCGCATATGTTTAAACAAATTTATTGTTTAAAGAATATGTTTCCTACGCTGGTATCATCCAGATCAGGTTCAAAGGGTCAGCATCAGTTGGATGCACTCTCAACCGGTCTTCACCGGTCCCCCTACAATTCTTACCTATTTAGTTTGATTTCTATCTCATTATAGCAGAAATTATTTTCTTGAAAAGGAAGAACTTTCATGAATAAATCAATATAATGATATGTTTGTGATTGCTTTTGTAAAGAACAGATTGCAAACTTCATACAGTCACGATAAGATTGAAGTTATGGATGAATTTGTGTAAGGAAAGAAAGGAAATTCTATAATGGCAAAAAATTTTAAAGATGATGTACAATCACGTCGCACATTTGCGATCATTTCCCACCCGGATGCTGGGAAAACGACATTAACAGAAAAGTTATTGTTATTTGGTGGAGCCATTCGTGATGCGGGAACAGTTAAAGGAAAGAAAACGGGTAAGTTTGCAACGAGCGATTGGATGGAAATTGAGAAACAACGTGGTATTTCCGTTACGTCGAGTGTGATGCAATTTGATTATAATGACTGTCGAGTGAATATTCTTGATACACCAGGTCACCAAGACTTCAGTGAAGATACGTATCGAACTCTTACAGCTGTTGATAGTGCGGTCATGATTATCGATTCAGCAAAAGGGATAGAGGAGCAGACCTTAAAGCTATTTAAAGTGTGCCGAATGAGAGGTATTCCGATTTTTACCTTTATCAATAAGCTTGATCGTCAGGGGAAATCTCCATTAGAACTTTTAGCTGAGCTTGAAGAGGTTATGGGAATAGAATCATATCCGATGAACTGGCCGATCGGAATGGGGAAAGAATTTCTCGGTATATATGACCGTTTCTACAAGCGAATTGAACAATTCCGTGTGGAAGAGGAAGAACGATTTGTTGGGTTAAATGAAGATGGAGAAATAGAAGGAGATCATAAACTAAAGCAATACTCCTTGTATGACCAAACGTTAGAGGAAATCATGCTATTAAATGAAGCGGGAAATGAATTTTCTCGTGAAAGAATAGCAAATGGGGAACTAACACCTGTATTCTTTGGTAGCGCCCTAGCGAACTTTGGTGTTCAAACTTTTCTAGAAACATATCTTCAATTTGCACCTGCACCTCAAGCACGGGAGTCTACAGAAGGAAAAATTGATCCATTATCAGAGGAATTCTCAGGTTTTGTTTTTAAGATTCAAGCCAATATGAATCCTGCTCATAGGGATAGAATTGCCTTTTTACGTGTATGTTCAGGGAAATTCGAAAGAGGGATGACAGTCAATATCCCACGCTTAGGAAAGTCAATGAAGCTTTCTCAATCAACACAGTTTATGGCTGATGACAGAAATACGGTTGATGAAGCGGTTAGTGGAGATATTATTGGTTTGTACGATCCAGGTACGTATCAAATTGGAGATACTTTGACAGTTGGAAAAAACAACTTTCAATATGAAAAGCTTCCTCAGTTTACTCCTGAACTGTTTGTTCGAGTTTCAGCTAAAAACGTAATGAAGCAAAAGTCTTTTCATAAAGGAATTCAGCAACTTGTCCAAGAAGGTGCCATTCAGCTCTTCCGTACCGTTCGAACAGATGATTATTTGTTAGGGGCCGTTGGTCAACTACAATTTGAGGTGTTCGAGCATCGGATGAGAAACGAGTACAATGCAGAAGTATTAATGGAAAGATTAGGTTCGAAAATCGTCCGTTGGGTTGAAAATGAAGAAATTAATGAGAATCTTTCTAGCAGTCGAAGCCTTTTAGTTAAGGACCGTTACGATAAGAAAGTATTTCTTTTCGAAAACGATTTTGCACTTCGCTGGTTCCAAGAAAAAAATCCAGATATTACACTATATAACCCTATGGATGATTACCAATAAGTACCTAGAAGTCCTCGTGTTTTGAGGGCTTCTTTTTTATAGCATATTTTATACAGCGCTTATTTGCATACGATAATGTGCTTCTTTATAATATGGGGCATGAAGCCTTTAGACGGCTGAATCTGTGAGGGATTTGAGAGGAGTTAGCGTGGAATGAAGATTAGCGAATATGCTATAAATAGACCAGTCTTTACAATTGTCACGATGTTCTTAGTGCTGATTCTTGGAATTGTTTCGCTAGTGAATATCCCATTAAAGTTAATACCAGAGATAAAACCTCCTGTAGGTGTGGTTGTAACGAATTATCCAGGTGCAAGTCCTGAGGAGATTGTAGAAAAAATAACAAAACCATTGGAGAGTAACTTAGCCACTCTCCCCGGTATAAAAACGCTCACTTCAACCTCACAGGAAGACGCAAACTTTATCCTTCTTCAATTTGCTTGGACGACACATATTGATGAAATTCAGGATGAAATTATTCAACGCATTGATTTAACAACACTTCCAGACGATGCAGAAAAGCCTAGGTTCTTAAAATTTGACCCTTCGCAGTTTCCAGTAATTCAACTATCGTTAAGTGCGGATGAAGATGAGGAGATGTTGAGACACTTAGCCCAGGAATTAGAACTGGAGTTAACAAAAGTGGATGGAGTTGCGAGCGTAAATTTATCTGGAACATCCGAAAAGGAAGTAAAGGTTGAACTTGATCAGGAAAAATTAAAGGCATACTCATTAAGTCAAAGCGATATAGTCGATTTGATTCAGGCCAATAATATTTCGATGCCGGGTAACCCTATTTTAACTGAAGGTAAGCAATTAACAACTAGAATTATATCCACCCTTGATTCCATAGATACATTAAAAAATTTAACAGTCTCAATGAATCCTTTAACGGGTGATGAGATCCGGTTACGTGATGTAAGTAATGTAAAACTAGAAAACCGGGATGATCGTACCATTACCCGCACTAATGAAAATCCTTCTGTGCTTCTTAGTGTTCTTCAGCAATCTGATGCGAATACCGCAGAAGTATCTAAAGCATTTGTTCAAGAATTAAAGAACCTGTTGAATAAGGAAAAATATCAAGATATTCAGTCAGATATTATATTTGATCAAGGGGAATACATAAAACAAGCCATTGGAAACATAACAACTTCCTTACTCCTTGGTGGCCTATTTGCAATGGTAGTTCTTTTTTTCTTTTTAAAAAATGTAAAAAGTCCACTGATTATTGGCGTTTCAATTCCGTATTCGGTTATTTTCACCTTTGTATTAATGTATTTTTCAGATTATACGCTTAATATTATGACTCTTGGAGGACTAGCATTAGGGATTGGAATGTTGGTAGATAACTCCATCGTGGTCATTGAAAATATTAATCGTCACTTGGCAATGGGCAAGAACGCAAAGGAAGCGGCTCGTGTTGGCTCACAAGAGGTAGGTGGAGCCATCACTGCTTCGACTCTTACAACAGTTGCTGTCTTTCTACCAGTTGTTTTTATTACAGGAATTATTGGAGAGCTTTTTAAAGAATTTGCTGTGACCATTTCGTTTAGCTTAATAGCCTCGTTGTTAGTATCGTTAACTGTAGTTCCTATGCTAGCTAGTAAGTTACTAAAGGTTTCTATACATAATGCTGAGAAGGAAAGACAAAGTTCCTATGTTCTTCTTCGGCTTGAAAGGGGAGTAAGATGGTGTTTAAACAATCGAATATTTGTTTTAATCATTTCGACTTTGCTATTAGTTGGAGGAGGGTATAGTTTAACAACTGTTGGTATGCAGTTTTTGCCGAAGACGGATGAGGGGTTTTTTACCATACGTGTCAAGTTAGGTAATGGAATGGCGTTGTCAGAAACAGAAAAAGTACTAACTTCCATTGAAAAAGAGCTTAAAAAGGAATCGGATGTTGAGACATATGTAAGTCTAATTGGAACAACACAGGAGGGATCCTTCAGAGGATCAAGAAACGCGAATGAAGCAGAGATGTACGTAAAAATGAAACCGCTTAAAGAACGTTCTCGCTCCATCTTTCAATTTGCGGATGATATAAAGGAATCAATCGAAGAGGCAGCAAAGTCCACTAATAAAAGCGCTGAACTATCATTTAATATGCAGTCAACGGCTGGGTCGAACCCCAATACCCTTACATTTAGCGTCCTGGATACGAAAGAGGAGAGGCTAGAAGAATCGGTTGGTAAAATCTATACAAGGTTGAACAAACTGAATGAAGTAAATGAGGTTACAACAGACTTAATGGAAAAATTGGAAGAAATTCAGATCACTGTGAATCGAAAGGAAGCATTAAAGCAAGGCTTAACACCAGCTGCTGTTGCGATGATTGTAAATAACGTGACTCGTGGGAGTGTTGCTACTCAGATAGTAGATGACGACTCAGAAATCTATCGAATAATTGTTGAATATGATAAAAGCGTAAGCCAAAGTATGAAAAACATAAAAGGACTGCTAATTAAAAATCCTGCTGGAAACTATATTGAGTTAGGAGATGTTACCAATATTAACCGTGGAAATGGGCCTGTTAAAATAGAAAGAATTAACCAACAGGCTGCTGTTCAATTCACAGTAAAGTATAAAGATACGACAAATCTCGGTTTTATTTCAAGAAAAGTGGATCGAGAGATAGCAAACCTGAAACTAGCAGATGAATCAGAAGTTGTTTTTAGTGGGGATCGTGAATTACTTGATAGTGCGTTAGATCAATTGATATTAGCGTTAGTTTTGGCAATTACGTTTGTATATCTCGTTATGGCAGCGCAATTTGAGTCCTTGAAATATCCGCTTGTAATTATGTTTACGGTTCCTTTAATGGTTATAGGAGTTGCCCTAGCTCTGTCCATTACAAAAACGCCAATTAGTTTGACCGTTATCATCGGAGTGATTGTTCTAGCAGGTATCGTCGTTAATAATGCAATTGTAATAATAGACTATATCAATCAAAAGAAAAATCATGGAATGGAAACAACAGAAGCAATTGTCATATCTGTAAAAGAACGATTTCGTCCAATTCTTATGACCGCTCTGACAACCATTTTGGGACTTATTCCGCTCGCGCTTGGTATAGGTGATGGTACAGAAATAAATCAGCCTATGGGAATTACGGTGATTGGTGGATTAATCAGCTCGACCTTCTTAACGTTATTTGTTATCCCAGTAGTTTATTGCTTGTTTGATAGTGGAAGGACGAAGAGTAATGGAAATATTGCCTAATGTCGAAAAATGTAGGAAAAGTCTTGCAAGTTCAAGTGATAATTCTTCTATATTTCGTACAACCTATAAGTAATGAAAAGTAGCTGGTGATTAGGATGAAAAAACAAGGGAAGTTAGAAGCTGTATTGTGGAGTATTGCGTTGCCTGGATTTAGTCAGCTTCTTAGGGGAAGCTACATAAAAGGGGTACTTTTTGTACTATTAGAGTTTGTTGTTAATGTAATGAGTAATTTTAATGAGGCCATAATGTTGAGTTTCTTATGGGAGATTGATCAAGCATTTGCAGTACTTGATTATCAATGGCTGATGTTTTACCCTTGTCTTTATATGTTCGCTATGTGGGATGCATATCGATCTGCAATGCCAGAAACGGAGGAATATTCTTATCTTCCTTTTGCCTTCGGAGCATATTTTGTTACGGTCGGATTGATGTTATCAAAAAAAGTAAAGCTTTTTGGTATTTTATTTGGACCAATCTTTCTTCCTATGATTTTTTTGGTGCCTGGTTTGCTTATAGGTTTCATAATCAGATACATAATTTTAAGAGCAAAGGTACCAAAAGTGAAGTTCTAACTTTTTGTTAGAACTTTTTTTGTTTTTTCTACTTTTACACCCCCAAAGCATTCACTTATTGCTCGTAGGTATTTAGTGACTAGAAGATAGCGGCCGCTTCTTACAACACAACTGAGGTGAATGAAATGAACAAACATACAATCTTTGATATAAACAAAATTATAAAAGGAACCTTTGCCATTGTTTTAGCAGGTTCACTTTCATTGACAACATCCAAAGCATTTGCAGATGAAAATGAGAATACAGAATCTCAAGTGGTCGATCAAACAGTTACAATTGAAGAAACAAATACAAACGAGGAAGTTATTTCTTTAGATGACGCACTCGTTGATGAAAATACAAACGAAGAAGAAGTGCCAGTGCTATTACCAGGAGATTTCTTCTATTTTGCAAAAACAGCGTTAGAAAAAATTCAGTTAATCTTAACTTTTGATGATGTAGAGGAAGCAAAATTACTAGCTGAATTTGCAACAGAAAGATTAGCAGAAGCAGAAGCGTTATTCTCAGAAGGTCAAGAGGAAGAGGCTTTGGCTGTAATGGAGAAAGCTTTAGAAAACCTATCTGTTGCGGAAGAGACAGTTAGTGAGAATACAGATGCAACTGAGGTAACAGAAGATGAGGTTGATCCTACAGAAGCGACAGAAGATGTGGATGCAACGATTGAAATAATTGAGAATGATGTAGTAATTGAAGAAACGGACGAAATTGAAAAGCAAATTTCTCAAAATATTATCGCTCTAACAGCGGCTATGGAAAAAGTGAAAAATCCAGTAGCTAAAGCTTCTCTAAAAAAGAATATTGAAAAAAGTTATGAGAAATTAGCTAAAAAAATGGCTAAACTTGAAGAAAAAGCTTCTGAAGAAGAAAGTGAAGAAGTGACTCCAGTTGAGACTGAAGATGGTGAAACAACAACTGAAGAAACAGATTTAACAGTTGTAGACGAACCAACTACCGAGGAAGTTGTTGAAGAAAATAATGAGCTAGTAACGACTCCTGCTCCAGCTGCAAAGGTAACAAACCAAGTAAAGATTGATCAAGCTCAAAAGAAAGCTGAGAAGCAAGTGGTAAAGCAGGAGAAAAAAGCTGAAAAGCAACAAGGAAATAAGTCGAATAATCAGGAAAAATCAAATGCGAGTGAACAAAAAGGAAACGGCAAGAACTAATATTTTTTCATAAAAAGAGGCCATTATTTAAATGGCTCTCTTTTTTCCAAAAGCTTACCCTTAAAAATCCCAGCAAAGTATCGTATGATATATGGTGATAAGTGAGGTGAAGCTGTTGTTAGGTTTATTATTTTTACCAAAAAAGAAAAAACGTACATTAGAAGAGACTGTTTTTGCCATTCAAAATGGAAATCAAGGACTTCAAAATGAACTTATTCATCAATATAAACCCTTTATTGCCAAGACGGTATCTTCCGTTTGTAAAAGATATATAAGTGAAACAGACGATGAATTTAGCATTGGTTTAATTGCATTTAATGAAGCAATACAAAAGTATAGTTCAGATAAAGGCAGCTCCCTGCTTAGTTTTGCAGAAGTTATCATAAAAAGACGAGTGATTGATTATATCCGGCAGCAAATTAAGCATCAAAATCTTTCAATGGATGCAAATGGTTTTGAAGAAAATGAGGATGAGGTTTCCCAGTCTAGTCTTGAAGCAAATATGTCACTTGAGGAATATCATAAGCAAACAGACGAAGAGTTAAGAAGACAAGAAATTATCCATTTTTCAAAGCTACTAACAGAGTTTGATCTATCTTTTAAAGATTTAGTAGAGAATTCTCCTAAGCATGCAGATGCAAGAAAAAATGCGATGCTTGTCGCAAAAGAAATTGTTTCTAACGAAGAAATCAAGCAAATTTTAGTAGAAAAAAAGAGACTCCCAATCAAACAAATTGAAGATTCTGTAAGTGTTAGCAGGAAGACGATTGAACGGAATCGAAAATATATTATTGCTATATCTATTATCTTAATGAATGACTATTTATATTTAAAGGATTATGTCAAAGGGGTGTTGGAAACGTGAAACAAGGAATCATAATGGAAGTTAATGATCGTTTTTTAACATTATTAACCCCCGAAGGTGAATTTTTAAAGGCACGTAACCAAAGTAGGAATTATCAAATAGGACAAGAAATTTCCTTTGTACCGGTAGAGAAAAAAAGCTCTTCCAACGGATGGAGCAAAGTTTTTCATAAAAGAACAGCAGGCATACTTGTCGCGGCATCTCTCCTACTTTTATTTACCTTTATTCCATCAAAAGTGGATAACGAAGTGTATGCGTACATGTCGATTGATGGAGAATCAAGCATCGAACTTGCTGTAAATAAAGATCTAGAAGTAATAGACGTGATAGCTTATAACGAGAGCGGTAAAGAAGTTATTGCTGACATTGATTGGGAAAACCAACAAGTTGATACAGTATCATCTGCAATCTTAACTAGCATTGAAAACCAGGTAGTAAATTCAGATACGCAGGAAATCGTTGTTGGGACGGCCTTGGCTGGTACTCAAGTCAACAAAACAGAGGAAAAACTTCATCAAGTGATTGATTCCTTAAAGAAAGAAACCGAAGTGGAAATTGCCGATGTTCAAGCAACTCCTGAAGAAAGAAAAGAGGCAAAAGAACAAGGTGTTTCTGTTGGTAAATACAAAGCTCAGCAAGCAAAAGAGAAAGCAAAGGAAAAGAAAGAAGATAAAATAAAACAGGAAGAGTCATCAATAGAAACACCAGCTCCTAGCGTGACAAACCCAAATAATAATTCAACAGATACTCCTGTAAGGAATCATAATGGAAATGCCAATCCAAATGTGAAAAAAGAAGAAGAATTAAAAAAACAAAATTCAGGGAATGCCAACTCAAAAAATAACAATCCTGGGCAACAAAAAAAAGTAGAAAATCAAACAGCTCAACAAAATAGTAACTCAGCAAAAAAACAAGAAGTAAAGAATAATAAACAAGTTCACGGTAATAAAGAAGAAAAGCCCCGCAAATAATGCGGAGGCTTTTTTGCCATTAATATGAAATTTTTTATAAATTACGACCTGACATTTGTGCCTGTGCTTGTTTTACAAGTCGCTTTGTAATTTCTCCACCAACTGACCCGTTACCTCTTGATACTGTATCTCCACTTAACGTAACGCCGAATTCTTGAGCGATTTCGTATTTAACTTGATCTAAAAATTGCTCCACTCCTGGAACCAAAAGCTTATTACTATTTCTTGCCATAATCTCAGCTCCTTTTTTAGTAAATACAGAGAAATGATCTCTGTATGAGTAGTATGCAAGCATTGACTTCATTACATAAGTGGTAAGTTTTCGTATTTAAGGGAAAAATGGTATTAATCTTTTCCGTGGCTAACATCTTTTGTTGGGTGCATAAAAGGGTATCCCTTTGGTTTTTTCTTACTTTCTACAAGGTCTCTATTTTCACTTGTATTCCAACCAATATCATTTGTCGGATGTACCCATTCTTCTCCAGACATAATGGCTGGATCCGTATCCTCACTCCATTGTTCTAATGGCGAATTAGGTGAAGCATATTGGCTATCTCCGATAATAACCCCTTGAGAGTTAATAAATGGTGGTTGAATGGTTATGCCTGTTCCCTTGAAGTCAGGAGAATTTATTTGATGTGGTAATGTCCCGTCAATTGAATAATTTTCTTCCAACTTTTTTCTCTTTTTACTCATAGCATTCATTCCTTTTTACTTTTATAGTTTGTTTTCATTGGTTTTTTATTAGTAGAAAATGAAGACAAAAAAAGGAAGACTGAAACATGAAAGAAGAGTGAAACATATATGTAATTCCATTAAGGAGGAATGAAAAATGGCAAAAAGAAAAGCAGAACGAGATGCTGCCGTAAAATATAGCAAAACACCTAAGAAAAATGTAAATGAATCTGAATTCTCAGCAGAATTCACTTCTGAAGAGAACACGATGAAGGGATTTAATCGAAACTCAAAACAAGGAAGAAAAGGTAGATCCTAATGAAAAATAAAAAACAAACACCAAATGTTGAATTTGGAAGTGAGTTTGGTGATATTAATGCAGCAAAACATTATGAAGTCCCACTTATGAATAGTGATAAAAAGCAAGGCAGTAAGAAAAAGAAAAATAAGAAAAACTAAGGAGGTGCTAAAAGCCCTCCTTAGTTTTTCTTATCATTTTTTTGTTCCGAATAGTAGTGATTGTTGCTTAGTGGGTTCAAAGTATGCTAACAGACTAGTGTTACCTCGTAAAAATACTCCTGTTTGCATATATTCTTGATAGTCAAAAGAAAGGTCTTCTACAATGGAATGCTTGTAAAGCTCCTTCTCTTTAATCCCTAAAGCAGCAAAATTATCTCCTAATAGGCGAGGCTCCTCAAGAAACATGTGGTATAGCGCGGATCTCTCATCCTTCTCAAGCCGATCTTCCCACCAGGATTTTCGTGGTTTAAATTTTGCATTTTCCAAATAATCTATTTTCATTAAGCTTAAGATGATATCTTGGTCAGGAAGATTTATGGATTTGATAAAGTCAAACAAGCGCTTAAATAAATCTTCAAGCTGGTGACCTATTCTAGACCACCCTCTATCTTCCCAATAAGATCCAAATTGTTGGAAAAATTCAAAGGGAGAAGAGAAGGAGTTCGTAACTAAATATTCAATCGTATGATCCATACGATGATCATTCCAATACTTCTCAAGTACGTCTTCAACTTGCTTAATTTTAATAATATCATCAAAGGATAACACATTATTACCTAATATTTCATAAGGTGACTGGTCCATATAAATATATTGATGATCTGCCGCTCTTAAACGCAAGCCAGTACCTCTTAGCATTTTTAAGAATCCTAATTGTAGTTCCTCAGGTCTCATTTCAAATACATCATTAAAGGTCTTTTTGAATGTATCATAATCTTCTTCAGGGAGCCCCGCAATTAAGTCAAGATGCTGATCAATCTTCTTGCCTTCTTTAACCATCGTTACGGTACGAGTAAGCTTCTCAAAGTTTTGTTTTCTCATCACAAGCTCATTTGTATAATCATTTGTAGATTGAACACCAATTTCAAAGCGGAATAAGCCTGGAGGTGCTTCTTGGTTTAGAAATTCGATAACTTCAGGTCGCATGATATCAGCAGTAATTTCGAATTGAAAAACTGTGCCGGGTAAATGTTCGTCTATAAGAAAACGGAACATTTCTAGAGCATAACTACGGCTAATGTTAAAGGTACGGTCAACAAACTTAATCGTTTTTGCACCATTTTTCATTAAATAACGTATATCTTCTTTGATTTTTTCCCGATCAAAATAACGTACACCTACTTCTATTGAAGAAAGGCAAAATTGGCAACTGAAAGGACATCCTCGGCTAGTTTCAATATATGACACTCGTTTTCCTAGGTGTTCAATATCCTCTTTAAAACGGTATGGAGAAGGAAGTTCACGTAAATCGAGCTTATGACGCTGTGGATTTAGTTTGATTTCTCCTCCTTCTGTACGATAGGAAATCCCAGCCACTTGATGATAATCTTTCTCAGAGTCTAGCTGCTGAAGAAGATTTTTAAACGTTTGTTCGCCTTCGCCAATCACAATAAAATCAAATTGTGGTACTTTTTCCATCCATTCCATCACATCATAAGTTACTTCGGGACCACCTACAACAATTTGAATCAATGGATTGATTTTCTTGATCATACTAATAACTTTTATTGTTTCTTCAATATTCCATATATAACAGCTAAATCCAATCACATCTGGCTTTTTTTGGATAAGGTCAGATACTATATTCATGGTTGGATCCTTAATCGTATATTCAGAAAGATCAACTTGAAATTCAGGCTCAGCATAAGCTTTTAGATAGCGTATGGCGATATTGGTATGAATAAATTTTGCGTTAAGTGTTGCTGCAATAACTTTCATCGTTTGCTCCTTTGTCTTTCTTTATGCAATCATTCTATTTTATCATATTTTCTCCAAATATAGAGAAGGGAAAACATAACATACATACACATACAAAAAAGGAAGCCGAAGTCTTAATGACTGAGCTTCCTTTTTTCTATATATTGCTGAAATCTTATAAAGGATTTCTTCATGCGTGACATCTTTAGTTCGATTAAAGGCTGTGCAAAGGTCGTAAAAAGCTTGCTTGAGAGCAACACTGTAATAACAAAAGAAATTAATAGAAGTAGAAAGAAGGTTTCCATATTATAGAAATATTCTTGTACTTCGCTATGTCGAAACGGCTGAACAATAAATCCATGAAGCAAATAGACATAAAGGGTATTCTTTCCAAAGGGAGTAAAGAATAATTGCCTTCTAGGAATGAGTGAGAAAAAGGCTAGAACCAGTAAAGAACTAAGCAAAAGAAGCCCAAACCTCATGATAGGTGCAGTATAGATCTCTGCGCCTAATGCCTCGTAGGGTTTTGATCCAAATAGCCATTGATAGTTCATATCAGGTGCTACATAAAAACCTGTGAAGACGATAGCAAATAGAATAAATGATGCTGCTCGGAACGGTGCACTTGTAAGTATTTTAAAATGGTCCTTTTTTAAATAAAACCCAAGTAAGAAGAGTGGAAAAAATACAAATGTCCTTGAGAGACTTAAATAATTCGTCATCCAATCTAGATATCCAACTAGTAAACTGAGTATAACAGCCATTGTAAGAGCGATTTTTCTATCCACTTTAGTAAAAATAAACAAAAATAGATTCCAAAAGAAAAGACTAATTAAGAACCAAAGTGACCAATGGGGATCAAAGGGGTCCACAACAAAAGTCTCTTTTGAATCTAAGAAGAAATAGAAAACCGAATAGATTAGTTGGAAAATTAAATAAGGAATAATTAGTTTAAAGGAAATTTTCCGCAAATAGCCTTCCTTCTGAAATCCTTTAGCAAAGTAGCCTGAGATAAGAATGAAAGCTGGCATATGAAAGGTGTATATCGTTTTGTATATAGTATAGACCGTATGGTGGTCTTGAATGAACGATTGGATTAAGTGACCAAACACAACAAAAAAGATTAAAATAAATTTTGCATTATCAAAGTAGTAGTCTCGTTTTTTCATCTTATCCTCCTTCCGAAAGTCTACTATTTCTTACCCTCTTTTTCTAGTCATAAAACCTGACACTTTTTGCCAACCTGCTTCCACTTCTGTAATAGTACATTGTTTTTTCTGTTATATAACGGTTTTCTCTTAATTATAGAGGAAATATCATAAAAAAATGTAGCTGTTTCATAAAAATATAGCAATTGTTTGATATTTATCACAGCGTAAAATGGCCCATTGCCTTAAAATTTAAACAATTACATTTCGTTTTGGGGGGAGCTTATGTCAATTTTACCTGTTAAAAATGAGTTAGGTTTTTTTGAAATCCGATTGGAATCTATCGGAGGATTAGGTGCGAACTTAGCCGGAAAAATGTTAGCTGAATCTGGGGTGCTTGGGCACGGATTGAATGGTTCAAACTTTTCTTCTTATGGATCAGAAAAGAAAGGATCACCAGTAAAAAGCTTTATCCGGTTTTGCGATGCTGAAGTCGCCATTAGAGACCATAGTCCAATAGAGCAGCCTCATGTAATTGGGGTTTTTCATGAGGCTTTATATAAAACGGTTGATGTGGTAAGTGGTTTAACTGGTGACGGTATTGTATTGGTTAATTCAACAAGAGGTTTTGATGACGTAAAAAAAGACTTGAAACTAAACTATGGTACATTGGCCATCGTTGATGCACTTGGCATTGCCGTAGAAGAAAAGACAAAAGTAAATACTGCTATGCTAGGTGCCTTATTCCGCATATGTAGTTTTTTAAATCCTGATTCCATGAGGGATGTGATTCGAAAAACGTTTGAAAAGAAATATCCACACTTAGTTGAACCGAATATTCGTACATTTGATCGTGGATACAATGATGTGCAATTCAAAACTTACGAGGTACCAGAACACGCAGAAGGAAGATCCTTTACTAGACCTGTACCCCAGCTTGGATATAACACACAGGCTATTGGGGGAGTAATGATTTCTCAAGCGAATAGTATTTTGAAGGATTTAAGTGGCTCTAGACAAGGGTTTGTTCCAGAATTCCACCAAGAAAAATGTATCAATTGCGCTGCTTGCGATACAGTTTGTCCTGACTACTGCTTCGTTTGGGAAGAAGGAGAAGATAAACGAGGCCGAAAACAGACCTTCCTTAAGGGGATTGACTATCAATATTGTAAAGGTTGCTTGAAGTGTGTGGAGGCTTGTCCGACAGAAGCATTAAATGACCTTCGAGAAATGATTGGTTATGCAAAAGAACATTCAGTAAAACAATATTTTCCATTTGTAGGGGGTGTAAGGTAATGGCAACTTTAGAAAAAGAATTACAAGCAATGGGTTTGCCTGAACAATTAGCTACATTTGAATCTGGGAATGAAATGGCCGCAATGGCAGCAGCTCAAATCAACTATCATTTAATGGGATACTTTCCGATTACCCCATCAACAGAGGTGGCACAGTATTTAGATCAGATGAAAGCTCGTGGAGAGCATAATATTAAATTGATTGCAGCGGATGGAGAGCATGGTTCTGCGGGTATTTGTTACGGAGCAGCTGTGACAGGTGCACGTGTGTTTAATGCTACAAGCGCAAATGGATTAATGTATATGCTTGAACAGCTCCCGGTACAATCTGGCACCAGATTCCCGATGGTTATGAATCTGGTTACTAGATCTATTAGTGGACCGTTAGATATAAGAGGAGATCACTCTGATTTATATTTTGCGTTAAATACGGGTTGGGTGATATTAACGGCAAGAACGCCTCAGGCAGTATACGATATGAACATAATGGCTCTAAAAATAGCTGAGCATTCCAAGGTTAGATTACCGGTGATTGTCGCTTATGATGGCTTCTTTACTTCTCATCAAAAGCGTAAGGTAAACTATTTTAAAGATCGAAAAGTAGTACAAGATTTTGTAGGAGAATGCCCAACTGAGTATCATTTTGCTCGAGATCCGAAAAAACCAGTCACGATCGGAGCTCATATGAATGGTGATGATCTATTAAACAATCATTTCCAGCAATCCGAAGCAATGTATGCGGCAGGCGATGTTTTTAAAGAGGTAGCAGAGCAGTACAAAAAAATTTCAGGTAGGGAATATCCCGTTCTTGACCTGTACGGAATGGAGGATGCAGAAGTTGCTTTATTCTTATTAAATTCTGCGGCAGAATCTGCAAAGGATGTCGTAGACCAGCTCCGCGCTAAAGGAATAAAAGCTGGAGTAATCAGTCCGAATATTATTCGGCCATTTCCATCTGAACAGATTCGTGTGGCACTGAAAAATATAAAAGCACTCCTTATTGGGGAACGAGCAGATTCATATGGTGCAAACGGACCAAACCTTACTCATGAGGTGAAATCTGCTTTACAGGAGGATAAAGAAAATCAAACCCTTGTATTAAGTCGTGTGTTCGGACTTGGAGGCAAGGATTTTTACGCGGATGATGCGGCGGAGTTCTTTAAACTTGCACTTGATGCAAAGGAAAAAGGCTATGTTGAAAAGGCGTTTGATTATTATGGCCATGTACCTGGTGAAGTTGAACATGTGCTGAAACCAGTTATTGAACCTCAGTATGGTGATGCATTTAAAACGGGATTAATTGAAGTGAAACAAGATGAAGAAACGAAAAAGCTTAAGGTGAAAATTCCGCCTTTACGTGCTTTGACCACAAAGCCAAAGAGACTAGCATCAGGACATGGTGCGTGTCCTGGTTGTGGCATCTTCCCAGGACTCGAGCTATTCTTTAAAGGGATAGAAGGAGATGTGGTGGTTTTATTCCAAACAGGCTGTGCATATGTTGTCACAACTGCATATCCACATTCATCACATAAGCAAACCATGATTCATAATTTATTCCAAAATGGCCCTGCAACTCTATCAGGTACACTTGAAGCATTTTTAGAGTTAAAGGAAAGAGGAGAAGTACCGGTTTCAGATGATGTCACATATGTGATGATTACTGGTGATGGTGGGATGGACATTGGTATGGGTTCTGCAATTGGAACGGCCCTAAGAAATCATAAACTAATTATGCTTGAGTATGATAATGAAGGGTATATGAATACTGGGTCACAAATGTCATATTCTACTCCAATGGGTCATATGACGAGCACAACCAATGTAGGGAAAGCACAGCAAGGAAAGGCATTCCATCATAAAGATACAGCACAAATAATGGCTTCTACAAATATTCCGTATGTGTTTACTGGTACGGAAGCATTTCCACAAGACTTGATTAAAAAAGCGGCAAAAGCTCAGTGGTATGCCCAAAACGTGGGAACGGTTTATGGAAAGATCTTAATTACTTGCCCATTAAACTGGAAGTCTGAGGAAAGATTTGGTCAAACTATTATGGAAGCAGCTGTAAATTCATGTTTCTTTCCTCTATATGAAGTGGAACAAGGGGAAACGACCATTACGTACAATCCGGAAGATAAGAAAAAGCGTATCCCTTTGTCAGATTGGTTAGCCTACATGGGTAAAACCAAACACTTACTGAAAGAAGAAAACAAACCAATGCTTGATGATTTTGGTAAGGAAATTGAAGCGAGATGGCAACGTCTGAAGGCAAAGCACGAAAACCCATTATTATAATAGGGAGGAGCAAAGTTAACTACTTTGCTCCTTTTACTTTTAGGTTCGAAATATTTTTACAATTTGTATTTCAAATTCAAAATTTCTTTATTATAATGAGTAAAAGTAACTATATATAGGAAAATAGACTTGTAAGATTGTCTAACAAGAACAGGACAAACGGGGGAGTAAAACATGTTTAGGGTAAAAAATCGACTCTTAAGTTTATTAAAGCGAAAAAGGACATCAAGTAATAATAGGAATAGATATAGTTTTCAATTTCCTTCAAGATTTCCTCTTAAAAGTAGGTGGGATTCATTAAGACTAGGGCAAAAATACGGAGCAGCTCTTGTGTTAATGCTTATTTTGTTTACTGCCTCAACAACCATATCATTTACCCTTTTAACATTAGCAAACAAACAAATGGAGAATGTAAAGGCATCTGGCGAAAAGGCAGTCATGATCTCTGAAGCTAGTGCTATTTTTCATCAAAAGAACAGCATGATTGGTACTTACATAGTTGATACAAAAACTAGACATGTTGATCAGTTTAACGAGATATCAAAGGAATTTGATCATCTAAAAAAAGAAATTCAACCAGCTTTACAATCAGAAAAAACCCAAACAATCTTCTCAGAAATTGATAAAAATGATCAGAAAATCACCGATCTTTTTACCGATGTAATTGTTACCGAACTGAAAGCAGGGAACGAGTATAAGTACCGTCTTGGTAAGTTGCAGGTAGATAATATTGTTTATGAGACAGTCGTAAGACTTAATGATCTTTCGGAAGAATTAAAAAAGGAATCCTCCAATTCAGTTTCAACTGCAAAAGCTAGTTTAACCACTGTGTTGGTGGTGCTAGTTATTTCTATTATCGTATCTGCTGCAATAGGTGTTATTACTATTCTTCTTGTATCAAGAGCAATCTCAAGTAGATTAAATTCAATAGTGGAAGTTGCAAATGAAATTTCAAATGGAAATCTAGATGTTGAATTGATTCAGACAAGTGACAAAGATGAAATTACAGATTTAAGTAAAGCGATAGACACGATGAAAAACCAGCTACAATCCATGATTCAAGAGATTAGTGCTGTTTCTTCGGCGGTAAATGACAGGAGTGGTGAATTAACACTTGCTTCTTTGGAAGTAAAGGCAGCTAGCCAGCAGGTGGCCTCTACTATGGAGGAATTATCTGCAGGAGCCGAAGAGCAAGCACACTCTTCTTCAACGCTGGCAGAAATGATGGATGTTTACTTAACAAAGGTAGATCAGGCAACCAATAGTGGGACAGTGATAAAAGATTCCTCTAATCATGTACTAAGCTTGACCAATCAAGGTCATGATTTAATGCAGAAATCTCAGGCACAGATGAAGACGATTAATGAGATTATGAAATCTTCTGTGGAAAAGGTTCAAGGATTAAATGAGAGAACAAAGAAGATTAACTCGCTTGTGAAAGTAATACAAGATATTGCATCGCAAACCAATCTACTAGCATTAAATGCAGCCATTGAGGCGGCGAGGGCAGGCGAACATGGAAGAGGGTTTGCAGTTGTTGCAGATGAGGTTCGTAAATTAGCAGAACAAGTAACTTTTTCAGTAGGAGATATTACTAATATCGCGAATGGCATTCAAGTGGAATCAAATGACGTGGTGAACTCCTTAAAGGACGGGTATGATCAAGTGGAGAGAGGTACACAGCAAATTAATGTTACTGGTGAGACGTTTAATCGAATTTATCATTCGGTGAATGAGATGTCCACACATGTTAAAGAGATATCTACGAGCTTGGATGAAATTTCCTCACAAACGATATATATGAATAAGTCTATTGAATCAATAGTGTCTGTTTCACAAGAATCGGCAGCAGGAATTGAAGAAACAAGCGCCTCCGTACTTCAAACGAACGAGTCTATGGAAGGGATATCAGACAATATCCAATCATTATCTGAACTTGCAGACCAGTTAAATGCGATGGTTTCTAATTTTAAGATATAGAACTGTGAAAAAATGAAAAAGAACGCATTCATCAGAAAGCGTTCTTTTTTCCTATAGAGGAGTTTTAGGAATAGTGTAGAATTCATAATTAAGAAGTCCTTTTTAAGGGAGAGATACCGTGAATACGTTCCTTTCAAGTATAGGTATGGAGAATATGCGAATCAATCAAATGAATAAAAATAATATAGAGATCCCAATTGAGGATCTATTTAAATCATTTTTTATAGAATCTCTTGATGCGATTATATTTTGGAATGAAAATATGAGTATCATTGACGCAAACGATGCAGCTTGTCGCTTATTTGAATGTAGCCTTGATATATTAAAGCAATATCCAATTGATGCTTTTGTGTACGAAAAAGATGAAAAATATCATACCATCATACAGGACTTAAACAGAAGGGGTTCCATTCGAGACGAATTACTATTTCAAATGTACAATGGTCAAATGAAATATCTGGAGTTTTCAACCAAGCTTTTTGTCGTTGATGGATATCATATGACCATTTTTAGAAATGTGACTGAACGATATCAAATGGAAAAAAAGTTAAGAGAGAGTGAGCAAAAATTCCGGAAAATTTTTGAAGGTTCTCTTGACGGAATGTTATTATGGGATGAAAATCAAAGAATTATTGATGTGAATCCTGCCGGTGAAAAATACTTGAAAGCAAATAAATATGTTGTTGTCGGAAAAACAATGCGTGATTTACTGATCAATTGTCATTTTCCGGATGAAGAGTTAAATGAAGTTATGAAAAATCTCATGCTTGAAGGTCATGCAACAGGTACGTTAACATTAACGACAAGAAGTGGGAAGACTTTGCATTATGAGTATTCTACGAAGCAAAATGTAGTAAGTAACCTAAGTTTAACAACCTTCAGGGATGTTACGGAAAAGCTTGAAATGGAGGCGAATCTTCATAAATCTGATACCCTTAGTGTAATCGGTCAGTTGGCAGCTGGAGTTGCCCATGAAATTCGTAATCCAATGACTGCGTTGAAAGGTTTTATTCAGCTTTTAGAGGACTCTAGTGAAGGAAAGCATTCCATGTACTTTGATGTGATCTCAACCGAACTGAATCGCATTGATGCGATTATAAATGAATTTTTAATATTAGCAAAACCACAAGCGATCAAATTTGTGGATCATAGTATTACTCAGATTATGTCAGAAACGGTCAATCTATTAAGTGCACAAGCTGTTTTGTACAATGTTCAGTTCCTTCTTCATTACGATGATGATTTACCAACATTAATCTGTGAACCTAATCAGCTGAAAAAGGTCTTTATTAACATGATTAAAAATGGCATAGAAGTTATGCCGAGCGGCGGATATATTACGATTTCAATGAATCAAACAACTGATGATCGGATACATATTTCCATAAAGGATGAAGGCTATGGAATACCGGAGGAAAAACTGAAAAAGCTTGGTCAGCCGTTCTATACGACCAAAGAGAGGGGAACAGGCCTAGGTCTTATGGTTTCTTATCGGATTATAGAAGAGCACGAGGGGACGATTAAAGTTGAAAGTGAAGTTGGAAAAGGGACGGTATTTCATGTATATTTACCAGTCGGAAAATAAAGGTGGAATCATTTATGAGTAGATTGTATGGAACGGTTGAATCGGAGTTAGGCACCATTTATATAGTAATAGAAAATGAACTAGTATCGGCCGTTCATATTGGAGAAGAGGATTTTCTGAAGCACGAAAATGGTCATCAGTTGATCCTTTCACTTGAAAATGAACTGGTACAAGAAGCGGTGCAGCAAATGGAGGACTACTTTTCAAAGAGAAGAAAGGGCTTTGATTTACCACTTCAGATGGAAGGAACTGAGTTTCAATGCTCTGTTTGGAAGGTCCTACACTCGATTCCATTTGGAACAACATACAGCTATCAGGAAGTAGCAGAAAAGATAGGGAATAGTAAAGCCGTTCGTGCGATCGGACAGGCGAATAAAGCGAACCGTCTACCTATTATTATTCCATGTCATAGAGTTATTGGGAAAAATAAAAAGCTAACTGGCTATGCAGGAACACGTACAGATATAAAGGAGAAGCTCCTTACACTAGAAGGAGCTGGCTTTAAACAATAGTAAGAATACGAGTAGAGAATTCCTTCTACTCGTATTTTTTTGTGTGTAAAAATGTAACTAACTCTTCAATGGATGTGAATTCATTACGCTTAAGAATTAATGTTCTACCTAACGCTAAAGATTTTTCTTTCGCTGCAATTCGTTCCTTTTCATCCGAAAGACCATCCAAGTCCGCAACATGGGCAAGACCGATTGTTCTTCTTATAAGTTCACACCCAGCAAATCCAACCGCATCCTGAAAGTATTTTTGTAGAGTAGAAGAAAGGAAACCGTCAATACGGGCAAATGGTTCTAAATTGTCTTGTTCCCATAGGACTGAAAATTGATTTTCATACACATTCCAGAACGTTCTTACATGTGAGTATACCGCATGTGATTTTTCTTCGAAGGCAATAGCTTGGAACAATAAATTTGCAATTACTTGACCAATATCAAAACCTACAGGACCAAAGTATGCAAATTCTGGGTCAATTACTTTTGTTTCTTCCTTCGACACAAATAAGCTGCCTGTATGAAGATCACCATGTAAAAGTGCTTCAGCTTCGGTTAAAAAGCTTTTTCTCAGTAACGCTACTTGAAGTTTTAAATCTGTATCCTTCCATAGTTTTTCAACTGTTGAAGTAAGCTGTGGTTCAAAATCATTTGTCTCTGCATCAAAGTAAGGATCTGAGAAAATGAGGTCCTCAGTAATTTTACATAATTCTGGGTTAATAAATTTTCTAACAAGCTCTTTCTTTTGACCCTTATCCAAACCAAACTCCGATGTGAAAAAAGTTGTATTGGCTAAGTATGTTCCAAGATGACTTGCAAGCAGGGGATACTCGTTTCCATCAATTAACCCTTTTCTAGCGATAGTTAAATGAGATAAATCTTCCATAATCGTTATTGCTAACACTTCGTTCGTATAATACACTTCAGGAACAAATTCAGGAGCGTGCTTTTTAAATAGTTTTAATGCTTCTGCTTCTATCGTTGCTCGTTTTAAAGTGAGGGGCCATGATTCTCCTACTACTTTTGCATATGGAAGAGCTTGTTTTATAATGATGCCTTTTTGATCTTGATCTTTAATATGAAAAACTAAATTTAAATTTCCATCTCCTATTTCTGTACACGATAGAGTACTATTTTCGGAGAATAAATTTCTCTCTTTTGCTAGTGAGATGGCTGTTTCTTCTGTTAATGGTTGATAAGTTTCTTGTACTACTGTTGACATAATGATTATCCTCCTATTGCATAAAAAAACCTCTTTCTGCTAGAAAGAGGTTTGAGGCTGTAGTCAACAAACCTCTTATCTACCAGAAAGGAAATTTCTTTCTGTTGGAATTAGCACCGTGCCTTACGGATATTATCCGGCGCTAAACTGATAGCGCCCCATTTCACAATGGAATTACGGTCGGTTGCTGGGCTTCATCGGGCCAAATCCCTCTGCCTACTCTTGATAAGAGATGTAATTTTCAGTTAATATTTACTGATGAGAATCATATCAGCATAGTGTTAAAGTTGTCAATAGTTTTTAATATAAGTCTGTCCGGCGGTCTGAAAATATCGGAATCATGTTACGGACTTTCTTCACTTCTGCTAAATCAATTAGTCCAGTAACAATGGATTCATATTCGTCTCCCTCTGCAATTACTTCCCCCCAAGGATTAATAATCAAAGAATGACCAGCAAACACATTGTCTGGATCTGAGCCAGAACGATTACATGCTATGACAAAACATTGATTTTCAATCGCTCTAGCAATTAATAAAGATCTCCAATGGTTCAAACGAGGGAGAGGCCACTCAGCAACCACCACGATGGTCTCCGCTCCTTCTGTCGTATGAGCCCGAATCCATTCAGGAAAGCGAATATCATAGCATATCAATCCTGCAAATATGTGATTGTCGAGCGCAAATATGCCTTTTGTACTTCCAGATTGAAGATGTTCATGCTCGTTCATTAGTTTAAAAAGATGCGCTTTGCTGTATGTGGAAACAAGTTCACCTTCGTTATTTATGACAAGCAATTTGTTATACACACCGTTGTTTTCTTGAGAAGCAACAGAGCCACCAACAATATGCACACGATGTTGTTTAGCTAATTTTTGCAAAAATTCAATGCTCTTTTTTGCTTCCACATCTGCAAGAACATCGAGTCGGGTTAAGTCATAGCCTGTCGTCCACAGTTCTGGAAGGATGACTAAGTCAGGTTTTTCAGCCATGGCTGACTCTATTAATCTTTCCGCTTTTTGAAAGTTTTCTTCTACATTTCCAAAGCTTATGTCCATCTGAATACAAGAAACTCTCATAAGAAACCACCTTTTCTAAAAAAAATTAGTAAAAATACTTTACAAGTTGTCATTTACGATATACATTTGTGACTAGTTTTTCAATATAAACATTGCCAATTGCCCGAAAATATAAAGTAGGTGGAAAAATGATGATATATCCTCAATCAAAATTATTAAAAAGCTTACCTAAACAATTCTTCGCTTCACTTGTAGCAAAAGTAAATAAGCAGATCAGAGATGGTCATGATGTGATAAACCTGGGTCAGGGAAACCCTGATCAACCGACAGCTTCACATATCGTAAAAGCCCTGCAAGTGGCTGCAGAGAATCCGAATAATCACAAATACTCTCCCTTCCAAGGCTTCGCGTCATTAAAAGAGGCGGCTGCGACATTTTATAAAAGAGAATATAACGTAGATATCAATCCAGAAAAAGAAGTTGCCATCCTTTTTGGAGGAAAAGCTGGGCTTGTTGAAATCCCACAATGCCTATTAAATCCAGGTGAACATGTTCTCGTCCCTGATCCGGGTTATCCTGACTATTGGTCGGGGGTAGCTCTAGCACAAGCAGAAATGATAACCATGCCATTGAAAGAAGAAAATCATTTTCTTCCTGATTATACGGCTCTATCAGATAGCGAGCTAGAAAAGGCAAAGCTCATGTTCTTAAATTATCCGAATAACCCGACAGGCGCAATAGCAAATGCTAATTTTTTCGAGGATACAGTCGCGCTTGCCAAAGAGCACGAGATTTGTGTTGTTCATGATTTTGCATATGGAGCGATAGGCTTTAATGGTCATAAACCGATTAGTTTCCTACAAACAGAGGGTGCAAAAGACGTCGGGATTGAAATTTATACGTTATCTAAGACGTATAATATGGCTGGTTGGAGAGTAGGCTTTGCGGTTGGAAATGAAAGTGTCATTTCAGCTCTTAATTTGTTGCAAGACCATTTATATGTAAGTCTTTTTGGAGCTGTCCAAGAAGCGGCAGTTGCAGCATTAACTGAGTCTCAAAGTTGTGTACGAGAGTTAAATGTATTGTACGAATCTAGAAGAAACGTGTTTATCGGAGGACTTCAAGAATTAGGTTGGAATGTAGTAGCTCCGGAGGGGTCATTTTTTGCATGGCTAAAGGTTCCTACCGGTTATACATCGGAACAATTTTCAGATCTATTACTAGAAAAAGCACATATTGCTGTTGCCCCTGGAGTTGGGTTTGGTTCATGGGGTGAAGGCTATGTACGAGTGGGGCTGTTAACCTCGGAAGCGCGTTTGCGAGAAGCGGTTGAAAGAATATCAAAGCTCCAAATTTTTAGTTAATGTATTGACAGTCGAATTAAATTCTGGAATAATCAAAATCAATTGAAAGTATAAACAATAATTCCATAATGAAAACATTCGTTTTCTTATCAAGAGCAGGTGGAGGGACGAGCCCGACGAAACCCGGCAACCGACTTACAAGGTTTGTAAGCACGGTGCTAATTCTTGCAGCAAAGGCTGATAGATAAGGAGATGTTAGTTTACGATACTAACCTCTTCCTGATGACAAGAAGAGGTTTTTTTATGTCTATACGTATAAGAGAGAAAGGACGAAAGCAAATGAGTGAGATCATCGCAACGTACTTGGTGCATGACGCTAAACACAACCCTGAGAAAAAAGCAGAGGAAATTGCGCTTGGTTTAACGGTTGGTTCATGGACTCAATTACAAAAGCTTGAGCAAGAACAATTGAAAAAATATAAAGGTAGAGTTATTTCCACAGAAAAATTACACATAGATGAACAGACGAATGAAACGGTAGCGGTGTTAAAAATCGCCTACCCTTCAAATAACTTTTCGCTAGATCTTCCAGCTATTTTAACAACGGTGTTTGGAAAGCTGTCTCTTGACGGGAAGATTAAGCTGTTAGATCTTGATTTTTCAAAAGAGTTAAAAACGGCTTTTCCAGGTCCTAAGTTTGGTATTAATGGTCTAAGAGAGAAGCTAGGGGTATATGATCGTCCGTTATTGATGAGTATTTTTAAAGGAATTCTAGGGAGAGATCTTTCATTCCTTTTTAGCCAATTGCGCGAACAGGCATTGGGTGGAGTCGATTTTGTAAAAGATGATGAAATACTTTTTGACAACCCATTAACTCCTTTTGAACAAAGAATTACTGGTGGAAGAGAAGTTCTGCAACAGGTCTATGAAGAAACAGGACATCGTACCTTATATGCTGTGAATTTGACAGGACGTACGTCTCAATTAATTGACAAAGCTAAGAGAGCAAAAGAACTTGGCGCGGACTTACTATTATTTAATGTGTTTGCATATGGTCTTGATGTTCTTCAGGAATTACGAGAAGAAGAGGGTGTCGATCTTCCGATTATGGCACATCCAGCTGTGAGTGGAGCACTCACTTCGTCTGATGTATACGGAATTTCTCATTCCCTACTACTTGGAAAATTGTTGCGTTACGCTGGAGCCGACTTGTCTTTATTCCCATCTCCATACGGTTCGGTGGCTTTGGAAAAGAAAGCAGCATTATCGATTGCTGAAGCATTAACAGATCAATCAGAACCTATGAATAAGAGCTTCCCAGTGCCTTCAGCTGGTATTCATCCTGGACTTGTTCCACTTTTACTACAAGATTTTGGCTTAGATAGTGTCATTAATGCTGGTGGTGGCGTTCATGGGCATCCGGCAGGAGCGAAAGGTGGAGGTCTTGCTTTCCGCCAAGCGATTGAGCTATGTCAAAAAGGTCTGCCATTGAGAGAAAACTCACAGCAATATCCTGAGCTTGCAACCGCAATCGAACTGTGGGGAGTTACTGAGGTGGCGAAACCATCATGAGTAAGAAAATAGCTGTATTTTGTGATTTTGATGGCACGATTACTGAGAAGGATAACATTATTGCCATTATGAAAAGATTTGCACCTCCCGAATGGGAAGCGCTAAAAGACGCCATATTATCTGAGCGTATTTCAATAAGAGAAGGAGTGGGAAAGCTTTTCTCTTTGCTTCCTTCTTCAAAAAAAGAAGAAATCATTAAGTATGCGATTGAAAATGTTAAAATTCGCGAAGGATTTCCTGATTTTGTGAAGTTTTTGAAAGAGCAGGATATTCCCTTGTATATTGTTAGTGGTGGCATTGATTTTTTTGTATATCCCATTTTACAAGCTTACGGCCCTTTTTCAGGAGTGTATTGTAATGCTGCTGATTTTAGTGGTGAATATATCAATATTCTTTGGCCAAATGCATGTGATGAGCAATGCCAAAATGATTGTGGATGCTGTAAACCTAGTATTATACGTGGACTTAAAGAAGATTTCTACAAAGTCGTTATTGGTGATTCAGTAACAGATTTGCAAGCAGCAAAGCAGGCTGATCTTGTCATTGCCAGAGAGTTTTTATTAGAAAAATCAAAAGAGTATGGATTGAATCATAGAGAGTTTGTTGATTTCTATGATGTGATCAAACATATGTCGAAGGTTGAGGAGTTGATTGGATGAGTCTGTTAACAGAACGTTGGGATGAACTTGCTGATGTGAAGGATGAGCTTGCTGTTCGAGATTGGTTTATGGGAACGAGCGGGAATTTAGCCATAAAAGTTAGTGACGATCCTTTACAATTCCTTGTAACAGCAAGTGGTAAGGATAAGAGAAAAAGAACGTCAGAAGATTTTTTACTTGTCGATGGCAATGGAAAGCCAGTAGATGAGACGCATTTGAAGCCTTCTGCTGAAACACTCTTACATGTAGAAGTTTATCAAAAAACATCAGCCGGTTGCAGCTTACATGTTCATACCGTTGAAAATAATATCATATCTGAATTATATGGTGATCAAGCTGAAATAACTTTCACGGGTCAAGAGCTAATTAAAGCTTTTGATTTATGGGAAGAAGATGCCGTCCTTAGGATTCCAATCATCAGTAATCCAGCACATATTCCTACATTAGCACAGGAGTTTAGTGAGCATGTAAAAGAGGATAAAGGCGTAGTGTTAATCAGAAATCATGGAATAACGGTGTGGGGGAAAAATGCATTCGAGGCAAAAAAACTACTAGAAGCATCCGAATTTTTATTTCGCTATCATCTAAGACTTTTAGAATATAAAAAATAAAATATTAAAGGAGAATGAAAAAATGGCACATATCGTATTTCAAAGTACAAAAGAAGAGATTAGAGATCAAAAAGAAGTGGCAGCGTTTTTACAATCTCAAGAGGTAATCTATGAGCACTGGGATATTACAAAACTGCCTAGCAATCTTCAAGAGAAATATATTTTAACGGATGAAGAGAAAGCAGAAATCCTATCTGTATTCTCAACTGAAATTGCAGAAATTTCAGAGAAGCGTGGATACAAAGCACAAGACGTTATTTCTCTTGCTGAACACACTCCAAATCTAGAGCAATTATTAACGAACTTCCAACAAGAACACCACCATACAGACGATGAGGTCCGCTTTATTGTTAGTGGACACGGAGTGTTTATTATCCAAGGATTAGATGGTGAATTTTTTGAGGTGTTTTTAAACCCTGGAGATCTTATTTCAGTACCACCGAATGTTAGACATTATTTTACCCTGCAAGAGGATAGAAAAGTAGTTGCCATCCGTATTTTTGTAACAACTGAAGGATGGGTTCCAATCTACGAAAAGAGTGAAATAGAAGCTTAAAAATAGTTTTCAAGGCACTAGAGTCTATACTCCTAGTGCCTTTATTACTTTTGATGCATAAAATCGATAATTGTCGAAAAGTAATAGGAGTTTTAGGGTGTTTTTTGTCGTATTCAGAAATATTTAGAAAAATTTGTCTTATTTTGCGATTCTATTTACTTTTATTCAAATTCTTGCAATAATTCATCAAGTGATCAATTTTTATTTGGGGATTTAAGGAGTATTAGGAGGTTAACGGGGTGCAGCAGAATAGCAGTGAAATGCTTGCCACGATTCAACAAATGAGAGAGAAAATGATTGAATCTGCACAAGCAAATGGTCTAGGTGGGGAAGAGACAATTGAGTGTAGTCAGGAGCTGGATAAGCTAATTTTTGAATATCAATGCTTATCAAAAGAGAAGAAGAGCAAAAAAGAGATAAGAATTACCAGAAAACAAGCTATGTTTGTTTGGCCTAATAACATCATATGCGTTTAAATAGATAGAAAAGGAAGGAGACGATTGCGCTCCTTCCTTTTTTGTAAGTTATATCTAATGGATGGCTCGTTTTTTAAATCTACCGCCTCTAACTTCGGCAATGTCTGCAACAGCTAGAAAGGCATTACTATCAAGATCTTCTACAATGAGCTTGAGCTTTGCTTCTTCAAGTCGTGTAATGACACAGAAGATCACCTTTTTATCGTCTCCTGTATAGGCTCCTTCTCCAGTTAGGAAGGTGACACCCCGTCCGAGTCGGGCCAAAATCGCATCACCAATTTCTTTATACTTATCGCTAATGATCCATGCAGACTTTGATTGATCTAACCCTTCAATAACGATATCAATGGTCTTAAAAGCAATAAAATAAGCTAGAATCGAATACATCGCTCGGTCCCATCCAAACACAAAACCCCCGGTTCCAAAAATAAAAATATTAAAAAACATGATCACTTCTCCAACAGAAAAAGGAATCTTTTTATTAATTAATATGGCAAGGATTTCTGTACCGTCTAGTGAACCTCCATAACGGATGACGATCCCTACACCTGCCCCTAAGGCAATTCCTCCAAATACGGTTGCTAACAGGATGTCATCAGTAAAAGCAGGAACAGGATGAAGATATACGGTTGTGATTGATAATATGGTGATAGCGAAGAGTGTAGATAGTGCGAAGGTTTTTCCAATTTGTTTATATCCGATGAAAAAGAATGGAACATTTAAAATGAAGATTATTAGACCAATATTTATAGCAGTAATATGAGACAAAATGATTGAAATCCCGACGATTCCACCATCCATAATCTGATTAGGTATAAGGAAAATTTCTAATCCTACAGCCATCAGAATAGCTCCAATAAAAATAAAAATGGCTCTTTTAATAATACTCTTTTTCGGTAATTTTTTGTGCTGTATATGGTTCTCTAAATTCATTTGAATAGCTTCATGAACAAGTTGTTTTTCCATTAAGTCACCTCCATTATTATTGATCCTTGTTTTTTATTATACAATAAATCGTTTCTATGTAGGTAAATCTGGAAGTCACATAATTACATACATGATATTTACATGACATCTGTGATTTTTATCATATGGAAAATATTCAATTTCTTTTAATATAGTAACTATAATGGTAAGTACTGTATCATTCCCTTCAAAAAATAATTGTTATTCCATCATAGTCGTTAACCCCCACCATTTATATTTGTAAATATACAAAAATGAAGATTCCGTAAGAAATCTTCAACTCATATTATATCAATTTTGAAAACGCATACAAAATTATATTATTCACATAAAATATCAATTAATTTGTTTGTACTATGCCCGCAAAACGATACATATATCGTTATTACGAAGCTTTGCAAAATATATATAGGTGATTTAGCCATTAGTCATTAAGGAGGGGATTTTTATGCATATTGTAGTGTGTGTCAAGCAGGTACCTGACACAAAGATCATTAAGATTAATCCTAAGACGAATACGCTTGATCGTCGAAGTGCACCAGCTATTTTAAATCCGTACGATGCACATGCTGTTCAAGAAGCAGTTCGGATGAAGCGTCTCATCAAAGATGATGTATATATTTCTGTTTTATCAATGGGTCCACCACAAGCAAATGCGATTATTAAAAAAAGCGTGGAAATTGGTGCTGACGAGGGATATTTAATTTCTGACCGTGCATTTGCTGGTGCAGATACATTAGCAACCAGCTACGCATTATCAAAGGCTTTAGATAAAATCGCCAGTATCAGACCGATTGATATGGTCCTTTGTGGAAAGCATGCAATTGATGGAGATACAGGGCAAGTGGGACCTGGAATTGCAAGAAGATTAGATATTCCTCCAGTTACGAACGTGATCGAAGTAACAGAGCTTAATGAAAAAGAGCAAAGTGTAATTGTTAAGAGAAAGCTGTCAGGTGGTTACCAGTTGCTCCAAATTCAAATGCCATGTTTATTGACTGTAGAAAAAGAAATCAATGAGATTGAATATTCTCCTCTTCCTAATATGTTAAAAGCTGCAAGGTACGAACCAGTTGTTTGGACGGTAAACGATTTAGAAGATGTGGACCGTACACAGCTAGGGCTTAAGGGATCACCTACCATCGTTGGTAAAATGTTTACACCTCCAAAGCATGAAGGTGGGAAGCGTTTAGAGGGCTCTTCAGATGAACAAGTAAGAGAGCTGATCAAATGCTTACTTGAAGAGAAAAAAGAGCTTTTTTATGTGAAGTGATACACATTAATAATCGATGATGGGGGTGCTTGGAATGAGTAAAGAATACCGTGGTGTCTGGGTATTCATAGAACAAAATGAAGGTGAGATTGAAGGTGTTTCGTTAGAACTGCTTGGAGTCGGAAGAAAGTTAGCTGATAAGCTAAGTGTTTCACTCGGGGGAGTCCTACTAGGTAAAGATGTTAGAGCCCTTAGTAATCAAGTCATCTCATACGGGGCGGATGAAGTATATGTAATTGATCATCCAGTATTAGAGGATTACCGAACAGAATCTTATATGAAGGCCGTGGTACTCCTCGCCGAAAAGTACAGTCCTGAAATATTTTTATACGGAGCCACGCCAAATGGAAAGGACCTTGCCAGTGCAGTTGCGACCGATTTAAGTACGGGTTTGACAGCAGATACAACCATGCTTGATGTCGATCTTGAAAAAAGATTATTGGAGGCAAGTAGACCAGCTTTTGGTGGAAATATTATGGCAACGATTTTATGTAAAAAGCATCGCCCACAAATGGCAACGGTTCGACCGAAAGTAATGAAAGCTCTTGAACCAGATAAAGAGCGACAAGGAGTAATCATTGAAGAAGATATCGAATTGCATGAAGAAGATATGAGAACTAAAGTGCTCAAAGTGGTAAAAGATGTAACTAAAAGAGCCAATCTTGCGGATGCACATATCATTGTTTGCGGTGGAAAGGGTTTAGGAGATCAGCAAAATTTCTCATTAATATATGATCTCGCGGAAGTGATTGGTGCGAGTGTAGGTGGTACGAGGGATGTGGTAGAAGCAGGATGGCTCCCACACGATTTGCAAATTGGGCAAACTGGTGAAACAGTAACACCTAAAATATATTTCGCAGTTGGTATATCAGGCGCTATTCAGCACGTAGTCGGTATGAAGAATTCAGAAATTATAATCGCTATTAACAAGGATCCAAGTGCTCCTATTTTTGATGTCGCAACCTATGGAATTGTAGGGGATGCTATGGAAATTCTTCCGAAACTCATCCAACAATTTAAAGTAATACGTACAGAAAAGGGTGGTGAAATCAGTTATGCCTGAAAAATTTGACGTAATCGTTGTGGGTGCTGGACCTGCAGGAACTTCATGTGCCTATACCTGTGCAAAGAATGGTTTGAAGGTGCTCCAACTTGAGCGAGGGGAGTATCCAGGTAGTAAAAATGTAATGGGAGGCGTATTATACAGGAAACAAATGGAGGAGATCATCCCTGAGTTCTGGAAGGAAGCGCCATTAGAAAGACCTGTTATTGAACAACGCTTCTGGATGATGGATAAGGAGTCTACCGTCTCCTTTGGCTACAAAGGGTTAGAGTGGGGAAAGGAGCCTTATAATAATTTCACCGTATTAAGAGCACCGTTTGATCAATGGTTTGCAGCAAAAGGAGTGGAACAAGGGGTATTGCTCATCAATGAAACGGTAGCCAATGAGTGTATTGTAGAAAATGGAAAAGTGGTAGGTGTTCGAACCGATCGTCCTAATGGAGATGTGTATGCAGATGTAGTCGTATTGGCTGATGGTGTAAACTCTCTGTTAGGCAAGCAGCTTGGCTTTCATAAAGAATTTCGCCCTGATGAAGTAGCTCTAACGGTAATGGAGGTTATTAATCTACCAAAAGAGAAGATTAACGATCGCTTTAATCTAGAGGAAAACCAAGGTTGTACAATAGAAATCTTTGGTGATTCAACAAAGGGGAACCTTGGTACAGCCTTTATTTATACGAATAAGGAGAGTATTAATATAGGCGTAGGTACAACTCTATCCAGCATGATAAAAGCAAAGCTCAAACCGTATGATTTGTTAGATTACTTGAAAAATCATGCTATGGTAAAACCACTACTTGCGGGTGGGGAGTCTGCTGAGTATTTAGCACATTTAATTCCGGAAGGAGGATATCATTCGGTACCAAAAGTGGCAGGTAATGGGGTTGTAGTTGTCGGAGATGCGGCACAATTAGTAAACGCTATCCATCGAGAAGGCTCAAATATGGCTATGTCATCAGGAAAAATGGCAGCTGAAGCCATCATTCGTGCGAAGGAAAGAAATGATTTTAGTGAGGCAAGTTTAAATAGTTACCGCGAAGCTTTATACAATAGCTTTATTATGAAGGATCTAGAAAAATATAAAGACGCTGCCCATACATTTGAGCATCATCCTCAGTATTTTAAAGAGTATATTCCAATGATGAACCAGGCAATGAGTAAGTTCTTTACGGTCGACGGAACACCAAAGCGTGAAAAACAAAAACAAATCATGAGAAGTGTAACTGGGACAAAAGGAACGTTTAAAGTCATTCAAGATGTCTATCGTGCTTGGAAGGCGGTGAAATAATGTCAACGAAAACAATCGAGGAAAAACAGTACTTACTGCGTTTTAAGTGTGATACAAAATCCCATCTAACAGTGCTTGACCACGATGTTTGTATGACAAAATGCCCCGATAAAATCTGTACCGTATTCTGCCCAGCAGAAGTATACAAGTGGGAAGGTACGAGAATGCAAGTAGGATACGAGGGCTGCCACGAATGTGGAAGTTGCCGAATTGGCTGTCCATATCAAAATATTAAATGGGAATATCCGAAAGGTGGCCATGGAATTGTATTTCGATTAGCTTAATGGTGAATAAATAGTTGAGCAAAGACACCTTCACTGGTGTCTTTGTTTGTTATAACAAAGTTTTATGTATAAAATGTGAATTATTAAAAGATTCCGATAATATAGTTGAAAACGAACGAGCGTTCCGTTACTATTAATATAGGTACTATTAATAGATTGGAGGAGACAGTATGGATCGAACATCGTATTTAGCTGGGATACTCTACTATTTGACAAGTGATGTACAAGTTCAGGAGGCAGCCATTGATATATTAAATGGAGAATTAACAGTGAAAGAGGCGGGGGCCCGTCCTACTTTGCAGCCTGTTGTTTTGCAGGCGAAAAAGCGGCTAAAGGAACTTGAAAAGAATAAAACCGATAAGCAACATTTAGAGATAGTTCAGTTTGTTGAAAACTACTTATATAGCTATCAATGATAGAATTACTTCAACATCTTCGATAGACCTCTATGAATTCCATCTTATTTTTGCGTTATGTATAAATTTTCACATAGTAGCCTAAAAAGGAAAAGCCAAAAGTATTGATTATAACCTTGTTAGCTTATTCGTACTCTAACTGTGTATTTCATCATCTCGTCGTTAAGTCCACTAATCATTAGATCCTTCGCCGTATTGCAAGCCTGTTCAAAGCAGGAATAACTTTCCGTACAATAATGTGGTTGACTTAACTCAAAGTTCCCATGAATGTCTGCTAGGTAGACAAGAACGTTCCAAACATAAAAATCTCCAGTGCCATTTCTAGGATGACCGTCTAATGCGACTAGCCAGTGTACAGAAGTCTCAGACATGAATCGACTTCCTTTTAGCATGGACTGGTCATTCTCTCCAATTCGAATAAATGCGGTTGGGTAAAATTCTTGTAGATTACATTGATACATTTTAACCCCTCCTAACTTCTCATGTTTACAAAAGAAACTTTCTATATTTTCATTATATGAGCTTTAATAAAAAATTACCTCCTAAGTTGTTAAAATTTTTAGAATTTTAAAAGCGCTTCCATCTATCTGCTTCTGTGATACGCATCACAACAGAAAAGCTCTAACTTTCTTATAATTTTAGTAACAATATGATTAAAAGGAGAAATGAACTATGCAAGGTTGTATGAGCTCAATGATGGATAGAAATGTAGAATTATGTGAGGGATTACAGCAATTAAAAAATGAGCATCTTCCATTGCTTTTAATGCTTGATGGACTGCTTGAAACATGTCAGCAAATAGAGCGTGTTGAAACTACAAGGGAAAAGATGTTTCAGGAATTAACTCAAAAGGTAAAAGCCTTTTTTCATGAATTAGAGCCCCATTCAGAGAGGGAAGAGGGCGTGTTATTCTCAATGATGGAAAAATATATTGGTAGGGAAAGTGGACCGATTGCAGTAATGGAATACGAGCATGATCAGGCAAAAGGCTTTATCGGGACATTTTTAAAGGCATCACAATCTAATGACGCTTTTACAGATGAAAATATTCTGGAACTTGCTGGACTTATTAAAAATGCGTATTACACTCTTGTTGATCACTTTGCTAAGGAAGAAAATGTGCTATTCCCCATGGCACAAAACTTTTTTACAGAAGAAGAAAAGCAGGAATTAAAGGAAAGAATTAATAAATAAAACGGAAGAGGGTGCACCTCTTCCGTTTTATTTGTATATATCTGCAATTTGTTTGTCTGAAGGAAGGAGCAGTGTTAGGAACCCCAGTAATGGGAGAAAACCGGTTGAAATAATCGTTAAAGGCAATCCAATCGTATCTGCTAATATCCCTAAAAACACAGATCCTAAAGCACCCATTCCAAAAGCTAATCCTACTGTCAAACCTGCCATGGTACCTATCTTCCCAGGAACGAGTTCTTGTGCATAAACAACGGTAACTGAGAAACTAGACATGAGTATGAAACCCGCTATCCCAAGTAAAACCACCGCAAAATAATGAGGCACAAAGGGAAGCAAAATGGTGATAGGAGCAGAACCAATCATGGATAGTAAGATGATGGTTTTTTTCCCAAACCTATCAGCTAAAGGTCCACCGAAAAATGTACCTAAAGCTCCTGAAACGAGAAAAACAAATAAATAAAGTTGAGCTTGCTGTATGGAAAAGCTGTACTTGTCAATCGCATAAAATGCGTAGTAATTAGTGATTCCTGAAATATACCATGAACGAGCGAAGATTAAGAACAAGATTACAAGCAAATAGAAGCGAATTTGACGTTGAAATGAAAATGATGGAGGAGCTAAAGTCTGCTTTTGTTTCGGTTTACGACTATCTATTTTGAGTTTGTTCGCGTACCAAAAAGCAATATAAACAAGCAGTCCGACGGCAACTGCTGCGACAATCGTAAACCAGCCAGCGCCTCTTTGGCCAAAAGGAACAAGTATGAGTGCAGTAATTAATGGAGCGAGTGCTTGCCCGGAATTTCCACCAACTTGATAAATGGACTGTGCAAGCCCTCTTCTAGGTCCAGCGGCCATATAGGCAACTCTTGAACCTTCCGGATGGAATACAGCGGATCCTAATCCAATAAAGACCACCGAAATAACAATCAGTAGGAAACTAGGGGCAAAGGCGAGACCCAGAACTCCGATTAGTGTGAACGTTAGGCCAATGGGTAAAGCAAATGGCATGGGCTTACGGTCTGTAATGATACCAACAAAGGGTTGCATGATAGAGGATACGATATTTAGAGAAAATCCAATGATGCCTAGTTGAGTAAAGCTTAGTCCCATGGATTGTTCAAGTATAGGGAACATGGCGGGGACAACCGACTGAATGGAATCGTTTAACAGGTGACATAATGCGATAATGAATAAGATTTTATACGTTGTTGCACTGTCTGGTTTTTTATATTCTTGAACAGTAGCAGTTTGTGCCATAATAAAAAGATCTCCTTTAATTGTTGAAGAATGGTTTAAAGATATCTTACTAAATTTCCAATCATTATGAAATGGTTTATTTCGTAAGGCAAAGTATATAGTTTCCATAAAAAAATAGAGAGCCAATCAAGCTCTCTATTTTTTCATTAGTGGAAAGGATACTGAAACAGTTGTACCTTTGTTTTCGATACTTGAAATCTGAATTTCACCATGAAACGATTGGACGATTCTTTTACAAATAACAAGTCCTAAGCCAGTACCAGAGGCTTTTGACGTATAAAAGGGGTGGAAAATCTTCTCAAGTTCTTCTTTTCCAATCCCAACTCCAGTATCAGATATCGTAAGGACACATTTTTCCCTTTCTTTCGAAATACGGATGTCAAGTGTGCCACCTGTAGACATGGATTCAAATGCATTTCTTGTAATATTTAAAATGACTTGTTTCATTTGATCCTTTGTACATAGAACGATAACCGGTTCTTCAGGAAATGTATAATGGCATATCACATTGTATAAGTTTGCTTCAGAAGAAATAAGTGGTTGTAGCTCTTGGATGATCATTTTTAAATCAATTGGCTCGTTTTTCATGGCTGTCGGTTTTCCGAGAATCAGAAACTCGCTCACAATTTGATTAATTCGCTTAATCTCATTATTGATAACCGAAAAATAAAATTGATCTTCTTTATCTTTATGTTTTTCACTTAGTAATTGGACAAGGCCGTTAATGCCAGTTAATGGATTTCGTATTTCATGTGCCGTCCCAGCAGCTAATGTTCCAACCAACTCGAGTTTTTGAGCTTCATTTTGCTTTCTTTCCTTAATTGATTGTCTCTTTAGTAAAATATATTTAACTAACAGAAACAGGATATGCGTCAAAATAAAGAACAAAGTAATCGTTCCTACTATATGAGAGATATTTGTTCGTGCGGCCTCTTCAGCTACCTGTACTTTAATCGTCCAAGGTAGCTGATTCATCGGTGTTGATACCCAATGTCCACCTTGTTTGTATAGGTGCTCAGAATCGAAATCAATGATCACTTGATCTTCTTGATTGAGGATGACTATAGGTGTCTCGGGTGTTAGGATTTTCATGATGTTTTGAACATGATCAACTCGAAGCAGTGCAAGAGTGATAAATGTTAGTTGATTTTGTTCATCCAACACAGGCGAAGCTAGTCCAATCACCTTTTGGTTATTTTTTAAAGTATTCACCTGAGCAGATATAATAATATCCTTGGTACGAATAACTTCCTGAATATACGAGTTTTTGTACAGATTATCGTCTAGTAGCTTGTTAGAGCCGACAATCATTCGGCCTTCTTCATTCAATAAAAACAATCCACTGTATCTAGGATCTGTCTGAAACGCCTTTTGTAGTAATGGTGCCATTTTTTCTGGGCTGTTAACGTATATTTCAGACGTAAGAGACAGAGTTTGAATAGAAGTGACTGTTTCACTAATAAATTGATCCCAATGTGATTTATGAATAGAAGCAACCCATTCAGCATGTTGAACCTGCTCTAAAAGATTTCTTTCTTTTTCAATCTGTGAAAATATATAACTGCCACCTAGTGTTGGTAGTACTACGATGAGGCTATATAAAAGTAGGTTTAGGAAGTGTCTTTTCATGTAATTACTCCAAGCACATATTGTTTTTTGCATAGCTTCGCTTATTATATCACTATATAAGCAAGCTTTTTATAGGAATTATGGATTAGATGAATATTTGACAGAACAAAGCTAGTTTTTCTATAATAGTCTTAATTAAAAATATGTCACCAAAAAAGTAAGTATATTGGATCTTAAAGGAATGAGAATAATGGAAGCTGAAATCAGTCAATCTTTAAAACTTTTTATTGTGCTATCTAGAGCATATCGCTCAGTCAATGAAAATGTTAATAAACTGATACAAACATATGGACTAAATCCAACAGAATTTGCTGTTCTTGAACTTTTATACCACAAAGGAGATCAGCCGTTACAGCAAATAGGAGAAAAGATCCTTCTTGCGAGTGGAAGTATTACGTACGTGGTTGACAAGCTGGAACAAAAGGCATTGCTAGCTAGAGTCGCTTGTCCTAGTGATCGGAGAGTAACGTATGCTCAAATCACAGAGCAAGGAAAGACGTTTATCGAGGATATTTTTCCAGACCATGCACAAAAAATACATGAATTAATGAAAGAGCTTACAGTTGATGAAAAAGATCAAGCAACAGAACTGCTAAAGAAATTGGGATTATCTATAGAAAATAAGAAATAATAGTATGCAAGGTATCCGCTGGGACGCCTTGTTTTTTTTGTGCTTCTCTGCCGCCTGAGTTATAATAAAAGAGTATTTTTTTCAAAATTTTTAAACAAAGGGGGATTCACTTTGCAATTCGAACAGTATACATATGAGAGACCTAATTTTGAGGTTGTTGAAAAACAATTTTTAGATGCATTAGAGGTTTTTTCAAATGCAGCCTCTGCAAATGAGCAAAATGAGGCGATGAAAGATATAAATCAAATACGTAATGATTTAGGCACGATGTTTAACCTCGTATATATTCGACATTCGATTGATACGAATGATGAGTTTTACAAGGCAGAACAAGATTATATAGATGAAATTCAACCAAGTGTTGAGGGGTTAGTTACTAAATATTACGAAGAGCTTGTAAATTCACCTTTTAAGTTCGAGCTAGAAGAAAAGTGGGGAAAACAGCTTTTTGCCTTAGCCGAAGCACAGTTAAAGGTGTTCTCTCCTGATATCATTCCTTTGCTTCAACAAGAAAATAAACTTACCACAGAATATACAAAGCTCCTTGCTGCTGCGAAAATTCCTTTCGAGGGAGAAGAACGTACATTGGCTCAAATGGAACCGTTTACAGAGTCAAAAGACCGGGATATGAGAAAAAAGGCAAGTGAAGCGCGTTTTAATTATTTCTCTGAAAACGAAGGTGAGTTAGATCGTATATATGACGACTTGGTCAAGGTTCGTACAGAGATTTCTCAAAAACTTGGCTATAAGAACTTCGTTGAACTAGCTTATTACCGTATGTATCGTACGGACTATAACGCGGAAATGGTCGCTGGGTTTAGAAAACAAGTGGAAGATTATATTGTACCGATTGCTACAAAACTAAAAGAACGTCAAAGACAAAGAATTGATGTTGACACTCTTAAGTATTATGATGAAAACTTCAAGTTTAAATCAGGGAATGCGGTACCGAAGGGTGATCCTGAGTGGATTATTCAAAATGGACAAAAGATGTATGATGAACTTTCAAAGGAAACAGGCGAGTTCTTTCATTATATGGTAGAGAATCATTTAATGGACTTAGTGGCAAAGAAAGGGAAAGCTGGTGGCGGATATTGTACATATATTGAAAACTACAAGTCACCTTTTATCTTTTCAAATTTTAATGGTACGTCAGGTGATATCGATGTATTAACACATGAGGCAGGGCACGCATTCCAGGTGTATTCAAGCAGTCATTTTGAAATTCCAGAATATAATTGGCCTACTTATGAAGCAGCGGAAATACATTCGATGAGTATGGAATTTTTCACTTGGCCATGGATGGAGCTATTTTTTAAGGAAGACACGGATAAATATAAGTTTGCTCATTTAAGTTCCGCCCTTTTATTCCTTCCATATGGCGTAAGTGTGGACGAATTTCAGCATTGGGTGTATGAAAATCCTACCGCTACACCAAAGGAGAGAAAGCTAGCTTGGCGTGAGATTGAAAAGAAATACATGCCTCACAAAGATTACGACGGAAATGAGTATTTAGAGGGTGGCGGATTCTGGCAGCGTCAAGGTCATATATACACGACTCCGTTCTATTATATTGATTACACATTGGCACAAATTTGTGCTTTCCAATTCTGGAAGCGTTCTGGTGAGGATCATAAAAAAGCATGGAACGATTATCTACATCTTTGTACTTTAGGCGGTAGCATGCCTTTTACTGAGCTTGTAAAAGCAGCAAACTTAATTTCACCGTTTGAAGATGGATGCGTACAATCTGTCGTAGGCGAAATTGAGGCTTGGTTAAACTCAATCGAAGATCAAAAGTTATAAGAAAAAGAGCGAAGCCAATGATAAAAAAGGTGGCTCCGCTCTTTCTATTCCTATGCTTTCTTAATAATAATCTTGTCTTCCTCAACAACCGCGATTAATTCCTTACAATCAGGATCATTTATAATGAAGTCTGAAATTTGATCTTCAATCTGGTCTTGAATCACCCTTCTTAATGGACGTGCCCCAAACGAAGGGGAGTATCCTAATGTAGCAAGCTTTCTTTTCACTTCTTCCGTTATTGTCACTGTCATCTGCTGCTCTTTAAGCATAATATTTAAGTCACTAATCATAATATCAACAATTTGGAGTAAATCTTCTTCTTGTAATGATGAAAACTCAATAATCGCATCAAAACGATTGAGGAACTCAGGCTTAAAGTATGATCCTAATGTGGCTAATAAATTGCTTTCATGTTCATGATGATCGTTTCCAAAGCCAACCTTCACCGTCTTATGGCCTACACCTGCATTGGAAGTCATAATAATGACCGTATCTTTAAAGCTGACGGTTCTTCCTTGACTGTCCGTTAATCTACCGTCTTCTAGAATTTGAAGGAACATATTTAGAACGTCTGGATGAGCTTTTTCAATCTCATCTAACAAAATAATACAATATGGGTTACGTCTTACTTGTTCCGTTAACTGTCCTGATTCCTCGTGTCCAACATATCCAGGAGGAGAACCAATCAATTTAGAAACACTATGCTTTTCCATGTATTCACTCATATCTAAGCGAATCATAGAGTTTTTTGAACCAAATAGTTCTTCAGCTAATGACTTGGAAAGTTCTGTTTTCCCGACACCGGTTGGACCAACGAATAGGAAGGATCCAATAGGGCGTCCTTTTGCTTTTAAACCAGCTCGACTTCGGCGAATGGCTTTAACTAATTTTTTCACAGCTTCCTGCTGTCCTATTACCTTATTTGATAAATGGCTTTCAAGGTTTTGTAGCTTTTCTTGTTCTGATTGCTCAAGTTTACCCACAGGAATTCTTGTTTTCTTTTCAATTAATTGATGGATATGCTCCACTTTTACAAGTGGTCGTTGATCTAGTTCCCCATGAGAAAGCTTCTGTTCAAGTTCTTTTTCTTCTTCACGTAGCTTGGCTGCGAGCTCATACTTTTCTACCTTTAGAGCTTCTTCTTTTTCTTTTGCGATTTCCTTCAAGCGATTTTCGATGCCTTCCGTATTAGAATAATTAGCGGTTAAATTCAGTTTTGAACCAGCTTCATCGAGTAAATCAATCGCTTTATCTGGAAGAAAACGATCTTGGATGTATCGATGTGATAAATTCACACATGCTTCGATCGCCTCGTCTGTAAATACAACCTCATGATAATCCTCGTATTTACTTTTCAGTCCTTTAAGAATTTCAATCGCTTCAGAGATCGTTGGTTCTAGTACTTGAACGGGTTGGAAGCGTCTCTCAAGGGCGGCGTCTTTCTCAATTTTTTTGTATTCTTTTAAAGTTGTTGCACCAATAAGTTGAAGTTCTCCACGTGCTAATGCTGGTTTTAAAATATTCCCTGCATCCATCGATCCTTCTGCACTCCCGGCACCAACTAACTGGTGAATTTCGTCGATAAATAGAATAATATTTTTCTTTTGCTGAAGCTCAAGCATTATTTCTTTCATTCTTTCTTCAAACTGGCCACGAATACCTGTGTTCGATACTAAAGAAGCCACATCCAAAAGATAGACTTGGCTTTTTTTAAGCTTGTTTGGAACACTTCCTTCAGCAATCTTAACTGCTAGATGCTCGGCGATGGCTGTTTTACCAACACCAGGTTCACCGATTAAGACAGGATTATTTTTATTTCTTCTATTTAATATTTCAATGACACGGTTAACCTCTTCGTCACGTCCAATCACTGGATCAATTAAACCAGCTTGTGCCAATGTAGTTAAGTTTCGTCCATATTGATCAATAAAACCTTTATTTCCACTACTTTTCTGAGAAGTCCCCATATTTCTTTGTTGTTTTTCTTGTTGCTTTATATTCATAGGTTGAAAGAATGATTCAAAAGGGGAAAAAGATTGAAAACCAGATAGGTTTGGTCCAAAAGTCGATAACATCTTTTCGCGCTCCTTCTGGAAGCAACTTTGACAAAGATGTAGTTGATTTTCATTCCCATTAATAGTCATTCTTACAGCTATAGTAGCTTCTGTTTTTTGACATGTTTGACAAAGCATTCATTTTTCCTCCTATTTATATATTTTTGACTTTGACTAACTTTGACCTTTTGTAATTCGATTATACTTTGACCTTTTTTGACTTTCAAGTATTTTGATCTGTTTTTTTTTGTAAGTTTGTTCCAAAGGTGTCTGCTATTCTTATCTTCCTGAAAAAGCTCGTCATTGTTTGTCCTTCTGTTCATATAAATAAATGGAAGGGGGAGATGGAGTGAAAAAGAAATGGGGGGCAGCGTTTCAGCTCGCTGCAGTTTACGTAGGAACTGTGGTAGGTGCTGGGTTTGCCACAGGAAAGGAAATCGTAGAGTTTTTCTCCCGATTTGGTTTTATCGGACTAATTGGGATTTTAATGAGTGGTTATATTTTTATATTTTTAGGCTCTAAGCTGATGCGACTTGCTGCAAGATTACGGGCAAAATCGTATCAGGAGTTAAATACATTCTTGTTCGGCCCTTATTTAGGAGGGGCTATAAATATTTTAATGTTATTCATGTTACTTGGAGTTAGTGCTGTTATGTTAAGCGGTGCCGGTGCCGTTTTTCAGGAGCAGCTTGGTCTTTCAAGAAGTTTAGGAATTATGCTCACGATTGCCCTTTCATTTATCGTCATGATTGTTGGAACAAAAGGTTTATTTGCCGTTAACACTTTTGTGGTACCTATGATGATATGTTTTAGTTTTCTGTTATTCATGGTTACGATTCAGCAACCTAATTTTCTTGAACAGCTCTTGTTAATTCCTCCGGCAGACGATGGCTGGAAGTCTGTTGTTAACCCGTTTTCCTATACGGCTTTTAATATTGGGCTGGCCCAAGCGGTGCTTGTCCCTGTTGCAGCAGAAATAGAGGATGAGGATACGGTAAAGTGGGGGGGGATTATCGGAGGTGCTGCGTTAACGGTTATTCTCCTTTCTAGTCATGCGACATTAATCATGCTTCCTAATTTAGAAATATATGAGATTCCAATGGCTGCAATTATGAAAAATCTGGCTTATGGTTTCTATTGGATTTATGTACTTATTATATATGGAGAGATTTTTACATCCGTTATTGGAAATGTGTATGGTCTTGAGAAGCAACTCAATAATTACTTAAAACTACCTAGGATTGCTTGGGTATGCATTATTTTTATCATTTCCTATTTAGGTAGTTTTGTAAATTATGGAACATTGCTTTCTTACCTATACCCTATATTTGGTTACGTCACGATCATCTTTATTGTTCTATTGTGGGTGAAGCCGCTAGATTCCGTAAAAAAATAAGACTCGGGGGAAAATCCCTGAGTCTTAATGGGTTTCGTTAACAATGGTTTCTGCCATTTTGATAAATGAGTCACGATGATCAGCAGACTCTTTTGTAAACGATGTTAGTTTGATTACCCCTTCATTGTTGTTTACTAGGTAAGAAGTAATAACTTCCCCGTTTATCTTAGCTTCATACACTTTACTATTTGCAAAAAATTCAAGTTTCGGTGGTGTGACCTCATTTACTTCAGCAGATACAGCCTGCAATTGGTCGATCGCAGTCTGTTCAGTAGCATCCCAGTCCACATCCTCTGGTAAGAGTTCGACCCTCATGAAAATTTCACCATCGTTTGAGAGCATGACTACATCTTTATTTGGTTCCTCTGCTGTTAGTTCATACTCTGGAAGAACATACATTGAATATCCTTGATTATCACTATGTTTTAAAAATGCTGTTTCTTCTTTTGTTTCTCCATTTAATGTAAAGGTTAACTTGTTTTCAAGAAGGCGAATCATTGTATCTGATGGATCGGTTTCTTCATTATTCTCCTCTTGAATAGGTTCTTCCTCTGGTTCTATGTTACCCTGTTCGGAGGATGTCCCATTTTTTGCTTCCTCTAAGCTTGTTTCTCCAGTTCCACAGGCTGTTAACACCGCAGCAAGTATGCCAATTGTTATATACATATTAATAAATTTCAATTACATTTCCTCCTAGTTGTCTATTGAGAGTCTCATGATAATAGACGGAGATGGTTTAAAAAGGTTACAAGTTAAACTAACCTAAAGGGAATAAGACTAACAAAAATAAATCAAATACGAGGTGTGAAACAATTAGTAAAGGAATGCTCTTCTTCCAAACATAGAGGCTTGACCAAACTAGTCCGGCAACAATCGAAGCGAGAATCAGGTGACTTGACCCCGAGTATATGTTGACAGAAGTATATAATAATGTTGATAACAAAATACTGGGTAGGATTTTTATCCGTCCAAGAAGTCGTTTTAAAATAAATCCTCTCCAAAAGATCTCTTCACCTGGAATTATGATAAGAAATATGACGATGTACTGCCATATTTGAGAAGGGGACATTTGTTTGTACAGCTTTGCGACCGACCCTTTTAACGGAAGATCAACCATATTTAATAAGATATTACCTAGGTAAAATAAGCCAAACAAACTTACTCCCGAAATGACACCAAATGTAATATAAATTCTAAACGGTTGTTGATCATCCATTTCCTCTTGAAGAATGGAATAAGTAATTAAAAACAGCATCGAAGCTGTGAATATGTACCAAAATACACTTTTCTCTTGAAAAGTAAAAAATAATAATACGTGAGCAAGTAATATACCGAAAATCATTTTTACATCCATTTGTTTCTGAAACATATGATGACTCCTCTCTAAAGAATGGTCTTGCATTTATTAAATAAAAAAGAAGAAACCTCCTAAATAAGAGGTTTCCCCATATTATAACCTATTTTCATTTTTGAGACAAAATCACACTACTAAACATATAGAATGCGCTTCCAATAGTTCGTTTTTAAAATGAAGATTCTTTAATAACTTTATAGTTTTTATGATTTACAACAGTTCTTTGGTCTAATTCAAGATCTCGATAATTGTCCATATAGGTAAGGTCAACAATTACTGAATTTTCGTTTACTTTTTCAACAATGCCTTGTAACCCATCTCTAAATTCAATCACGTTCCCCACTTCAGCTCTTTTCAATGTCGCTCTCTCCTTTTCTTTCCAGATGACGATATTATAAACATTTTGCACTACTTTCTCCTGTACGTAAAGAATTTTTTGTGAATTTTAATAATTATTTATTATAGTAATAGTTTTTAAGAGAATAAATAGTCGATTTTGAAACCGTTTATTTTTCTTATATAATAGCTCTAGAGGGAGGGATTACTAATGGAAAGAGACCTGATTTTAGAAATGATCGAAAAATTAAGAAGTGGACAAATAAATGAGTGGTATGTACATAGAGAAGTATTCCTTGATGTAAGGGCTATAGTTGTTGCTCTGGAGGATTTTAAACATTTTAGAGGAATTGCTCAAAGAAGCGGAGATGTGATTTATCAGTATTTACAGGAGCCTAGAAGCTAGGGGAGGAAGAAATATGTACAGTGAAAAAACCGTAATAATAACAGGAGGTGCCAGCGGGATTGGTGCTGGAATTGTTCATGCTTTTTATGAAGCTGGAGCGAAGGTAGTTATTGCTGATAATGATGCTGAGAATGGGAAGAAAGCAGAAAAGAAATATAACAATGAGAGGATAAGTTTTTTTGCAACCGATGTTTCAAACGAGCAATCAGTTATTTCTTTAGTTACCTATGTAATGGAAAAATTCGGTCGAGTCGACATTTTGATTAATAATGCTGGTATTTCCTCTTTTTCAAATTTCTACGAAATGACCGTGGATGAGTGGGATCGAGTACTTAATACCAATTTAAAGGGTGTTTTTCTCTGTTCGAGGGAGGTAGCCAAGGTGATTGAAGTAGGTGGATCAATCATTAATATTTCCTCGACTAGAGCCTTTATGTCCGAACCGCATTCGGAAGCATATGCAGCATCAAAAGGTGGGATTATAGCATTAACTCATGCATTAGCTGCTACATTATCTGAAAAAAAAGTGAGAGTAAATTGCATAAGTCCAGGTTGGATTGAAACGAATCATTATGAAGATCTGCGTGAGATCGACCATTCACAGCATTTTTCCAAAAGGGTGGGTAAGTCAAGTGACATAGCACGCGGGTGTTTATTCTTATGTGACCCGAATAATGATTTCATGACTGGTACAAATATAACCATTGATGGAGGAATGACGAAAAAGATGATATACGATGAGTAAGTAAAAAGCTACCTAATAGTTGGTAGCTTTCGAGTCTAAGTTTTTGATTCGTGATGAATCATTTTTGCATATATTTTAAGAACATTGACGATTTCTTTTTTTGTTTCCTTGTCATCTAAACCAGTAAATCCGTATACACACATTTTGCCTTCGGTCTTTTTCCATTTTGGCTTTCCTAGAACGCGAATTAAGCGGTCAGCTAATATAAATGATATCTCTAGCAAAAAATCATTTTGTTCAATGGGTAAGTTAATTGGTGATCTGAATTTTATCCCATTGGGGCTAATATCTACTATATAAGCAAGAGCGGATTTAACATCCCCTTGCATTCCATTTATGCTTACAATCTTAAATGTCCCATGAATAGGCTGTTGAAATTGAAATCGAAAGGCCTCTTGTCTTTTATAAATCATACATATCACCTTGTGAGAAAATGTAACAAATTTACTATTACTAAAATCATACATTTTCCATTTATTGATTACAAGTATTTTATTTTCATTGTTCTAATCAAAAGCTTACTTTATTGGATAATATTTACCATTCTAACGCATGTTGGAAAATTTAATTATTATGAGTAAAAATGTAAGCGGTTAAATAAAAAAACTGTGAAAATTCCTCTACATTTGTGGCTTTTTCATTGTATACAAGCTAAGGAAATGCTATTCTTTTTTTTGAGATGTCGATTGTCTGATAACCCTAAGAACTTTAGTCGGCGTTAGCTATATTTAATGAATAAAATGGACAGTGGAAAAAATACTAAAGTATGCTATATATTTTTCAATGTCTGAATGAAATAGGTAAAGTGAAGGAATTAGACAATTAACGAGAAACATCTTATCAAATATATGTATAGGAAAAAGGAGTTTGATTAACCATGGCAGAAAAACAATTTAAAATTATAGCTGAAACAGGAATTCACGCTCGTCCTGCAACATTACTAGTACAAGCAGCTAGTAAGTTCGATTCTGATATTAACCTTGAGTACAAGGGGAAAAAAGTAAACCTTAAGTCAATCATGGGTGTTATGTCTCTAGGAGTTGGACAAGGAGCTGACATTACTATTTCTGCAGTAGGTGGAGATGAGCAAGAAGCTCTAGCTAGTCTTGAAGAAACTTTGAAAAAAGAAGGTTTAGCATAAAAATGAACTTTTTAAATGGAATTGCTGCATCTAGTGGAATAGCAATCGCAAAAGCATACCGTTTGGTAGAACCTGATTTAACCTTTACAAAAAAGTCAATCGATAATGAAACAGTTGAAATAGATCGTTTCCGTGCGGCATTAAATCAATCAAAGGTTGAACTTGAAGGTATTAGAGACAAGGCAAAAGTAGAATTAGGTGCTGATAAGGCAGCTATTTTTGAAGCGCACTTGCTCGTACTAAGTGATCCAGAGCTTGTTTCTCCAATCGAAGATAAAGTTAAAACCGATAAAGTAAATGCTGAATTTGCTTTAAAAGAAACAGCTGATATGTTTGTGGCGATGTTTGAGTCAATGGACAATGAATACATGAAGGAAAGAGCTGCTGATATTCGCGATGTAACAAAACGCGTTCTTTCTCATTTATTAGGTGTACAAATCGTTAACCCTAGTATGATTTCAGAAGAAGTAATTATCGTTGCTGAAGATCTTACACCATCAGATACAGCTCAGCTAAATCGTCAATTTGTGAAAGGCTTTACAACTGACATCGGTGGAAGAACATCTCACTCTGCGATTATGGCTCGCTCAATGGAAATTCCTGCAGTTGTAGGTACAAAGACAGCAACTGAAGAAATTCAAAACGGCGATCTTGTGATTGTTGATGGATTAAATGGACAAGTCTATATTAATCCAACTGCTGAAGAAGTTGAACGTTTCAAGTCCGAGCACGCTGCTTTTGAAGCACAAAAAGCTGAGTGGGCAAAGCTTGTTAACGAGCAAACGGTAACATCCGATGGTCATCATGTGGAGCTTGCTGCAAATATCGGAACACCAAAAGATTTAAAAGGTGTTATTAACAATGGTGGCGAAGGTGTAGGTCTTTACCGTACTGAATTCCTTTACATGGGTCGTGACCAACTTCCAACAGAAGAGGAGCAGTTTGAATCATACAAAGCTGTTCTAGAAGGAATGGATGGAAAGCCAGTTGTTGTTCGTACATTAGACATTGGTGGAGACAAGGAACTTCCTTACTTAAACTTACCGAAGGAAATGAATCCTTTCTTAGGATTCCGTGCGATCCGTTTATGTCTTGAAGAGCAAGATATGTTCCGTACGCAACTTCGTGCGCTTCTTCGTGCAAGTGTATATGGAAACTTAAAAATTATGTTCCCAATGATTGCAACACTAGCTGAATTCCGTGAAGGAAAAGCAATTCTTGAAGAGGAGCGTCAAAAGCTTCAAGCTGAAGGAGTAGCTGTTTCTGAGAAAATTGAACTAGGAATCATGGTAGAAATTCCTTCTACTGCTGTTATTGCTGATCAATTTGCTAAGGAAGTTGATTTCTTCAGTATTGGAACAAATGACTTAATCCAATACACAATGGCTGCAGACCGTATGAACGAAAGAGTATCTTACTTGTATCAGCCATACAATCCAGCTATTTTACGTTTAGTAAAAATGGTTATTGACGCTGCACACAAAGAAGGCAAGTGGGCAGGAATGTGTGGAGAAATGGCTGGCGACGAGCAAGCGATCCCTGTTCTTCTCGGCTTAGGCTTAGATGAGTTCTCTATGAGTGCAACTTCTATCCTAAAAGCACGTTCTCAAATCCGTAACTTATCAAAAGCGGATATGGAAGCATTGGCTTCAGAAGTGCTTCAAATGAGCACGACGGAAGAAGTGTTAGAGGCAGTAGCGAAAGCAACTCAACGATAAAAGAGAAACCCAACTGATTTTAATCAGTTGGGTTTTTTTGTTAAGATAAGAAAGTATAAGTTTTTGAACTTTGAACAGTGTCTAGCTCCAGCGCCTAGCTCCTCGGGGTCATAAGCCAAAGCCCTACAGAGGTCAGGACCTCTTTCGTACTTCGACTTATGCCTGTCGGAGCTTACCAAGGCGCTTGCGCTTTTCTTATAAGAAAGGATTTTTCCACTCCATCAGAAGTCCGTAATTTAACGAATGTTCATCTTCTAAATAATCCTTTACAGCTACGACAGGTGTTCTACCGCATCTTAATAAAAAGGTGATAACAGGGTCTTGTAATTCTCCTAGTATCAACTTTTCAACATACTCTTCTACCGAAAGTTGATCCGCATGCTTATGATATCCTGGCATACGCCCTCCTCCTAATAATCGCTCAAGCTTAAGTTGAACCACTGTTTCATACATGGACTGCATCAGCCATTTTCCTAATCCTAGTTTTCGATAAGCGGGTGAAATACAAATATCGACTATGTACAAGGAATTACCATTTGCCGCATGATTAGTAATGTAGCCATTGTCAGTTGCTTCCTCCCAAGTATGACTTGGATGGTTTTTATCAAAATTAGTAATTAATCCTGTGATCGAACCGCAAATCACACCGTCCACTTCTACACATAATGCTCCCTCAGGGAATAGTTCGACATGATTGTTTAACTGTTCTTCTTTCCACCAAAGCTCAGAAGGAAAGGGAGGAGGAAATGCTTCTTGTTGAATCCGTATTAATTCTTGAAAATCGTCTTTTGTATACGTTCGAATAATCGCTTTTGTTGGTTTTGAGGAGTTAAACACATAGAGTTCTTTAAAATACATAATAGTTCCCCCTTCTTTTCCCTGATTTTAAAATGAATCGAGTTGTGTAGTCAAATCTCAATGAATTGTAAACTTTTCTAATTGACCGTTTATACTTTGCATTTCTAGGCTAAGGTAAGTGATAAAGGAGGACGATCATGAAGAAAGCCATTTTCGTATTGTGTTGTTCACTTATTCTAGTAGGATGTGAAGGAAGCCAAAAACAATCGTTTATTAATCAGTATGCAGATGTATTACTTACAAAAAATAATGAACTTCAGTTTCGGTTTAAATTTGATGAACGATTATTTTCTGAAGAAGATATGTACAAAGTAAAAGTCTTAATCGAAAATAAACAATTAGCAAAAGCGTTAGGAACAGCTGAAATTTATTATGGAGAGCAATATGTTCATGATGGAAAGCTACTCCATGTAGGAAAGCAAGAGGAAATATATCTGTCAATGGATCCCATTCCTCTACAGATCGATTTACATACATTCGTATTAGAAGAGATGATTCAGCAAGAAAAAGCGGTCAAGGTACAGATTTTTAATGAAAATGATATGATTGTTTCAGGCTATGTTCAGAACTTTCAATCTCAGCTATAGTCATTTCTTTGAACAAATTGGAAATAAGTGATAAAATACTACTTATTTCTAGCGGGGAGAAGTGAGTATGGAACTGAAGGCAAATAGCACAATCGGATTTGTTGGTTTAGGTGTCATGGGGAAAAGTATGGCGAGAAATCTAGTAAAAGCAGGCTATAAGGTCGTTGCTTATACTCGTACAAAAGAAAAAGCACAAGATATTTTAGATGAAGGTGTAGCTTGGATTGAATCTCCAGAGGCTATTACTGATATGGCTGATATTATCATAACAATGGTTGGATATCCATCTGATGTTGAACAAATTTATCTCGGAGAAAAAGGAATTATACATACGGCAAGTCCAGGTTCTTTCTTAATAGATATGACGACCTCCACACCTACATTGGCAAAAAAAATATATAATGAGTCTAAGAAAAAGGGAATCTATTCTGTAGACGCTCCCGTTTCAGGTGGAGATATTGGAGCGAGAGAGGGCAAGCTTTCCATAATGGTTGGTGGAGATCAAAAGGTTTTTGATGCATTACAACCTATTTTTCAGGTGTTAGGAAGTAATATTGTGTATCAAGGAAGTGCTGGAGCTGGTCAGCATACCAAAATGTGTAATCAGATTGCCATTGCATCTAATATGCTTGGTGTTTGTGAGGCGGTTGTATACGCTGAAAAGGCAGGGCTTGACCCAACAACAGTACTTAAAAGTATTTCATCGGGAGCAGCGGGGAGCTGGTCTCTTTCGAATCTTGCGCCAAGGATTATTGGAGGGGATTTTTCTCCAGGTTTTTATATCAAACACTTTATTAAAGATATGACCATTGCTTTAGATGAGGCAGAACAAATGGGAATGATGACTCCTGGATTATCACTTGCCAAATCAATATACGAGCAATTGGCGGAACAAGGTGAAGAAAATAGTGGTACACAGGCTCTATATAAATATTGGCAATAAATGAAACCCAAGCTCGAAGAAGAGCTTGGGTTTCACTTTTATGACTGATGATCTTTTAAAAATGCCTCCAGCCTATCTAATGCCTCAGCAAGTACTTCCATGGAATAAGCAAACGAGATGCGTATATATCCTTCACCAAGCGGAGAAAATGCACTTCCAGGTACGACAGCAACTCCTCGTTCTTGGACTAATTGTAGGGCAAAGTCAAACGAATTGGTAAACGGTTCTGGTAGCTTTACAAAGAAATAAAAGGCTCCATCTGGTTTCACAACTGACAGATTCATGGTGGTTAATCTCTCATATACATATTCTCTTCGTTCCAAATAGGCTTGTCTCATATCAATTGCATCATTTATGCCTGCAGTAAGTGCTTCTAAGGCAGCCATTTGTGAAACGGAAGAAGCGCAAGAGACATTATATTGATGAACCTTCAAGATATGTTCAGTTATAGAACTAGGAGCAAAAATCATTCCAATTCTCCAACCGGTCATCGAATGTGATTTAGAAAGACCATTGATGACAATCGTTTTTTCTTTTAGAATCGTACCAATTGAGAAATGCTTATGGTCAAATACTAATTCACTGTATATTTCGTCAGCTAATACAAATATTTCTTTGTCTTTCAGCAATTCGGCAATATCGCTTAATTCTTCCTTTGTTAAACTCACACCAGTAGGGTTGGACGGATAGGGTAAGACGATGCAACGAGTTTTATCCGTTATGTAGTTGCTAATAATTTCAGCAGTCATTCGGAAGTTGTTATCTCTTGTATCCGCATATACGGGCTCTGCACCGCATAATTTTATAATTGGCTCATAACCAGGATATACAGGTCCAGGTAATATAACCTCCACACCTTCTTCTAAAATAGTTCGAAACGTAATATCTATCGCTTCGCTAGCTCCTGAAGTGATAATAATTTCATCGTTTGGATTGTAAGATAAACCGTATTTCGTTTGAACAAATTGAGCAGCTGCTATTCGTAGTTCAATGTATCCAGCATTATGAGTATATGTAGTGAAATTTTCATCAATGGCTTTTTTTCCTGCTTCTTTTACATGCTCTGGTGTAGGGAAGTCCGGTTGGCCAAGAGTTAATGAAATCATATCCTTTGTGCCAGCAACCATATTAAAAAACTTACGAATTCCTGATATTTCAATGTTTTTTACTTTTGAATTAACCAAATGTTCCAAGTGATCACTCTCCTATTCGTTTATTTTATCATGTGGAGGTTTGAGAGTGAAAAAATCCTCTTAATTTTCATATTAAAAATAGCTACTAATGGGTTATTATGTAAGTGTTGGAAAAATTGTTTTACTTCATTTACTATTGGTGATTATCAACTAACGATACGTGAATATATTGTAGATTTCATTCAGCATGACTATCATCATAAAAATCAATTAGAAGTGTTACTTTCATAGTCTACTAGTTGTCTAAAGATGGTAGAAAAGTAACATATTTTATGTGAAAGTTAACTGTTAATTAGACCGTTTCATGGTATAGTATTTGTATGCTAACACAGATATTTGCTAGCCAAAAGGGGTCGAACCGTTAATGGAAAATAAAAAAGGAATTTTGTTAGAAAGTGGAACAAATGAACTAGAGATCGTTGAATTTAGTATTGGAAAAAATAAATTTGGTATTAATGTTATAAAAGTGAAGGAAATAATAAATCCCGTTCAAGTTACTCAGGTACCTCATTCCCATCCGCATGTAGAGGGAATCATTGAGTTAAGAGGGGAAGTATTACCAGTTGTGAATGTGGCTAATGCATTAGGGTTTCCTCCTTCACAATCCCCTGAACAGGATAAATTTATTGTTGCAGAATTTAACAAACAAAAGATTGTCTTTCACGTTCATACTGTTACACAAATTCACCGGATTTCATGGGACCAAATTGAAAAGCCTTCAGAAATGTATCAAGGACCTGAGAGTCAAATTATTGGAGTTGTAAAGCTTCATGGTGAAATGATCTTGCTACTTGATTTTGAAAAGATTGTAGTAGAGATCAACCCAGAAACAGGGATTAATGTTCAGCAAGTTAAGAAGCTTGGCCAAAGAGAAAGATCCACGAAGAAATTGGTGGTTGCAGAGGATTCACCTTTATTAAGAAAGCTTCTTCATGACACGCTAAATGAAGCAGGGTTTACCAATATTGAGTTTTTTGAAAATGGAAAAGATGCGCTTCAATATTTAGAAGCCATCACTTCTCAAGGGAAAAACATAACAGATGAAGTTCAGCTTGTTATCACGGATATTGAAATGCCTCAGATGGATGGACATCATTTTACAAGAAGAATAAAAGAAAATAATCAAACGGCAAAATTACCGGTTATTATTTTCTCTTCTTTAATTACCGATGACCTTCGTCATAAAGGACAAATGGTTGGTGCAAATGCACAAGTTAGTAAACCTGAAATAGCTGAATTAGTTCAGTTGATAGACAAGCATATTTTATAAAGATAAAAGGGTGTTCCTAAGTTCAAACTTAGGAACACCCTTTTTTTAAAAATAGCTTTCACCTAGTTTTTTAAAGACAGGTTTCTCATAACCTTTTTTCTTATAAGTAGTATTCATTTCTTCTTTCATTCCGGTGTATTTAGATAGAAGCTTCTTTGCCTGATTAAGAGATAGAACAGCTCTTGGATTACGAATATTATTATCTAATTTTCCTAAGTGTGGTAGACTCTCGAAGTCCTGTTTTGATGGGGGAAGATGAAAGGAGTAGTTTCCACACACAACGAGTACATCTGATTGTTGTTGGCTGTATCTAGGATTGTTCGAGAAGTGTAATCCTTCCTTTCTTGCTTTTCCTTCTTTTATAAGTTTTTGTAAGGCGTTTCGCTTCAACTCGTATAAATACTTTGGATTTGGAGCGGTTTTTGCATGACGATTCACAATGAAGATTGCCTGTGAGAGGTTTTCTATCGTTGGTTTTATGGGAGGATGATGTGTTTTTTCCTGACTCAAGGTTTTGAGCTCCTTTCACTCATTCAAACTACTGTATTGTTATTATACCTTTTTTTAGTTGGAAAGAAAATGGCTCTGAGATGTTTGTTGATAAAAAAACAAGGTACCTGGTAAGGTTGAATGGTTAGAGGAATGTCAAACGTGGAATAGAATAAATATAATAGTGAAAAGTAAAGGAGTTTGAACAGATGAATAAGTGGGCTGTAATCGATATAGGATCGAACACCATACGATTAGTGATTTATATAGAAACCATCAACCATTTCTACAAAGAAGTTGAAAATATTAAGGCTGTAGCAAGGCTTAGAAAGTATTTAAATGAAGAGAAAGTTCTCTCCTGTGAAGGTGTTCAGAAATGTCTAACAATCCTTAAAGGATTTAAAGAAATTATTAACTTTCATGGAATAAGAGAAGTAAAATGTGTGGCTACAGCAACCATACGACAGGCAGTAAATAAGTCTGAAGTTCTTGAAAAGATAAAAATAGAGCTAGGCTTTGATATCGACATTTTAAGTGAGGAAGAAGAAGCTTATCTTGGCTTTTTGGCCGTAGTGAACACTACTGCTGTAAAAGATGGTGTGACTATAGATATTGGTGGGGGAAGCACAGAAATAACGTATTATCAAAATAAGACGCTAGTACAATCGCATAGTTTTCCGTTTGGTGTTGTGTCTTTAAAGGAAAAATTTTCGAGTGGAAGTCGGATGACAAATGATGAAAGAATGGCTCTGAAAAAAATGATCTCTGAAGCTTTTGAATCATTAACTTGGCTGAAGAACAAACAGGTTCCGATTGTTGCTATTGGAGGAAGTGCGAGAAACATTGCTCAAGTTCATCAACATTTAAAAAACTATCCATTAGCAGGAATTCACCAGTATGATATGAGTCCTGATGATCTAAATAATATATTACAAATGATGGCGAGTATGGAAATTGCTGATATTGAAAAATTAGAGGGACTTTCAAAAGACAGAGCAGACATCATCCTTCCAGCCCTTGAAGTATTCGACATGCTTTGTATGTATGTTCAAGCAACACGGTTTATTTTTAGTAAAAGGGGCCTAAGAGAAGGAATCCTTTACAAAGAAAAAAGCGGGGGAAAGAAACCATCTGATTTTATTTTAGAAAGCAGTATTGATCACTTGATAAGAGATTATGGGATTGAGGAAGGCCATTCTGATCATGTGGCATGGTTAGCAAAACAAATTTATTTCGAACTTTCTAATGTGTTCGGGAATACAACAAATGAATATAGTGAGCGTCTAATTGAACAAAGTGCACGCATATATTATATCGGGCAATACGTCGATTCGGATGTTAGCAGCCAGCATACCTTTAATCTCCTAGCTCATCAATCAATAGACGGGATTACGCACAAGGAAAGACTTATTCTTGCCTTTATTGCATCATTTAAAAGCTGGGCACTACTAAAGCAATATTCCACGCCTTTTATAGAATGGTTTTCAAAGGAAGAATTAAAGGATATTCGAATAGCTGGTGCAATGGTGAAGCTTGCCTCTGCTCTCGATTCATCTAAACGTATGCTGGTAAAAAAAATTAAAGTACAAAAAAGACAGGATGAGCTTCTGCTTCGATTATATTGTGAGGGTAATACATTTGTTGAACAGTATCAAGCAGAAAAGCAGATTCGTCATTTAGAGAAGTCATTAAAATATAAGATTACTCTTAATTTCGTCTCAAAAAGTTAAAAGGTACAAATTAACAATTTCTTTACAAAATCCTTTTGATAATTTTGATAAGATGAAAATATATCAATGTCGAATACTGTTGATAAAGGATGGGAGACCAATGAATGGTGAAAGGCAATACAATCTACCTTCCTATTATAATAACCGTGAGTTAAGCTGGTTAGCATTTAATGAAAGAGTACTTGAAGAGGCACTTGATAAGAGTAACCCACTTCTTGAAAGGCTTAAATTTCTATCGATTTTTAGTTCTAATCTAGATGAATTTTTTATGGTTAGAGTTGCTGGATTACAGGACCAAGTGGATGCTGGATATAATAGACCAGAAAATAAAGCAGGATTAACACCAAAGCAACAGCTTGATGAAATTTCAAAGTTTACTCATAATCTGGTGAATACTCAATGTGAAACGTTTACCAACATCCTCCTTCCGGAACTTAAAAAGGAATCTATTTACCTCCTTGCCATTACTGCTTTAGATAAAAGTCAAATTTCCTTTTTAGAAGAATATTTTGATGAACAGATCTTTCCTGTTTTAACTCCAATGGCTATTGATGCGTATCGTCCTTTTCCGATGCTATCAAACAAAAGTTTAAACCTTGCCGTATTGTTACAAGAGTACATAGAGGGCCAGGTGAGTAATCGTCTTGCTTTTGTTCAAGTACCAGCGGTTCTTAATCGTTTTGTTTGTATACCAAGTGACGAAGGTAGCTCCTTTGTTCTTTTAGAAAATGTGATTTGCTATTTTATACACAAGTTGTTTAAAGGATATAAAGTAGTATCTGTAACCCCTTTTCGTATTACGAGAAATGCTGATTTAACGATTCATGAAGAAGGGTCAAGAGACCTATTACTAGAAATTGAAAAAGAGTTGAAAAAACGAAAATGGGGAGCGGCTGTTCGTTTAGAGATTAGTGATGACCATTTTGATAACTCTGTTGTTGAACATATAACTAAAGAACTAGAATTGGACGAAGAGGATATTTACAGAATTAATGGGCCACTCGATCATACATTTTTAGCCCAGTTTTCAAAGCATTTATCAAGAAAAAGAGAGCATTTAAGCTTTGAAGCCTTTATTCCTCAAAAGCCTGTGGATCTTGATTTTGACGAAGATCTATTTACGAAGTTACTTGAAGAAGATGTTTTATTACATCATCCGTACGAATCGTTTCAACCTGTTGTCGACTTTGTTACAGAAGCTGCCAGTGACCCAGATGTCTTAGCGATCAAACAAACTTTGTATCGTGTAAGTGGTGATTCCCCCATTATTACCGCTCTTAAAAATGCTGCCGAGAACGGAAAGCAGGTGACTGTTCTAGTCGAGTTAAAAGCTAGGTTTGATGAGGAAAATAATGTTCATTGGGCGAAAGAACTTGAGAAAGCTGGCTGTCATGTTATTTATGGTATGACCCATTTAAAAACGCATAGTAAAATTACATTAGTAGTTAGAAGAAGAAATCAAACGATAGAAAGATTTGTTCATTTAGGGACCGGAAACTACAATGATATAACAGCCAATTATTATACAGACATTGGTTATTTAACTTCTAAACGAAAATTTGGTATTGATGCAACAAACTTTTTTAATTTTTTGAGTGGATATACAGAGAAACCAAAGTATAATCATATCGTTGTTGCACCATATGATATAAGGGGAAAGTTTATTGAATTAATTGATAAGGAAATAGCCTATCATAAGCTACACAAAAATGGCAGGATTATTGCAAAGATGAACTCCCTAACCGATAAGGAATTGATCATGAAACTCTATGAAGCTTCGTCTGCTGGAGTAAAAATCGATTTAATTATTCGTGGCATTTGCTGCTTAAAACCAAAGATTCCAACGGTCAGTGAAAATATTCGGGTCATAAGTATTGTTGGTCGTTTTTTGGAGCATAGCCGTATTTATTATTTCTACCATAACGGGGAGGAGAAAGTCTATTTGTCTTCTGCTGATATGATGACTAGAAATATGGAGAAACGAGTAGAAATTCTATTTCCAATCTTTGAAAATCATCACAAAGACAGAATCACCCATATATTGAATCTCCAGCTTTCAGACAATGTGAAAGCCAGAGAACAGCATCAAGATGGGAAGTACTCTTATGTCTCCTCAAACAATGAGAATTTACTAAACCACCAAGTAGAACTAATGAAAGAAACCTATCAATTAAGAGAAGATGAAGAATGAGATACAAAAGGGTATCTCTTTTTTTATTATTTTTCAAAAGTTGTCCACTTTACGAAACATCTTGACGATACTATCGATATTTAAGGATAATATAAGTTAAGAAGTTTTCTAAGACAACACACAAATGCTCAGGTACAAACGAGGATGATGGGATGGAGCAGTTTAAAAAGGTAATCTCTCGTGAAGTGATTAATGATAAAAATAGACGTGAAATAGAAGGAATGATCTTTGATATTATCCTTAACCATATTAATGATATGGTGTTCATTATGAAGGTGGACGGAGATCAATTTCGATACGTTTTTGCCAATAAATCTGGTGCGACACATGCAAGGCTGACAGTGGAAACGATGGGGAAAACCTTATTTGAGGTAATGCCTACAGAGACTGCTAAAAGACTTCAAGCCGCATACATGAATGTAATAGAATCAAAAGAAATTCAAGTTCTTATTGATCAATCAACATTAGAGGATGGAAGGCTGGTTCATGGGCAGTCGATTTTAACGCCAGTCCTTAATGAAAATCAAGAAGTCAGATTTGTTGTGTCTGTAACTCGTGATATTACAGAGTTAGAGGTGGAAAAGAGTCGGCTTAAAGTGACGGAACAGCGTTATCGTTCTATTGTGGATCATAATCTGGATGGGGTTATTCTCGCTACTCGTGTAGGCGATATTATTGACGCGAATCCAGCTAGTGAAATTCTATCAGGATTTACGGTCGATGAGTTAAAGAAAAAAACCATTTTTGATTTTGTTGATGAATCTGATGTTAATAAATTTCGAGAATTTATCGAGCATTCTCTCTCGGGGATTTCTTTAGAAACTTTAGACTTCCGGTTCGTTAACAGCAGTAAAAGGAAAATTACGGTCCAATTAAAAACGATACCTTTTACCATTGATAATAAAATTACAGGAATTTATTTGATTTTTCGAGATATTACGGAGCAGGCGATAAATGCTGAGACGATAAAGTTCATGGCATTTCATGACCAGTTAACGGGGTTATATAATAGAAGGGCATTATTACGCGATTTAGATCTACTATTAAATCATTCTGATAGTAATAAAGAGGAACCTTTTTCTCTTCTATCCATTGATATTGACCGTTTTAAACAACTAAATGATTCTCTAGGACATTTTGCAGGTGATCAAATATTAATTAAGGTGGCTGAACGATTAAGTGTTGATCGAACTGATGATTATAAGGTTTACAGACAGGGTGGAGATGAATTTATTGTTCTATTAAGGGGAAATCGTCAAAGCGCGAACCAGTTGGCACAAAATATTTTGAACCGATTTGCAAAGTCCTTTTATTTGGACTCACATGAATATTATATTTCACCAAGCATAGGATTAAGCATGTATCCACAGGATGGGCAAGATGCAGAAACATTAATCAAAAACGCTGATGAAGCATTGTTTCGTGTGAAAGAGAAGGGAAAAGCACATTATCAGTTTTATCGAAGTGATAAAACACAATCATTTGCTAATACCGTTTCGTTAGAGACGCAACTTAGAAAAGCTCTAGAGCGTGATGAATTGATACTATTATATCAGCCACAGGTAGAACTAAGTAGCGGAAAGATCAATAGTTTTGAAGCGCTGATTAGGTGGGATTCAAAGGAGTTTGGGTTGGTCTCTCCAACGGAATTTATCCCTCTTTCGGAAGATACGGGTTTAATTATTCCTATAGGTAATTGGGTCATTGAACAAGCTTGTATGCAAATAAAGGAATGGAATGAACTTTGTACAGAAGAAATTACGATTGCAATAAATATATCAGCGAAACAATTTCAACAACCAACTCTTGTAAGTACGATTCAAAAGGCGATTCAAACGTTTCAAATTAATCCTTCCTTGCTTGAAATTGAGATTACAGAGGGAGTGATGCAGGATACGGCTGAAACCGCTCCAATACTTAAAAGTTTAAAGGACTTAGGGATTAGTATTGCGATTGACGATTTTGGTACCGGGTACTCATCCTTAAACTATTTAAAAAGCTTTCCCATTGATGTTCTCAAAGTAGATCAATCGTTTATCCGAGGTATCCATAATAACGAAAAGGATGCTGCTATTACAACAACGATTATTCACCTAGCAAATAGCCTTGGCATGAAAGTAGTTGCTGAGGGGATTGAAGAAGAAGCACAGGCAAATTTTCTTTTAAATACAAACTGTCATAAAGGACAAGGTTACTTTTATTCAAAACCATTAAGTAACATGGATATTCAACAAATTATTTTTAACAGACCGACCAACACATAATGGGCGGTCTGTTTTATTTTTGTAATGTTTGAAGAGTAAATAAGGTAATTTCAGGTGGAGAGAGAAACCGAAAGGGAAGCCTAGTTGTACCTAAGCCTCTATTTACATATAGAGTCAAAGGATCACTGGTCTGTCCAATTTGATAAAATCCTTCATAATATTTTTTGGCAAACGGGGGCTTAATAATAGCTCCTAAAAAAGGAATTTGAATTTGTCCACCATGACTATGTCCACTTAATTGGAGTTGAACATTTCCTATGTCAGCAGCCTGGTCGGCTAAATCAGGTGCATGTGATAAAAGGATGGTATAAGCATCATCAGGGATGCTTTCCAATGTCGCTTGAATATCTGGCCTGCCTAACATTGCATCATCAATTCCAGCGATATATAAACTCTCATTGGTAAGAAGAGAGACTTGATGAGCTTCATTCAATAAAAGGGTAAACCCAGCTTCTTTCATAACATTTCGATATAAATCTGAACCATAGCCTCCGTGATCGTGGTTCCCATATATAGCAAACGAACCAAATGGAGCTTGGAGATTTTTTAAAATCGGTGCGAGGGAGTTAATTTCAACATACTGATTAGGTGTATCCATTAGATCACCCGTAAAAAGAATCATGTCGGGCTCAAGTGAATTTATTTTATTGACCAATTCTTTAAGTTGGGATAAATCATATTGAAATCCAACATGCGTATCGCTGAATTGTAGTATTTTAAAGCCGTTGAAACCATTGGGAATCTTGGGGTGAGTGATCGTGTGTTTCTTTATCGTTAATAGCTTTGGCTCAATTTCTCGAGCATAGAAGCCACCTCCACCGACAGCCACAATTCCCGTTAGAAAAGTGCCAATTCCTCTTTTCAAAAATCGTCTTCTCGACATTTTTGTGTTCATTACTAATCAACCTATTCTCATTTCTAAATTTAGGACAATCCACTTTATACTAACAAAATCAGGGAGATATGAGAACTAAAAAGGCGTGATTAAATTCTTGTCCATGAAATATATGTATACAGATGTAGAATAAAAAATGATAAAATATAAATGAATGATTGTTCATTCTTTTTTTTAAAAAAAGGGGGATGGAAGATGGAGAGGAAAGTTGTTATTATTACAGGCGGATCATCCGGCATGGGGAAAGCAATGGCAGAAAAGTTTGCTAATAGCGGTTTTTATGTGGTTATTACAGGAAGAGATGAGGAAAAACTACAAGCGGCAAAAAAAGAAATTGAAAAAGAAAATAACCAAGTTCTAACTATAAAAATGGATGTTAGAGAAGTGGAGGACGTCAAAAGAATGGTCGAGCTCACAGATGAAACATTTGGGCGGATCGACATTCTCATTAATAATGCAGCTGGAAACTTTATATGTCCAGCGGAAAAGCTATCTGTGAATGGATGGAATTCCGTGATAAATATTGTGTTAAACGGTACGTTTTATTGTAGCAGCGAGGTGGGTAAGTATTGGATTGGTAAAGGGATAAAGGGATTTATCATAAATATGGTTGCTACATATGCATGGAATGCAGGTGCGGGAGTGATTCATTCAGCAGCTGCAAAAGCGGGAGTACTATCCATGACAAGAACGCTTGCTGTTGAGTGGGGACAAAGATATGGCATAAGAGTTAATGCTATTGCACCTGGACCGATTGAACGAACGGGTGGTGCACAACGGTTATGGGAGTCCCAAGAAGCAGCCAATCGAACTCTTTCAAGCGTCCCGCTAGGAAGACTAGGTACTCCTGAGGAAATCGCTGAATTGGCCTATTTTTTAAGCTCAGAAGGTGCGCAATACATTAATGGAGATTGTATTACGATGGACGGTGGGCAATGGCTTAATCAGCATCCATTTTAAGATAAATAGACAGGCTAGTCGGAACTAGCCTGTTATTTTTTATTGATAGCTTACCGCTCTATTTTTTAATGCGTTCCAAGATTGTAGAAATTGTTGCTTATTCACTTTCACCTGTTTTCCGCCGGATAAAGGATCATTCAAATAAACAAATGATTGATCATAGCCAACTAGAACAACTGCATGTAAATCAAGAGGTGTATCAATCTTTTTATTACCATGCATCCAAGATTCAGGTCTGTCTGGTAAACGGTAATCACCTGTTGTCCACACTACAACAGGAAAGCCCTTTGCAACATGTGCTTCAATTTCATGGAACGGTTTATGGGTTAAATTAACGGCCTTTCCTGGCAGATAAGTATTAATTAAATCAATCATTGGACCATCAAACACCGCATATCCAGCTCTTTGGCCAGTCATATCTCCAACAAATCCTACATCTGGATCTCCCCAACGAATAATATCACCATTTTGTTTTACCAATGGATCATTGTCTTTTTTTATTTTATTGTAAAGATCCATTTTATTTGTATTCACTCCAGCAAATTGCAGCATCATAGCGAGGCTTGTAACCTCACATCCATACCTTAATTCTGGATTTTGCTTGATTAGAGGAACATCCAGTAAAGTGTTACTTTGTGCGAATGTTGAGAAAGGAATGCTCATCACTAAAAATATGGAAAGTAATATTGATTTTATTTTCATTTTGTACCTTCCTTTCGGTGGTTAAGCTTAGAATGCAAAAAAGGAAGGGTGATTATAAGGTAAGGTTTTTGGAAGTGGTTCATGGAAAAGGAATATTAAGCCTTTTTATGGTATAATTATTGAAAAGATGGATGTAAGGAGCGATCGTAATTGGATGCATTGGATATCTTAACTGATCTTGAAAATGTACTTCCTTTTTTTCAACCGATATTCAGTGCGGATGAACACCAGGTTATTGGTTATGAGGTATTAGGAAGGTACTATGATGGCTCGGAGTATATAAGTCTTGGTCCGTTTTTTCATGATTCAAGTATTCCCGAAGAATACAGAACGGAAGTTGACCAAGTTGTATTAAAAAAAGCACTCGATCGTTTTCTAGAGGTTGATGAACACCTCTTAATCTTTATTAACAGAGATGCGGATTTGTTGATGAAGGGTGCAGATGATCCTTTTTTAGAAGTACTGCACGAATACGAAGAGCTTGGATTACCGTTAAATAGATATGTGCTTGAAATTTCGGAATCTAATTATAAAGGTGAGCTTGATCAACTCGATCATTTTCTCAATTATTTAAAGACATTAGGGATTAAAATAGCGATAGATAAGCTAGGACATGAAAGCAGTCACTTGGATCGAATTGGACAGCTTTCTCCTAATATTTTGAAAGTGGACTTGCGTGCCCTTCGTTCTAACCGTTCTTCACAAGGGTTTCAAGATATATTGTACTCACTTTCTCTACTAGCGCGAAAAATTGGTGCAACTCTACTCTTTGAAAACATTGAAATGGTTTACCAACTCCAATTCGCATGGAAAAATGGAGGAAGATATTACCAAGGGTTTTACCTACATAAACCTGCAAAAGATTTTGTAGAACGTACGATATTAAAGGATAAACTAAAGGAAGAGTTTCACCGCTTTATAGCCTATGAGAAAAAGCGAATCGAAACTTTACATCAAATCACAGAATCCTTTCAACTTCGAATGCAGGATTTAGTATCCAAATATAAAAAGCAAGAAAAGTATGAGGAATTTTTAGGATCCTTAACGAAGGAATTAGATTCAATCGCTTTTCGCTTGTACATTTGTGATGAAGATGGCTTCCAAGTATCACCAAACTTATTTAAAGGTGATCAAGAATGGGTTAGCCAAGTCGAATATATGAATAAAAACTGGAGCTGGAGACCCTATTTTTTAGAAAATATTCATAAAATGCGCTTAGAGAAAAAAGGCATATTATCGGATGTGTACAGCGATATTGAAATTGGTGATAATATTCGAACATTCTCTTACCCATTAAGCGCAAAGCATTACTTGTTTATCGACCTTTCGTATGCCTTTCTTTATGACAATGACGGTTTGTTATAATTTGCCCTGTTCATAAAAGAATAAACGAGGACTATTGTGGAATCGTAATGATATGACCAATTATAAAGGAGGAGTTCTCCTTGAGTGCCTATATGTCAATCTTATTATTTGTTTCCATGGGTGTCCTCGTTTTTTCATTAGGATATACATTAGCCGTAACAAGAAGACCAAAGCAATTAAAACCAGAGTCGGATACACCTCTTCCAACAAAGGTCCAATCGCATATATATTTGCGAAATCCGGTTTTTCTAACATATGGGATATTCTTTTTGCTGCTGATTCTAATCATCTTATTTTATAACCTTTCGTAAAAACCTCTATTTTAGGGGTTTTTTGGCTTTTTAGAACATCCTTTTTTATCTTTGTAGGTATATTTCCTTATTTTTTCGCCTTTTTCTTCATAAAAAGTTATATCTGTTGTCACAAAGGGTAACTTCATCTATATAAATGTCAGATTAGCACGTTATTTTACGAACGAATGCGTGCATCAAGGGATGAGATTGTTGTTAAAATGGAAATTATTAAGAGGAAGGGAAAGTGAGCTTATGAGTCGAAAAAAACGGATGCTATTATTGGTATTTTCCATTCTATTCTTTTTTCCTTTAATTGGACAAGCTGCTTCTAAATCAACGATTGAAACAAGAGAAGATGTTCTTGGTTTATTGCATGAAGCGTTTCAGGCACAAATGATGCTAAGTGAAGAAGGAAGAACAGAAGAAGAAGTAAATTCGATATTAAAGCCTTTCTTTACGGATTCCTATAATCAGCTTTTTATAAAAGAAAATATTGTGGAGGAAAATGGCTTACAGTTTACATATGGAACGGACTTTGCACCTTACTACATTCCGTTTTTTCAATTTTCTGATCAAACAGAAGTAATCATAAATAAAAACAGTATTTATGTGTATGAATTTTTTGAAGGGCAAAATGAGGGACCGATAACTTATAAAGACCATTATGAAGCGATCATTTTGAAAAAGGAGAATACAGGGGTATGGAAAGTAAGTGATTATTTATACGACTTTAATCCATCCACAGATATTGTTCCTGAAAAAGAAGAGGAAAAAAAGAGTAGTCTAGAAAAAAACAATCCATTTCAAGCACTATTGATTAGCACTCTTCATCAAATAAAGTTGACCGCGAGCTTTTTTAACCATTACTTAGCAATTGAAAACGAGTAGAGCGTAATAAAAGCTCTACTCGTTTTTGTTTGATAGACCAAGTGCTTCTATAATTCGCTCATGTTCAAATCCGATAATCACATCTCCATTAATTACAATGGTTGGCGTAGAGTAAGAACCAAGCTTAATTAATTCATCTCGAGCGGATGAATCTTTTTTAATATCCTTTAGTTCATAGGAGATATTTTGATCATTAAAAAAGTTTTTCGTAAATTCGCAAGGGGGACAGCCTGGCTGGGTGTATAAGGTAACTTTGTTCATTGTATTCCTCTATTCTTGGTTTATGTTTATTTTGTCGACAATTTTTGAGTGGTTTCTACATTTTTCAAAAAAAACCCTCGTTTTTTATACTTTTCCTTGTACAAATACCCTTCATTATTTTATGCTGTTATTATTGGCATGTAAAGAAGGATGGCACGAATTTTCTGATTTCTTTTTTCGTATAGAAACATGTCAAAAGAGAAACCTAGGAGTATCAATAGGTTTGTTTCGAAAGGAGAGAGAGTATGTCGCAGCTTCAAGGAATCATTACACGTTTAAAAAATCTTCAAGAGCAAGCGAGTTCAGGTGAGCCAGCTCAACGCTTTTTTGAAGTTAATGGAGAAAGAAAGTGTCAGGTTACTTTTCACCCAAAAACAGAAACATTTGAACTAGAAGTATACAATGACAAAGAAAAACCGAAGAGATACCAATTCGACAACATCGATATGATTACTATTGAAATCTTTGATCTCATACAGTAACCACTTATACATAGAGGGACCATTTATTGGTCCCTTTTGTATGTAAAGAAGTTAAAAAGAGCAAACCCTTTCAAACTGTGATAAAATATATATAGCTGAAAACAAGAGATGAGGAGTTTTCGACGATGATAAGTCTTCACAGTGGGGAATTTTTAGAAATCAATATTAGAGATTTAATGATACCATCTGAACGTGTAGCACATGTGCAAGTTAAAAACAATTTAGAACATGCTTTATTGGTGTTAACGAAAAGTGGCTATACGGCTATACCAGTTCTTGATCCACATTATAAGCTTCATGGATTAATAGGTACGCCGATTATTATGGAGTCTATATTAGGTTTAGAGCGGATTGAGTTTGAGAAACTTGAGGAAAAGAAGGTTGAAGAGGTCATGAATAAAGATGTTCCTCGGATATCAATTGATGCTAGTATAAAAAGCTCTCTTGAAACTCTTATTGACCATCCGTTTATTTGTATCGAAAGTGCTGAGGGAATTTTTGAAGGAATTTTAACTCGCAGAACGGTTTTGTTCCACTTAAATAAGCATATAAAAAAATTAAATAAATAAAGATATGCTCCCTTTTGGGGGCTTTTTTCAATTATAATATAAGTAAAACTTATTAACCGAGGGATGTTGTGTCTACACTATCAGAGTTTCAATTATTATCCGTACTAGCAACTGAAATGAATATGAGAAAAGCCGCAGAGAGATTATTTGTTTCTCAGCCTGCTCTTTCTCAAAGATTACAAACGATTGAGAAAGAATGGGGAACGAAGCTATTTATTCGTTCACAAAAGGGATTAACACTTACTCCAGCAGGAGAGCTTGTTATTGAGTTTGCCAACGAAGTATTAGGGAAAGAAGAAAAAGTAAAAGAAGCGATTCACGGACTTGATACAGAGGTATATGGAACGTTAAAAATAGCTGTAGCCTCCATAGTAGGTCAAAACTGGCTTCCCAAAGTACTAAAGAAATACATGAACAGATATCCTCATGCAAAAATAGCTCTTATAACTGGCTGGAGCAGTGAAATTTCAAAGGCACTTTATGAAGATCAAGCCCATATCGGAATAATCCGTGGTACACCTGAATGGAAGGGTGTAAAGATGCATTTGTTCGAAGATAGTCTTTATTTAGTGGACAAGGTGATCACTAGCCCAGAACAAGTATTGAAAACAGATCGACCATTTATTCAATTTAAAAGCGATTCCAATTATTTTCAGGAAATCCAAGATTGGTGGTACCGGAATTTTCAAACCTCACCAAAAAGAACATTAGTCGTCGATCAGATTGAAACATGCAAACAAATGGCTCTGAATGGAATTGGCTTTGCCATATTACCTGCTATTACACTAAATCAGATGGATAACGATATATTTAAAATTCCATTACTTGATGAAGCTGGAATGCCCTTAAAACGGGACACTTGGCTTATGGGATATGAATCTTCCTTTAAGTTAAAACAAGTCCAAGCATTTGTGGAAATAATTAAAGAATTTATTAATGAAAGCTAAAGGGTTCCCACTTGTCTTGAATGCGGTTGTTTGTTAAAGTAATTTTTAGATTGTACAAATTGGAGGGAAAGATATGAAAATGATGGATGCAAACGAAATCATTTCGTTTATTCAAAATAGCAAAAAAGCAACACCAGTAAAGGTATACATAAAAGGTGATCTTGAAGGAGTTGACTTTGGGGCAAGCGCAAAGGCCTTTATCACTGGAAATACAGGAGTTGTATTTGGTGAGTGGAGCGAAGTTAGTGAAGCATTAGAAGCAAACAAAGGAAAAATTGAGGACTATGTTGTTGAAAATGACAGAAGAAACTCAGCTATTCCACTTTTAGATATGAAAAATATTAAGGCGCGTATTGAGCCAGGTGCTGTTATTCGTGATCAAGTTGAAATTGGTGACAATGCTGTTATCATGATGGGCGCATCTATTAATATTGGTGCGGTAGTTGGTGAAGGAACGATGATCGATATGAACGTTGTTTTAGGTGGACGAGCTACTGTAGGTAAAAACTGCCATATCGGTGCTGGATCTGTGTTAGCAGGCGTTATTGAACCACCTTCTGCAAGCCCTGTTGTGATCGAGGATGATGTTGTTATTGGAGCAAATGTTGTTGTCTTAGAAGGAATTCGCGTTGGAAAAGGTGCTCGTGTAGCTGCTGGTGCAGTGGTTATTGAGGACGTTCCAGCTGGTGCAGTAGTTGCAGGTGTTCCTGCACGTGTCATCAAACAAGCGGATGAGAAAACATTATCAAAAACGGAAGTAATCCAAGCATTACGTCAGCTATAATACATTTTTGAAAGCGTGGATTGCTATCCACGCTTTCTCCTTAAATAAAGGGGGAGAAGTAATGAGTAATCCGTTTGTTCAAATACGGAGAGACTTGCATCAAATCCCTGAGCTTGGCTTTCAGGAGTTTAAAACGCAGAAATATTTATTATCCTATATTGAATCTTTGCCAAAAGAGCGGATAGAAGTAAAGATATGGGAAACAGGTTTATTCGTAAAGGTACATGGGCTAAATCCAAGAAAACTAATAGGTTATCGGGCTGATATTGATGGGCTGCCAATAATAGAAGAAACCGAGCTTCCTTTTCAGTCTACTCATGCTGAACAAATGCATGCTTGTGGCCATGACTTTCATATGAGTATTGGATTAGGAGTATTAACTCACATCGTCCACCAACCTATTCAGGATGACATGCTGTTTATATTTCAACCTGCTGAGGAAGGTCCCGGTGGGGCAGAACCTATGCTTAAGTCTAGGGAAATGCAAGAGTGGAAGCCCGATATGATTATTGCCCTGCATATTGCACCAGAGTATCCTGTTGGTACAATTGCAACAAGAGAAGGCCTTTTATTTGCTAATACATCTGAACTTTTTATAGACTTAGTCGGAAAAGGTGGACATGCCGCCTATCCTCACCAAACGAATGATATGGTAATTGCCGCTTGCAGCCTTGTAAGTCAACTACAAACGATTATCAGTAGAAATGTTGACCCATTGGATAGCGCAGTTATTACGATTGGAAAAATTACTGGTGGGACTGTTCAGAATGTCATTGCTGAGAAGGCTAGACTAGAAGGCACGATACGGACCCTCTCAGTTGATTCGATGAAAAAAGTGAAGAAAAGAATTGAGTCTATCATACAAGGGGTAGCTACTGGATACGAGTGCGAGGTTAAGATAGATTACGGTAGTATGTATCATCAAGTATATAATGACCATTCCTTAACAAGAGAATTTATGAATTTTGTAGAGGAACAATCCTCTGTTCACGTGATTGAATGTAAGGAAGCGATGACAGGAGAAGATTTTGGGTACATGCTAGAAGAGATACCCGGCTTCATGTTTTGGCTAGGGGTTGAGTCTAAGCATGGACTACATCATTCAAAATTAAATCCCAATGAAGATGCAATTGAGAAAGCGATTATGCTTCTAACCTCATACTTAAATTATAAAGGAAATTAAAATATGAGAGTTTATTTTACAAAAAAATAGGGCAAACCATATAGTGGGTTAGTTGCTGTTTTAATAACTCTTTTTTAACATCTATTCTTTCATATCAATTGACTCAAGCATTAGGTTACTACTATAATTGTATTTGTATTTTTTTTCACAATATCTACATATTTTTACACGGAGGGATTTATAATGGCAGAACGTATGGTAGGAAAACAAGCTCCACGCTTTGCGATGGATGCTGTACTTGCAAATAAGGAATTTGGTAAAGTTAGTCTTGAAGAAAACATGAAAAACGACAAGTGGACTGTCCTTTTCTTTTATCCTATGGATTTCACTTTCGTATGTCCTACAGAAATCACTGCATTGTCGGATCGTTACGATGAGTTCGAAGACCTTGATGCTGAAGTAATTGGTGTGTCTACTGACACCATTCACACTCACTTAGCTTGGATCAACACAGATCGTAAAGAAAACGGACTTGGCGATCTTAAATATCCTTTAGCTGCTGATACAAACCATGTTGTTTCACGCGAATATGGAGTATTAATTGAAGAAGAAGGTATTGCTTTACGTGGTCTATTCATCATCAGCCCAGAAGGTGAAATGATGTACTCTGTAGTAAACCACAACAATATCGGTCGTGACGTTGATGAAACATTACGTGTACTTCAAGCGCTACAAACTGGTGGTCTTTGCCCAGCAAACTGGAAGCCAGGTCAAAAAACTCTTTAATCAACAAAGTGGAAAAGGCCTTAACGTAATGTTAGGTCTTTTCTTTAAGTTATGAAAATTATTTACAGGGAGAGTTGTAAAATGAAACTTAGAGCGCCAATGCCAGAGTTAACTGGAGCAACCGAATGGTTAAATGGTGAGGTAACGAAAGCTGACTTAGTTGGAGAAAAACCTACATTAATTCACTTTTGGTCAGTAAGCTGCTATTTATGTAAAGAGGCAATGCCACAAGTGAATCAATTCCGTGATGATTATAAGGATAAATTAAATGTTCTCGCTGTTCATATGCCAAGAAGCGAAGAAGATCTAGATCTTGAAGCAATCAAGAAAACAGCTGACGAACACGGTATTACACAACCCATCTTTGTTGACAGCGAACATAAATTAACGGAAGCATTTGAAAATCAGTACGTACCTGCTTACTATGTGTTTGATAAAGATGGAAATCTTCGTCATTTCCAAGCTGGTGGAAGCGGAATGAAAATGCTAGAAAAACGCGTAAATCGTGTTTTAGATGAAATGGAAAAAGCGGAGTAAAAATTTTTAAAAGACTAGGATCCCTAGTCTTTTTTTATATGAAAAAATGTTGTAAAAGGGTGGAAATTTATTTCGAAAACCGATATATTTATTACTATGCTCATGAATTTTTTAGAAATTCTGACAAATGAAGGGGGATTTTCATGGAGGTTTTTAAAAAGCTGAAAGAATTTTACTGGCCTTATAAAAGCTATTTCTTATGGTCAATGTCATTTCTATTACTTATTACAGGAATCACTGTAATATACCCAATTATTCTTCAAATAACGATTGACGACATAGTGCTGGGGGGAAGGTACGAATGGATTCCAATCGTTAGCTTAGGTTTTGTGGGTGTTATGGTGATCAAGGGGATTGGAACGTATATTCATCAATATACAGGAGACTTGTTTGGAATAACCTCCGTTTATAAATTGAGAAATCGCCTTTATGAGAAACTGCAGTATTTACCGTTTCGCTATTACGATAATGCCAAAACGGGAGATCTTATGTCGAGGTTAACGGCAGATGTAGAAGGATTTCGTTTTTTTCTTTCATTTGGGTTTTCAGAATTGGTTCGCTTTATCGTCTTAATTGCTATCACTTTTGGTGTTATGTTCTATTACTCTGTTCCACTAACCATTGTTACTTTGATCACGCTTCCGTTTTTAGCGGTTGTTGTTTATAAATTCGATCGAGCCGTTCATCCTGCATTTAGAGGAATTCGAAAATCCTTTGGGAAATTAAACACTAAAGTTCAAGAAAATATTAGTGGTATTAACACGGTGAAGTCATTATCAAGAGAGGACTTTGAAATCGGAAAGTTTAACCATTCAAATGGTGACTATAAGGATAAATATATTTTTACGTCCAATATTTGGGCAAAGTATTTCCCGCTAATGGAGTTGCTCGGTAATATTAGCGTTGTCTTATTGATATCTTATGGGGGTTATCTCGTCATCCAAGAAGAGCTTAAACCTGGAGAGTTGGTGGCCTTTTACAGTTTGGTATGGTACATTATGTGGCCAATTATGAACCTTGGGTTTGTGATTAATTTATTTTCACAATCAAAAGCTTCTGGGGAAAGGTTATTGGAGATCCTAGAAGCAGAGGGAGAGATTGAAGAGAATGAAGGGCAATTAATGGTTGATAGATTGCTAGGAAGGGTAGAATTTAAGAACGTTACCTTTAAATATACTGAGGATGATTCAGAGGCATTATACGATGTTTCTTTTGTAGCTGAGCCTGGAAAGAAAATTGGGCTACTAGGAGCAACTGGATCAGGTAAAACCACCATTACACAGCTCATCACTAGGTTTTATGACGTTAATGAAGGAGAAATACTAATTGACGGTGAGAAGGTAAACAATTTTGCATTTAAATCTCTAAGAAGAAACATTGGGTTTGTGTTACAGGAATCCTTTCTGTTTTCGTCTTCCATTAAAGCAAACATTTCTTATGGAAGACCGGAGGCGACAATGGAAGAGATCGTTGAGGCAGCGAAAAGGGCTCAAGCACATGATTTTATTATGGAGCTACCCGATGGCTACGACACAATGCTTGGGGAACGTGGAATGGGGTTATCAGGAGGTCAAAAACAGCGAATCGCGATCGCAAGGGCGATTTGTGTGAACCCAAGTATACTGATCTTAGATGATGCTACAAGTGCTGTTGATATGGAAACCGAATTTAAAATACAGCAAGCCCTTCATGAGGTTATGAAAGGGAGAACAACATTTATCATAGCCCATAGAATTTCATCGCTTAAGCATGCTGATGAAATACTGGTTCTAGATAGAGGGAAAATTGTAGAACGTGGAGTCCATGAACAACTAGTAAATCAAAACGGACTTTATCAGCGCGTGTATGATATTCAATACCAAGATCAAAAGCAAATTATGCAATCGCATATCGGATAGGGGGATCATATGAGTAAGAAACAACCACGTGTTAGTGAAAATGCAATAAAAAGATTTGAATATTCACAAGACCAGATAATTGATAAACCGTTTAACTGGGGTCAGATGCTGCGATTGTTCAGTTATATGAAACCTTATCGAAAAAATTTACTTCCCTTTTCAATGATTATGGTACTGATCAACACAGCTGTACGACTTATTATCCCATTGTTGATAGGGGTGTACACGTTAGACAGAGCAATCGTAAATAAGGATGCAAAACTCCTAACGACTCTTGTAGTTATCATTTCTGGTTTATATATGGCTTCTTACATAGCCAATTTCTTCCGGATAAAATGGATGAATCAGCTTGGGCAAAATGTCATATATGACCTAAGAAAACACCTCTTTACACATGTGCAAAATCTTTCACATCGGTTCTTTGACCAAAGATCAGCAGGTTCCATTCTTGTAAGAATTATGAATGATATTAATTCTCTTCAGGAGCTATTTACGAATGGAGTTATTAATCTATTAATGGATGTTATTCTTTTGATAGGTGTAGTGGTTATATTATTTACCTTAAGTCCGGAATTAACATTAGCTATCATGGTCATTTTACCAATCATGTTCTTTATTTCTACAAGTCTTAGAAGGAATATTAGAAAATCATGGCAGGTTGTACGTCTCAAACAGTCAAAACTCAACTCTCATCTGAATGAAAGTATACAAGGTATAAGAGTAACTCAGTCCTTTACACAGGAACAAGAAAACATGGCATTTTTTGATGGTGTGAATACTGAGAATTTCCAAAGCTGGAGAGAGGCTTCACAAAAAAATGCAATGTTCCGCCCAATGGTCGAATTAACGAATGCGGTCGGGACAGCTGTTCTTATCTGGTTTGGAGCAAATCTAATTCAAAATGAATCGATAACGATTGGTGAGTTTGTGTCCTTTGCCTTTTATCTAGGAATGTTTTGGGAGCCGATTTCAAGGCTTGGTCAAGTGTATAATCAATTGTTAATGGGGATGGCATCTTCTGAGCGTATTTTTGAATTCTTGGACGAAAAACCAATTGTGTCTCAAAAGGAAGCAGCATTTGAACTCAAAAATATTCAAGGTCAAATCATTTTTGATAAAGTTGAGTTTGCCTACGATTCAAATCGTAAAGCACTAAAAGGTATATCTTTAGAGATGAAAGCAGGTCAGACCGTTGCCTTGGTAGGGCATACTGGTTCAGGGAAGACAACAATTGCCAACCTAATTAGCCGGTTTTACGACCCCACTAGTGGTACAGTATCAATCGATGGTACAGATCTAAAGGATGTTTCAATAAAAAGTTTAAGAAAACAAATAGGTGTAGTATTACAGGACACATTCATATTTTCCGGTACGATTATGGAAAATATATTATTCGGAAACCCAGAGGCTACGGAGGAAGAGGCAAAAGAAGCGGCAAGGGCAGTTGGTGCTAATGGTTTTATTGAAAGACTTCCTAATGGGTATGAAACAGAGGTAGAGGAGAGAGGAAATGTTCTTTCCGTAGGGGAGAGACAGTTAATTTCCTTTGCTAGAGCCTTGCTTGCAGACCCTAAAATTCTGATTTTAGACGAAGCAACAGCAAGTATTGATACAGAGTCTGAACAAAAAATTCAAAATGCCTTAAGGACGTTATTAAAAAACCGTACAGCTGTAATTATCGCTCACCGTTTATCTACGATACGTGAAGCAGATCAAATTTTTGTTCTAGATCATGGTGAAATAATTGAGCAAGGTAATCATGAACAATTAATGGATTATCAAGGGGAATATTATTCACTAGTAAGAGCACAATTTACCCTAAACACAGCGAGTTAAAGCTGCCCGCTCCCAACCTGAGATGGGGGCTTTTTCCTTTTGGTGCTTTGTGCTAAAATGGTAAAATACTTGAACAGTATTCGGAGGAACCTTTTATGAAAAAAGAATTTGCTGTCATTGGACTTGGACGTTTTGGAGGAAGTATTTGCCGTGCTCTTGCTGAAGAGGGTATGGAGGTAATGGCTATTGATAATAGTGAGGATCGAGTGAATGAGTTTTCAATGATTGCTTCTCATGCCGTAGTAGGCGACTCAACTGATGAGTCAGTTCTAAAAAGTCTTGGTATTCGTAATTTTGATCATGTGATCGTTGCTATTGGTGATGACATACAAGCAAGTATTTTAACTACTCTTATATTAAAAGAGCTTGGTGTAAATAATATTACGGTTAAAGCACAAAATGATTATCACGAGAAGGTACTTAGAAAAATTGGAGCAGACCATGTGGTTCATCCTGAGAGAGATATGGGGAAAAGAATTGCTCATAATATCATATCGAACAGTGTGTTAGATTATCTTGAGCTTTCGGATGAGCATAGTATTGTTGAGATTGTGGCAAGTGATCGTCTAGTAGGAAATACTATTATCGATTTAGATATTCGTGCGAAATACGGTATTAACATTGTTGCTATTAAGCGAGGAAACAATATCATTGTATCACCACAAGCAAATGAACCTATTGCAGCAAATGACGTCTTAATCGTTATTGGTGCAGATGTTGACATCAATCGTTTTGAAAAGAAAGTCATCCAATAATAAAACAAAAGCCACTCATTTTAAGAGTGGCTTTTGTTTTATACCTCCATAATGATCGGCAAAATCATCGGACGACGTTTTGTTTTTTCATATAGGAAAGGAGATAATGTGTCAGTAATTTCATTTTTGATTTCTGACCATTGTGTTGTTTTTCTTTCCATCACCTTATTTAAATGCTTAGAAATTAACGATTGAGCATCGTTAATCAGGTCACCAGACTCTCTCATATACACAAACCCACGAGAGATGATATCAGGACCAGCAGCAATTTTAAAGTCCTTCATATTAATGCTAACAACTACAACGACTAGTCCTTCTTCAGAGAGGATACGACGGTCTCTTAAAACGATATTACCGATGTCACCGATTCCACTTCCATCGATATAAACATTTCCAGATGGAATCTTTCCAGCAACCTGTGCCGTATCTTCACTTAAAGCTAGAACCTCACCATTATCCATAATAAAGCAGTTTTCTTCTTCTACGCCACAATCCACTGCAAGTTTGGCGTGCATTTTTTGCATGCGATATTCCCCGTGGATTGGCATGAAGAACTTAGGCTTAATCAGGCGTAGCATCAGCTTTTGTTCCTGTTGTCCACCGTGGCCAGAAGTGTGGATGTCATTTAATGAACCATGTATAACATCGGCTCCCGCACGGGAAAGCATATTGATGGTCCGGCTAACACTAACCGTGTTTCCTGGAATTGGTGAAGAAGAGAAGACAACCGTGTCTCCAGGAATGATTTGTATTTGTCGATGTGTTCCATTGGCAATTCGTGAAAGAGCTGCCATGGGCTCGCCTTGGCTCCCCGTACATAAAATGGTCACTTGATTAGCTGGAATACGATTAATTTGTTGTGGTTCAATAAATGTATCCTTTGGTGCACGAATATAACCTAATTCTTGTCCGATACGAATGGCTGCTTCCATACTTCTACCGAATACTGCAATTTTTCTACCCTGTGCTACAGCAGCTTCTGTTACTTGTTGAAGGCGGTGGATATTAGAAGCAAAGGTAGCAAAAATAACGCGACCTTCTACCTTTCTAAATATATCCTGAATGCTTTCACCAACACGTCGCTCTGACATAGTGAAATCAGGGACTTCGCTGTTTGTACTATCAGACAACAAACAAAGCACGCCATCTTTACCGATTTCCGCCATTTTAGTTAAATTAGCTGGTTCCCCGACAGGAGTGAAATCGAATTTAAAATCTCCAGTATGGACGACTTGTCCTGGAGGTGTTTTCACTACTATTCCATATGAATCCGGAATACTATGGGTAGTTCTAAAGAAAGTAACCGATGTCTTTCTGAACTTGATGATGTCATCTTCTTTAATCTCGATTAGTTTAGCTGTACGAAGTAATCCGTGTTCTTCAAGCTTATTTTTAATTAAGCCAAGTGCTAGTTTTCCGCCATAAATAGGGATATTTACCTCTCTTAATAAATAGGGGATCCCACCAATATGATCCTCATGTCCATGTGTAACAAAAAGACCTTTTATTTTGTCCACATTTTTTACTAGGTAAGTATAATCAGGAATTACGTAGTCAATTCCAAGTAGCTCGTCCTCTGGAAACTTAATACCGGCATCAATTAAGATAATTTCATCTTGGAATTGTACTGCATACGTATTCTTTCCGATTTCCCCAAGGCCGCCAAGGGCGAACACGGCCGTTTGATCGTTCTTTACAAATTTCATAAATTAATCAATCTCCAATACATTAAAATCTTCATTTTGTTGTTCATACTCTAAGAATGCACCCGTTACTGGTGTAACAAACTCGATATTGTATGGTCGGTCTGCCAATTTTGTACGGACTTCTCGTTCTGAATCCGCTTTAACATAAACGGTTTTTGTCTTTTCTCTTACAGCTACCTGTGTTTTGTCTTCTTGAAAATAAACTTTAAATATCATTTAAAATCTCTCCTTGTTCCGATAGTAACTTTTTCTATTATATCTAAAAATAACATGTATTTCATGTTTTTTCTTATTAAATAGTAGGATTATGTGTAATTAACCATTATTTTACATTATTGCAAAAGAATATGTAGTGACAATGATTAACTTTACAATAAAGAAGTAGCCCTTCGCAAGTTTAGAAGGGCTCTCTCTTAGAAAAAATATATAGTATAAGATCTGGCTTGGGGAAGCCCCAAGCCAGGAAGGTGAAAAATTATGCAATTGTTTTTTTACGTAATAATTCGTTCCACTGCCTAACAAGCTTTTTTCTAAGCTTCTTTAACATGGTGGATCATCTCCTTACAAGTAATATTTAAACGATCCTTGTCCAAAGTAAAGAAAATTTGTCCCGGAAGCATTTCTTCTACTTATATTATATGCTCTTTTAACAAAATTTCTCGTGGATAAAGTTGGTATTTTAGTGAATTAATAAAAAAACTGCTGGTAGATTTACCAGCAGCCATGGTTATCTTTCTACGGCAATTGAATGCTCAGGTACGTAATATGGGTCTTTTTTGTTGATATGATCATAAAACATCACTCCGTTAAGGTGATCAATTTCATGTTGAAATACAATTGCCATAATTCCTTTTAATCTAAGTTTAACTTCTTTTCCCTGTAGGTCAAATGCTTTAACTGTAATTTTTGAATATCTTGTTACAAATCCGGGGAATGCTTCATCTACAGAGAGACATCCCTCGCCAGATGTAAGATAGGCTTTTTCTACAGAATGGCTAATAATTTTGGGATTAAATAATGTATAGCTATGATGTTGGTCTTTCTCATCTTTTGCATGAATTGCGATCATTCTTTTCGAAACGTTTATCTGTGGTGCTGCAATTCCAATTCCAGCTCGCAATTGATATTTCATTGCGGTTTCTGGATTTTGGCTATTTATTAAATATTCATGCATACTTTTCAACAGTTCAATATCTTCTTGAGAGGGAGGCATGGAAACTTCCTCGGCTACTTTACGTAAGGTTGGATGTCCATCCCGTATGATATCATCCATTGTTATCATAAATACACGCTCCTAAGTTACAAGACTTCACTCGTCCGTTGTTTATCGATAATAGTCTATCAAAGTTTGGATTAAAAGTTAATCATCATTCCTGATTTTGTTTATTTAATACATATTTATGAATGTTTAGAAATATGATGTAAAAAAACGGACAAGCCTAGCCATTTTTAAAAATAAAGCATTGTAATAGTATTGTCATTCGTCCCACTACTAGATATAGTTAAATTGTTATAGGAGGGCTAAATTGTGCGTAAAAATCAACTTTTAATAGGTATCTTATGTTTCGCTTTCATTCTGTTTTTGTCAGGCTGTAGTCCTTTTCAATCAACTCCCGAAAAAATTCACGAAGTATTGGAAGATGTAGTAGCAAAAGAAGCTTTGTTTGAAGAACAGCAGGAACCGTTAGTACTGTTAGAAAAGGACGAGCAACGAATATATCAAGAGATAATGGAACTAGGAACAAAGAATCTTAATGATATTGTAAAAAAGTCGGATGAAGCTATAGAAATAGTAGAAAAAAGACGGGTTCATATCGAAAATGAACAAAAAAGCCTAGAGGAATCAGAAGAAGAATTTAAACGAGTTAAACCTTTGATTGAGCAAATTGATGAGAAGCAAGTGAAAAATAAAGCAGACGAATTATTCTCAGTAATGACTGAAAGATATCGTACCCATGATGAGCTATATAAAGCATATACACAAGGCCTCGAGCAGGACAAAAATCTGTATAATATGCTAAAAGCAGAGGAAAGGTCTTTAGGAGAGCTTGAGGAACAAATAGTTAAAATAAATCAAATATACGAACAAGTTATTGCAGCCAATGAAAAATTTAATGATCTAACGAAGGATTATAATGATACAAAACATGCCTTTTATGAACTACAGGACTAGATATAGAAGAGTCGACCAACTAAGGTCGGCTTTTTTTGATTTATAACAGGTCGATGAACAGGGAGATGTTATATAGTACAGATGTGATTATTGATTGATACAGGAAATGATTATCATTAAAATAATAATTACTATGTATATATTTAAAAACTTACAGATTTAATATTTGACGCAGGTATTTTCAATGATGTAAACTAAGAAACGAATCAATTTATTGTATCAATTTTGTTGCATAAGTTAGTGATACAGAATATCATAAGCATGTAATCTACAATTTCTGTTTTTATAAACGAGATTTGTGGGAAACTACTTAATAAATAATAGCTTCTCTCTGTTTAGAACAGGTCAAATCTAATAATGATGATTATTTCTAAGAAGATTTGATTTTGGGTATCCTAATTTTTGTGCGTAATTAAGCTTTTATTATTATTTTTCTACCAAAGAAAGGATTGGTGACTCCGATGGCTTCTAAAACGAAGAATCAAGGGTTCGATGCAACGAAGCAACTCGAGCAAATCTCTGAGCAGTTTCAAACTATTCAAGTGTTAAACGAAGAAGGAGAAGTAGTTAATGAAGCTGCAATGCCAGATCTAACTGATGAGCAGCTACAAGAATTAATGAGCCGTATGGTTTACACAAGAATTCTTGACCAACGTTCTATTTCATTAAATAGACAAGGTCGTTTAGGATTTTATGCTCCAACTGCAGGTCAAGAAGCATCACAACTTGCATCTCAATTTGCATTAGAAAAGGAAGACTTCATTCTTCCTGGTTATCGTGATGTTCCTCAAATGATTTGGCACGGACTTCCATTATATCAAGCGTTTTTATTCTCTCGTGGGCACTTCCATGGAAATCAAATTCCAGAAGGAGTAAACGTAATTTCGCCACAAATCATTATCGGAGCGCAAATCATTCAAGCTGCTGGCGTAGCTTTAGGAATGAAAAAGCGTGGAGCTAAATCTGTTGCGATCACTTACACAGGTGACGGTGGAGCTTCTCAAGGTGATTTCTATGAAGGAATTAACTTTGCAGGTGCATTTAAGGCACCAGCAATTTTCGTTGTACAAAACAACCGTTTTGCTATTTCTACACCAGTTGAAAAGCAATCTGCTGCAAAGACAATTGCTCAAAAGGCTGTAGCAGCTGGAATTCCTGGAATTCAAGTTGATGGAATGGATGCACTTGCTGTTTATTCAGCAGTAAAAGAAGCGCGTGAAAGAGCGATTAACGGTGAAGGTCCAACTCTTATTGAAACATTAACATACCGTTATGGTCCACACACAATGGCAGGAGACGATCCGACTAGATACCGTACTTCTGATTTAGATAACGAGTGGGAGAAGAAAGACCCATTAGTACGTTTCCGTAAATTCCTTGAGAAAAAAGGAATCTGGAATGAAGAGAAAGAAAACGAAGTAATTGAAAAAGCAAAAGAAGATATTAAAGAGGCAATCAAAAAAGCAGATGAGGCACCAAAACAGAAGGTTACTGACCTAATGGAAAATATGTATGAACAAATGCCTCAAAATCTTGAAGAGCAATACGCTATTTATAAAGAAAAGGAGTCGAAGTAAGCCATGGCGCAAATGACATTGATTCAAGCAATCACGGATGCGTTACGTATTGAATTGCGCAATGATCCGAACGTGTTACTATTCGGTGAAGACGTAGGAAATAACGGAGGAGTATTCCGTGCAACTGAGGGTCTTCAGAAGGAATTCGGAGAAGAGCGCGTATTTGATACACCACTTGCTGAATCTGGTATCGGTGGTTTAGCAATCGGTCTTGGTTTACAAGGTTTCCGTCCGATTATGGAAATTCAATTCTTCGGTTTTGTGTACGAAGTAATCGACTCTATTTCTGGTCAAATGGCTCGTATGCGTTACCGTTCAGGTGGACGTTACAATTCTCCTGTTACTATCCGTTCTCCATTCGGTGGTGGGGTTCATACACCTGAACTACATGCTGATAGCTTAGAGGGATTAATGACACAACAACCAGGTTTAAAAGTTGTTATTCCATCAACTCCTTACGATGCTAAAGGTTTATTATTATCAGCAATTCGTGATAATGACCCGGTAATTTTCCTTGAGCATATGAAGCTATACCGTTCATTCCGTCAAGAGGTTCCTGAAGAGGAGTATACAATTCCACTTGGAAAAGCTGATGTGAAGCGTGAGGGGAAAGACTTATCTATTATTACTTACGGAGCAATGGTACATGAATCATTAAAAGCTGCTGAAGAACTAGAAAAAGAAGGTTTCTCAGTAGAAGTTGTTGACTTACGTACACTTGCACCATTAGATATTGACGCTATTGTAGCTTCTGTAGAGAAAACAGGACGTGCAATTGTTGTTCAAGAAGCGCAAAAGCAAGCAGGGATTGCTGCTCAAGTTGTTGCTGAAATTAACGACCGTGCCATTCTTAGCTTAGAAGCTCCTGTATTACGTGTAGCTGGTCCTGATACTGTGTACCCGTTCTCTCAAGCGGAAACAGTTTGGTTACCTAACTATAAAGATGTAATTGAAACAGCAAAGAAAGTTTTAAGCTTCTAAAAATTATTAATAAAAGAGGGGAATGGGTCACCATTTTCCCTTTCCTTATTTGAAAAGTTCTGAATAAGCTCGTATCTATAGGAGGGTGAATACATGTCATTCCAATTTAAATTACCTGACATCGGTGAAGGTATCCATGAAGGTGAAATCGTTAAGTGGTTTGTAAAAGCTGGCGATAAAGTTCAAGAAGATGATGTACTTTGTGAAGTACAAAACGATAAAGCAGTTGTAGAAATTCCATCACCAGTTGCTGGTACAGTTGAAGAAGTTCTAGTAGGTGAAGGAACTGTTGCAACAGTAGGTCAAGTCCTTATTACATTTGATGCTCCTGGATATGAAAACCTTAAATTTAAAGGTGACGATCATGAAGAGGAAGCACCAAAGCAAGAAGAGCAAGCTCCTGCTGCAGAAGCTAGCACAACTAACAATGGTGTAGCAGAAACGCAGGCCTCTGTTGATCCTAATCGCCGTGTGGTTGCAATGCCTTCGGTTAGAAAATATGCTCGTGAAAAAGGTGTAAATATTACTTTAGTTGCTGGTTCTGGTAAGAACGGTCGCGTACTAAAAGAAGATATTGAAGCATTCTTAAACGGTGGAGCAGCTCCAGCTGCAGTAGAAACTGCACCAGCAGCCACTGAAGTTGCTACTGAAGCAGCTCAAGAAACAGCTAAACCAGCAGCAACACCAATTCCACAAGGTCAATATCCAGAAACTCGTGAGAAGATGAGTGGAATTCGTAAAGCAATTGCAAAAGCTATGGTTAACTCTAAGCACACAGCTCCACACGTAACATTAATGGATGAAATTGATGTAGCGAAACTTGTTGCACACCGTAAGAAGTATAAAGATGTGGCAGCAAATAAAGGAATTAAATTAACATTCTTACCTTATGTAGTTAAGGCATTAACAAGTGCATTACGTGAATTCCCTGCTTTAAATACATCGATTGATGATGCAACAAGCGAAATCATTCACAAGCACTATTACAATATCGGAATCGCAGCAGATACTGAAAAAGGATTACTTGTTCCTGTTGTAAAGGATGCAGACCGTAAGTCACTCTTCGCGATTTCTAATGATATCAATGAGCTTGCAGGAAAAGCACGTGACGGTAAGTTAGCTCCTGATGAAATGAAAGGTGCTTCTTGCACAATCACTAACATCGGTTCTGCTGGTGGTCAATGGTTTACTCCTGTAATTAACCATCCTGAGGTAGCAATTCTAGGGATTGGTCGTATTGCAGAAAAAGCAATCGTTGTAAATGGTGAGATTGTTGCTGCACCAGTATTAGCATTATCTTTAAGCTTTGACCATCGTATGATTGATGGAGCAACAGCTCAGCACGCACTTAACCATATTAAGCGCTTGTTGAACGATCCAGAACTATTGTTAATGGAGGCGTAAAAAAATGGTAGTTGGAGATTTCCCAATTGAAACAGATACACTTGTCGTTGGAGCTGGACCTGGTGGTTATGTAGCTGCTATCCGTGCTGCACAATTAGGACAAAAAGTAACAATCGTAGAAAAAGCCACTCTTGGTGGAGTTTGTTTAAATGTTGGTTGTATTCCTTCAAAAGCATTGATTGCTGCTGGTCACCGTTATGAAACAGCAAAGCATTCTGATGCTATTGGAATTACAGCTGAAAACGTAAAAGTAGATTTTTCAAAAGTTCAAGCTTGGAAAGCTGGAGTTGTTAAGAAGCTAACAGGCGGAGTAGAAGGACTTTTAAAAGGAAATAAGGTTGACATAGTTCGTGGAGAAGCTTATTTCGTTGATAACACAACTGTACGCGTAATGGATGAGAACTCTGCACAAACGTATAAGTTCAAAAATGCTATTATTGCAACAGGTTCACGTCCAATTGAATTACCTCAATTCAAATATACAAAGCGTGTACTTGATTCAACTGGAGCACTTGCTTTAGATGAGATTCCTAACCATATCGTTGTTATCGGTGGAGGATATATTGGTACTGAGCTTGGTGGAGCATACGCTAATTTTGGAACAAAGGTAACGATCTTAGAAGGCACTGATGAAATCCTAAACGGATTCGAAAAGCAAATGTCTGCTATTGTTAAGCGAAACCTAAAGAAAAAAGGTGCGGAAATCATTACAAAGGCACTTGCTAAAGGTGTAAAGGAAACAGATACAGGTGTAACAGTAACTTACGAAGTAAAGGGAGAAGAGCAATCTGTTGAAGCGGACTATGTGTTCGTAATGGTTGGTCGTCGTCCTAACACTGATGAGCTTGGTTTAGAGCAAGCTGGTGTTGAACTAGGAGAAAGAGGAATTATCAAGATCGACAAGCAATGTCGTACGAATGTAAGCAATATTTATGCAATCGGTGATGTTGTAGAAGGTCCTCCGTTGGCTCACAAGGCATCATACGAAGGTAAAATAGCTGCTGAAGCGATTGCTGGACACACGTCTGAAATCGATTATTTAGCTATCCCTGCAGTGGTATTCTCAGATCCTGAGTTAGCTTCAGTAGGATACACTGAGAAGCAAGCTAAAGATGAGGGAATTGATGTAATTGCAGCTAAGTTCCCATTCGCAGCTAACGGTCGTGCACTAGCACTAGACGCTGCTGAAGGCTTCTTAAAGCTTGTAACTCGTAAGGAAGATGGATTAGTTATCGGAGCACAAATCGCTGGACCTAGCGCATCTGATATGATTGCTGAATTAGGCCTAGCTATTGAAGCAGGAATGACAGCAGAAGATTTAGCAATGACGATCCATGCTCATCCTACTTTAGGTGAGATCACGATGGAAGCTGCTGAAGTTGCGCTTGGAAATCCAATTCATATTGTAAAATAACAAAAATAGACCTGCTTCCTTATGGATGCAGGTCTTATTTTTCGTCTAGAACTTTTGCTATGGGCTGGACAATCTCTTCTACAGTTTCTTCTCCGTTCACTGTGGCTACTATTTCATTATTATAAACTACGAAAATGGCTGGATTTTCTTTTATGGTAAGAAAGTCAAGATACTCATCTGAGCGATTGGGATTAATCGTCTTCATGTTTTTAACGGCCTCAGGATAGGTTTTTTTTAATTCTATTAAGGCATCATAATAGGCGGCTTCAAATTGATACTCCGACTCATCAGAAAGGAAAACTAGTTGTTTGACATCTTTATCAAAGGGTAAAACATCATTAGATTTTGAACGATCACAGGAGACGATAATCGGTAAGAGCATAATCACTATAAACATAGATAACCCTTTCAATATATCGCCTCCATTTTCTTTTTGTAATTTTTGAACATATTTTACCATACAGTTGGGAATTTTTATTCAATGTCATCTATTTGTTACAGAAATGAAAAATAGAATGAGAAGTTTAAACATAAAATAAAGTAGGACAAGTGAGAATAGAAGAATAGAGCGGTGGTGAACAGTATGAAGGTTTACATTGTAATTATCATACAATTGATGATATGGAGTGGATACACTCTGACAGAATGGCTTTCAAAACATGATCAACTAATCTACAATATCTTAATGTTTTTTGTCTTTTTCTATTTAGCTATTTCTACTGGAAACCATATTATTCGTTCACCTAAAAAGACAATGATAGTAACAATGATAAGTTTGATGCTTTACAGTTCTTTTCATTTGACCATGACATTTTTCGTCTATTAATGATAAAAAAGCAAGTGGCTAATAGGATAGCTACTTGCTTTTACATTAAACTTATTTTCTTGGGTAGTAGTACATAATTCGACCGTTAAATAAATGAAGTTCTGCTTGAAGCTTTTTAGCTACAAATTTACAAAACTCATTTGCTTTTCCTTTATCCCCAAAAGTCGAGGATTCTGGAAGTGTAACTTGAATATATGTTTGTTTGTTCTCATTTCCATCTGTATCTACAATGGTCTCCTGGTCTACCCCTAATAAAATCGCATGATACCTATCTTGATCAGAATACAAATAAAACCAGGTTCCTTTTCCTGAGGGCTCTTCCTTTATTTCATAAGGAAAGGCTGATGCCTCATACTGCCAATCAAGTTGCTTTCCCGTCTTTGAAGTTATGTCCTTATAATAGTGAAAAAGCTCTTTTATTTCATCTGTGGTAACGTTTTCTTTTATTGATGCTGGCACGAGCTTTATGTATGCATTAGTAGCCACCATAATCCCCCCATTATTGTACGAAAATATACATATTTCTTTGCTCATCTTCATTCTAGCATTGTATAAAATTAAAGTACAACAAGTTATCGTATTAAGTTGTGGTTGCTTTTCTTTGGGCCTATGAGATATAATAAAATTCTAAATATTAAGAAAATATAGGAGGTGGCAATAATGGATTTTTTTGACAAGCTCTATGATGAGCACGAAAAGGTCAGAGTTCGATTTGTCGGTTTTGCTACAGAACAAACGCGCTATGACTTTGGAATTGTTTACACAGATATGTTTTTTGGTAAGCCTCTCGTAATATGTATGCAAACAGGCCGCTCAACACTCCTCGACCCTAAAGACCTCGATGATATCGAATACATTCAGTCAGCATTTAGAATAAAAGACCTCCAACAAGCGAAGGATTTAGTTGAATTCTTTTCAGAGGCCTTACCAGAAACACCTTTTCAAACACAATATGAATAAAGTGTACTTTGTACAGACCAAAAAGGTCTGTAATTTTTTTTGTTTTATAGTCAACATAATTTTTTAATGTGTTATACAATTTAAGGTTGATAAATTAATAATGTTATATTATTATTAATATAAAGATGTTGAAGCGTTTTCAATACTTGTGATTAAATACGAATAAAGGGGAATGGGAAAATGGGAACTATCGTATGTCAAGCTTGTAATTCAACGATTGATCATTTTGAGGATGAAAAAGTTACCGTTCTTTATGCGAAGTCACATTGTAGAGATTGCTGTCATACTCACGGGGAAGAAGAGAAGTAAATTATATGTAATTGTAATTACACATATGAATTTGTGATTGTAAATAAAGAGCGAGGGGATAACCCTCGCTCTCTTTTCATTCTATTTTATAGCCTTCTGTTCCTTAATGACTCGTAAATATCGAAGGTCAAAATCTTCCGGCCCTTGTACAGGAAGACCAACTTCCATATTTTTTCGAATATATGTTAAGTTATCCTCAGTTATGATCTCTCCTGGAATAAAAATTGGAATACCAGGTGGGTAGACCATGATGAATTCGGCGATAATTCTTCCTTCCGATTCATCAAAAGGCACAAGCTCTGTTTTTGCGTAAAAAGCATCACGTGGTGTCAATGCTAATAATGGAATATCTGGTAATAGTACTTCTGCTTTTACCATTTCATTATTTTTAATTGGTTGAGATGCCAGTTCTCTTAATGCACCTATTAAAAGATCTGCTTCTCTTTTCGTGTCACCTGGTGTTACGATGCACAGAATATTGTATAAGTCAGACATTTCTACTTCTATATTGTGGTTTTCACGAAGCCATTTTTCTACATCAAAACCAGATAAACCAAGCTCCTTAACAGAAATTATTAGCTTTGTAGGGTCGTAATCATACACTGCATCCAACTGCAGGATTTCTTCTCCAACGCAATGAATATGTTGGGTTGTATTTACTTCTCGACGAATATATTGAGCCAAGTCAATGGTTTGACTAATCAACTCTTTGCCTTCGGTTGCAAGTCTCTTCCGTGCTACGTCTAGGGAAGCTAGTAACAGGTAAGAAGTTGATGTAGTTGTCAGCATACTTAATATGGATTGTACGCGTTTTGGATTAATAAGATTTCCTTTAATATTTAGAACAGAGCTTTGTGTCATGGAGCCTCCGAGCTTATGAACACTTGTCGCAGCCATATCTGCACCAGCTTGCATGGCTGATAAAGGAAGATCATCATGGAAGTGGATATGTACCCCATGGGCTTCATCCACAAGGACTGGTACATTGTACGAATGAGCAATTTCAACAATTTTCCTTAGATCGGCAGCCATTCCAAAGTATGTTGGGTTGATAACCAAAACACCTTTAGCATCTGGGTGCTGTTCTAGTGCACGTGCAACCGAATCTGTTGTAATACCATGTGAAATTCCTAATTTCTCATCGATGGCTGGATGGATAAAAATTGGTGTTGCACCAGAAAAAACAATCGCTGACATAACTGATTTATGAACGTTTCTAGGTACTATGATTTTATCGCCAGGTCCACAAACTGTCATGACCATTGTCATAATAGCACCGCTAGTCCCTTGAACAGAGAAGAAAGTTTGATCCGCATCAAAAGCTTCAGCAGCGAGGTCCTGTGCTTGCTTAATCATTCCTTTTGGTTGATGAAGGTCATCAAGTGGACCAATATTAATCAGGTCAATTGACAACGCATTATCACCTATAAAATTTCTAAATTCCGGATCAATCCCTGTTCCTTTTTTATGCCCAGGAATATGGAATTGAACTGGATCCTTTTTTGCATGCTCTATAAGTCCGCTAAATAACGGTGTTTCGTATTGAGACAACGTATTTCCACACCTCTTTAATTAATAGTCAGGTTATTTCACCCATAAAACAAGTGAAATTATAGCATTATTCACTTTCCTTGCATAGAAAAACCTATTCCTATTTCATTATTATGTCAGATTGCTATGTAACTTATTTTTAGGGTACACTTTAAGAGAAATTAAATGTAACGGAGTGAATGTATTTTGGAATATCAATACCCGATTGACCATACATGGTCAACTGATGAAATTATCGATGTTATTAAGTTTTTTGAGTTTGTTGAGGCTGCTTATGAAAAAGGAGTAGGTCGAGACGAATTTATGAAATCGTATCGCAGATTTAAGGAGATTGTTCCGAGTAAATCAGAAGAAAAAAAGATATGTGATGAATTTGCTGAGTCAAGTGGATATTCCACGTACTTAACTGTAAAAAAAGCAAAAGAAGGCAATTCAGAAAAAATAAAAATGAAATAAGTAAAGGGAGCCAACGGAGAATGCAACTCCTTCGTGGCTCCCTTTTATTTAATTGCCCATTTTTTCCGAAAACTGTTTACGCTAATTTATACAGGGGTAATAATGTCTTAAAGACACCCTCAACTTCTGTTAGGAAATCGTCAGCAGTCATGTTAATCGCATCGTTTTTCTCTATATGGATCCCACATAATATTTCTGCCTTTTTAACCGTCTGTAATCGCTCGAACATGAGTCGGAGGTCTTCTTTTTTTAGTTGCTGATGCGTTGTAGCACCTGGCTTCATATGGTCCTCAGACCAAACGTAATGCTTTGGTGTATTTTTGTAAATAGAAGATAGTTTTTTCTCTAATGTCTTTCCGAAATCTGCTTTATTTGGAGCTTCGTAAATCATGGCAAACCAAACAAAAACATGAGATTCCCAGAGACCAATTTGAAAATGTGGAAGCATTTTATATCCCCTTGAACTACTTGAAAAGGCTACCCATGTATCTTTAGGAGGATTAATCGTTCGCCTTGCATGCTTTGCTACATGCGGGAACATTTCATTAGTAGTTAAAGCCGATAAAGTAGGAGAAAAATATTCTCCAAGTGCTTCAAGCTTTGGTCTAATTGTAGTCTTTAAAGCATCCATTCTTGTATCCAAACCATCTATTGTAAAAACTTCAAAGTCCTCTTCAGTAAATCCAGTAAATTGCATTGTTTTTCCTCCCATAAATAAATCTCTCTGTAGATAATTGTAGCATATGGTAGAAAGAACGAGAAATATGTAGACTTTTGCATAGAAAATAAAAAATGTTAGGCAAAAGCGCAAATTAGTTGCATCAAAAGCATTTTGTTCATATTATAATAGTAAAAATTATCTGAAAATTACCATTACAAAAAGGGGTGTATTACTATGAAACAGCTGATTGGCTCAGCGAAAAAGAATAACGCAGAAAGAGAAAGAACGGCTGTTCTACGTTTGGAAATGGATTATGAACTTGCTACATTATTTGAAGCTATGACGGAGAAAAATGAAAAGAAGAAAACACAAGTGAAAGAAAAACTAGAAAGAATCAGAATGGAACTTGTAAAGTTAAAGGCATTGTAATTTTGTAAGGATGGTATAGATGGATGGATTTTAAAAAAATACAAAGGGAATCATAAAGGCGAACATTAAGTGCATACTTATGATCGCCTATTTTATTTCTGACATTCGTATCAGTTGTTTGTTGATTCTAATTGTTTTACTCTATAAGAATAAAGATATTTACATAGGAAAGAGATGATATACATGGATATTAATGCAGTGGACATATTTGCAAAACAATTGGTTAAAGAAGCGGGTGAACTTATAAAAAAATCATTTTCAAAAGTACTAAACATTGAAACCAAATCACATGCTAACGACCTCGTTACAAATATGGATAAGGAGATTGAAGAATATTTCATACATAAGCTAAAAAGCCATTTTCCAGACCATCGCGTGTTAGGAGAAGAGGGAGTAGGTAGTAACCCTAAAGAATTGTCAGGTGTAGTTTGGATCATTGATCCCATTGATGGTACGATGAATTTTATTCATCAACAAAGAAACTTTGCTATATCGGTTGGAATTTATGAAAATGGTGTTGGTATGATTGGTCTCATATATGATGTTGTCCATGATGAATTGTATCATGCTAAGAAGGCGGAGGGTGCTTATATTAATGATAAACCACTTTCTCCCCTTTCACCTGTGGGGGTAGAGGAGGCAGTCATTGGGATAAATAGTACGTGGGTCACTCAGAACCGAAGAATTGATAGCAGTATTCTGTCTCCACTTGTCAGAGCGGTGAGAGGAACGAGATCATACGGTTCAGCAGCGCTAGAAATGGCATATGTGGCTGCTGGGAGACTGGATTCATATATGACCCTTCGATTATCTCCATGGGATTTCGCAGCAGGAATTATTTTGGTGGAAGAGGTTGGAGGTAAGTGTACGACTTTAAAGGGTGAGAAGCTTAATTTGCTAGGAGAAAATTCTGTGTTTATTGCGAATGCAAGTTTTCACGAAGCAGTGCTTAAGGATTTTTTAAATAATGGAAATTGGTAACATTCATTACCGAAAAATGCTTGAATCGGATGCTACATTATTACATGATTTTACAAAATTTGATTCTCTGTGGAAAAGGATTGAAATGGAACATTGGACAGCTAAAGAATATATGAACAAATATTTTTATGGAGAATGGAGAGTGTGGCAGCAAGAGGAAAGAGATGTAGCTATCACTTATCATTTGGAGTGTGCACCATCTAACAATAAGCCTTGGATTGGTATGGTAATTATAAACCCAAACGAGCGAAGGCAAGGTTTAGGTATAAGGATAATGCAGCATTTAAAAGAAGAATTGCGAGAAAAAGGGCATAAGGCGATTTTTGCAGGAGTACCAGTTGAAGCTGATATGTGGATTCAATTTTTATCAGACTGTTATTTTGAACAGTTTAAAGTTGAAAAAGATGAACAAAACCAAATGTTTTTAATCATGGTTTCTCCGTTGTATTAAAAAAGGGTTGGCAAATGCCAACCCTTTTAAAGTTTTCCTTGTTCTCGCATTTTTTTCTTAGTCGTAAATCCAAATCCCATTACGATAACAAGTGCAGCTAACGAAGCAAGGATACCCCCTATGCTACGATAACTAATAGCTATTCCTGTTCCCATCATACAGGCTGCTGAAGCAAAAGCAAAAAATAATAATGGCCACTTAATTGATTTCAAGATAAAACCTCCTTGAGCGAGGTATTAGAATGTATTTGTTTTGTTAAAAATAAAATGAATACGCTCCCTTCATTATTTTACACAAAATATTACTAGGTTTCCACTTCGAATATGATATAATGTTTCAGTTATGACTAAAAAAGTTAAATAAAAGTTTATATAAAAATGTAGGAGTGAACATGTTGAACTTAAGAACAGACATTAGAAATATTGCGATTATTGCCCACGTTGACCACGGAAAAACAACACTGGTTGACCAATTATTAAAACAATCAGGAACGTTCCGTACAAATGAGCACGTGGAAGAGCGTGCGATGGATTCGAATGATTTAGAAAGAGAACGTGGTATTACGATCCTTGCTAAAAATACAGCAATCCAATATAAAGATACTCGAATCAATATCCTTGATACACCGGGCCACGCTGACTTTGGTGGAGAAGTAGAACGTATCATGAAGATGGTTGATGGTGTACTACTTGTTGTTGATGCTTACGAGGGCTGTATGCCACAAACACGCTTTGTATTGAAAAAAGCATTAGAGCAAAATCTTACACCAATTGTTGTTGTTAATAAGATTGACCGTGATTTCGCTCGACCAGCTGAAGTTATTGACGAAGTAATTGATTTATTTATTGAATTAGAAGCTTCAGAAGAACAATTAGAATTCCCTGTTATTTACGCTTCAGCAATTAATGGAACAGCAAGTGTGACTCCTGATAAGCAGGATGAGAACATGGAATCTTTATATGAGGCAATTGTCGAGAATATTCCAGCTCCAGTTGACAACCGTGAGGAACCTCTTCAATTCCAGGTAGCACTATTAGATTACAATGACTATGTTGGAAGAATTGGTATCGGCCGTGTGTTCCGTGGGACGATGAAGGTTGGACAACAGGTTGCCCTTATGAAGCTTGATGGTTCAGTAAAGCAATTCCGCGTAACAAAAATCTTTGGTTTCTTCGGCCTAAAGCGTCAGGAAATCCAAGAAGCTTTCGCAGGAGATCTGATCGCTGTTTCAGGTATGGAAGATATTAACGTTGGGGAAACGGTATGTCCTGTAGAGCACCAAGAGCCACTTCCTGTGTTACGAATTGACGAGCCAACACTTCAAATGACTTTCCTTGTTAATAATAGTCCATTTGCTGGAAAAGAAGGGAAATTCGTAACTGCTCGTAAAATTGAAGAAAGACTTCGTGCTCAACTTCAAACAGACGTGAGCTTACGTGTAGACAACACTGATTCACCTGATGCATGGGTTGTTTCAGGACGTGGGGAACTACATCTTTCTATTCTTATCGAGAACATGCGTCGTGAAGGCTATGAGCTTCAAGTATCAAAGCCTGAGGTTATCGTAAGAGACATTGATGGAGTTCGTTGTGAGCCTGTAGAACGTGTTCAAATTGACGTACCTGAGGAGCATACTGGTTCAATTATGGAATCAATGGGTGCTCGTAAAGGTGAAATGGTTGATATGATTAATAATGGTAGTGGACAAGTGCGTTTAATATTCATGGTTCCTGCGAGAGGATTAATCGGTTATACAACTGAATTCTTAACATTAACTCGTGGTTACGGTATTATCAATCACAGTTTTGACAGCTACCAACCGATGGCACAAGGTCAAGTCGGCGGAAGACGTCAAGGAGTACTTGTTTCAATGGAATCAGGTAAAGCATCTTCTTACGGCATTATGGGTGTTGAAGACCGTGGAACCATTTTTGTTGAGCCAGGTACTGAGATTTATGAAGGAATGATTGTTGGTGAACATACTCGTGAAAATGATATTACGGTTAATATCACGAAGGTAAAGCAAGCTACAAATATTCGTTCTGCAAATAAAGATCAAACAACAACTATGAAAAAGCCAAGAATTATGACACTTGAGGAATCACTTGAATACCTAAATGAAGACGAGTATTGTGAAGTAACTCCTGAATCAATTCGTCTCCGCAAAAAGATTCTTGATAAGAATGAGAGAGAAAGAATCGCTAAGAAGAAAAAAATGGCGGAAATGAGCTAAGCTATTAAAGGAGAGGGGTAGCGTGGAAGGACTACAAGGGTTTTCACCTAGTCTTAGATTTTTTATCGAACTAACCGATGTAAAAACGGGTACATGGCTTCAGTTTGTGACATTAATTATTTTGACAGTAATTGTTTACAAATTAGGTTTTGCAAAGAAACTGTCCATTTTAAAAAATGTTGTCATATACACTTGTTTAGTTTTAGGCTGCTTTGTTTTGTTGATTTTCTCCTACGGTCTCCCAATTGTGGAGGGATTAGCTGTAGCAGCGCTCATTCTCATCATATATAAAATCCGCCTGCATCAAGAGAAAAAGCATAATCAAGTGGATGTAGAGGAGTAATCAAATGAAATCACTACAAGATACACTCTATAACTGGCTTACGATTAAAGTCGTAGTTGATGAACGCCCGGACGATACTGCTGCAGTGGATACAGAGAAAATGTTTTATGATATGCTTATTGAAGATCAAGGTATAAAAAATATTGAGGTTACCACTGATGCAGTTATGTATTACGTTCATTACGATTTAGGTGGGGAGAGAAAGTCAAATCGATTCCCAAGAGAGCTCATTGAAGTCATGTTAAACCAAATCAATGAGTCACCAGAAAGATACGCAAATTACCCAGAATAAAAAAATCCGCTCCGTTATTAATAACGGGGCGGATTTTTTTAACCTTTCGGTTTACCAATCATCTTCCTCATCTTTCGGCTTATTAAGCCTAAAGTTTCCGGTTGCAATTCTTTCCTTTGTGCGAGTAGCAATTCTTTCTTCACATTCTTTACACATGAAGGTATGTATCGGACGATTCCGAAGTCGTTTCGCTTGAAAGGAGTCACCTGGTATAGATTCAATCTTATCGCAAATTACACATTTTACTCTCATAATCGGTACACCTCAACATTTATCTTCTTTCTGTATTGTATAGTAAAATTTTCTATATGGATAGGACTAGCAGTACAAAATGGGTTTCAAGGTTGAAACTACCATTAAGTAGTTATAATATAGAAATATAAGGAGGGAATGGTATGCCTAACCAAGTTGAACAAAAATTAATTCAGCCACTGTTTGATGCCTTGCAAAAAGAGCGTTTTGTAACGCTTTCAACAGTAGACTTTGAAACAGGGGGACCGAATGTAAGTGCCATCTCTTGGATTTTAGCAAAGACCGATGAAAAAATCTATTTTGCTGTAGATAATCGTTCGAGAATTGTACAAAACATTCAAAAAAACAATCAAGTCGTTGTAAACTTAATTGTGAATGAATCAACTTATTCAATAAGTGGAGAAGCAAGTGTTAGGATGGAAAAAATAAATGATGTACCACTAAAGCTTGCTTTAATAGAAATTTCCATTAAAGAAGTGCGTGACGTTATGTTCTATGGTTCAAAAATAACTGTTGAGCCAGAATATGATAAAACATATGACAAAGCGGCAGCAACACGTCTTGATAATCAAGTAATGGATGCAATGAGAAAAGCTTAGCCTTCTGGGCTAAGCTTTTGTTAGTTATTAATCCTTATGACCTTGTGATTGTTTTTCTTGTGCTTTATCTAACTCTTTTGTTTCTCCTTCATTCAGCTTGTTTTTTGATTCCTCGGTTGCTTTATTTGCATTTGGATCGATAATATCTGCAGGAACCTCTGGCATTAAACGACCGGATATATCAGCTAATTCATTTACAATTCCTTGAATAGGCTCTCCACTTTGAATGTCTTCTTGAATTTCTCTTAATCGCGCGGTCATATCTGGATCGGCGATAACCACTGCTCTTGCACCATGTGGATCATTCTTCAAACTTTCAGCAACAGTATATTTAATTGACCCTACTTGAGATCTGTCGATGTCTTCATTTACATCAATACCAACAATCGCATATCTTCCTAAAACAACAGCCGTGGCATCATTCACACTAGGGATAGAAGTCGCTAGATCAACAAGATGTTTGGAAACCTCTTGGCCCGTTTCGCGGTCAATATTAGGTATGGTACTATTTTTGACATTTATGGTACGTGCTTCTTCGTTCTGGTTTGCTTTAGATTTTGTATTATCCTGACTTCCGCACGCGGAAATAAACAAGCAGCATGCCAGTATAGCAAGGGTTTTCTTCATAAAGTCCACCTCCGATTAATGTTTGGTTACCGTTTATTGTGCAAAAATTCTTCTATCTTTATACAAGAAAACATATAGTTTACCAAAGCTCTTTTCTTAAGCAGAAATTTTGGCAAGGACATGTGGTTAATTCAAATTACTATAGAATTAAGAGGAGCAGGAGGCATCAGTTTGAGTAAAATTTACGTATTAGATACCAATGTCTTGTTACAAGACCCATATTCCATCTTTTCCTTTGAGGACAATGAGGTGGTAATACCAGCCGTAGTACTAGAGGAAGTGGATTCGAAAAAAAGGTATATGGATGAAATCGGAAGAAATGCAAGACAAGTATCAAGGCTCATTGATAATTTAAGGCAAACTGGAAAATTACATGAAAAAATTCCACTTGAAAATGGTGGAGTGATGAGAATTGAGTTGAATCATCGATCCTTTCATCAGCTCCAGGATATTTTTGTTGAGAAAACAAATGATAACAGGATACTTGCTGTAGCCAAAAATTTATCTTTAGAAGAAGAAACAAAAGAAAATGGTCGACTTGTAATCTTGGTCAGTAAAGATGCATTAGTACGAGTAAAAGCTGATGCAATCGGTTTGAATTCAGAAGATTTTTTAAGTGATCGAGTCATAGAAAATGATGCCATATATACTGGCTATGCAGAATTATTTGTCGCCGTGGATGTGTTAAATCAGTTTTATGAAAAGGGAGAAATTCCAATATCATTATTTTCTACGTATTCTTTTTATCCAAATCAGTTCTTGGTGCTTAAGGATGCAATGGGATCTTCGCAATCAGCACTTGGTATGGTCGATTCAAAGAGACAAAGAATTAAAAAGCTAGTGTTTGATCATGATCATATATGGGGAATTCGCTCAAGAAATGTTCAGCAGACCATGGCGATTGAGTTGCTTCTAAGAAAAGACCTTCCACTTGTGACTTTAATCGGTAAGGCAGGAACAGGGAAGACTCTTCTGGCACTCGCTGCAGGATTAATGCAGACGGAAGATTTCGGGGAATATAAGAAGTTATTAGTGGCTAGACCGATTGTTCCTGTTGGGAAAGACCTTGGATTTTTACCAGGTGAAAAGGAAGAAAAGCTACGGCCATGGATGCAGCCCATCTATGATAATTTAGAATACTTATTTAATGTGAAAAAGCCTGGGGAGCTTGATGCCATTCTTGCAGGTATGGGGTCGATTGAAGTAGAGGCTCTTACTTATATAAGAGGAAGAAGTATACCTGAGCAGTTCATTATTATTGATGAAGCCCAAAATTTAACAAAACATGAAGTGAAGACCATTCTTACGAGAGTTGGAGAAAAAAGTAAAATCGTCCTGATGGGCGATCCTGAGCAAATTGACCATCCATATCTTGATGCATATAACAATGGCCTTACATATGTAGTCGAGAGGTTTAAGGACCAATCGATATCCGGCCATGTAAAGTTATTTAAGGGAGAGAGATCTGGTCTTGCACAATTAGCAGCTGATCTTTTATAAGTAAAGTGATTTTTTTACTCTTAAATGGCACAAGCATTAACAAGCTATCAAATAAAAGAAGGTTGAGCCTTCTTTTATTCGATAGCTACCGCACGGATATTTTTTATTGGCTGATGTTTATTAGAACCGTCCCCGTAAAAGGCATACACGGGTCCATCTTTTGTTAATGGCTTACCATCCTTTGAGAAACCTAAAATTAGTTCTTGTCCTACAGCTAGTGGCATAGATACCTCGCCATCTGTGGTCACGAGTGTTAAGTTTTTTGCATCATCTTTAATCTCTGCATTTTTTAAAAATGGCTTCAGCGGCATTCCAAATGTACCCGTCAGAACTTTTTCTTTTTCAAATTTTTTCTCCGTCTTTAAAGTGGGAGGAAAAACAGCTCCCTCCATTATTTCACGGTCCCAATGCTTGGACATGCTTTTTTTATATTCTTCCAAATCATCTACTTCTACTTGACTTTCCTCAAAATAGGTAGTTAAATCTACTCTACGATCGTCAAATATCCATACTCCAGGGTCTAAGGTGATTGTGAATTTTACTTTCCCTTGGATTGGTACAATATTTTCCATAACAGTTCCCCCTTTGTATCCTTAGTATAGACGTAAAGAGGATAAAAGTCATTTTTGGAGGATAATCAAAATTTTGGAGGATATTCAAAATTTCCTGAATCTTTCTACGGGTTCTCCTGTTTATCCTTGCAATTTTCCTCTTAAACGTATAAAATTTATAGATAGGATAAACGCTCGGAAACGGGGGGACTAAGTTGGCGTCTGACATGGTTTTAGATCATAAAGAAAGAGCAAATGCCTTGTTAAAGGCTGACGCTGATAAAATTCTAAAGTTAATTAAAGTACAAATGGATAACTTAACGATGCCTCAGTGTCCGTTATATGAAGAGGTTCTGGATACACAAATGTTTGGTCTATCTCGTGAAATAGATTTTGCTGTTCGCCTTGGCTTGATTGAAGAAAAAGAAGGTAAGGCGATTTTAGGAGAATTAGAAAGAGAACTATCAGCCCTTCATGAAGCATCGCAAAGAAAATAACGTACTTTCGAAAGCTCAAACTTTCTCGAGAGAGACTGTTTGAGTTTTTTTATAAAGTATTTTTTCTGAAAATTTGATATTATTAAGATAATAATTTTTAGTTGTACTTTTCTTCACATCAAATGCAGGAAATTCAATGTTATAATATAATACATATTACGACTAAGAAGATGAGGAAGAGGGTTACATGTTTAAAAAAATATTAAAATCTTATGATTATTCGTTAATCCTAGTTGTGGTATTGTTATCTATATTTGGACTAGTTATGATATATAGCTCAAGTATGGTTACAGCTATTCAAAGGTATGGATATGAAAGTGATCATTTTTATGATCGTCAAAAACTATTTTTAGTAGTTGGTGCTGTTTTATTTCTTTTCTTTTCTGTATTTCCTTACAAAATTATGCTTAGCAATCGTTTTTTAGTTCCTGTTGTGTTATTTTCATTTGCATTACTCATTTTCATATTTCCATTCGGTCATTCCGCGGGAAATGCTCAAAGTTGGTATAAGATAGGTCCGCTAAGCCTGCAACCATCTGAATTTGTAAAGGTAAGTGCTATAGTTTACTTATCAGCAGTGTATGCGAAGAAACAATCGTATATTAATCAGTTTAATCATGGTGTACTACCACCACTTGCTTTTATCATCATTGCTTGTTTTTTAATTGCACTTCAGCCTGACTTTGGAACAGCTGCTCTAATAGTAGCTATTTCAGGCGTGATCATCCTTTCGTCTGGAATGAATATCAAAAATATAGGAAAATTAGTTATGTTGGGTGCGATTCCATCTATCCCAATGCTTATATTATTTCAGGATAAAATATTTTCCTCCGTACGTGTCGGAAGGTTTGAAGCATTTTTTAATCCTTTTGCTGAAGAGATAGCCCAAAAGGAAGGCTATCATATGGTTAATTCGTTCCTGGCCTTAGGGGCTGGGGGCATTAAAGGTCTAGGATTGGGACAAAGTGTCCAAAAATTAGGGTATTTACCTGAGCCCCATACGGACTTTATAATGGCTGTAATATCTGAGGAACTCGGAATATTTGGAGTTGCATTTGTATTGTTCGGCTTAGGTTTTATCGTCCTAAAAGGAATTTACATTGGTTTAAAAGGAAAGGATGCTTTTGGTAGTTTGCTAGCAATCGGAATTGCGGGCATGATAGGTATACAATCATTTGTAAACTTAGCAGGGGTTTCGGGAGTCATTCCGTTAACAGGAGTTCCATTGCCGTTTATTAGTTATGGAGGCTCATCTATTCTGCAACTCTCCATTGCTATGGGCATCTTAGTGAATGTTTCTATGTTCGTTAATTATGAGAAAAAGTTTAAGGAAACGAATGATCAGAAAGTAGAAACGGTTCATCCTAATAACCGATTTGAAGGCGTTCAAATAAAAAAATAAGCGCTCTTGGTTTCTTGACCAAGCGCTTTTTATAAATACAATATAGTATAAATATACAGAATGGGGTGTTTTACTTGCAAAGAAAGATTAACAAGGTATTAGTTGCAAACCGAGGAGAAATAGCTATACGTGTGTTTAGAGCTTGTACAGAGCTTAATATACGAACAGTTGCTATATATTCAAAAGAAGATTCCGGTGCATATCATCGTTATAAAGCCGATGAAGCATATATCGTCGGAGAAGGTAAAAAACCGATTGATGCTTATTTAGATATCGAAGGAATTATTAACATTGCTAAACACAGTGATGTGGATGCTATTCACCCAGGTTATGGATTTCTTTCAGAAAACATTCATTTTGCAAGACGATGTGAAGAAGAAGGGATCATCTTTATTGGTCCAAAATCAAAGCATCTTGACATGTTTGGTGACAAAGTAAAAGCTAGAACACAAGCCCAAGCTGCAAAGATTCCAGTCATTCCTGGTAGCGATGGTCCTGTAAATAGCTTAGAGGAAGTTATTGCTTTTGGGAAAGAATATCACTATCCGATCATCATTAAAGCATCGCTCGGTGGTGGTGGAAGAGGTATGCGTATCGTTAGGCACTTAGAAGAAGTAAAGGAAGCCTACACGAGAGCAAAATCTGAAGCAAAAGCAGCTTTTGGAAATGATGAGGTTTACGTTGAAAAGTATATTGAAAAGCCAAAGCATATCGAGGTTCAAATTATCGGAGATGAGTTTGGTAATATTGTCCACCTTTATGAAAGAGATTGCTCGGTACAACGTCGTCATCAAAAGGTAGTAGAGGTTGCACCATGTATCTCTATTTCAGAAGATCTTAGAGATAGAATCTGTTTAGCAGCTGTTGATTTAATGAAAAATGTAGATTATCTAAATGCTGGAACAGTAGAATTCCTTGTTTCAGGTGACGAATTCTACTTTATTGAAGTAAACCCGCGCGTACAGGTTGAGCATACTATTACTGAGATGATCACTGGTGTTGATATTGTTCAAACACAAATCTTGGTTGCAGAAGGACATGAGCTGCATGATGAAACGGTAGGTATTCCAAAACAAGAAGATATTCGTATTATGGGATATGCGATTCAATCTCGTGTCACAACGGAAGATCCGTTGAACAATTTCATGCCTGATACAGGAAGATTAATGACGTACCGTTCAGGTGGTGGTTTTGGGGTAAGATTGGATGCAGGTAACGGTTTCCAAGGAGCAATTATTACTCCATACTATGATTCCTTGCTTGTTAAGCTATCTACCCATGCTTTAACGTATGAGCAAGCTTGTGCCAAAATGGTAAGAAATCTACAAGAGTTCCGTATCCGTGGAATTAAAACGAATATTCCGTTCTTGGAGAATGTTGTAAAGCATAAAGATTTCCGCAGTGGAAATTACGATACATCCTTTATTGATTCTTCACCTGAGTTATTTATGTTCCCAGTCCGTAAAGACAGAGGGACAAAAATGCTCTCTTATATTGGGAATGTAACAATTAACGGTTTCCCAGGAATTGAGAAAAAGAAAAAGCCTGTTTTTGATAAGCCAAGAATCCCATTAACAGATTCATTAAGTGTTCAAAGTGGAACAAAGCAAATTCTTGATGAAAGAGGAGCAGAAGGCTTAGTAAAGTGGATTAAAGAGCAACCTGAAGTTCTTTTAACAGATACTACTTTTAGAGATGCTCATCAGTCCTTGTTAGCTACTCGTGTTCGTACGACAGATTTAAAGCATATCGCAGAGCCGACATCGTTATTACTACCTGATATGTTTTCCATGGAGATGTGGGGTGGAGCAACGTTTGATGTTGCGTACAATTTCTTAAAGGAAGATCCATGGGATAGACTTTTAACTTTAAGAAAGCAGATTCCAAATGTATTATTCCAAATGCTACTAAGAGCTTCAAATGCTGTTGGTTATAAAAATTATCCAGACAATGTGATTCGTGAGTTTGTAGAGAAATCTGCTTATGCTGGTATAGACGTATTCCGTATTTTTGATAGTCTGAACTGGGTTAAAGGAATGGAAGTGGCTATCCAAGCCGTAAGAGATACGGGGAAAATAGCTGAAGCTGCGATTTGTTATACAGGAGATATCCTTGATACATCAAGACCGAAGTATAACTTAAGCTACTATAAGGATTTGGCTAAAGAACTTCAAAATCAAGGGGCACATATTTTAGCTATTAAAGATATGGCAGGGTTATTAAAGCCACAAGCTGCATATCAATTAATTTCTGAATTAAAAGAAACTATTGATATTCCGATTCACCTACACACTCATGATACAAGTGGTAATGGGATATTTACGTATGCAAAAGCCATTGAGGCTGGTGTAGATATTGTAGATACAGCATTAAGTACAATGGCAGGATTAACGTCACAGCCAAGTGCAAACACATTGTACTATGCACTTGAAGGCAATGATCGTAAGCCGAAGGTAGATATTAAAGCGTTAGAACAGCTTTCTTACTACTGGGAAGATGTGAGAAAGTACTACCACGATTTCGAAAGTGGAATGATGTCTCCTCATACAGAAGTGTATCAGCACGAAATGCCAGGTGGTCAATATAGCAATCTTCAACAACAAGCAAAGGCAGTTGGCCTTGCTGACCAGTGGGAAGACGTGAAGGAAATGTATGCGCGAGTAAATCATATGTTTGGTGATATCGTTAAAGTTACTCCTTCTTCAAAAGTCGTAGGTGATATGGCGTTATATATGGTTCAAAACGACCTAACGGAAGAGGATGTCCTTTCTAAAGGAGATAGTCTCGATTTCCCTAATTCGGTTGTAGAATTATTTGAAGGATACTTAGGACAGCCTGTTGGAGGCTTCCCAGAAGAACTTCAAAAAGTGATCCTTAAAGGTCGTGAGCCAATCACGGTAAGACCTGGAGAACTATTAGAGGATGTTGATTTTACAGCTTTAAAAGAAAAGTTATTCAAAGAATTAGGAAGACCTGTAACGAGCTTTGATGCCATTGCTTATGCATTATATCCAAAGGTATTTAAAGACTATACGACTATGGTTGAGCAGTTTGGCGATATTTCGGTGTTAGATACACCTACTTTCCTATACGGCATGAGACTAGGAGAGGAAATAGAAGTCGAAATTGAAACAGGTAAAACATTAATCGTGAAGCTTATCTCTATTGGTCAGCCTCAAGCTGATGGTACTCGTGTTGTCTACTTTGAGTTAAATGGACAACCGAGAGAGGTTGTTATTAAGGACGAAAGTATTAAGTCCACTGTTGCCACTAAGATTAAAGCTGATCCGAAGAAAGAAACACATATCGGTGCTTCTATGCCAGGGACAGTAATTAAAGTGTTAGTCTCAAAAGACGAAAAGGTCGAAAAAGGAGATCACTTAATGATTACAGAAGCTATGAAAATGGAAACGACGGTTCAAGCTCCGTACTCAGGCTTTGTTAAAGACATTTATGTATCAAATGGAGAAGCAATTCAAACAGGCGATCTCCTTATCGAGTTACAAAAGTAAACAGTAAAAAGGTGTTGCACTTAAGTGCAACACCTTTTTTTACAGCGAGTGATTATTTTTCTTGTTAAGAGCAATCTGATTCTTTTTACTTCGAGTAACGAGGAGGATAAAATAGCTTAATACCCCGAATAAGCAAGAGATAAAAAATGCATGTGCTAAGGCGACCGTTAAGTTAAGTCGAGTGAAAACGATTAAGGCTCCAGTCATTACTTGAAGGGATACTAGTATAAACGCTATTGTCCAACCCCAAACAATAACTTTCTCATGTTTGAAATGTTTATAAGCTAATAGAGTAATATATCCAATCCAAAGAAAAATTAAGCCAGCTGCAAATCTGTGCCCCATCTGTACCCATTCGTAAAAATTTGTGGGTAAGCCAATTGAGTTATTCAAACAAAATGGCCAGTCTCTACATACTAGGCTAGCATTCACATGCCTTACTAGAGCGCCAGTGTAAACGACTACATAACTGTATACGCTAACTCCAATAATATGCTTACGCAAACGTGTATCAATGATTAATTTATGAGCTTCAAAACGCTTGTCTACTTCAAAAATAAGGAGTGTTAAAAGTAAGACAGCTGCGAATGAAATCAATGAGATACCAAAATGTAAAGCTAGTACAAAATCTGACTGTCCCCAAACAACAGCGGCAGCACCAATTAATCCTTGTAATACGAGGAAGAAAAAAGATAATGCCGATAAAAATTTTGTCTCACGGATATGACCAATCGTTTTCCAAGACCAGATGGATAATACCAATACCATTAAGCCGACAACACCAGAAACCACACGGTGAGCAAGTTCAATAATTAACTCTAGTGATATGTCAGTTGGAATAAGCTGTCCATTACATAAAGGCCAAGAACGACCACAACCCATTCCAGACTCAGTTTTTGTGACAAGAGCTCCTCCTAATAGAATCAATAACATACCAATCGTTGTAAGGACAGAAAACCATTTCAAGGCTCTGTTCAAAAAAATCACCTTCTCATCCAAGTTCACAAATTTGTCATAAGTTTCTATTGACATGTATAATGAACAGTATAATAATAACCACATTTTAATATATCTTTATCATAACGAATTAGTAGGAAAAAAAATAGAAGTTAATATGAGAAATACTGCATTTTTGATACTACACAATCTACCGAGTTTTTACAATATATATTAAGTATTTAACACTATGAGTAAATTGGAAACTAATGGATTGTTTTTAGGATATAATTCTACGGGTGATCTAGATACATAGTGGAGTTGATTTTAATGAGATCACACGACCAATCAATCACATAAATATTATTTTAACAAAATAAATAGCCTGTTTTACGAAACAAATCAGGACACAAATAATTCAAAAATAATTCAAAAAAAGTTCACAAAAATGGAGCGAAGTATGATTTAATAGATTGAGGAAATGTTATTTTTCTACACAAATATTTAACATTATTTCCACTATTAAGATAATGAAAACTATTGGCAGAATATTGACTAAAATCGGTGATATTCGTTTTTCATTACAATATAGCATTAGAACTAATAATGTACTATAGTTATTGTAGTGTCGTGTGACCTGATTTGTTTATAGGGAAAGGAGGAGAGAAAATGGCGGGTTCAAGATCAATAAGTGAAGCAACGATAAACGGTGATGATAACGGCATTGAGATACCAAAGACAAATGCTTGGAAGGATTTCCTTGCTTTGATCAAAATTGGAATCGTAAACTCCAACTTAATTACTACCTTTACTGGACTTTGGTTAGCGCTTCACTTTGGAGAAAAAAGCTTCTTATCAAATCTAGATATTGTTTTTTATACATTAATTGGATCTTCGCTCATTATAGCAGGATCCTGTGCCATAAATAATTACTATGATAGAGATATTGATCCTCTAATGGAACGCACAAAGGATAGACCAACTGTAACGGGAAACATACAACCACGAAAAGTAATTATTATGGGGTTAGTCCTAATTACAGTAGGTACTATTTTTCTTGCGTTAACAACATTAACAGCTGTTGTTATTGGACTTGTAGGAGTGTTTAGCTATGTTGTACTTTATACGATGTGGTCCAAACGTCAGCTTGTTTCAAATACCATCATAGGAAGTATATCGGGTGCCGTACCACCACTTATTGGTTGGTCAGCGGTTGATGGAGATTTGAGTATCATGGCATGGAGTTTATTCCTAATAATGTTTGCATGGCAACCACCTCATTTTTATGCACTAGCGATGAGAAGGGTAGAAGAATATAGAGCTGCTAGCATTCCCATGTTACCGGTTGTTAAAGGATTCGAAACAACAAAAAAGCATATCATTCTATGGATTGTTGCGTTGTTGCCGCTTCCATTCCTACTGACTAGCTTAGGGCTTCCATTTCTTATTTTAGCGTCAGTATTAAATGTTGGATGGTTAGTTACTGGTTTATATGGCTATAAGAAAAAGGACGATATGAAATGGGCAAAAATCATGTTTGTCTATTCACTACAATATCTAACTATTCTCTTTGTTGCTATGGTAATTGTCACACTAATATAAAATATGTTTGTTAGAAAAACCTTACCCTCCTGTCTGAGGGTGAGGTTGTCTATAAATTTTTTTACTGATCAAACATTTCAGGGAAGAAATATTTTACGAAAGAGGGGTTTGATTAAGCTATGAAAAGGCTTGCGAAATGGCGAATGATTTCAATGTTTGCAATCATAACGCTGCTACTTTCCGGATGTGGTGAACCGTTCTTGTCAACGCTTCAGCCAGCCGGTGAGGTTGCTAAAGAGCAATTTGATTTAATGATGTTATCAGTGGCGATAATGGTAGGGGTAATTATCGTCGTAACCTTGATCTTCACGATCGTGGTTGTAAAGTTCCGCCGTAAGGATAATAGCATTCCAAAGCAGGTGGAAGGAAGTCATAAGTTAGAAATTATTTGGACTGTTATCCCGATTATTCTACTTCTTATTCTAGCTGTTCCAACAGTAGCTTCTACATTCAAGTTTGCAGATGTATCAGAAATGGATAAGAAAAATGAAGATGGTAAAACGGATGCATTGGTAATTAATGTCCGTGCGAATCTTTACTGGTGGGAATTTGAGTATCCAAACGAAGAAATTATTACGAGTCAGGACCTAGTAGTTCCAACAGGACAAAAGGTGTACTTTAACTTAAAGGCATCAGATGTAAAGCACTCGTTCTGGATTCCTGCTGTTGGTGGGAAAATGGATACAAACACTGACAACGTAAACCGTTTTTATTTGCAATTTGATGAGCAAAAAGCAAATGAGGCTGGAGATTTATTTTACGGGAAATGTGCAGAGCTTTGCGGCCCTTCTCATGCTTTAATGGACTTTAAAGTTAAAGCGATTTCACCAGATGAGTTTGATCAATGGGTTGCTGATATGCAATCTGTTAAAGAACCTGAAAAGGCTGAAACACCTCTTGCACAACAAGGACAAGAAGTCTTTAATAACAGCTGTATTGGTTGTCATGCCGTCACACCAGCAACCGGTGCTCCGGAAGCTGCACGACTTGGACCAAATTTAACAAACTTTGGTGAAAGATCTCGTATCGCTGGGGTACTAGATCATTCAGAAGAAGAACTTAAAAACTGGATTTCTGATCCTGAAGCTTATAAGCCTGGGAACAAAATGACAAATGCATACAACAAATTAACTCCAGAAGAATTAGATGCTGTAGCAGAATACTTAATGAACTTAAAGGTACAGGATTAATAGGGGACTTTGTTAAAAGGGAGGTAGAATTGTGAGTACCTATGCTCAGAAAAAGGGGTTCGGAGCGACTGTTTGGGATTACTTAACTACAGTAGACCATAAAAAAATCGCTATCCTTTACTTAATTGCTGGTGGACTATTCTTTGTTTTAGGTGGTCTAGAAGCAATGTTTATTCGTATCCAGCTTGCAGTACCAAACAATGATTTTGTAAGCGCTGGATTATATAACGAGATTTTAACCATGCATGGAACAACAATGATTTTCTTAGCAGCCATGCCACTGTTATTTGCTTTTATGAATGCCATTATGCCACTTCAAATTGGAGCACGTGACGTTGCGTTTCCTTTTGTAAATGCACTTGGTTTCTGGTTATTCTTTTTTGGTGGTATCTTCTTAAACCTATCGTGGTTCTTAGGTGGTGCACCGGATGCTGGTTGGACTTCTTATGCATCTCTATCGATGGCATCTGAGGGACACGGTATAGACTTTTATGCATTAGGATTGCAGATCTCCGGTGCGGGTACGTTAATGGGGGGGATTAACTTCCTTGTAACGATTATCAACATGCGTGCACCTGGGATGACTTATATGAGAATGCCATTGTTTACATGGTCTACATTTGTGGCATCAGCACTTATCCTATTTGCTTTTCCTCCACTTACTGTGGGACTGTTCTTGCTGATTTTTGACCGTATGTTCGGTTCAAACTTCTTTGATGTTGCAAATGGTGGAAATACTGTCATTTGGGAGCATTTATTCTGGATCTTCGGACACCCAGAGGTTTATATTTTAGTATTACCTGCATTTGGTATTTTCTCGGAAATTTTTGCTACTTTTTCGAGAAAGCGTCTGTTTGGATATTCATCAATGGTGTTCGCTACAGTTCTAATTGGATTCTTAGGATTCATGGTATGGGCTCACCATATGTTCACAACAGGATTAGGTCCGATTGCCAATGCAATCTTTGCCGTTGCCACAATGGCAATTGCTGTTCCAACTGGTATAAAAATCTTTAACTGGCTCTTCACAATGTGGGGAGGAAGCATCAAGTTCACAACACCTATGCTTTATGCAGTTGCATTTATTCCATCGTTCGTAGGTGGAGGGGTAACTGGGGTTATGCTTGCCTCAGCAGCAGCTGACTACCAATACCATGATTCCTATTTCGTAGTTGCGCATTTCCACTATGTTATTGTTGGTGGAGTTGTATTTGGTCTTTTAGCAGCGACCCATTTCTATTGGCCAAAAATGTTTGGAACAATGTTAAACGAAACATTAGGAAAAATCACGTTCTGGTTATTCTTAATTGGATTCCACTTAACATTCTTTATCCAGCATTTCCTAGGATTAATGGGGATGCCGAGACGTATTTTCACATTTTTACCTAACCAAGGTTTGGATGCGGGGAACTTAATCAGTACGATTGGTGCATTCTTTATGGCGATTGCTACATTAATTCTGTTAATTAACATTGTGATCACTAGTGTGAAAAATGAAAAGGTTGGAAATGATCCTTGGGAAGATGGGCGTACACTTGAGTGGGCAATTCCGTCACCACCACCTTTCTATAACTTTAAACAGCTTCCGCTTGTTCGTGGATTAGATCCACTATGGATTGAAAAAATGGAAGGCAAAAAGGGTATGACTCCGGCTGAGCCGCTTGGTGATATCCATATGCCAAACAATTCATTTACTCCATTTATGATTTCACTTGGATTATTTGTCGCCGCTTTTGGTGCACTTTATCGTGAAGATTATAACTGGGGTGTAATGGTTCTTATTGCAGGAATGGGCATTACGTTATTATCAATGTTTGTACGTTCTGTTAAGGATGATCATGGCTTCCATATTCATAAGGAAGATCTATTAAATGATGATGATAAGGGGGGGAAGGCATAATGCATGTAGAAGATAAGTTTACTGCTGAAACATGGCCTGCCGCACCTGAAAAGCAAACCCTTGAAGGAAAGAATAAATTTTTAGGTTTTTGGTTATTTCTAGGCGGAGAAACGGTTCTCTTTGCATCACTTTTTGCAACTTACTTAGCATTAAAGGATAAGGTTCCGAATGCTGAACATGCACTAGCAAAGGATCTTTTTGAATTGCCAATTGTATTTGTGGCAACGATGCTACTTTTAACTAGTTCTTTAACAAGTGTATATGCAATGTACCACATGAAAAACTTCAATTTCAAAAAGATGCAGCTATGGTTAGGCTTAACTGTGCTGTTAGGATTTGCATTCTTGCTTCTTGAAATTTACGAGTTCAATCACTATGTACATGAATATCATCATACATTTACTAGTAGTGCATTTGGATCTGCCTTTTATACTCTTGTTGGCTTCCACGGAGGTCACGTGGCTTTCGGTCTTCTATGGATTGTCACTTTAATGGTGAGAAATGCAAAGCGTGGGTTAGATTTGTACAATGCTCCAAAGTTTTATGTTGCAAGTCTTTACTGGCACTTTATTGACGTGGTGTGGGTATTTATCTTCACGGTAGTATATTTAATGGGAATGGTGGGATAAACTGATGGCAAGTGAACAAACACATTCAGGTAACCCTAGAGTAGACATTGAATATCGTAAAAAGAAAAGTGCAGAGGAAATGCGCTATCAAATCGTATCATTTTCTATGATGATCTTTTTGACTTTAGTAGCATTTGTTGCTGTAGGCTATGGTGACTTTTCGGCATGGTTTATCGTTCCTTTCATTCTTTTGTTAGCAATCGTGCAAGTAGTCTTTCAATTATATTACTTCATGCATATGAGTCATAAGGGACATGAAGCGCCAGCGCTCTTCCTATATTCAGGTTTATTAGTTGGGTTAATAACAATATTAGCTTTTATGACCATTATTTGGTGGTAAATGAGTGAAAGAAAATCGGCCTCCTGAGCCGATTTTCTTTTTGCACTAAATATAGGAAAACCTCATTTATTGTAGAATCCATTACAAATCAGGTATAATATAACTGACTTAAAAATAACGAGGTGATCGCCATTGTCGCTTGATATATTTGGCTTTAGAGCATTATGGAGTCCGTTTTTTCTTATCCTATTACTTGTGATTTTAGCTAGTTATTTTCTCGTAACTACGAAGTATCGAACTCATTTTCAACAATCAGAAGCATTAACGAGAAAACAATGGATCAACTTTGTTTCAGCCATTTTACTATTATATGTGGTGAAGGGATCTCCCATTGATTTGCTAGGGCATATAATGTTTTATGTCCATATGATCCAGATGGCAATTCTATATTTAGTGATTCCGATTCTATTTATTTATGGAATTCCTCCATGGGTATGGAGATCTATACTAACTAGACCAATTATCAAACCATTGTTCGATTTTTTCACAAAACCTCTTATTGCACTTATTCTTTTTAATGGAGTGTTCTCTTTTTACCACGTGCCTAATATTTTTGATATTGTTAAAACAGATATGTGGTTGCACGCGGTCTATACTTCCATACTATTTTTATTAGCAATTTGTATGTGGTGGCCACTAGTGAACGAATTAGAAGAGTATGAAACATTAAACGGGTTAAAAAAGGTAGGTTATATTTTTGCAGATGGTATTTTGTTAACTCCAGCTTGTGCATTAATTATCTTTGCAGATACACCGATGTATTCTACTTTTTCTGATCCCAACGCATGGGCTAGTGCACTTGAATTATGCGTCCCATCAACGACACTAGCTTCTTTGAATTTAAGTGGGCCAGAAATGTTTAATTCGATGTCGCTTCTTGAGGATCAACAAACAGGCGGAGTGTTAATGAAGGTAATTCAAGAGGTTGTGTACGGACTGATCTTAGCACAAGTGTTCTTTAGTTGGTTCAAAAAGGAACAAACGATTGATGAGTTACCTACAAGTCAAACTAGCTTTCAACCTGAGCCTACTAAATAAAATAAGTTATTAAGAGGAGAAACAAATGGAGTTTACATTACCTATATTACCTACAATCAGTACAACCTTTATTGTGCTAAGTGGTTTAACTGTTGCCATTGGATGGTGGCAAATCAAGCAGCGTAAAATACAGGCCCATCAAAAAACGATGTTTTTAGCAGCTATATTTGCTATTATCTTCTTTATCATCTATGCTAGTAGAACTATTTTTATTGGTAACACAGCGTTTGGTGGACCAGAGGATATTAAAATATACTATACAATCTTTTTGATCTTTCATATTACGTTGGCGACGGTTGGAGCAGTATTAGGGATTATATCGTTGTATACAGGCTATAAAAAACAACTAGAAAAGCATCGAAAACTTGGACCTATTACAAGCGTTGTATGGTTTTTTACAGCTATAACCGGTGTAGCAGTTTATTTGCTATTATACGTTTTTTACCACGGAGGAGAAACTACCTCAGTTATCAAAGCGATCCTAGGGTTTTAAAGCAGCAAAAAAGCGCTACAAGTACTTGTAGCGCTTTTTTTGAATAAATTATATAGAAGTTTGTTAAGGGGTGGGAATGATGGAATATGTTGTGTTAACAGAAAAGGATTATGAAGAAGCCATGAAATTGTCGATGTATGCTTTTCAATACAAGATAAATGAGGAAGATATACCTAAAAGAAAACAAATGTTAAAATCACACGATATTCTTGCTGTTAAAGATGGACAAAAGCTTGTTGCAAAATTACACATGATCCCATTTTCTATTTATATTAACGAAAAAAAGTTTCAAATGGGAGGTATTGCTGGAGTTTCCACGTATCCAGAATATCGTCGGCACGGCTTTGTGAAACAACTCATTACTGACGCCTTAAAATATATGAACCAGAAACAGCAATACATATCTTTTCTTCACCCTTTTGATGTTGGCTTTTACCGTAGATTTGGTTGGGAGACTTTTGCAGATAACAAAAAGGTAACGATTGAAAAAAAAGATTTGGTTATGTTGCATTCCTACCAAGGCAGGGTGTTAAGGGATATTCCTGAGCATGAAAGAGCACAAATTGAAAGAGTTTATGAGTCTTTTGCGACATCTCATAGTGGGATGCTTGTTCGTACACAAGATTGGTGGAATGACCATGTTTACAGCGAGGATCATATAGCTGCGTATGTAAATGACAATGGTGAGTACGAGGGTTATATTGTATATTCAGTGAAAAATAAAGAGTTGGAAGTCATTGAAATCATTACTATTACCCATCAGGCAGCGATTGGTCTGTGGAATTTTATCTGTCAGCATGACTCCATGGTAGATAAGGTAGTAGTTAACACTTCGTCTTTTGATTTATTCCCATACTACTTAAAACAACCAAAACAAAAGACTGAAGTCCATCCATACTTTATGGCTAGAATTGTTAATGTAGAAGAGTTTCTAAAATCCTACTCTTTTAGGTCAACTGGTGAAAAGGTATTTATTCATGTGAATGATGAATACTGTAGATGGAATATTGGTTCATATTTACTTGCCGATGATACTATAACTGCTTTCAAGGAGAAAGAAGGAAGTGTCTGTGCACATTCACCTAAGGTAGGGTTGCAAATGGACATAGGAACATTGTCTACTCTTTTGTTAGGATACAAAACGACTGAAGAGTTGTATCACATTGGGAAAATTACAGGAAGCTTAGAAGATATAAAGAAGCTAGAGAGGAAAATTCCAAGATTGCGCCCATTTTTTCCTGATTTCTTTTAATATATATAAAAGCGCAGACTTCACAAATATGAAGACCGCGCTTTTTTAAATTTTAAAATTCAGCTTAATTATTCCGGCTTCTTTTGCCGAATTAAATGCAATTAATAGTAAAGGGCCAATAATAAACCCTAGTATTCCGAACAACTTTAGACCAAGGTACATGGCTATTAATGTAGATAATGGTGAAAGGCCGATATGTGTTCCCATTACTTTTGGTTCGACTGTTCGGCGAATAATTAACAAAATAACTGCTAAAATAGCAAGTTTTGTACCTAATACTACATCACCGGTAATGAAATGAAATAAAGCCCAGGGTGCCATAATTACTATAGAACCGATGATAGGGATAAAATCAATAATCCAAATGATGGTGGCCATTAATAAAGCTACTTTTGGAGTGATAATGAATAAACCGATTAATGTAACTAAGAAAATGATTACAGAAACAAGAAATTGAGCTTTTACAAAACCTATTACAACAAATGATAGACGAGAGGTCATAAAATGAACTTTATCAGCTGTTTTCTCAGTTAAATGACTGTATAAAGAAGTTTTTAACCTTGGTAAATCTAATAAGAAAAGAAATAGTGCGATCAGATAGACTAAAAAACTGACAAGATAGCTAGGGATATTTGTAAGTAATGACCGGACATTATCGATGTTTACATAAGCTACTAAATCATTTTTCGTTTGGTTAAGAAAAGTTTGTACTTGGCTACTAATTCCATCTACTATTTCTTTCGGTAATTCTTTTGCTGCTGAGGTTAATTTCTCTTCTGTATCTAACCAAGCTCGATTTATTTCATTTATTAGCTGTGGAGCGTATTCAACTACTTGAATGGCTTCTGTTATTACCTTTGTAACAATGAAGTAGCCGGTAACGCCCACAAAGAGCAAAAAGCCCATAAATACAACTAAGACAGATACTTTCTGATTAAGTTTGGTATGATTTTGTAGCATTCGTACGAGCGGTTCAAGAAATAAAGCAGTTATAAATGCAGTAATTAAAGGTATAGAAACAGGTAGGATAAGATATAACAAAAGGGCTGCAATACAGACTCCTAGAATAATGAAAAAATAACGTTTCTTAAAAAAGCTTAGTAACAAAAGATGTTCTCCTTCCATAAATAAAAAATATTTGTTCATTTCGGAACACTTAAATTATAGTATGCATTTAATAAAATAACCAATGAAAATAATAAAAATATGAAGTTATAAATTTTTGAGGTGTTTATTAGACGAGCCTAAAGGAGGGATTATGTTGATAAGTATATGTATGTTTGAGCAAAACGAAAGCAATCGAGCCGTTCACAACATTATTTCAGCAATAGTCGAGTCTAATATTAATGAAAGCAATGACTATGTCCTACACAATAAAAGAGGAAATATCATTGATCGCATTCAAGGGCCATTCCATCCGACAAAAAATCAAACGTACGAAGTGATACTGAAAGAAAGCATGGTTGGTATCATTTTAAGATTAAGTGCCATTAATTATAGAGGAATTATTGGAAAAATAGAAAATTTACAAGCTGCAATTCAAGAAGAAGTGTACTTGTTGACTGGGTATAATGTAAGTTATATTGATGTGAAACTTAGATAAAAAAAAAGACGCAAAAAAGCGTCTTTTTATTTAGCAAATTTCTCCACTTCAACTTTAACTTCATTTAGAAGTTTTTCGCATTGACTGACTAGTCCTTTTGGAAAGGTTTCCCCTTCACCGTATTCTACACCGTGTGGATAATAATGCTTCCCTAATAGTGGTGTCATTAATTGAACGGTTGCTTTGTGTGCGCCAACATCACCTTCTACAGCATATCCGAATACACGAAGGTAGAAAGTTCCTTCTTTTAGGATAAACTTACGGTCGTATGTTACTCTTTCATAGTCCCATTGTCCTTCACGAACTAATCCATGATCAAGCATAACTTCGTCCAAACGATTTAAATCCGCTTTAACGCTCTCAAGACCAACATTTTCAAACTTCATTATTTTCCCTCCTACAAAACACGATACCCGTCTACTTGAAACTGAACTTTTCACTATGTAATGATAACTTCTTCATGTTTAATAATAGTAGAAATTATAGGAAGTTGCAATGAGAACGTTCACAAAAGTCAGATATGTTTCCCTTGTGTACAATACGGGAATAGTTGACCATACAAAAGGGAACGATAAAACTGACAGATATTTTTTAGGAGGGCACAGGATGAAGACCATAAAAGAATTAATGACTAAGGAAGTTGAATGCTGTACGCTTCTGGATAATGTGTACGAGGTTGCACTTAAAATGAAAGAATTAAACGTAGGTGCAATTCCAATTGTTGATGATGATAAGTTAATCGGAATGATTACAGATCGTGATATTGTCGTTAGAGGAGTGGCAGAAAAACATCCTGGTTCGACAAAGGTAGAAGATATCATGAGTAAGCAGATCATAACTGTATCACCTGAAACAACTGCTAGAGACGCGGCCGAATTAATGGCCAAGCATCAAATTCGCCGTCTTCCTGTGACAGAAGGAAAAAAACTAGTAGGAATAGTAGCTCTAGGGGATTTGGCTATTGAGAAGATTACCGACTATCAAGCCGGTCAAGCCTTATCTGACATTTCCGAACATACTTCTTCTGACATGCATTAATGAAGGCACCTTTTGGTGTCTTTATTTTATTTATGTACAGAGCTTGGTAGGTTATAATAGGATAAATAACTACCATATTAAGCTATTTAATTTTCTATGAAATACTATACTATTTATGTCATGCTTGCATACAATGATAGAAAGAATGATAGAGAGGAGGATGGCCTCTGAGAAGTTTAGGAAGAATATTGATATTGATTACTGCAATATTAGGAATTGTATTTTATTTTAATATTCAAGATGGTAACGAGGAGATACTTTTAGAAGACGAGACGCAAAAGAGAGGAAGTAACCAGGACTTATCAAATAATACGAGCGATGAAGGAACAAACTCGGACAGACCAACAGAGGGAGTGTCATCTTATATCGGAATGTCTATAGAAAGCTTGGAGGAAAGCTTAGGTCAACCTAACAGAGTAGATCAGACTTATTATGGGTTTGATTGGTGGATCTATAATGCTGACCCTGCCAATTATTCTCAGATTGGTGTGAAAGATGGGAAGGTAGTAACTGTTTATGCCATCGGTTCGGAAGTGAATATAAGTCCATTCAAAATAGGACAACATGTAGATGAAATTTTTTCTTCAAGTTATGTAGAAACAGAAGTAGGGTTGGAATATGAAGGAAGTTCTTACCAATTTGAGCTATCAGAGTCGGATCTAAATACAAGACCATTGTTAAAAATGGGGGACATCTTCGTTCAACTGTATATTGATAAATTCACGGCAACATTATCTAGCTTTAGGGTAATGGATGCAGAAACTTTATTGAAGCTAAGACCTTATGAATTGGTTTATTTTGGTGAGTTACAAGAAATTGAACCTAGAGAGATGGCACCAGATGAAAAAGTCGAGGATGCAAATGAAAAGCAAATATTTGATATTACGAATATTATGAGAATGAGATTTGGATTGGCTACTTTACAATGGGATGGAAATACGGCAAACGTAGCTTATGGACATAGTAAGGATATGGAAGAGAGCAATACTTTTTCGCATACATCTGAAAAGTTTGGGGAACTCTCCGATCGCTTAGAGGCCGGGGAGGTATTTTATCAGGTAGCTGGTGAGAATATTGCCGCAAACTATGCTGATGCACCAGCAGTAATGGAAGGTTGGTTAAATAGTAAAGGTCACCGGGAAAGCTTATTAAACGAAGACTTTACACATATCGGTGTAGGTGTATATAAAAAATATTACACGCAAAACTTTATCCAAGCATGGGAAGAATGACGAAAAGGAGCTGAGTGCTCCTTTTTATTTTTTTTGAATAATTTCATATCTACCAAAACGAAAATGGCCTTCCTTCCAATTACCGTACACACGCACTTCATCACCAAGCTGAAAATCATCATTCGTAAGGAATTTTCCTTTTACAATTGGAGTAATCTTTGAGACAGGAGTGGTTGTTTGATTATTTATAAGTGTGAGTTCGACAATATGTACATATCGATGATAATAAAAGCGTTCTTTTCTTATATTTATTTGATGAATCTTTCCTGTTACAATCGCTTCTTCATATACTTGCTCTAGTGCTAACCATTGCTCCGTATGAGATTGTAACTCTCGCTTTGAAATAATATAAAAGTAAATAATAATGATAGGTATAACAATGGCAGTTACCAAAATCGGTTCACCCTAAATTCTTTTTTCAATCACAAGAAAACTACCTGTCCCAATGGCAATCTTAACACCATCTGAACGATGAATTTCTGCGGACAATACGAGTGTTTTTGAGCCTTTATGTTCCATTTTCGCTCTACAGACCATATGTTCACCGATTCCAGCGGAAATATAATTTATATTCAGCTGGGTAGTGACGGCACCATAGCCATCAGGAACAAGTGAATTTGCTAATACACCCATTGCCGTATCAAGCAAAGTCGCAGTAATTCCTCCATGAACAATATGCAAAGTATTATATAAAAGAGGAGAAATGGGTATGGTTATTTCACAGTCAATATCCGTTATTTTACGTTCCATTTGCAAAAGACTAGAGATAAACGTTGTATTATTTCCTGATTTCCAAAGTTGAAAACCTTTAAGAAGCTGTTCGAGCAGTTCTAAGTCATGCTCGGTCGCATGAAGAACAATGTCTTGGATTTGTTTTTGAATATTCTCCATTTTATCCCTCCCTTTACCTTTCCTATCCGTTCCATTTTATCATGAAATCTAAGGTGCACATATTTTTCTTTTTTTCATATCGTATTATAGGCATTCGTTTATGTTGAGGTGAAATATAATGGCCAAAAAGCAACTACATCCTTCTATCGAAAAGTTCAAGGAGTATGTTCGAGCCCACCCTGAACTCATTAAACAGGTTAGAAGCGGGACAAAAACGTGGCAAGAGTTATATGAGGAATGGTATCTATTCGGTGAGGATGATTCTAAAGGAAATGAGAACGTTGATGAACGTAAAAAATCAACGGAAGCTTCAAAGGAAGAATCGTCTACTAACGAAGAATCATCGAAAAAGGATTGGATGTCAACCGTACTAGGTGCTGTGAAGAATATGGATCCAAACCAGCTTCAACATCATATCGTGAGTATTAGTTCTGCCTTAGGTGCGATTCAAGGTGTAATTTCCTCTCTACACGGAGGGAGTAGCGTCCAGAATCCGCCTAAAAAAAATGTAAGCCCACCATCACATCCATTTCAATTTAGGCAAGACTAGAAGGGGGCTATTGGATGCGAGAAGAAATAAATGAATATTTACGTATGCAACCACAATTAAAACAGTTCTTAAGGGAACAGCCAATTTGGTACAGAAAGCTCGGAAGAAATCCACATGATATACAAAGCTTTGAAATATCGGCATTACACCACTTTAAAAAGACCATTCCGCATCGTGTGGAGCAATTCAATCATAGTATACAAATGGCGAATATGATGATGAGTATGTTTCAAGCTATGAATAGTAACCAATAGGAAGCCTTCACTTTACGAAAGTTTGAAGGCTTTTTGGTTGCACTTTGACTAAGTTTGCTGATAATTGCACAAAATATGTAAAATTGTGTGATTGGGGGCAGCTGATTTGGTAAGGAAAATGGTCTTTGTTTTTCTGATTGTACTTCTGTTAAATGCATGTCATAAAGATATCCCAGATCCTGAAGTGAAAAGAGAAATATCCATTGTACCTATGCACACTGTAAGAGCAGAAAATGATGTGGTCGTGTTAGGAATGAAATCAGAACATTCATTTTCAGTTCAGCACCATGTTAAGGAAAATAATGTTTATGTTGAGTGCTTTATTCCAGATATTTCGTTTACGAATCGTAATACGAGCTTAATTGTCTCAGTGGATGGGAAACAAAAAAAAGTAGTAACAACAGCTGCTTTTATTATTAAAGGGCTCTCAAAAGGCTCCCATCAAATTCAATTACAAGTAGTTGAAAAAAATCAAAAAAGAGAAGATATGAAAAAAGATTTTGATGTTCTGATTCGGTAGAAGTAAAAAGTTCATTTCTGTGCTTATTCATGGTAAAATATGAATCGGAGGTGAGCGGATTGCTTGCTACATCAGAAAGTATAGAAATTTTAGAGTATGCGGATGAATTAGCTAAAATGGTGCTCGAGTCAACAGTGGTTGAGGCTTATTATATATGCTTGAATAATGTACAAAAAGATAAAGAAACACAAAAAAAAGTTAAAGCGTTTATACAAATGAAAGATCGTTATGAAGAAGTTGAACGCTTTGGAAGATATCATCCTGACTATAAAACGGTCATGATGGAAATCCGTAATTTGAAAAGAGAAGTTGATCTCGACCTCAATATAGCTGAATTCAAAAAAGCGGAGAATGATCTCCAAGCACTTCTTGATGAAATAAGTGTACTCATTGGCCGGTCAGTATCTGACTTTATCAAGGTTCCAACCGGAAATCCATTCTTTGAATCAAGTTGTGGTGGAGGCTGTAGCACAGGCGGAAGCTGTGGATGCTCATAAACTAACTGTAAGCATAGGAGAATTCCTATGCTTTTTTTATATAAATGTATGTGTTAGAATAAAAAGACAATTGTGTAATTAAAAAGGAGTAAAGCGATGCTAGGTCAACGTCAAGGAATTATTGTATGGCTATTTTCTCTTAAGCAAGCGAAAATGCTTCGCAAATTTGGGAATGTTCATTATGTATCAAAAAGATTGAAGTACGTGGTCTTATATTGCAACCAAGATGAAACCGAAACAATCATGGAAAAAATAAAAAGCTACTCCTTTGTCAAAAAAGTCGAGCCGTCCTTTAAACCTTTCTTAAAGGTTGAATACGAAAATTCGAGACCAGATAAAGCAAAGGAATACGACTATAAAATGGGGATTTAAAAGATCAGGAGGGATACCCCTTCCTGATCTTTTATTGTAATGGAGCGATATAATGATTTAAACGTAAGATACCGATTACGTATTGATAGAATAATTCCTTTTCCGAAAATGCAGTAGAAGGTTTTACATCAAATTGGATGATTTCTTTTCCGTATTCAAAAGCTAATTTTTCGAATAATTCAAAACGCTTGTTTCTTGTCACATGTGGATTTGGAATTCCTTCACGACATACATATAGTGGTTGGAAGTTTCCAGGGTCCGTGGGTTTTAAAACAACGATTAATGAAGTTACAGATCTTTTATTTATTTCTGTATGTAACGCCATGAAATGCATGAGTCGATGTTTATTTACTTTGGCAATTTCTAGTAATTCATATATATCTGAATAGCCCTCTCCTAATTCAATAAACCTTTGGATCAATAAAATGACCTCCTTTTTAGTTACATTGGACTTGCAGAATGGTGTCGAATTAAGTCAAGTTTCGTAATATATTCAAAAAATCTGTGTGACGTTATTTCTTCTATCTGCTATTGTAATGGTAAGAGATTTTAGAGATTTTAACAAGGGGAATAGATATGTGGAAGATACCATTCACATTTTTCATCATATTATCAGCTGTCATCAGTGGCTTGTTACTTTGGCAATGGGATGCCTATTCTAAGGAAATGGAACAGCCTGCTGACACGGAGCTTGCTAATCAAAAGATTTCTATTAAAACAGAAACTGACATGTTAATTATCACACAAAAGCTAAGTGGTCTTACTGGAAATAAGGAAATACCTTTTGCTCTTCCAAGTGAAGTAATTAACTGGAAATGTCTTCTTGAGGATGGAAGTGAATGTGAAAAACAGCAAGAAAGTGTAACCTCAATAAAACCCGATAATAAAGGAAATATTCAAATACAATTCACACTACCGATAAAAGCTAACGAAAAAGCTTTCCTTTTCAATCAATGGTTAGCTTCATTTTCAAATGTTCAAGTGACAGATACAAAGGTCGAGCTTATTGATTCGACAAAGAGAAATGGAACATGGGTAATGGGTATTCCCTTAATTGGTAACAAAAAGCTTGATCTTATTGATTACTATGTTTTTGAGGGCCAATTGGCTAACCCCTCCCTTTATTGGCAGGCAGGTTCTTTATTACAAGAAAAAGTCGACACGAAGCTTAGGATTTACTCAGAGCAGGATGGCAATCTGGATCAAACATATACCTCCCTACAGCAGATCTCAAACAGACCCCACATAACAGTGGTAATAACGAACCAGCTACAAGAGGGCAATGGCAATGGAATGATTATTTCTCGTCCAGACATAAAACCAGAAATGCTAGAAAAGAAACTACTTTACTCATTACTAAAATTAAAGTTTGACAATCTTCCAATAGAACAAAGCTGGTTAATTGATCTTCATGTGTCAATGTTATTAAACAGTGAAAGTCAAATTTCTAAGAGTAATCAAATAATCCAAGAATTAAAATTGAAGCTAACTGAAGCGGAGCTAGAGAGCTATCTCCAAGTATTTTTGTCAGAAGAAATTTTTTATACTCCTCAAAAGTTAGATGAAATACTGGCAAGTGTTACGGGGAAACCAACTACCTTCTTTGATGATAATAAAAAAGAAGATATGAATTTGATACCTTTGTATTTCTTAGAAAAGAGAAGTATATCTGTAAAGGGCAAAATTCAGAAAGATCTTCACATTATTTATATGGGTGATCAAAAGCTTTTCCCATTTGTTGAAACATTATCATCGCTAGGTTTTCAGGTAAAGGTTCTTTCTGATCATGAGACCTTACTGCTTACAAAGGGACTAAATAGTTATCGCTTTTACGTTAACCAAAATATATTTATTTATAATGAAGAAGACTATGGACTGTTAGAAAATCCACTGACAAAAATTAATCAAACCATTTATATTAATTATCAATGGTTAACCTCATTGTTTAACATACAAATTGAAGAGGATGAAAATACGGTCTATCTGAAAGAATCAACAGAATAAAAAAAGAAAACCCTGCAGAAAATTTTCTGCAGGGTCCTTCTATATCCTACTGGATAGAAGGCAAAGGGAGAGGAGAAACCGGAGGAAGAACTTATGGGGAAACGTAAGTCTTCTCCGCGGTTGGCAACAACATCTCGAATAGATGTTGTTATTTACATTATTTCCACTCCTTGGATGGATATACACGGAAAATTGATATTTTCTTTATAAGTTACAACTATTGGCTTCAAAAGGACATTGTGATAGGATAAGAAGGAAATTTACATGAAAATGAATTGATAGTGGTGAGTGAGACAATGAGGGTTGTATCAGGTGAATATAAAGGGAAAGCATTGAAAGCGGTTCCTGGGAACTCGACAAGACCTACTACAGATAAAGTGAAAGAATCGATTTTTAATATCATTGGACCTTATTTCAGTGGTGGAATAGGACTGGATTTGTTTGCTGGTAGTGGTGGGCTTGGTATTGAAGCGCTAAGTCGCGGAGTAGAAAAAGTAATCTTTGTCGATCGTGATGGAAAGGCAATTGCTACAATTAAGGAGAACCTACAAACATGTGGGGTATTAGAGCAATCAGAGGTATATAGAAACGATGCGGATCGAGCTTTAAAGGCGATTATAAAAAGGGAGATCATGTTTGACTTTATTTTTCTTGATCCTCCATATAAAAAACAACAACTTGAGCACTTGCTAGAAACCATACAAACTGAAAACCTCCTAACGAATAATGGAATTGTTGTTTGTGAGCACTCAAAGGATGTTTTCCTTCCTGTTGAGATAGGACGTTTGAAGCAAGTGAAATTCGAGAATTATGGGATTATTTCCATTTCAATTTATACTCTTAAATCGGAAGAAGAATAGGGAGTGACATCTTATGGCAAGTATTGCTGTTTGTCCAGGAAGTTTTGACCCGATTACATACGGCCATCTAGATATTATTACAAGAGGGGCAAAAGTATTTGACGAGGTTTTTGTTGTAGTATTAAGTAATTCATCTAAAAAACCTCTATTTTCAGTTGAAGAACGTACGGAAATGATCCGAGAAGTAACAAAGCACTTACCGAATGTTAAGGTGGACTCGTTTCAGGGGTTGCTCGTGGACTATGCTAGTTCAGTTGGAGCAAGTGCCATTATTCGTGGATTACGAGCTGTTTCAGACTTTGAGTATGAAATGCAAATCACTAGTATGAATAGAGTTTTAAATGACCAAATTGAGACATTCTTTATCATGACGAATAGTCAGTATTCTTTTTTAAGCTCAAGTATTGTAAAAGAAGTGGCAAAATACAAAGGTAAAATTTCTGAATTGGTTCCACCTCTAGTAGAAAAAGCACTAATGGAGAAGAACAAGGTCAAATGAATACATAAGAAAGCGAGCACCTAGAAGTGCTCGTTTTCATTTTACATTTAACCTTCTTGTATAAACAAAAATATAGATTACTAGAGAAACAATGGTCACGAGTGGACCGATTTGTGCTAGGTAAGAGTACGTGTTTAAAGCCCATGATCCTGTTTCTAGGACAGACACGGGGATAGCGTTCGAGGGTTGGTCACTTTTTGCTAATCCTTCGTATACCGTTCCCCAAAGCAAAAAGGCATATATAGCTGCGAAAAAACCGTGCATAATACGAGCAATAAAAAAAGGCTTAAAAGCAATATCGGTTTGAGAGGTAATACTTGCTACTTGTGCCTGTACACTAAATCCACTAAAGGCAAGAATAAAGCTAGTAATGATTGCTTGTTGCATAAGAGTTGCTTCCTGAACCTGACTTGTTAGCTGACTTCCCAAGGTAATCTCAAACAATCCAGAAATATAGGGAATGCTTAATACATCGGGTAAATGTAAGCTAACTAGGATAAACTCAACAAATTGACCTAAGAAGGCTGTGATGTGCAAATGGAACAGAAGCTTGTTTACCACCGAAAATAAAATGATAAACCCGCCAATCATAAGTAATGTCTGCACGGATGACATGACGGCATCTCCTAGCAGTCGTCCTAAAGGTCTTTGTTCTTTCAATCTTGTTCGATGCAGCTCTCTTAAAGCGAGAATAATAGAGAATTTCTGCTCTTTAGTACGCTTTTTCTCCTCTGTATCATTTCCGTAAAATCTCATAATTAAGCCAACTGAAATATTGCCAAGATAGTGAGCTAGAGCCAATAGAAAACCGAGTTTGGCATTTCCGAAAAAACCTATGGAAACAGCGCCAAATATAAAGAGGGGGTTTGAGCAATTCGTAAATGAAACTAATCTTTCTGCTTCTACTTTAGTTAATTGTCCTTCCTGCCTTAATCTTGCGGTGAGTTTAGCTCCTGAAGGGTATCCCGATGCCATCCCCATTGCCCAAACAAAGCCTCCAACACCAGGTACCTTAAATAGTGGACGCATAAGGGGCTCAAGTAATACTCCAATAAACTTAACAACTCCAAAACCTATAAGCATTTCTGATACGATAAAAAAAGGAAGTAAAGATGGAAAGACAATTTCCCACCACATGTCTAAGCCGCGAATAGACGCATCAACAGACTCTTGTGGGAAAGCTATTAATGAAATAGCCATTAATGTTACAGATAGTGCTAATACAACGGTTTTCAGTCTGGATCGAAACACACCTATATCCTCCCTTGAAGGTGAACTTACTGTGCAAGTATGGAAAGAAGTGATAAAATATGAGAAAAGTGGGGACCCCTACATGGAAGGTACAAATAGGATTTCTTTTATAGGTCTTGTCCTCATAAATCAATATACTCATACAAAATGAAAATAGACCATAAGATTAGAATAGGTAACGCAATCTTTTTAAAGGGGGAGGAGTACTTGTCTCGTCCGAAAATAGGATTAGCACTCGGTTCTGGTGGGGCAAGAGGCTTTGCCCATTTAGGTGTAATTAAAGTATTACAAGCCGAAAGTATCCCTATTGATTATGTTGCTGGAAGCAGCATGGGGGCACTAGTGGGCTGTTTTTATGGAGCAGGATTAGATGTAGAGAGACTATACAAACTATCAAAAGCCTTTAAAAGAAAATATTATTTAGATTATACTGTACCAAAAATGGGCTTTGTGGCTGGAAAACGAGTAAAGGAGCTTATCCGGGTATTTACTCATGGGAAAAATATTGAAGAGTTAGACATACCGGTTGCGGTGATAGCTACTGATTTAATGACTGGAGAAAAGGTTGTTTTCAAGGAGGGACCCATAGCAGATGCAGTTCGAGCAAGCATCTCTATTCCAGGAATCTTTGTGCCAGAAAAGCATAATGGTCGCTTGCTTGTAGACGGTGGCGTTGTTGACCGTATCCCCGTTTCTGTCGTGGAAGAAATGGGTGCAGATATTATCGTTGCTGTTGATGTTAGTCCAGTAAAATCTACAGCAGAAATTACCACGATTTATGATGTGATTATGCAAAGTATAGATATTATGCAAATGGAACTTGTTTCAAATCGTGAGGTAAAATCCGATGTTATGATTCGTCCTCCTGTACAAATGTATAATTCTCGTGCGTTTACAAATATCGAGGAGATTATCGCTATCGGAGAGGAGGAGGCTCTTAAAGCTGTACCAAAGATTAAAGAGCTGTTAAGTAATTGGAAGGGGTACTAGAATAAATGAACAAAAAATGGATCGGGCGTATCTTACTATATACAATTGCCATTGCCTTACTAGTCGGCGCCTTTTATTCACTACCATATTATATAACAAAGCCCGGAATGGCAAAGGAACTTGAACCCATTATTGACGTGCAAGGTGGGTACGAGGAAGAAGGAAGCTTTATGCTTACTACGGTTGTCATGGGGCAAGCAAATATTTATACGTATATGTTAGCAAAAATAAGTGAATACCAAGAAATTTATCCTTTATCAGCCATTCGAGCGGAAGAGGAAAGTGATGAGGAATATAAAGTAAGGCAATTGCATTCTATGTCTACCTCTAAGCTTGCCGCAATTGAGGTAGCTTACAAAAAAGCGAATAAACCGATCTCATTTGAATATAAAGGAGTTTATGTATTAAGTGTTATGGATGGAATGCCTGCCATGGGGCAATTAGAGCCTGGCGATCGAATTTTTCAAGTAGATGAACTTAACTTTAAATCATCAGAAGAATTTATCAACTATGTAAGTAAAAAACAAGCAGGCGATACAATCACTTTATATTTTGAACGGAATGAGAAGGAAGAAGATGTTACTCTTCCATTAAAAGCATTTGAAGCAGATCAAACAAAAGTAGGAGTAGGAATTGGTTTAGTGGACGATAAAGAAATTATTGTGGAGCCAGAGGTCACAGTTGAGACAAGTGATATAGGGGGCCCTTCAGCTGGACTTATGTTCTCTCTTGAAATATATAACCAATTGGTAAAAGAGGATTTAACAAAAGGTTACAATATCGCAGGGACTGGAACAATCGATGCAAACGGTACGGTCGGACGTATTGGAGGCATTGAACAAAAGGTTATTGCTGCTGATAAAGCAGATGCAGATATTTTCTTTGCTCCAAACGAGGATGGTGCTGATGCCTCAAACTATATAGCAGCCGTCCAAACAGCAAAGGATATTGAAACAGATATGAAAATCGTACCAATTGATACATTTGAAGATGCAATAACTTATCTAGAAGGATTAGAGAAAAAAGAAGAATAGCCACGAGCTATTCTTCTTTTTTTGAAATGAACATTGGTGATTGTGAATATTCTAAGGATAATGCACGATAACGGTAAGTTTTTTCCAAACCGAGTGAATATGTTTTGGCAGCCTTAATATCAAGTTCAATCTCTTTTCCATTGTAGGAGGCAAGTCTTGAGACTATCGGCAGACTACTGTGCTTTTTCCACTTGTTTAAGTACTGCCTTCCCAAATCTGTCATACCGAGCAAGCGAAGATAGCTAGCTCGGTCGCTCATGGCCCTCATTTGCTCTTTATTTGTATATGTCAAGATATGAACGCAAAGCCGTTGCAAACGTGTCCAGGTATACCTTTTTGTTTTTAGCAAGGTCATAAACTCGGAAAATGAATTTGCTTTATCAACCATTTGTAAGATTCGATTTTCTATTCCCTCTTCTACTTCGTAAATTCTAGCGAGTTCACTCTTTTCAGTTGTGAGTAAACGATATTGAAGAAGAGGCCAATAGTCTTCCCATTGAAGAAATTGCCCAAACAGTTCCTTATAGTCCACAAGTTCTGTGTAGGTGGTGTTAGGGACATAAGAGGAAAGCTCATTCAATTGTCCGTCATTCGAAAAGATAGATTTACGAATACTTGTCGCACTTGCAATATCAGTAGAGGATAATTCTGGATCGTGATAACCCGCATTTTTTCTCGCTATAGTTAGCGGTGTTAAGCTTAAGTTTAACTCTTCGATTGCTCGAATATATTGAAAGCCAAGAATATTGTTAGGTTTTGATAGGTCCATCATCTGACTTGAAGGCTTAAGCTCTTGGAAAGCGGAAGAAGTTGCTCTTGGATAACTCATTCCCTCATCCATGTTTTTTTTGATTAAGAGGTCATACGTTTCTTGATGTGTATGAATAAAACGTAGGGTAGAATAAAAGTCTTCTATGTGACCAGATTCACTACCAAAGCAGACATAGTCACAACCTGCAGCTGCTAAAAGGTCAATTGCTCCACGCGCAAAGATTTCCGCCTTTTGGGTTGCAAAAGCGTAAGGCAGTTCAAAGACAATATCCACACCACCTAATAATGCCATCCTAGCTCGATGCCATTTTGATAAAAGGGCAGGTTCTCCACGCTGTAAAAAAGGTCCGCTCATGACAGCGATGACCACATCAGCACCTGACAAAATTTTTGATTGTTCCACATGGTAGAAATGTCCGTTATGAAATGGGTTGTACTCAACTACTACTCCAACAGCTTTCATAAAAAACTCCTTGATTTTATTGTGAAAAATAAAGATAATAAGCAAATAATGATTTTTTACGATTAAGAACGATGTTTAATGTCTACATTATAGTGTAAAGAAAAAATATTGACAAATAATTATATGAAAGCTATAATTACCTTTGTTGCCTTGAGGTGATTCGTATGAAATGGACATTAAGTCAGTTACAAAAATATCGAAGCAAGGACTTTCCTGTCGATGAAACAGTTAATATGGAAGAGATTATAAAGATTGATCCTACCATACGTCGCGTATCACCAATTCGTGTGACGGGACGGGCTGATATAGATTCGTCAAAAGTAACCTTTCATTTAAAAATAAAGGGTTATCTCGTGTTGCCTTGTTCTCGTACGTTAGTTGACGTGAATTTTCCAATTGATGTCGAAACAACAGAAACTTTCCTCTTAAAAGGACTCGATTATGAGCTTGAAGAGGAAGTTCATCAAGTAAAAGGTGAAGTGATTGATCTTTTACCGGTCATACAAGAAATCCTTTTGCTAGAAGTACCCATGCAAGTGTTTTGTGAAGACTATACTGGGGCGGATGGTGCTCCTCAATCTGGTAAAGATTGGGAAGTTATTCATGAACAGGATAAGCAGGATAAGATTGATCCTCGTCTAGCGGGACTTGCGAAATTACTGGATCAAAATGATCCTTCTTCACAATGAATGTGAAGAAGACAAGAAACATTTGAGGCTCAAGGAAACTTGGACTTCATAACTTTCTTAATACTCTTTAAGGAGGTGGGAAGAATGGCTGTACCTTTTAGAAGAACATCTAAAACTGCGAAAAGAAAGCGTCGTACTCACTTTAAACTACAAGTACCTGGTATGGTAGCATGCCCAAACTGTGGTGAAATGAAACTTGCTCACCGTGTATGTAAAGCTTGTGGAACATACAAAGGAAAAGAAGTTGTAAACGACTAATTTGAATGGCGTAAGCGTCTTACTTAATAGTAAGGCGCTTTTTGCGTTTTTGTTTTATTTACTCTTTTATCCGCAGGAGGGATTTCTTTGGCTTACGAGATTATAGAATTAAAAGAAGGCTTTTTACAATTTGTTATCAAACGGCATGAAAGAAGAAATGCAGTGAATTTTGAAGTGATGGACGGTCTTCAAAAAGCTATTGATGAGGTGAAGAAATCCAACCATTTAGGACTGGTTATAACAGGTGAAGGAGATAAAGCGTTTTGTTCTGGTGGGGATTTGTCTGTTTTTCATAAATTAAAGACAGAGGAAGAAGCATACGCTATGCTCTCAAGAATGGCAGATATTCTATTTGACTTGTTTATGCTTCCAAAGCCGACTATTGCTTTATTAAACGGAATAGCGATTGGTGGAGGTTGTGAAATAGCAACGGCATGTGATTTCCGATTTGCTCATTCAAGTGTTACAGCTGGATTTGTACAAGGAAATCTAGCCATTACAACTGGGTGGGGTGGGGGAACGATGCTCTTTGAGAAACTACCTTCTAGTCAAGCTCTATCAATGCTTATGAAAGCAAAGATATATGAAGCTTCAGAGTTAAAAGAAATGGGTTTTGTTGATTATTTGTATAAAGGCAGTCATATAGAAGGCTTGCGAGCAGGATTAGAGACGATACCGTCCATAGAGATTGATGTACTTCAAGCTTATAAGCAAATTGTTCTTAGTAGAAGAGATCCACTTAAATTGAAGGAGCAAGTGATAAGGGAAGTTCGACAATGTTCCATTCTATGGGAAAAAGACGCCCATCATGAGAAGGTGAACCATTTCATCAACAGAAAAAAATAGTAATTTATAAACATTTTTTACGTTTAAAAGAGAATTTGTTTCGAAACCTCTTATATTATCAGTCTATCTTTCCTAGTAGAAGCATATGAATGAATAAAAAACACTAGGAGGGATTTGACAATGCCAACAAATCGTCAAGATGCTTGGTCACAAGATGAAGATTTGCTACTTGCTGAAGTAGTTTTACGTAATATTAGAGAAGGTGGAACACAGCTGCAAGCATTTGAGGAAGTAGGAAAACAGCTTTCAAGAACTGCTGCTGCTTGCGGATTCAGATGGAACTCCTACGTACGTAAGCAATACAAATCTGGAATTGAAATAGCAAAAAAACAGAGAAAAGAACTAAAGAAGAATGCTATTGCTCCAAGTGAGCTTGAGGAATTTGAAGAAAGTGCTTTAACTGAGCAACCTGCAGTCGAAGTACAGCAGACTCGCTCCTATCAAATAGAATTTAATGACCTTGTTGCTTTCTTAAAGGAACTGTACGATAAAGCAGATTCAAGTCAAAAGGAAGAGCATGATAACTATAAAAAGCACATACAAGAATTAGAAAAACAGCTTTATTATTTAGCGGCAGAAAATGAGAAGCTTGAAAAGGAATTAAAGCTTATTGAACAAGATTATAAAGCGCTTATAGATATTATGGAGAGAGCTAGAAAGATGGTCGTTTTACACGAAGAAGATCGGCAGAAAAAATAAATTATAATCAGATAAAGCGGACAAATGTCCGCTTTTCTATTTATTCCTTTTCCAAATCGCTTGACCAGATTAATGGGTTTTCACCAAAGTCCCGTCCAAGATCGTATTCAACTGGTTGGAATCCCATATGAACCCAAAAGTCTCTAGAATTTACTCTTGGGTTTGTCTTAATCGGAAGACCGAAATTTTTGGCAAATGCTACTAAAGCAGAACCGTACCCTTTGTGCTGGTAATCTGGTAAAACTTCAAGCTTCCATAGCTCTAAATAGTCACATGGTGGTTCAAAGTAGCGGTTGTATTTAGCGTCTACTTGATACAAGCTCATACGTGCTACAAGCTTATCACCAAAATAAATTCCGTAAAAAGGAGATTCACTATCATTCTCTATAATATTTGCCTCTAAATCCTCTACCATCGAGAGCTCTTGTAATCCATATTCCTTAAACTTTTTAAACTCTTCTAGTGTTTTATAATTTACTTTTAGTTTTACAACCTTGTACCCCATATACCTTCCCCCTTGTCTTGTTGCAGTGAAATTCGTTTTATTTTGTATAAGTTTATTTCCCCTTGAATAAACATGAATGGAATCTTCACTACTGCAAATGAACTAGAATTGCTTTAATTATATAACAAATTAACGAAAAATTCTGCTTAATATTTAAGAAAACGCTTTCAAAATTAGAAGGAAATTGGCATTCTAATGAAGAAATGATCTTAGATGCTTCAAATGTCCAATTAGAAAGGGGAACAAAGATGCAAAAGATTCTTATTGCTAATCGGGGAGAAATAGCTTCAAGAATTATAAAAACATGCAACAAGATGGGTATTCAAACCATTGCTATTTATTCAGATGCAGACAAGGATTTACCTTTTGTATCCGAGGCAACAATTTCCTATCGAATCGGTGAAGCTCCTGTCGGTAAGTCATATATGAATCAAAAAGCAATTTTACAGATAGCTAAAAAAGAGAAGGTAGATGCTGTCCATCCTGGGTATGGATTTTTATCAGAAAATGCTAGCTTTGCCGAAGAAATTAGAAAAGAAAGTTTTATTTTTATTGGACCGAATCCCAATACCATACAAATGATGGGAGATAAAATCCTTTCACGTGAAAAGATGTTGGAAGCAGGGATTCCCGTTGTACCTGGTAGTAATGAAGCACTTACGACAGAAGAAGACGCAGTAGCAGTAGCAAATTCAATAGGTTATCCTGTGATTTTAAAAGCAAGCGGAGGTGGTGGTGGGATCGGAATGGTCCGGTGTGATGACGAAAAAACTCTCCGAAAGAACCTGGAAACTACCCAAAAAAGAGCAAAAACTTATTTTGCAAACGAGAAAGTATATGTTGAAAAGTACATACAATATGCACGCCATATAGAAGTCCAAATATTTGGTGACAAGGCAGGGAATATTGTTCATTTATTCGAAAGGGATTGTTCGATTCAACGTCGTCATCAAAAGGTTGTAGAAGAATCACCTTCTCCATTTTTATCAAAGAGTGTTAAAGAGAAAATGCTCCAAGCGGCTGTACGGGCAGCAAAAGCAGTAGGGTATGAGAATGCTGGAACAGTAGAATTTATCGTTGATGAAGAGGAGAATTATTATTTCCTTGAGATGAATACAAGATTACAAGTCGAGCATCCAGTTACAGAAGCCATAACTGGCTTAGATCTTGTAGAATGGCAAATTCTCGTGGCGAGGGGAGAAACATTGCCTTATAAGCAGGAGGAGCTGGAATCAAAAGGGCATGCCATTGAATTTCGATTATATGCAGAAGATCCTGTGACCTTTATGCCTTCACCAGGGCATATTGAGGTATTGGATTGGGGGAAAGGTGATACGAGAGTAGACTTTGGATATAAAGCGGGTGTAGCGGTAACTCCTTATTATGATCCAATGATCGCGAAATGTATTGTTCATGCGGAAAATAGAGATGAAGCTATTGAAAAAGCAACAGTTTTTTTTAATCAATTTCAATTACAAGGAATAAAAACCAATGCTCCATTATTTAAGCATATTTTAAACGACACTGACTTTAAAACCGGCAAGTATTTTACTAATTACTTATCTATAAAAAGATTTAACTAACAAGGGGGAGTTTTTATGGTGCAAATTACATCTACTATGGCGGGGACAATTCTTCAAATCAACATCTCAGTTGGTGATCAAGTTGAATACAATCAAGAAATTGCTATCCTGGAATCAATGAAAATGGAAATTCCTGTGGAAAGTCAAGAAGCGGGAAGAGTGAAGGAGATAAAAGTTGCTGAGGGTGATTTTGTTAATGAAGGAGACGTCTTAATCGTACTGGAATAAAGAGATAAGGCCATTAACCAGACGAGGAGGGAAAAAGATGGAGAAGCATTTTTCGGAACAATTAGGGGAAAGAATTAGGAAGATTGAAGACGGTGGTCACAAGAAGTATCATGAGAAACTTGAGGAACAAAAAAAGCTTTTTGTCAGAAAGAGATTAGAGCTTTTATTTGATGAGGGCATTTATGAGGAGGATGGAAAGTTTGCCAATTGTAAAAAGGAGGATCTTCCAGCAGATGGTGTTATTACAGCTTTAGGGAAGATTAAGGGGCGGACGGTTTGTGTCATGGCCAATGACTCCACTGTGAAAGCTGGTTCATGGGGAGCTAGAACGGTTGAAAAGATTATACGAATTCAGGAAGTGGCTGAGAAATTAAAGGTTCCCCTTCTGTACTTGGTTGATTCAGCAGGGGCTCGGATTACTGATCAACTTGACATGTTTCCAAATCGTCGGGGGGCAGGGAAAATATTCCATAATCAAGTGAAACTATCAGGGATGATCCCTCAAATTTGTATTTTGTTTGGTCCATCTGCAGCAGGTGGAGCTTATATTCCTGCGTTCTGTGATATTGTAATTATGGTCGATGGAAATGCCTCGATGTACCTTGGGTCACCACGTATGGCAGAAAAGGTTATTGGTGAAAAGGTTACATTAGAGGAGATGGGCGGAGCAAGAATGCATTGTTCGGTCAGCGGCTGTGGGGATGTACTTGCTCAAAGTGAAGGTGATGCAATTAAACAGGCTATTACCTATTTGCAATATTTCCCACAAAACTTTCAGGAGAAGCCAAGCATAATCAAAGCCGTGGATGCAAAATTTGAAAAGCATCTCGAGGAGATTGTACCCTCAAATCAAAATGCACCATTTAATATGTATGACTGTATTGATACATTGGTGGATGAAGGAAGCTTCTTTGAGATAAAAAAACTGTTTGCAAGGGAACTTATTACCGGATTGGCTAGGATGAATGGTAGGGTGGTGGGTATTATTGCCAATCAGCCAAAGGTGAAGGGGGGCGTCTTGTTTATTGATTCAGCTGATAAAGGAGCAAAGTTCATTCAATTATGCGACGCGTTTCATATCCCATTATTATTTTTAGCAGATGTTCCAGGCTTTATGATTGGTACAAAAGTAGAAAGAGCTGGAATTATTCGTCACGGAGCTAAATTAATTGCCGCCATGAGTTCAGCTACCGTTCCAAAAATCTCCGTCATAGTTAGGAAAGCTTATGGTGCAGGATTATACGCGATGGCTGGTCCTGCATTTGAACCGGATTATTGTGTGGCGTTACCAACAGCTCAAATTGCCGTCATGGGTCCTGAGGCGGCGGTAAACGCAGTATACTCGAATAAGATTAATGAGATCTCTGATCCTAAAGAGCGGTTTGCCTTTGTGAAAGAGAAGCATGAGGAATATAAAGAGCATATTGATATTTACAAATTAGCTTCCGAATTAATTGTTGATGACATTGTAGGGGCGAATGATTTGCGACAGGTGTTGAGTCAGAGATTTTCCATGTATGAAACAAAGGATGTTGTATTCAGCACAAGAAAGCATCCGGTGTACCCTGTGTGATAAAGGCCTCTCTTCTGGAGGTCTTTTTTGATACGAATGACCTTTCTAATACCTTCTTTCAGTTTATTCTGGTAAACTAATAGTAATATTGACGCATCGAGGGAGATAGAATGAAAATTGCGATCATTGGCGGTGGAGCAATAGGTCTTTTGTTCGCTTCATACTTACAAGAAGAAAATGATGTAATCCTTTACACGAGGTCAGAGAATCAGAGTGAAAGTATACGTACGAATGGGTTGGTAAGGAAAAATGGTGAAGAATCGTTCTGTTTGCCTATCAACGTTCGACCGATTAGTCAATGGGACGAAACTGGAATTGAACTTGTGATTCTGTGTGTGAAGGAATATATGTTAGATAAAATAGTAAAGAATCTAACTTTTTCTGCCAACATACCATTATTGTTTGTTCAGAATGGAATGGGACATATAGATCTTCTAAAAAAAATAAATACAAGATCCCTATTTATAGGTTCTGTTGAGCATGGAGCATTAAAAGTAAATAACCATACGGTGAATCATACAGGTATTGGGGTAACGAAACTAGCAATATTTCGAACGGTTGAAGCAGACCGGTGGATACTTGATGAACTTATCTTACAGTCGATAAAGAATTTTCCTGCTCAATTTGAAGAGGATTACATGGTCATGCTAACGAAAAAACTCGTTGTGAATGCGGTAATAAATCCTTTAACAGCTATATTAGGTGTTACCAATGGAAGTCTTTTAACAAATAAATACTATCTAATGTTATTTGAACAGTTGTTTGATGAGATTTGTCTTGCACTAAGTTTAGACTCTCATACATATCATGAAAATCTTGTTCACGTGTGTAAAAATACAGCGCAAAATGAGTCGTCTATGCTGAAGGATATAAAAAATGGAAGAAGAACAGAAATTGATGCCATTCTCGGGTATGTTCTAAAGGAAGCACAAAGGAAGGAAATAAAAGTGCCGCTCACTTTAGCCTTTTATCATTGCATTAAAGGCAAAGAAATAAAGGAGGAGGGGATGTAAATGGGAAGCTTTTTTGCTACAGTATTTGCCACATTAGTGACGGTTCCAATTATAGGGTATTTTGTTGTCTTTGTTATTGCTAAGCAGATTACAAAAAAACATAGAAAAGCAGTTCATATTGCTTTGGATATCACTACGGTTCTTTTTATCCTTTCAGTTCATTATCTTATTGTTACGATCTGGGACTTTTCTTTACTGTGGTTAATTCTTATATTAATGATTGCCATGGCCATTTTATCTTTACTCCTTCAGTACAAATTAAATGAAGAAGTTGATTTGAAAAAAGTGTTCCGGGGATTTTGGAGGTTCAATTTCTTATTATTTTTTTCTACCTATATCATATTAATATGCGTAGGTATCTTTTTAAGTGTAACAGAATCAATTAGGTGAACGAATTCATGTTGAAGATGCAAAGGTTTTTATTTTCCATAAACACAGTGCTATACTGAAGATTAGAAATACTGTAAAGAGAAAGGAAGTACATAAATGGAGATGGTTAATCTCTTTCTCCCATCAACGAATCAGTTTGCTACCGATTATAGTACTGGGAATTCATTCATACGTCCGTTATTTCATTATCAATTTCAAGAAAATGAGAGCTACAAGAAAAGAGTAAAGGATCTAGAAAATATAAGTTTTAAAAGGGAAGAGCTTGCGGACTATATTGGGGAGTATATGAGTAAGTTCCCAAGTTCGAACGAGGTTGATACATCAATTTCTAAATTAAGAAATCCTGATAGCGTGGTGGTCATTGGAGGACAACAAGCTGGTATATTAACAGGACCTCTATACAGTATACATAAGATCCTCTCTATTATTTTGTTTGCTAAGAAGCAGGAAGCAGAACTGTCTGTTCCGGTTGTTCCGGTTTTCTGGATAGCGGGTGAGGACCACGACTATGATGAAGTGAATCATATTTTTGTAGAAAAAGACAATCAACTTGAAAAGTCAATCTACCCTGAGAAGCTTCTTGATAAACGAATGGTTTCTAATATTGAGATCAAGAAGGATGTTTTAAGAAATTGGGTTACTGACATCATCTCCTCCTATGGCGAGACGGAACACACGAATTCCCTGCTTCATTTTGCAGATGCTGCGATTGAGAAGTCAGTAACGTTAGTTGACTTTTTTGCACATATTACGATGAGTCTGTTTAAAGATTATGGTTTACTTATTGTGGATTCCGGCGATAAGGGATTAAGAAAACTGGAAAAAGAATACTTTATTAATCAAATTAAAAGTACAAAAGAGATCACCGAAAAGGTAAAAAAGAAGCAGCGAGAACTCGAAGGTATAGGAATGGCACAAACGATTGTAATTAACGATCATTGTGCAAACCTCTTTTATTATGATGAAAATACTCATGAGAGGATTTTATTAGATTATATTCCAGAACGACAACAATTTATAGGTGCGTCTGGTTCTATCTCTTTTTCCTACGATGAAATGCTAGAAATTGCTAGTGAGTTTCCTGAACGCTTAAGCAATAATGTCGTCACGAGACCACTTATGCAAGAGTGCTTGTTTCCAACATTAGCGTTTATTGCAGGGCCAGGAGAGATTGCGTACTGGGCTGAATTAAAAGAAGTGTTTGAGCATTTTGATATGAAAATGCCACCGATTGTTCCACGGCTAAACATTAGTTTGATTGAACGAAATGTGAGCTCAGACATAGAAGAGCTAGGGTTAAAGCTAGAAGACGTGTTAACTGCTGGAACGAAAAAACAAAAGGAATTATTTCTAGATGCCAACCGTGACAGTAGTTTTCAGACATTGTTTGCTCAAACAAAAGACCAGCTAGTCGAAAACTACCTGAAAATTGAGAGAAAGACCGAGCAACATTATAAGGGCATGCTTCCATTGTTGAAAAAAAATGAAAGCTTACTTTTAAAGCAAATTGAGTTTATGGAAAATCGACTTGAACTTGCGTTGCTACAAAAGCATGAAGTGGTTATAGAAAAATATAATCGGATCGAACGTAAACTGAAGCCTTCCGGTTCACCGCAAGAAAGAATCTGGAACCTCTTTTATTTTCTTAACCATTACGGACTCTCGTTTGTTGATGAATTATTAACACAACCGTATTTGTTTGATGGAAGTCACCAAGTGGTAAAATTATAAACTAGGAAAGACCTTGTCGTTATGATAAGGTCTTTTTTGTCGGTTTTTATAAATTTTTAAATGATTTTAAAGCTTTTTATAAGAAAAAGGGGAATCATTCTCATTCTACTTTTGCAGGAAAATAACAGTGGGGGGAGAATTTATAAAAACATGTGGAGGAAAGTGGGGGATTGTGGTACATTTAGGGTAGAGAGTGGGGGTAGCGGGCATGTTTATGGGTGAATACCATCATAATGTTGATACGAAGGGACGTTTAATTGTGCCTGCAAAGTTTCGTGAACACTTAGGAGAAACCTTTGTGCTAACACGCGGCTTAGATCAATGTTTATTTGGTTATCCTCTTAGTGAATGGGATCAGATTGAGGAAAAGCTCAAAGGGTTACCATTAACTAAAAAAGACGCTCGTGCATTTACCCGTTTTTTCTTCTCAGGTGCGACTGAATGTGAAGTGGATAAACAAGGAAGAATAAACATTGCTACTCCACTAATGCAATACGCAAAGCTTGAAAAAGAATGCGTCGTTCTCGGAGTCTCAAACCGAATTGAAATTTGGAGTAAGACATTATGGGAAGAATACTTTACAGAATCTGAGCAATCTTTTGCTGAAATTGCAGAGAATATGATTGGATTTGATATTTAAGGATTCTATTCATGGGCGTAATTCGAAAGGTGGACAACAATGTTTGAACATACTACCGTGCTTTTGCACGAAACTGTTAATGGACTCAATATAAAACCAGATGGTATATATGTGGACTGTACAATGGGTGGAGCGGGGCATAGTGCGCTTATCCTATCCAAGTTGTCAAAGGAAGGAAGATTATTTGCCTTTGACCAAGATGACATTGCCATTGAAAATGCAAAGGGAAAATTAGCTGCATATGAAGGGCAATTAACTATTGTGAAAAGTAATTTTCGATACCTGCAAGAGGAATTAAACAAGCTAGGAATTGAAAAGGTTGATGGAGTTCTATATGATTTAGGCGTTTCCTCCCCACAATTAGACACACCGGAACGAGGATTTAGTTATCACCATGATGCCCCTTTAGACATGAGAATGGATCAACAGGCAGACCTCTCCGCATATGACGTTATTAATTCCTGGAGTTTTGAAGAGCTTGTGAAAATATTTTTTAAATATGGAGAAGAAAAATTCTCTAAACAAATTACTAGGAAAATTGAGGCGGCAAGAGAAATAAAGCCAATCTCAACAACAGGAGAGCTAGTGGACTTGATTAAAGAGGGAATACCTGCTCCAGCTCGAAGAAAAGGTGGACATCCAGCTAAACGAATTTTTCAAGCAATCCGAATTGCAGTAAATGACGAATTAGGTGTATTTGAAGATTCGTTAAATCAAGCGATTGATTTACTGAACCCTGGTGGGAGAATTAGTGTCATTACTTTCCACTCATTAGAGGACCGGATTTGTAAGGTGATATTTAAGAAGGCGAGTGACACACCAGACCTTCCAAAAGGATTGCCTATTATCCCGGATGAGTTCAAACCAGAACTAAAGTTAATTACGAGAAAACCAATTGTGCCATCAGAAGAAGAATTAGAGCAAAACAATCGAGCACGTTCGGCAAAGTTACGCATTGCCGAAAAGCTGTAAACCTATCTAGGAGGGAATAGGATGAGTAACTTAGCAAGGAAGCTTCAGCAGGAACAGCAGCAACAAACCGTACAAGCACCTCAAAAGGTAAGAAAGACTAACTCATGGTTGTCTCCTGGAGAGAAAATCCTTGGTGTCACTTTTTGTGCCGCTCTATGCTTTGGTGCCGTACATATTATTTCAAATCAAGCGGCGATTTATGAGTTAAATAAGGATATACAAAATACCTCTGTTAAATTAGAGGACCAGCAGAAGATTAATAATGACTTAAGAATGCAAGTGGGAGAGTTAAGCACTCCAGATCGAATCCGTAGCATGGCAGAAAAGCTTGGATTAAAGCTTAATGACAATAATGTTAAGGTTGTGCAGGAGTAATGACAAAGAAACAGCCCAATATGAATGTGGGAGCAGCGATATTATTTATAATATTTAGCCTGCTCTTTTTTGTCTTAATTTTTCGGTATGTAACGATTTTGGCAACAGGAGAAGTGCACGGTCAGAATTTGTCTGCTTTAGCTCAGCAAAAATATGAGAAAGAGGCAACAATTGAGGCTACAAGAGGAACGATCTATGACAACAATGGTGAAGTGATTGCAGAAGATACAGCTTCCTTCAAGTTAGTTGCAATTTTGGATGAAACATTAACCACTAGTCCTAAAAATCCAAGACATGTCGTTGATAAAGAAAAGACGGCTAGAGAATTGTCAAAAGTGATTGATTTAGAAGAATCAGAGATTTATAGAATTCTTTCTAAAGAGGGTGCTAAGCAGGTAGAGTTCGGAACGAAGGGTAGAGATATTTCAATTCAAGTAAAAACGGAAATTGAAAATCTAAAACTTCCAGGAATTACATTTATACGTGGATCAAAGCGTTTTTATCCAAACGGCATTTTTTCCTCTCACGTAGTTGGCTATGTGGATGTGGATGAAGAAACGAATCAAACGGTAGGGCAACTTGGAATTGAAAAATCAATGAACGAAGAATTAACCGGAATTAATGGGAAAGTAAATTACCCGGGTGACTTTTGGGGATATATCCTACCCGGCGGTGAGGAAAATGTAACAGCGGCTAAAGATGGATATGATATTTATTTAACACTCGATAAAAAGATCCAGACTCTTCTGGAGGATGCTATGAACAAAGTGGTTGAACAGTATGATCCAGCTAAAATGGTCGCGGTAGTAGCTGATCCAAAGACCGGTGAAATTTTAGCGATGGCGCAAAGACCAACGTTCCATCCAACAACAAGAGAAGGGATTTCTGACACGTGGCATAACGAAGTGATTGAAAACTCATTTGAACCAGGATCGACTATGAAAATTTTCACACTTGCTGCGGCTGTCCAGGAAGGTGTTTTTAATCCGAATGAGGGGTACCAATCAGGTTCATATAAACCAACGGAAAATTCGCAAAGGATTCACGACCATAATGGTAGCGGGTGGGGTACGATTTCCTATTTAGAAGGATTACAAAGATCATCGAATGTAGCGTTTGCTAAACTTGTGAAGGAAAAGATCGGGTATGATACGTTTCGAGAGTATTTAACGAAGTTTGGATTTGATCAGCCAACTGGGATTGACCTTCCAAACGAAACGAGTGGAAAGATCGTTTACCAATACCCAATCGATAAAATTACAACAGGATATGGACAAGGTACAGCCATTACACCCATTCAGCAAATTCAAGCAGCGACTGCCATTGCAAACGGTGGTAAAATGGTGAAACCGCATGTTATTGATAAGATAGTAGACCCAACCTCTGGAAAGACAATTCAACAAACAGAAACAGAAGTTGTTGGAACACCAATCTCAGAGCAAACCGCGAACCAGGTTCTTGAGTATCTAGAGACAGTTGTAAGTTCTCCAAAGGGAACTGGGTATAACCGATACAATATTGAGGGCTATCAAGTTGCTGGGAAAACAGGTACTGCGAGTATGACACAAAATGGTGTGTACTTAAATGGGAAGAATGACTATGTGTTCTCGTTTTTAGGAATGGCACCTGCAGAAGATCCACGATTAATTATTTATGTTGCGGTACAGCAGCCGAAAGTAGACCATTATTCAGAAGGGTCTGTACCAGTTTCCATGATTTTTAATCCGGTGATGAAAAATAGTCTTCAGTATTTAAATATTGAACCAGCTGAGCAAGAAGAGGTAGAGCCAATTACTGTTCCAGATTTCTTAAATAAAAATGTTGGAGAAACTGAAGAGCAAGTAACTAGTTTTGGAGCTCATACCATTGTTATTGGAAATGGAACAAATGTAATTGCACAATCTCCACAAGCGGGAGAGAAAATACTTGCAGGAGAAAAGGTGTTCGTTGTAACAGATGGAGACTTGACAATGCCAGATGTTACAGGCTGGTCCTTAAGAGATGTTGTAAAGATTGCCTCGCTTGCTGATTTACAATTGAGTACAACTGGCAGCGGCTATGTAACAAAGCAAAATATTAGTGTAGGAAGCGTTGTGGCAGCGGGTGATCATTTAGTGATTCACTTAAAGGCACCGACAGAAGAAGAAACAAAGCTTGGTGATGATGCTTCTGAAGAAACGGGAACAGAAACAGAGGAAGGCACAGAAGAAAAAGCAGAAGAAGATGAATCAGAATAAGCTTAGAACGTACAAGTGATGCTTGTGCGTTCTATTTTTTTTTGTACAAGCATATAGTGGAACGAGCCATATATGTTGTTAGGAGGTTCTAACGAAGATGCGAGTGTCAAATGTTACAGTACGAAAAAGACTAACGATCTCACTTTTAGTAGGGTTTCTCATTTTCTTTATTATTGATGTAAGGCTAGGGTATGTACAATTTGCATTAGGAAATATTTTAACCGATGGAGCGAAAGATCTTTGGAGTCGGAATATTCCTTTTGAACCCGAGCGTGGTGAAATTGTCGATCGTAACGGTGTTGCACTCGCTACAAATAAAAGTGCACCGACCGTTTATGTCGTGCCAAGACAGGTGAAGGATCCTGCGAAAACATCAGAGCAGCTAGCTGCCGTATTAAACTTTTCAAAAGAGAAGGCGTACCAATATGTAACAAAGTCAGCGTCGATCGTAAGAATTAATGAGGGGCGAAAAATTACCCATGAAAAGGCGAATGAAGTTCGTGACTTGAACTTAGAAGGCGTGTATATCGGAGAAGATTCAAAGCGCCACTATCCGTTTGGGAACTATTTATCTCATGTTCTCGGTTTTACAGGGAGTGATAATCAGGGATTAACAGGACTTGAAGCGTATTATGACAAAGAGCTCATGGGGGAAGAAGGTTCTGTAAAATTCTATGCAAATGCCAAAGGACAAAGAATGAATGATATGGCAGATGACTATGAGGCTCCTGTGGATGGATTGGATTTGAAGCTAACCATTGATTCAAAGGTCCAAACGATAGTAGAAAGAGAGTTGGATAATGCACAGGCACAATATAATCCTGATGGTATGATAGCTATAGCTATGGACCCGAATACCGGAGAGATTTTGGCTATGTCAAGTCGGCCAGGATTTGATCCAGCAGAGTTCCAAGAGGTGAATCCTGAAGTGTATAACCGAAATCTCCCTGTTTGGAGTACGTATGAGCCAGGGTCTACCTTTAAGGTTATAACGCTAGCAGCTGCACTTGAAGAGGGGAAAGTAGATTTAGAGAATGATCACTTTCATGACTCTGGATCGGTCAAGGTTGGTGGAGCAACTCTAAGATGCTGGAAACGAGGGGGACATGGTTCACAAACCTATTTGGAGGTTGTACAAAATTCCTGTAACCCAGGTTTTGTTCAATTAGGTGAAAGTCTCGGGAAAGATACATTATTTAAGTATATAAAGGATTTTGGATTTGGACAGAAAACAGGAATTGACTTACAAGGAGAAGGAAGGGGGATCCTATTTAATCTAGATCGAGTCGGACCAGTTGAATTAGCTACGACTGCATTTGGTCAAGGGGTATCAGTTACACCTATTCAACAGGTTGCTGCGATATCGGCGGCGATTAACGGTGGTACATTATACACCCCTTATATTGCGAAGGAATTAGTTGATCCGCGAACCGGTGAAGTTGTAATGAAAAAGTCACCAGTAGCGAAACGAAAGGTAATTTCAGAAGAAACTTCAGAGAAGATCCGATATGCTCTTGAAAGTGTTGTGGCACAAGGATCAGGAGGAAGAGCCTTTGTTGAAGGCTACCGAGTGGGTGGTAAAACAGGAACAGCGCAAAAGGTAAAGGACGGAAGGTATATGGAAAATAATCATATCGTTTCTTTTATTGGATTTGCGCCAGCGGACGACCCACAACTCGTTGTGTATGTGGCTGTTGACAATCCTAAGGGAACTACTCAGTTTGGGGGAGTTGTATCCGCGCCAATCGTAGGCAGCATTATGGGTGATAGTTTGAGAGCTTTAGGAGTAGAACCTAGAAAGGGTCAGCTAGAAAAAGAGTACAAGTGGCCAGATGTACCAATGATTGAGGTTCCTGATGTAGTAGGGATGACCAAAACAGAACTTGGCGATTTATTTGTTAATTTAAAAATTGAAACCTCTGGAGAGGGTAATGTTGTGGTAAAACAAACACCGGAAGCAGGGGTAAAGTTAAAAGAAGGATCAACCATTCGATTGTATTTTGATAATGTGGAACAGAAGGAAGACGACAAAGAGAAAGAAGAATAGACTGATTCAGTGTGAAGGCGGCGAAGTTTTTTCGCCGTCTTTTCAAAATGCTACATTATAGAATAGCGAAAAAGGATAACTTCATGTAAAATAGATGGGCGCATGCTTTTTTTTGGAAGTAGGTTAAATTATGAGAGGATTTGAGGAAATGAAACTACATACACTGGTCAATCACCTTCAACCGCTTGTTCCTTTCGAGGGTGAAAATCCAGACATATTACACATACATAATGACAATCGTAAAGTAACAGAAGGTAGTTTATTTATTTGTATAAAAGGCTTTACTGTCGATGGTCATGATTTTGCTGAGAATGCGGTTAAGTCTGGTGCAGTAGCTGTAATAGCAGAAAGACCATTACAAGTGAACGTACCTGTTGTAATTGTAAAAGATACAAAACGTGCAATGGCAATTATAGCAGATGCTTTTTATGAACAGCCAAGTCAGAAAATGAAAGTTGTTGGTATCACCGGGACAAACGGGAAAACAACAACGAGTCATATTGTCGACCATATCTTGAAAGAGGCAGGCAAAAAAACCGGGCTGATTGGGACCATGTATACGAAAATTGGAGAAGATGTTCTTGAAACAAAAAATACCACACCTGAAAGCTTAATCTTACAGAATATCTTTCACCAAATGATTGAAAATCTTGTTGATTGTGCTGTTATGGAGGTTTCATCTCATGCGCTAGTGGAAGGAAGAGTTCATGGCACAGACTTTGATGTTGCTGTGTTTACAAATTTATCACAGGATCATTTGGATTTTCATGGATCGATGGAGGAGTACAAAAGAGCAAAAGGTTTATTGTTTGCCCAGTTAGGGAATAAATTTACACTCAATCAACCGAAATATGCTGTACTGAATTCTGATGATGAAGCTAGTGTACAGTACGCTCATTCCACTTCGGCACATATCCTAACATATGGCATTCAACAGGATGCAGATATTAAAGCGACCAATATTTCCATGTCAGCTAAAGGCACCTCTTTCTTATTAACTACTCCTATCGGCTCAACTAACGTGACGATCAAACTTGTTGGGAAATTTAATGTATATAATGTACTCGCCGCTATAGGTGCAGCACTGGCACTTGGAATTCCATTATCTGTTATAACCGACGCTTTAAGCATGATGGAAGGTGTAGCAGGAAGATTTGAACTTGTCGATGCAGGGCAAAACTTTACGGTTATAGTAGATTACTCGCATACACCTGATAGTTTACAGAACGCACTTGAGACCATTAAAGAATTTGCTTTAGGGAAGACTCATGTGGTCGTTGGCTGCGGAGGGGACCGCGACCGTACAAAGAGACCATTGATGGCAAGAATCGCATGTGATTATGCTGATGAAGCCATTTTTACTTCCGATAATCCAAGAAGTGAGGATCCATTTGAGATTTTAAAAGAGATGGAATCAGGGGTTATAGGAAGAAAATATAAAGTCCTCGAAAATCGAAAGCAGGCAATTTACGAGGCGATTACCCAAGCTGAGAAAAATGATATTATTCTCATTGCTGGAAAAGGTCATGAAACCTATCAGCAAATTGGCAAGGATATTCACCATTTTGACGACAGACTCGTTGCAAAGGAAGCCATTTTAGAAAAAAATAAAGCGTAAAGCAAGAAAGGCTAGAATTCACATGATATTATACAAATTTTCACATGAAAAACTTCTGAATACAAAGGAACAAACATATGATATTGCTGTACTACATAAACAGCTTATTCATACTAGTGTTTCCGTGATGGAAAAAGTGGGGGGAAAGTGATGGAGCAAGTTATATTATTCACGATATTAGTGGGATTTCTCATTTCGGTCATCCTATCCCCAATTTTGATTCCGTTTTTAAGAAGGTTGAAATTCGGACAAAGCATTAGAGAAGAAGGACCTAAATCGCATCAAAAGAAATCAGGTACTCCGACGATGGGTGGAACGATGATTTTATTATCTATCGTTGTTACAACTATTGTGATGACATCGAAATATTCGGAGCTTTCCGTACAAACATACTTACTACTTTTTGTAACAATAGGGTTTGGTCTTTTAGGATTTTTAGATGACTTTATTAAAGTGGTCATGAAGAGGAATCTAGGGTTAACTTCTAAACAAAAGCTATTTGGACAAATCGTAATCTCGTTTATTTTTTACTTTATTTTAAGACAAAATGAATTTTCAACAACAGTCTCCATTCCGCTAACAGATATTAGTTTTGACCTTGGTTGGATGTATGTATTTTTTATCATTTTCTGGTTGGTCGGGTTTTCAAATGCAGTAAATTTAACAGACGGTCTAGATGGCCTAGTTTCGGGAACAGCAGCTATTGCTTTTGGAGCCTTTGCTGTATTGTCTTGGTACCAGGGAGCATATGATGTAGCCATTTTCTCTTTGGCAGTTGTTGGTGCTGTACTAGGATTTCTTGTGTTTAATGCACATCCCGCTAAAGTGTTCATGGGAGATACGGGTTCTCTTGCTTTAGGGGGAGCGATCGCTACCATTGCTATCTTAACTAAGTTAGAAATTCTGCTAATAATCATCGGAGGAATATTTGTTGTTGAAACATTGTCTGTGATTTTGCAGGTAATCTCCTTTAAAACAACTGGTAAAAGAATATTCCGTATGAGTCCTTTGCATCATCATTATGAGTTAATTGGTTGGTCTGAATGGAGAGTAGTTGTCACGTTCTGGACAGTTGGGTTATTATGTGCAGTATTAGGAATCTATATCGAGGTGTGGTTGTAATTGAGAGATATTAAAGATTATGTTCATAAAAAAGTACTAGTACTTGGTTTAGCGAAGAGTGGGGTCGGTGCAGCAAATTTGTTGCACCGTTTAGGTGCGTTTGTCACTGTAAATGATAATAAGCCATTATCTGAGAACCCTGAAGCTCAAGGGTTGCTTGAACAAGGAATTACAGTAATTTGTGGAAGTCACCCAGTCGAGCTTTTAGATGATGGCTTTGAGCTTATCGTAAAGAACCCAGGTATTCCTTATCATAATGAGATGATCCAAGTGGCCATTGAAAAAGGAATTCCTATTATTACTGAGGTGGAGCTTGCGTATCAAATTTCAGAAGCTCCTTTTATTGCCATAACAGGTACAAATGGAAAAACAACAACAACCACTCTTATTTTTGAAATGTTAAAGGCGGGAAATAAAGCGCCTTTAATTGCGGGGAACATTGGAACTGTTGCATCAGAAGTGGCTCAGGAAGCAACATCTGAAAATACGATTGTTATTGAACTATCATCGTTTCAGTTAATGGGAATTACAACATTTAAGCCGAGGATTGCTGTACTCACAAATCTGTATGATGCTCATTTAGACTATCATGGTACCAGAGGAGAGTATTGGAGTGCGAAAGCAAATATAACGAAGTACCAAACAGATGAAGATTACTTTATCGTGAATGGAGATCAAGAGAGTACATTCGAAATAGGCCAAAGAAGCAACGCGGTCTGTGTTCCTTTTTCTACAAAACAATTTCAACCAAATGGTGCCTATGTATTAGATGATTATCTGTACTTTAAAGAAGAAAAGATTATTGAAATCTCTGAAATTGTTTTACCCGGTGAGCATAACCTTGAAAATATCCTTTCAGCAGTAGCTGCTGCAAAACTTACAAATGTTTCAAACGAAGCAATCGTCGAGGTACTGACCACCTTTACTGGTGTTAAGCATCGTCTTCAATATATTGGAGAAATCGAAGGGCGTAAGTTTTATAATGATTCAAAAGCAACGAATATATTAGCAACAGAAAAAGCTTTAACTGCATTTAAAACACCTATTGTGTTACTTGCCGGAGGATTGGATCGTGGAAACGGGTTTGACGAGTTAATTCCATTCTTACACAATGTGAAAACCGTTGTCACGTTTGGGCAAACGGCTCCTAAAATTGAGGAGGCAGCACAGAAGGCAGGAATAAAAACAATTGTCCGTGTCGATAATGTGGAAAAAGCCGTACCTGTTGCCTTTACCCACTCAAGTCCTGGAGATGTGATCCTCTTATCACCTGCATGTGCTAGCTGGGATCAATACAAAACTTTTGAGGTTAGAGGAGACATTTTTATCAATGCGGTGCATAAGCTTAAGTAAGGGCTTGTCTTATGGAGACTATTGAACGTAATGGTATCTAATTAAGGTGTAATCCTCACTGTAAGCCCTAAAACTTGCATTCGAGGTGTGTTCTTTTGCCGACTAAAAAAGCTACTCCAGATCTGATATTATTGATTGTAACATTTACCCTTTTAGCGACCGGATTAATTATGGTTTATAGTGCGAGTGCCATTTGGGCTGACTATAAATTTGACGATTCATTTTATTTTGCCAAACGACAAATGTTGTTTGCTGGGGTCGGAATTGTGGCCATGTTCTTCATTATGAATGTCGATTATTGGACGTGGCGAACTTTCGCAAAAATGATTATAATCATCTGTTTTGTCCTTCTTGTTCTTGTACTCATCCCAGGGATAGGAAATGTAAGAAACGGCTCCCGAAGCTGGATTGGAGTTGGTGCGTTTTCTATTCAGCCTTCAGAGTTTATGAAGCTCGCGATGATTGCGTTTTTAGCAAAGTTTCTTTCGGAAAATCAAAAAAAGATTACTTCTTTTAGAAAAGGTCTAATGCCATCCCTTGGCTTAGTATTCCTAGCCTTCGGGATGATTATGCTACAGCCAGATTTAGGGACTGGAACGGTGATGGTTGGAACATCTGTTGTCATGATTTTTATCGCTGGTGCTAGAATTGGCCATTTTGTGGGCTTAGGATTGCTAGGGGTTATTGGGTTTGTTGGGCTTGTTATATCAGCCCCTTATCGGATTAAGAGGATTACCTCCTTTTTAGATCCATGGGAGGACCCACTCGGCAGTGGTTTTCAAATCATTCAATCACTATATGCAATCGGACCGGGTGGATTATTTGGATTAGGTTTAGGTCAAAGTAGACAAAAATTCTTTTATTTACCTGAACCCCAAACCGATTTCATCTTTGCCATTTTGGCGGAGGAATTAGGATTTATTGGAGGCTCCTTTGTTCTCCTTCTATTTGCATTATTGTTGTGGCGAGGAATTCGGATTGCATTAGGTGCTCCAGATTTGTTTGGTAGTTTCTTAGCAGTTGGAATTGTTGCAATGGTCGCTATTCAAGTAATGATTAACGTGGGTGTAGTTACAGGATTGATGCCGGTTACTGGAATTACTCTTCCGTTTCTAAGCTATGGAGGTTCTTCCTTAACACTCATGCTTATGGCCATTGGGGTGCTACTAAATGTTAGTAAACACTCGAAATTATGAGATAGGTATGCTTAAGAACCCTGTAATTCATGCAGGGTTCTCTTCTGTTTATTATTACATTTAGATGACAATCGTTCGTTGTTTTTCGATTTGTCGTTTGAAATATAGTAAAATGGGGTAAAACGTGAGGGTGATTTTTTTCAGATTACATCATGACTATCATCTGTGAATAGTTGATTTTTCAACGTTAAGGAGAGTGGAAAGAATTGCGTATAGTTGTAAGTGGTGGTGGAACCGGTGGTCATATTTATCCGGCTCTAGCCCTTATTAGAGAGATACAAAAGGAACATAAAAATGCTGAGTTTTTATATATCGGTACCGAAAAAGGATTAGAAAACACCATTGTTAGAAGAGAAAATATTCCTTTTCAATCAATACATATTACTGGGTTTAAACGTAAACTTTCAATAGATAATGTGAAAACGGTAATTAGATTCTTAAAGGGTGTTCAAAAAAGTAAGCAATATTTAAAAGAATTTAAAGCAGATGTTGTCATAGGAACAGGCGGGTACGTATGCGGTCCTGTTGTTTATGCTGCTTCTAAGCTCGGAATTCCAACCATCATACATGAACAAAACAGTGTGCCAGGATTAACGAATAAATTTTTAAGTCGATATGTTGATAAGGTTGCTATTTGTTTTGAAGAAGCCAAAAGCTATTTTCCTCAAGAAAAGGTGGAGCTTACAGGGAATCCTAGGGCATCTGAAGTATTAAATAAGGATGGAATTAAGGGAAAGCTGTCTGTTGGTTTAAAAACGAATGTCCCATCAGTGCTAGTAGTAGGTGGAAGTCGTGGGGCGCGACCAATCAATGAAGCGATTTTAAAATCATTATCAGTGCTTAGTGAAAAACCTTATCAGGTATTATATGTAACTGGAGAGGTGCACTATGATGAAGTACTTAAAGAAGTGGAATTGGTAGGTAATCCCAATAACGTAATTGTTAAGCCTTTTATTCATAATATGCCAGAAGTGCTTGCAGGAATGGATTTAATTGTTGCTCGAGCAGGTGCAACGACGTTAGCTGAATTGACATCATTAGGAGTACCAAGCATACTAGTTCCTAGCCCCTATGTAACAAACAATCACCAGGAAAAAAATGCTCGCGCCTTAAGTGATCATGGTGCTGCCATACTAATGCTGGAAAAAGACTTAACGGCTACTAAATTAATAGAGCAAATGGATTCTCTCTTACTTCATAAAGAGAGCTTAAAAGAAATGAAGCAAGCGGCCTATAAATTAGGAATTCGTGATGCGGCCCAGAGACTGTATCAATTAATGGAGACGTTATTAAAAGAGAGAAACAGTAGATAATGAATTCTTCGTTTGTAGCCTAGATTTGACACGATGCATAAGATAAAATAACTCCGACTGAAAGGGGAGGTAGGAATGATTGGATTAGCTGAAGAACTAAAGCAATCTAAGATTGGAACGGTTAAAGAAAATGAGCCAATGGCGAATCATACAACGATTAAGATTGGTGGACCTGCAGAACTTTTTGTAGAGCCCTCATCAGTAGAAAACTTAGAAACGACCATGAATTTGATCCGAAAGTACAAAGTACTGTGGATTGCTATTGGAAGAGGGTCAAACTTACTCGTGTCTGATCGAGGAATTTCCGGTGTGGTCATTAAACTTGGTTCAGGGTTAGATAAGGTTGAGATAAATGGTACTACACTTACGGTTGGTGGTGGACACTCACTTGTGAGCTTGGCCACCTCAATCAGTAGAAAAGGGCTATCAGGATTAGAGTTTGCTAGTGGGATTCCTGGTTCTGTCGGTGGGGCAGTGTTCATGAATGCCGGGGCACACGGATCTGATATTTCAAAGATACTTGACAAAGCGCTTGTACTATTTGAAGACGGTTCATTAGAATGGGTTTCGAATGAGCAAATGGAATTTTCTTATCGAACCTCTGTGCTGCAAAAAAAACGCCCAGGAGTTGTTGTTGAAGCAGTATTTTCATTGAAAGAAGGAAACAAGGATTCTATTTTTAGTGAAATGCAAAAGAACAAGGACTACCGAAAAGAGACACAACCTTGGAATTTCCCGTGTGCAGGCAGTATTTTTCGAAATCCACTGCCAAATTATGCAGGTAAGTTGATTGAGGTTGCTGGCCTAAAGGGTTACCAAATCGGTGGGGCTAAGATATCAGAGATGCATGGGAATTTCATTGTAAATACAGGAAATGCAAAGGCAGATGATGTTTTACAGTTAATTCAGCATGTCAAGGATACAATATATGACTTGTATGAAGTAAAAATGGAAACAGAAGTTGAAATAATAGGAATAAAATAGGATGAATGTCCCCCTTACAAAGTATCAGTATATGATATAATAAATACTTGGGAAATTACTTATTACCTAAAAAATAACGGCATGATTTCTCGTGCCGTTGTTTTCACTTATAAAAAATTATTGGATTATCAATTTATTACACAAAATATAGTTGCATTGGTGAGGTGATTGGATTGGATCAAGGGAAAATAGTCTCGATTGAAGAACGGATTCCCAAGTTGAAACAACAAAGACGAAAAAAGGCTAATAGAAGACTGGTCACTTTATTAAGTTTATTCTTCTTGTTAATCGTTTGTGTCGTTTATTTCCAATCACCGTTAAGTCATATTAAAAGGATAAGTGTTTCTGGTAATGACTTATACAAGGCTGAACATCTAGTGGAAAGCAGTGGCTTGTCCACTGGTATGAATATTTGGAAGCTCGATAAAAAAGAAGTGGAAAAGGAAATAGAAAAGCTTCCGGAAATAAAAACAGCAACCGTAAAATGGTCATTCCCTAATAATGTATTAATTACTGTAAAGGAATATGATCGAATAGCAGTTATTGCAAAAGAAAATTCGTTTATTCCCGTTTTAGAGAATGGTGAAATACTTGAGGATGAGGGAAGTACGAGCTCACCTTCTAATGCTCCAATATTAATTGGTTTTACAGAAGGAGAGATACTTGAAGAGATGGTTAGTAGCTTGAAAGAGCTCCCGTTTGAAATTCTTTACTCCATTTCTGAAGTGAATTACACACCGAAAGAAACGGATCGTTTCCATATTTCTTTATACATGAATGATGGAAATGAAGTTAGTGCATCTTTAAGGAGCTTTTCAAAAAAAATGATACATTACCCTTCCATCGTGAGTCAGTTAGATCCATCACAAAAGGGAGTCATTGATTTAGAGGTTGGTTCGTATTTTAAATCATACGAATCAGGAGGAGTTGAAACAAGTGAAGAAGAGGGTGAAGGGTAAACATGTTATCCTCTCGTTAGTTTTCCTTGTATTAGGATATATGGTGTCTTTTTCTTACCACTTAACTAAACAGGAAAAGGCACAAAATACGATATCGGACAAGCAGTGGAATCGGGATTTAGAATTGCGCAATCAGTTGATTGCTCAGGAAGAAAGAAACCGAGAGCTTCAAAATGAGTTAAAGGAAAAACAAGATAAAATTGTAGAGATTGAAGAAGAATTAGCGAAAGAAGAACAAGTTTTCTTCAATATTGCAGAAGACGCTGAGAAATATCGTATGTTTGTAGGGAAAGTTAAGGTAAAAGGAAGGGGAGTAGAAGTGTCCCTTGCTGATGGTGACTACAATCCAAATGAAGAAAACATTAATAACTATATTGTTCATGAGCATCATGTCTTTAAAGTAATTAATGAGTTATATATATCGGGTGCTGCGGCAATTGCGATAAATGGGCAAAGGCTCACACATAATTCCTATATTCTTTGTAATGGTCCAGTGATTGAAGTGGATGGCTATCAGCATCCTGCTCCATTCGTAATTACGGCTATTGGTGATCCTGATGTCATGACCTCTGCATTGAATATAACAGGTGGAATTAAAGATATGCTTGTAAGTGACAATATTGAAGTAACGATCGAGAAAAAAGAAGAAGTTATTTTAGATCCACTATTAGGTACTTAACTCATTTGCAAGTTTTGTCCACAAATATTGTAGAAAGCTAGGTGATTATTGCGTGGACAGAAAGAAAATAAATAGCTTGGTAATCATCGGGGTAATTGTAGGCTTTATGCTTGCAATCCAATTTCAAACTGTCTCTAAGCCAGAGGTAAGAGACACACGGGATACATGGCAGCTTCGTGAAGACTTAGTGAAGGAAAAGGAGCTTCAATCGCGACTGATTAAAGAAATTCGTTCCAATGAAGAAAAATTGAACGAATACGAAACGGAAAGGGAACAAGGCAAGGAGAATACATTAAGGAATACTCTAGAGGAATTAAAGCAAGAAGCAGGACTAACTGAGATGTCTGGACCAGGTTTGACGATTTACATAGAACAACTGAATGAAGAATTGATCCTAGGGACTGCAGGTGCTACGCTTTCAGCAGACCTATTAGAACGACTACTTAATGAAATAAATATGTATGGTGCAAAACATGTTTCAGTCGCTGGTCAAAGGGTGATCAATACAACGGTTATCCGTGATATCAATGGCGAAACGAAAATAAACGGACGTTCTCTAACGAAATTTCCTATCGAAATTATCGTCTTGACAGAGGATTTTACCGTTGCGGAAAAGCTGTACAATCAAATGCAGGTTTCTAAATCAGCAGAAGAATTCTTTATTGATAATCTAACCGTTACCGTAAAGAAGCCTGAGCTTTCCATTACTGTACCAGCCTTTGAAGATTCCATTCGAATTAGAGGTATGGAGCAAGTAAAATCTGACAAAGGAGATAGTTAATCATGTGGCTTCCCCTTTTAGGATTAATAATTGGAGTCGTCCTAGGTTTATTAACCGATATATCTGTTCCAGAGGAATATTCTAATTATCTATCCATCGCCGTATTAGCAGCCCTTGATACTTTATTCGGGGGAATTAGGGCGCATTTGCAAAATATATATGATGAAAAGGTTTTTGTTTCCGGTTTTTTCTTTAATATTATTCTTGCTGCAAGTTTAGCTTTTCTAGGTGTTCATCTTGGTGTAGACTTGTATTTAGCAGCAGTTTTTGCCTTTGGAGTAAGGCTGTTTCAAAATATAGCCGTTATTCGAAGAATTTTGCTAACAAAATGGTCTACAAGTAAAGAAAAATAGAAAAAATTTGTATATTTTAAAAGGGAATATATTAATTTTGCCGAATAATTTTATAGATACATTATTATACGGTCAGAAAAACGGAATTGTTGTTCAATTTTTTGAATTGTTAAAGGAGGTGCCAAAGAATGAACAGCAATGAAATTTATGTAAGTCTTGACATCGGTACATCCAGTGTAAAAGTGATCATTGGGGAAATGGTCAATGACTCTTTGAATATTATTGGTGTTGGCAATGTTAAATCCGAAGGACTAAGAAAAGGATCCATTGTTGATATAGATGAAACCGTTCATTCTATTAGAAAGGCAATAGAACAAGCTGAGAGAATGATAGGCATGGAAATTAATAAGGTAATTGTTGGTGTAACTGGAAATCATGTGATGTTACAGCCTTGTCATGGTGTAGTAGCTGTTTCAAGTGAAAATCGTGAAATTACCAATGATGATGTAGCTCGAGTAATTGATGCAGCGCAAGTAATTTCTATTCCTCCTGAGCGTGAGATTATTGATGTCATTCCTAAGCAATTTATTGTAGATGGACTAGATGAAATAAATGACCCGCGGGGAATGATAGGTGTAAGGCTTGAAATGGAAGGAACGATCATTACAGGTTCTAAGACGATTTTACATAATACTCTTCGATGCGTAGAACGTTCTGGATTAGAAATCCTTGATATTACTTTACAACCACTAGCTTCTGGTGCTTTTGCACTTTCTAAGGATGAAAAAAACTTAGGGGTGGCACTCGTTGATATAGGTGGAGGGTCAACAACCATTAGTGTCTTTGAACAAGGGTTCTTACGAGCAACAAGTGTACTTCCAGTTGGTGGAGACCATATAACAAAAGATATCTCGATTGGTCTTCGTACATCTACTGAAGATGCTGAGAAAATAAAAACGAAACATGGACATGCTTTTTATGACCATGCTTCCGAGGAAGAAGTGTTTAGCGTACCGATTATCGGAAGCGATCAGCATCAACAGTTTAACCAGCTTGAAGTTTCTGATATTATTGAAGCAAGAATGGAAGAAGTTTTTGACCTTATTCAAAATGAAATTAGACGTTTGGGGATTCGTGATTTACCTGGTGGTTATGTGTTGTCAGGTGGAGTTGCAAACACCCAAGGAATTCTTGAATTAGCTCAAGTGGTTTTCCAAAACCGAGTACGCATCGCCATTCCGGATTATATTGGAGTGCGTGAGCCACAATACACGACTGCTGTCGGTTTAATAAAATTCGCTTATAAAAATGCTAAAATACAAGGTCGGTCTATTGGTAACAGTACAGCTGCCTCTGAAACAAAGGAAAAAAGAGTTCAAAAGCAGCCACAACCAAAAACAAAACCGGACAAGCAGCCGGAAGAAAAAATGACATCACGAGTGAAAAAATTCCTTGGTTACTTTTTTGAATAGTGTTTTCAATTGACCGCTACCGGGAATATCGACGAATTAGGAGGATACGTCATGTTGGAATTTGATACAAATTTAGACTCATTGGCAACTATAAAAGTAATCGGCGTTGGTGGAGGCGGAAATAATGCTGTTAATCGTATGATTGAGCATGGCGTCCAGGGTGTCGAGTTTATTGCTGTAAATACAGATGCTCAGGCATTGAATTTATCAAAAGCTGAAACTAGAATGCAAATTGGGGGAAAGCTTACTCGTGGACTTGGAGCAGGAGCAAACCCTGAAGTAGGAAAAAAAGCAGCTGAAGAAAGTAGAGAACAAATTGAAGAAGTGTTAGCTGGAGCGGATATGGTTTTCGTTACGGCTGGTATGGGTGGTGGAACTGGAACAGGAGCTGCACCAGTCATTGCTCAAATCGCCCGTGAGTTAGGTGCATTAACTGTAGGTGTTGTAACAAGACCATTTACGTTTGAAGGTAGAAAGCGTTCGACTCAAGCTCAAGGCGGAATCTCGTCTATGAAGGAAGCGGTTGATACACTTATTGTGATTCCAAACGATCGTCTTCTTGAAATTGTGGATAAAAGTACGCCAATGCTTGAAGCTTTCCGTGAGGCTGACAATGTTCTACGCCAAGGGGTTCAAGGTATTTCGGATCTAATTGCAACACCAGGTTTAATCAACTTAGACTTTGCAGATGTAAAGACAATTATGTCTAACAAAGGCTCAGCTCTTATGGGGATTGGTGTAGCTGCAGGAGAAAACCGAGCAACAGAAGCAGCGAAAAAAGCCATTTCTTCTCCACTGCTTGAGAAATCCATTGATGGAGCTCAAGGTGTGTTGATGAACATTACTGGTGGGTCAAATTTAAGCTTATATGAAGTACAAGAAGCAGCAGACATCGTCGCTTCAGCATCAGACCAAGAAGTGAATATGATCTTTGGTTCGGTAATCAATGATAACTTAAAGGATGAGATTGTTGTAACAGTAATTGCGACTGGATTCAACGAAGACATATCTCAACCAAAACCAACCAATCGTCCATCATTTGGGCAGCAAAAACAATCAGTAGCAACTACAAAGCCACAAAGAGAAATTATTCGTGAAGAGGAGTACAATGAACCTGTACGACCAACTACTTCACATAACAGTGACGATACGTTAGATATTCCTACTTTCTTACGTAATCGCAATAGAAGGCGATAGTTAACCCTATCTATACAAAAAGCAGAATTCGTCTAGAATTCTGCTTTTTATTTTGGTTTAAGAGGAAAATTGATTTTCCCAACCTGACATGAGAAATTTTGACAAAAAACGGAGGGATTTGTGAAAATCTCTTCTTTTTTGTGTACATAAAGTGACACACTTCCAACATCTATGTACGTTATACTTTTTCATAACAGAATAATAGATTGAAAAAGGAGAAACGAGCAAGGAGGAAAATCTTTGACACTATATTTAGATGTGATTTGGCTGCTAAATCTCCTTTTCGATACGTTACTTCTTTATTTAACTGCCATAATAGTAAAAAGAGAGTATAAGATTTGGAGACTGTTTTGTGGAGGACTCATAGGATCCTTCATTATTATATTAGCATTTACTCCTTTTCAGAATTATTCTGGTCATCCTATTGTGAAATTAGCATTTTCTCTAGTGATGGTTCTTGTTACCTTTGGATACAAAAGAGTACGGACCTTCATCCGTACGACGATGACCTTCTATTTCGTTACCTTTTTGGTAGGTGGAGCTCTTATTGGGGTTCATTATTTCATTCAGTTTGATAACCAATTGACCTCTTCTGTGTTAATAGGAAGTGTAAAGGGCTTTGGTGATCCGATTAGCTGGTTCTTTGTTCTCTTAGGCTTTCCGATTGCATGGCATTTCTCTAGATCAAATATTGAACAATTTGAAATGACGAAAATACAATTTGATCAAATGGTTTCTATTCATATTCAGATTGGAGAAAGTCAATTGACATGTAAAGGGCTTATAGACAGTGGAAATCAACTTTATGATCCTCTCACCAAAATGCCTGTCATGTTTGTTTCTGTCCATAACCAATTAGACATGATCCCTGAATCCATTAGGATACTCTCAAGTGAAAAGGATGAAATCATTTATGGATCCGCCTCTCTTCCAACTGAATGGGAAAATAAGCTCCGGATTATTCCATATAAAGTAGTTGGACAAGAGCATCAGCTTATTATTGCAATTAAGCCTGACCAACTGCAAATAGTGATGGAAGAAAAAATAATTCAAGTGGACAAAGGATTAGTTTCCTTTACAACCCAGCAGCTTTCCTCTGACGATGCGTTTCAATGTATTGTACATCCAAAGATGGTAACAGGTGTCGCAAAGGTGAAATCAGATGTATTGGTAAGCTAATAATACTATACTCAGAAAAACACAAATTAGAAGGAGGACAACTCATGAAAAGTATAAAACTTCGACTTTCTTATTACTGGTATAAATTATTAATTAAGCTAGGACTCAAGACAGATGAGGTCTTCTATATTGGTGGAAGTGAGGCCTTGCCTCCACCGTTATCAAAAGAAGAAGAGGAAGTGTTGCTTCAAAAGCTTCCAAGTGGGGATAAAGCAGCAAGGTCCATCCTTATAGAGAGAAATTTACGACTTGTCGTTTATATAGCTAGAAAGTTTGAAAATACAGGAATTAATATTGAGGATTTAATTAGTATTGGAACGATAGGTCTAATTAAGGCAGTTAACACGTTTAATCCTGAAAAGAAAATTAAGCTTGCTACATATGCATCTAGATGTATCGAAAATGAAATACTCATGTACTTACGGAGAAATAATAAAATTCGTTCAGAAGTTTCCTTTGATGAGCCCCTGAATATTGACTGGGACGGCAACGAGCTGTTATTGTCCGATGTATTAGGAACAGAAGAAGACATTATTACAAAAGACCTGGAAGCCAATGTTGATAAAAAGCTCTTATTAAAAGCATTGCACCAGCTGAATGACCGTGAAAAACAAATCATGGAGCTTAGATTCGGATTAGGTACCGGGGAAGAAAAAACCCAAAAAGACGTCGCAGATATGCTTGGTATATCACAATCATATATATCAAGGCTCGAAAAAAGAATTATAAAAAGACTGAAGAAAGAGTTTAATAAAATGGTTTAGGATAATTCTTCGTAGAAAGAAAAAATTTTTACGAGAAAATTATATGTGTAACGCCTGTCCTACAGACATTTATAGGAAATTCTTAGTATGCATGTCCATTTTGGATGTGCATATTTTTCCTTCTCGGGGAGATACTGTTTTTTGTACAGCAGCTCCTGTGAGGAGGGAAAAGAATTGACTCGTAATAAAGTTGAAATTTGCGGTGTTGATACATCTAAGTTACCAGTTTTGAAAAATGAAGAAATGCGATTGCTATTTAAAGAAATGCAAGCCGGGGATATAACAGCCCGAGAGAAGCTCGTGAATGGAAACTTACGTCTTGTGTTAAGTGTCATTCAGCGATTTAACAATCGTGGTGAGTTTGTTGATGACCTGTTTCAAGTTGGGTGTATCGGGTTGATGAAATCAATTGATAATTTTGACCTAGGTCAAAACGTAAAATTCTCTACTTATGCTGTTCCAATGATAATCGGAGAAATTCGACGATACTTAAGAGATAACAACCCAATTCGTGTATCCCGTTCTTTAAGGGATATTGCTTACAAGGCGTTACAAGTTCGAGAAAAACTAATGAGTGAGACGTCAAAGGAGCCAACTGCTGAAGAAATAGCAAAAGTACTAGATGTTTCTCATGAAGAAATTGTATTTGCTTTAGATGCCATTCAAGACCCCGTTTCGTTATTTGAGCCAATCTATAACGACGGTGGAGACCCAATCTATGTGATGGATCAATTGAGTGATGAACGTAACAAGGATGTTCAATGGATTGAAGAAATTGCTTTAAAAGAAGGTATGAGACGACTCAATGAAAGAGAAAAGCTCATTCTAAGAAAGCGCTTCTTCCAAGGGAAAACTCAAATGGAAGTCGCCGAAGAAATTGGAATCTCCCAAGCACAAGTATCAAGATTAGAAAAAGCTGCTATTAAACAAATGAATAAAAACATACAAACCTAAACTACCGATTCTTCTCGGTAGTTTTTTTGTATAAAACAATCATGAATAGTCCTCCCTTCTTCATATATTTAACTATCGAATAGTCGGGAGTGAAATGTGATGGTGAAAATTTCAGAATTTCAAATCAAAGATGTGGTCAATGTTGCAGATGGCAAAAAGTTAGGGAATATTAGTGATATAGAAATAAACTTATCAAACGGTAAAATTGAGGCCATTATTGTGAGTGGTAACGGACGGATGTTAGGCTTCTTTGGAAAAGAAGAAGAAATTATTATTTCATGGAGAAATATCCTTAAAATTGGTGAAGATGTCATATTAGTTCGTTACAGAGGAGTTAATGAAGGGCAATATGATGAAGCAGAGGCCAAGTAAGCCTGAATTCACTGGGAGTATACTACGAATTATGGTAAACTATAGAAAAATCAACAAACAATTGAGGTTTTTATAAATGGAACCATTTATTCTAAAAGAATCGTCTCATTTCATCATAAAAGATTGGACCGATCGTTTTGATGATCTTGTAGCGGGATTTACTACGAAAAACGGAGGACAAAGCAAAAACTCCTTTTCAACATTGAATATAGGATTTCATGTTGGGGATCTGGAAAGGGATGTTTGCTCAAATCGAGAAATCTTGTCAAAACGCACTGGTATCCCGTTAACTCATTGGGTTGGTGCCGAGCAGACGCATGATATACATGTAAAAAAAGTCTCGGTACATGACCGTGGGCTAGGTTCAAATTCATATGCCGATGCTTTCAGGGATACCGATGCTTTCTTTACCTATGATAAAAATCTGCTTTTAACATTGTGCTTTGCTGACTGTGTTCCGCTCTATTTTATTGCTCCCAAATACAAAGCAATTGCGATTGCTCATGCAGGGTGGAAAGGGACAGTAGGAGGGATCGCAAAAGAAGTGATAACTGTTTTTGAGGACGAAAAAATTCCAGTTTCGGAAATTTTCGCAGTAATTGGCCCCTCCATTTGCGAAAAATGTTATATTGTAGATGATAAAGTCATTTCACATGTGGAAAATTTAGTGGAAGATGTCGAAAAAAAACCATATAATCGTATCAAAGGTAATCAATACCACTTAAACCTAAAAGAGTTAAATAAACTCATTCTCCTCAAAGCAGGAATGAATGAGGCAAATATTCAGGTAACTGATTTATGTACGAGTTGTGATTCTGATTATTTTTTCTCCCACCGAAGAGACAAGGGGAAAACAGGTAGGATGATGAGTTTTATTGGTTGGAAGGAGGAGCAATCGAGAGAATGAAAGTTAGTGAAAATCTACGTATGCTCCAGGAAAAGATAAATGTAGCATGTCAAAGGAGCAAAAGATTCCCAGAGGAAGTAAAAATCATTGCTGTAACAAAATATGTAACGACAGAAAGAGCGTCAGAGGCATTAAAATCTGGGGTAACACATCTTGGTGAAAACCGTGATGAAGGCCTACTTGAAAAGTGGACCACTTTAGGGGACAAGCCTACCTGGCATTTTATCGGAACTCTTCAAACAAGAAAGGTAAAAAATATTATAGATAAAGTAGATTATATCCACTCTTTAGATCGTGAGTCTTTGGCAAAGGAGATTAATGCAAGAGCCGGAGAAAGAACGATTTCTTGCTTCGTACAGGTGAATGCCTCAGGCGAAGAATCAAAACATGGATTAACTCCAGAGATGGTGGTACCATTTATTAAGGAATTAAAAAAATTCCCGAAAATAAGAGTTGAAGGGCTAATGACGATGGCACCCTTTACTGAGGACGATACGATCATTAGACAATGCTTTCAGACGTTAAAAAAACTTCAAGTTGAAATTCAACATATTGCTTTACCTTATGCTCCATGTTTGGAGCTTTCGATGGGTATGTCTAATGATTTTGAAATTGCCATCGAAGAAGGGGCTACGATGATACGAATCGGCACCGCTTTAGTGGGCGAATAGTGTGGGAGGTGTAATGAATGAGTCTTAAATCAAAATTTAAAACATTCTTTTTCTTAGATGATGAATATGAGTATGAAGAAGAGGAGTACGAGGCTCCAGCAGCAAAGCCACAAAGACAACCGCAATCACAGCAGCAACAAAGTGTGTCTCCAAAACAGAATGTGGTAAGTTTGCAGAGTGTTCAAAAATCTTCAAAAGTAGTATTAATTGAACCTAGAGTGTATGCAGAAGCACAGGAAATTGCAGATCAATTAAAAAACCGTCGGGCGGTTGTTGTGAATTTACACAGAATTGAACGTGACCAAGCGAAACGGATTGTTGATTTTTTAAGTGGTACAGTGTATGCGATCGGTGGAGATATACAAAAGATTGGTGCAGAAATTTTCTTGTGTACTCCAGATAATGTGGAGGTTTCAGGCAATATCTCGCAACTTATTCAAGAAACAGAATACGAAGATACGAGGTGGTAATAGGTAAATGGATTTACTTCTATATATTTTGAGACAAGTGATTGAAATCTACTCTTGGGCATTGATTATTTATATTCTTATGTCGTGGTTTCCAAATGCAAGAGAAACCGCTATTGGGCAATTTTTAGCAAGAATTTGTGAACCGTATTTAGAGCCGTTCCGAAAAATTATTCCTCCGATCGGTGGAATGATTGATATTTCCCCGATTGTTGGTATTTTTGTTTTAAAATTAGCATCAACAGGCTTGTATACGTTATTTGGTTGGTTTTAGCTAAAAGGGGCATAATTGCCCCTTTTTTGCACTTTCATATCTTAATATTGGATTGGAGTTTGAATGAATATGGATTTGCATCAGCACTTCCGACGCGAAGAGCATAGTTTTGTCGATCAAGTAATGAGCTGGAAGGAACAGGTGGAAAGTAACTATGCTCCGAAGCTGACGGACTTTCTTGACCCGAGAGAGCAGAAAATTGTCGAGATCATTATTGGAGCGAATTCGGAGGTAAAGGTTCAATTTTTCGGTGGAGCAGAACAAGTGGAAAGAAAGAGAGCCTTCATTTATCCAGATTATTATTCTGTAGAGGTAGAGGATTTCCAAATTTCATTATATGAGCTAATCTACCCTAATAAGTTTGTATCTATAGAGCATCGGCAAATATTAGGCAGCATGATGTCGCTTGGATTAAAAAGAGGGAAATTTGGAGACATCCTTATAGAAGAGGAAACTATTCAACTCTTTGTCGCCAATGAAGTAAGCGATTATATATCCATGCAGCTGGAGTCGGTAGGACGTTCAAAAGTAAGTTTAAAAGAGCGGCGTCTGGACGAAGCCATTCAAATGAGGGAACAATGGAATGAGTACACGACCACCGTTTCTTCGCTAAGATTAGATACAATTATAGCTGCTGCTCATAATATTTCTCGTCAGAAATCTCAAACATTAATTGCAGGTGGAGTAGTGAAAATTAATTGGATGACCATTGAAAATCCTTCATTTGAATGTAAGGAAGACGATGTCTTATCGGTACGAGGATACGGAAGGGCAAAACTATCTTCCATCGATGGGAAAACAAAGAAAGATAAATGGCGAATTGTTGTAGAAAAACATCAATAATTTATAAAAAATTTGCAGGAATTTAAAAGTACTTGTCGAATATCTGTTACAATGAATAGTATATACTATTAAGCAATTGGAGGTGGCTTATAATGCCATTAACACCGTTAGACATACATAACAAGGAATTTACAAAAGGATTCCGTGGTTACGATGAAGATGAAGTAAATGAGTTCCTTGACCAAGTCATCAAGGACTACGAATTGATTATTCGAGAAAAGAAAGAACTGGATGAACGATTAAAAGATATGAATGAGCGTTTAACTCATTTTTCGAATATTGAAGAAACCTTAAATAAATCAATTGTTGTAGCTCAAGAAGCAGCGGAAGAGCTAAAGCGTAATTCTCAAAAAGAAGCTAAGCTAATTATTAGAGAAGCAGAGAAAAATGCGGATCGTATTGTAAATGAATCCCTTTCTAAAGCGCGTAAAATTGCTCTAGAAATTGAGGATTTGAAAAAGCAATCCAAAGTATTTAGAACGCGCTTTAAAATGCTTATTGAAGCTCAGCTTGATATGCTTAATAACGATGATTGGGATCATCTATTACAATACGAGCTTGATTCAGCAGAATTAAAATCTGCAAATTTAAAAGAAGAAGAAGATTCATTGGCTTGACGAAAAGCCGGTTCTTCGAATATAATTTTTTAACAAGTAAAAATTGTATGTTGCGATGACAGGGATAGTAGAATTTATCAATGCTTTTTCTAGCGAGTTAACAGTTGGTGGGAGGTTAACAAAAGCGATAAGTTTGAACATCACCCTTGAGTACCAAGCTGAACGTCCACTAGGAATAGTAAGCTTTGGCGTCTAAATTCACGTTACGAATTTTAGAGCGGATGGGTTTTTAGCCTATCTACTAGGGTGGTACCGCGGGAATACAAGCCTTCTCGTCCCTTTTTGGGATGAGAGGGCTTTTTTGTATTTATTTTTACTAATAACTGGTAACAATGTAGCTAGATGAGGAAGATTTAGGAGGAAGTTTAAAAATGGATTATAAAGATACGTTATTGATGCCGCAAACGGAATTCCCGATGCGTGGAAATTTGCCAAAGCGTGAGCCAGAGATTCAAGAAAAGTGGAACCAACTGGATATTTATTCTAGAGTTCAAGATCGTACGAAGGATCGTCCGATGTTTGTTCTTCACGATGGGCCTCCGTATGCAAATGGAGATATTCATATGGGGCACGCATTAAATAAAATCCTTAAAGACTTTATTGTGCGTTATAAGTCAATGAGTGGTTACAATGCTCCTTATGTTCCTGGTTGGGATACACACGGGCTGCCAATCGAGCAAGCATTAACCAATAAGGGTGTGAAACGCAAGGAACTTACAGTTGCAGAGTTTCGTAAGCTTTGTGAAGAGTATGCTTTAGGGCAAATTGATTCTCAGCGTACTCAGTTTAAGCGTTTAGGTGTTCGTGGAGATTGGGAGAATCCTTATATCACTCTTGATCCGGCATATGAAGCACAACAAATTAAGGTTTTTGGTGAAATGGCGAAGAAAGGCTATATCTATAAAGGATTAAAGCCGGTTTACTGGTCACCTTCAAGCGAATCAGCATTAGCAGAAGCGGAAATTGAGTACCAGGATAAAAAGTCAGCTTCCATTTATGTTGGCTTCCCTGTTCAAGATGGAAAGGGTGTGCTTGATGCGGATACGGAAATCGTTATCTGGACAACAACACCGTGGACTATTCCAGCAAACCTTGGAATTTCCGTTCATCCAACATTAAATTATGTTGTTGCTCAAGTAAATAATAAAAAGTACGTGGTGGCTGAAGAGCTTTTAGAAGCAGTCACAAAGGAAATTGGCTGGGAAGAAGTAACGGTAGTAAAGACAGTGAAAGGACAGGAGCTAGAACATGTTTTAGCGAAGCATCCTTTATATGAACGTACGTCTTTAGTGATGCTTGGGGAACATGTCACGACGGATGCGGGAACGGGTTGTGTTCATACGGCTCCAGGGCATGGGGAAGACGACTTCCATGTAGGTCAAAAATACGGTTTAGACGTTCTTTGTCCAGTTGATGATAAAGGAGTAATGACGAAGGAAGCAGTGGGCTTTGAAGGACTTTTCTATGATACAGCAAATAAGCCGATTACGGAAAAGCTTCAAGAAGTGGGTGCTTTATTAAAACTTACATTTATTACTCACTCTTATCCGCATGACTGGAGAACAAAGAAACCAGTTATCTTCCGTGCAACGGCACAGTGGTTTGCTTCAATTAAAGATTTCCGAGAAGACTTGTTGGAAGCTGTGAAAGAAACGAAGTGGGTTCCAGCTTGGGGAGAAACTCGTCTATTCAATATGGTACGTGACCGTGGAGATTGGTGTATTTCTCGTCAACGTGTATGGGGTGTTCCAATTCCTGTATTTTATGGCGAAGACGGAGAACCAATTATCACGGATGAAACCATTGAGCATGTATCCGGGTTATTCCGTGAAAATGGTTCAAATATTTGGTTTGAAAGAGAAGCTAAAGATCTGTTACCTGAAGGCTTTACACATCCATCAAGCCCGAATGGGAAATTTACAAAAGAAACGGATATTATGGACGTTTGGTTTGATTCTGGTTCTTCCCATCAAGCAGTTCTAGAAGAGAGAAGTGATTTACAAAGACCAGCGGATCTTTATCTCGAAGGATCTGACCAGTATCGTGGATGGTTTAACTCTTCATTATCTACAGGGGTAGCTGTAACAGGGAAGGCTCCATATAAGGGAGTACTAAGCCATGGTTTCGCTCTTGATGGTGAAGGTAGAAAGATGAGTAAATCAATTGGTAATGTGGTTGTTCCTGCTAAGGTAATGGATCAGCTTGGTGCAGATATTTTACGCTTATGGGTAGCATCAGTGGATTATCAATCAGATGTTCGTGTGTCTGACGCTATCCTAAAGCAAGTAGCTGAAGTATATCGTAAGATCCGTAACACATTCCGATTCCTGCTTGGAAATTTAGCAGACTTTAATCCTGCTACGGACAAAGTAGAATTTGATAAGCTTCGTGAAGTAGATCAATTCATGCTAGTGAAGCTAAACAAATTAATTAAATCCGTGACAAAGTCGTATGAAGAATACGAATTTGCAAGCATTTATCATGCAATCAATAACTTCTGTACGCTAGACCTAAGTGCATTCTACCTTGACTTTGCAAAGGACGTTCTATATATTGAGGCAAAGAGTCACTACGAGCGACGTGCAATCCAAACGGTTCTATATGAAAGCTTATTAGCGTTAACAAAATTATCAGCTCCAATTCTTTCTCACACGGCTGATGAGGTTTGGGTTTATATTCCTAATGTGGAAGAAGATAGCGTTCAATTAACCGATATGCCTTTACATGTTGACCTTCCTAATGCAAAGCAACTTGAAGAAAAATGGACGAAATTCATGAAGGTTCGTGATGATGTCCTAAAAGCTTTAGAAGAAGCACGTAATGCAAAGGTAATCGGGAAGTCATTAACAGCAAAAGTTAGCTTGTATCCAACAAAGGAAACAAAGGAACTATTACAATCTGTTAATGAAAACCTTCAACAATTATTTATTGTGTCTGGTTTCGAATTAGCTGGAGATATGGATACTGCGCCTGCGGAAGCTGTAAAGCTTGAAACAGCTGCTATTGTCGTATCAAAAGCTGAAGGAGAAACTTGTGAACGTTGCTGGACCGTAACAACTGAAGTTGGCAAAGTAGAGGATCACCCAACGCTTTGTCCACGTTGTGCAGACGTAGTAAAAGAAAACTACAGCCATCTTGTATAAAAAATGGAAGAACTCTCTGGATTTCCGGAGAGTTTTTCTAGTGTTTAGGGAATATGTATGAGTAATTATTCCACTTTCGTTAATGATTGTTTTCGTTGTTAAATGTTGTTCGTGTCGAAACGTGTCCATCGCGATATACTAACGGAAAACATCTGAAAACGGAGGTATGAACAAAATGGAAGCATTTGAACAAAAGCTCTATTTGGAACTCCGGAAATCGCGTACTGAATTAATGATGCAATTATCAAATTCGAAAGGATCTCCCTTAGTAAAACCGCTTATTGAGGAAGAATTAAGAGACATCAATAGTGCCATTCAAAAATTGGAGAATGGTACATTTGGCAGATGCGAAATATCAGGTGAAATATTACCTTATGAACTACTTCAAATGGTTCCAACCTTAAAAACGGTGGAGGACTGTGGAAAGCTTGATCAGTATTTATGTAAACCACTTTTTTAATCTGAAGGGTTTACTGTAGTTTTTATAGAGAATGTGCTAAAATGCAAAGGGAATATTAAGAGAAGGTTTGGAGGTTTCCTTTGTGTTTTATTACATAATCGCATTAATTGTCATAATTCTTGACCAATGGACCAAATGGTTAGTTGTGAAAAGAATGGAGCTTGGAGAAAGCATAACCGTTATAGAAAATTGGTTTTATATTACCTCCCACCGTAATAGAGGGGCTGCTTGGGGTATTTTACAAGGACAAATGTGGTTTTTTTACTTAATAACTGTTATTGTAATTGTCGGGATTGTTTATTATCTTCAAAAAGCAGCGAAAGGTAAAAGGCTTCTTGGGGTGGCTCTCGGGTTAATGCTAGGAGGAGCGATTGGTAATTTCTACGACCGAGTAGTACATAAAGAAGTAGTCGATTTTATCCATACGTATATTTTTAACTATAATTTCCCTATCTTTAATATTGCTGATTCAGCCTTAGTTATTGGAGTAGGTTTATTAATGATACAAATGTGGCAAGAAGAGCGACAATCTAAGGAGATAGCAAATGGACAAAGTAATACAAACAATTAATGAAGAGCATAAAGGCGAAAGACTGGATAAGGTCCTTTCAAGTGTAAACAGTGAATGGTCGAGGTCTCAAGTACAGCTATGGATGCAAGACGGGAACGTAGTTGTTAACGGACAAAAAGTAAAAAGCAGTTATAAATGTTCGGTTGGGGATGTAATAGAAATAAGTATTCCTGATCCAGAGGAGCTTGATGTGATTCCTGAGCCTATGGACCTTGAGATCTTTTATGAGGATAGTGATGTATTAGTTGTAAACAAGCCAAAGGGAATGGTGGTACACCCAGCACCAGGTCATACAACGGGAACACTTGTGAATGGATTAATGGCTCACTGTAAAGATCTGTCAGGCATCAATGGTGTGCTTCGACCAGGTATCGTCCATCGAATCGATAAGGACACTTCGGGGTTACTGATGGTTGCTAAAAATGATTTGGCTCACGAAAGCCTTGTAAATCAGCTCGTTGCAAAGTCTGTAACACGTAAATACCGTGCCATAGTTCATGGAGTCATTCCTCATGATTATGGGACAATTGATGCCCCGCTGGCAAGGGACCCTAAAGATCGTCAAAGTATGACTGTAGTGGATAATGGAAAGCATGCGGTTACGCATTTTCAAGTGATGGAGCGCTTTAAAGATTTTACTCTTGTTGAATGTCAGTTAGAAACAGGACGTACCCATCAAATCAGAGTCCATATGAAGTATATTGGTTATCCGCTAGCTGGTGATCCAAAATATGGTCCAAGAAAAACGCTAGATATAGGCGGACAAGCTCTGCATGCGGGTGTGTTAGGTTTTAATCACCCTCGAACCAATGAATACGTAGAATTCGAAGCACCATTACCAGAGTACTTTGTAGAGCTTCTTGAGTCTTTAAGAAATAATCGTTGACAAAGTTCTACATCTGTTTTATGATTTCTATAGTTGAATAAGTCCTTTAAAGACGGTCCTGTGAGGCTGAGAAGGAAACGGAGCTTGTATGGCATAAGTATGCCTACAAATGGAATTCGTGTACCCTCTAAGCCCTGGCCTAGAGGGTCTTTTTATGGAGAAATGAGGAGGGGAAGACCTTGTCACAAAAAGCAATTGTACTTGATGAACAAGCCATTAGAAGAGCATTGACAAGGGTTGCTCACGAAATTATTGAAAAAAATAAAGGTGTAGAACGAATTGTTCTCATTGGAATACGAACAAGAGGAATTTTTCTCGCTGAGCGTCTTGCTGCAAGAATAAAGGAAATTGAAGGCACAGAGGTTCCAGTAGGAGAATTAGATATCACTTTGTATCGGGACGATCTAACAAAGAAAACAAATGATCAGGAACCTCTAGTAAAGGGCTCAGATATCCCGCACGATATTACTAACAAAATTGTTATCCTAGTGGACGATGTATTATACACAGGAAGAACTGTACGCGCTGCGTTAGATGCACTAGTCGATATTGGAAGACCGGCTTCTGTACAGCTGGCAGTACTAGTAGACAGAGGACATAGAGAATTACCAATTCGAGCAGATTATGTTGGGAAAAACATCCCAACCTCTAGTTCGGAAAAGATTGTTGTTCAACTAGCAGAAGTTGACAAACATGATACAGTAAGTATACACGAAAAATAAATATAACCTTTTAAAAAAGCACAGAGAGGCTTTCAAGGGGAAATGTAGACTCGAGGGGTGAAATAGATACCTTGACCTGCAACTAGACCCTCTTGTGCAAAAGAGGGTTTTTATTTTAACTAACCAGAGGAGAGACACATACATGAATACCAAACCAATCCTAGATGTACACGAAACACCGAAACCAGTCCATTGGCTCACACTTAGCCTACAGCACTTATTCGCTATGTTTGGAGCTACCATATTAGTACCATTCTTAGTTGGACTTGATCCAGCAATTGCACTTATCTCCAGTGGTTTGGGAACGATCGCGTTCCTTATGATAACAAAATGGCAAGTACCAGCTTATTTAGGATCATCATTCGCATTCATTACACCAATTATTGCGGCAAAAGCAGCAGGTGGTCCAGCAGGAGCCATGATTGGAAGCTTCATTGCTGGTTTAGTGTATGGAATTGTTGCACTAATCATTAAAAAAGCAGGTTACCGTTGGATTATGAATCTCCTTCCTCCAATCGTAGTAGGACCAATCATTATTGTAATCGGGTTGGCTTTGGCAGGAACCGCAGTTAGTATGGCAATGAATAACCCGGCTGGAGAGTACAGTCTACTGCATTTCTCGGCGGCACTTGTAACTTTAGTAGCAACCATCATTTTCTCCATCTACGGAAAAGGAACATTGAGCATGATTCCAATACTTGCAGGTATCATTATCGGATATGTGTACTCATTAGTAGTAGGAATCGTTGACTTTGCTCCAGTAGCAGCAGCAAAATGGTTCGAAATGCCAAACTTCTTTGTACCGTTCGTAGATTATGAAGTAAAAGTAACACTTGACTTAGTATTATTAATGGCTCCAGTAGCCATCGTAACTTTATCAGAACATATTGGTCACCAGCTTGTATTAGGGAAAGTGGTGGGGCGTGATTATATTAAAAACCCTGGCTTACACCGTTCGATTTTAGGAGATGGAACAGCAACGATGATCTCTGCACTAATCGGTGGACCTCCGAAGACAACATATGGAGAAAACATCGGAGTATTAGCCATTACAAGAGTATATAGCGTATATGTACTTCTTGGAGCAGCAGTCGTTGCAACCGTATTTGGATTCATCGGTAAAGTAACAGCACTAATAAGTTCAATCCCAACTCCAGTAATGGGTGGAGTTTCCATCCTACTATTCGGAATAATCGCATCATCAGGATTACGTATGCTTGTTGATAGCAAAATCGACTTCGGAGACAAGCGAAACCTTGTAATTTCATCAGTAATCTTAGTGGTAGGTATTGGAGGAGCAGTAATTAAAGTATCAGAAGGGTTTGAAATTCATGGGATGGCATTAGCAGCGATCTTAGGGATACTGATTAATTTAATCCTTCCTGGTAGACCAGAAGCTGCCGAAGATATGTTTGAAAGTGATAATGAAAATGAAGTAGCATAGTTTCACCTTTTAAAAAAGTCCAGAGAGGCTTGTAAGGGTGCATAGGAGAAGTGGAGATACCTTAATCTGGTGTGTTCTGCTTCTGCCTATCTGCATAGCACCCTGGCAAAGTAGTCAGGGTGCTATTTTTCTACATAAACCACAAAAGGAGTGTTTTGATCATGAATCTGCTTACTACTTCAGAGCTTTCCGTTACCGAGATATACGACATCCTTGCAGAGGCGAAAAAATTTTCTGAGGGAGCTGCGTGGCAGCCTAATCAATCTTCCTTTGTTGCAAACTTGTTTTTTGAACCGAGCACTAGAACAAAATGTAGTTTTGAAATTGCTGAAAGAAGACTGGGCTTAAACATTATTCCATTTGAAACACACTCATCAAGTATTACTAAAGGAGAAACACTTTATGATACGGTTCGAACTTTAGAATCCATAGGGGTGCAGGCAGTGGTCATTCGCCACACAGAAGATGAGTACTTCAAGCAGCTAGTTGGCAAAACAAACGTTAAAATAATTAACGCTGGAGATGGATGTGGTCATCATCCAACTCAATCGTTGCTCGACTTACTAACGATTTACGAAGAATATGGACATTTTCAAGGCCTTAAGATAGGAATTGTGGGAGACCTAATACACAGCCGTGTGGCAAGGTCAAATGCGATTGCCCTTCACCGATTAGGAGCAGAGATCGTATTCTCAGGACCAAAAGAATGGATTGACCAAGAGCTTTTACAATATGGAAGGTATGAAGATATTGATACGTTAACAGAAACTGTTGATGTGCTCATGCTCCTCCGTATCCAACACGAAAGACATCAAGTTGGTGGAGAAACAATTGATTATCACCAAGCTTTTGGATTAACAGTAGATAGAGAAAAACGAATGAAACAAGGAAGCATTATTATGCATCCAGCACCAGTAAATAGAGATGTAGAAATAGCTGATAGTCTAGTAGAATGCGAGCGTTCGAGAATCTTTAAGCAAATGGAAAATGGCGTTTACGTTCGTATGGCAGTATTAAAAAGAGCATTACAACAATCTGAAGGGGGAAAATACAATGACAATTCTCATCAAAAATGGTCAATGGCTTACTGATAAAGGACAAAAAGAGGCAGTCGATATTTTAATAAAAGACGAAAAGATTGCAGCGATTGGTCCGGATCTTCAAGCTGAGGATGCAGAGATCATAGATGCAACAAGATTGCTCGTATCTCCTGGGTTTGTTGACTTGCATGTTCATTTACGTGAACCAGGGGGAGAGAAGAAAGAAACGATTGCTACGGGTACACTAGCGGCAGCTCGTGGAGGATTTACAACGATTGCAGCTATGCCTAATACAAGGCCGGTTCCAGATTCAGTCGAAACTCTTCAAAATTTAAATAACCGAATTGCAGAAACAGGTGCTGTTCGAGTGCTACCATATGCTTCGATTACCATTCGAGAGTTAGGAAAGGAACTGACTGATTTTGCCGCATTAAAAGAAGAAGGAGCATTCGCCTTCACAGATGACGGAGTAGGGGTCCAATCAGCAGATATGATGTTACAAGCGATGCAGCTTGCGGCAAGTGTAGATATGCCAATCGTAGCACATTGCGAAGAAAACACGTTAATTCATAAAGGGTCTGTACATGAAGGGGAATTTTCAAAAAAACATGGGTTAAACGGAATTCCATCTGTGTGTGAATCGGTTCATATTGCTAGAGACGTATTATTAGCAGAAGCAGCAAACTGTCATTACCATGTGTGCCATATTAGTACGAAAGAATCAGTTCGTGTGGTACGTGACGCTAAGCGTGCAGGGATTCGCGTAACTGCAGAAGTAACACCGCATCATCTACTATTATGTGATGAGGATATTCCAGGATTAGATACAAACTATAAAATGAACCCTCCGCTAAGAGGAAAAGCTGATCGTGAGGCATTAATTGAAGGTCTCCTTGATGGAACGATTGATTTTATTGCCACAGACCATGCTCCTCATACAGCTGAAGAAAAAGCAGAGGGAATGGCTCTCGCACCATTTGGAATCGTTGGGTTAGAAACTGCATTCCCACTTTTATATACAAATCTTGTTGAAAAAGGAATTTTAACAGAAAAGCAGTTAGTAGATTTCTTAACAGTGAAGCCGGCTCAGGCATTTGACTTACCATATGGAAAGCTTGAGGTTGGAGCTGTCGCTGATTTAGTACTTGTAGATCTAACAGAAGAAGAAAGTATTGATCCAAATACTTTTTTATCAAAAGGAAGAAACACTCCATTTGGTGGATGGGAGTGTAAAGGATGGCCAGTAGTAACAATCGCAGCTGGGAAAATCGCATGGAAAAGAGGGTATGTAACAGTATGAAAAGGCAATTAATTCTAGAAAACGGTACAGTTTTTATCGGAAAAGCTTTTGGAAGTGACACAGAAAAAATGGGAGAAGTCGTGTTTAACACAGGAATGACTGGTTACCAAGAAATTCTCTCTGACCCATCTTACTGTGGACAAATCGTTACCTTTACGTATCCGCTTGTTGGAAATTACGGAATTAATCGTGATGATTTTGAATCAATTTCTCCGTCTGTTCATGGAATGGTTGTGAAGGAAGCGGCAGAGTTTGCATCGAACTGGAGAAATGAAAAAACATTAGATGAATTATTAAAAGAAAAGAATATTCCTGGAATTTCAGGTGTGGATACAAGAAAGCTTACAAGAATCATTCGACAATATGGGGCACTAAAGGGCGCTATCTGTTCGATCGATGCAAGTGTTGAGGAAGTGCTTGAAGGGCTAAAAGCACCTTTTAGAAACGATCAAGTAAAGCAAGTTTCCACAAAATCTGCTTATGCAAGCCCTGGTAGAGGAAGAAGAATCGTTCTTGTTGATTTTGGAATGAAGCATGGAATTTTACGCGAATTAAATAAGCGTGATTGTGACGTAATCGTTGTTCCTTATAACACAACAGCTGAAGAGATCAAACGATTGAAGCCAGACGGAGTGATGCTTTCGAATGGACCTGGAGACCCTAAGGATGTTCCAGAAGCAATTGAAATGATTCAACAAATAATTGGACATGTTCCACTGTTTGGAATTTGCTTAGGCCATCAGTTGTTTGCCTTAGCATGTGGAGCAAACACTGTTAAGTTGAAATTTGGACATAGAGGTTCGAATCATCCGGTAAAGGATTTGGCAACAGGAAAAGTAGCTCTTACATCACAAAATCACGGGTACACAGTTGAAGAAGAATCACTTCAAGGAACTTCTCTAGAAGTTACACATATCGCCTTAAATGACGGTACGGTTGAAGGATTAAAGCATAAAGAAGCAAAAGCATTTACAGTCCAGTATCATCCGGAAGCATCACCTGGACCAGAGGATGCAAATTATTTATTCGAACAGTTTTTACAGTTGATTGAGACAGAAAAAGAGGAAGGTGCAATCGAATGCCAAAGCGTACAGATATAAAAAGCATACTAGTTATCGGATCAGGTCCCATCGTCATTGGGCAAGCAGCAGAATTTGATTATGCAGGTACTCAAGCATGTATCGCATTAAAAGAAGAAGGGTACCGTGTTATCTTAGTTAACTCTAACCCAGCAACAATTATGACAGATACTACGATGGCAGATGCTGTGTATATTGAGCCACTAACTTTGGAGTTCGTTAGCACAATCATCCGAAAAGAACGTCCAGATGCACTTGTCCCAACACTTGGAGGACAAACAGGATTAAACCTAGCAGTAGAGTTAGCTAACTCTGGAGTTCTTGAAGAATGTAATGTAGAAATCTTAGGTACTAAGCTTTCAGCCATTGAGCAAGCGGAGGATCGTGATTTATTCCGTACATTAATGAATGACTTAGGCGAGCCAGTACCTGAAAGTGAAATTATTCATAACCTTGAAGAAGCATATGACTTCGTTGCACAAATTGGTTACCCAGTTATCGTTCGTCCAGCGTTTACACTCGGTGGAACGGGTGGAGGCATCTGTCATAACGAAGAGGAATTGGTTGAAACCGTAACAAGTGGGTTAAAAAATAGCCCAGTTACACAATGTTTATTAGAGAAGAGTATTGCTGGCTTTAAAGAAATTGAATACGAAGTGATGAGAGATGCTAATGACAATGCAATCGTTGTTTGTAATATGGAAAACATCGATCCAGTAGGTGTTCATACAGGAGATTCAATTGTTGTAGCACCGAGTCAAACGCTAAGTGATCGCGAGTATCAAATGCTTAGAAACACATCATTAAAAATTATCCGTGCCCTCGGAATTGAGGGTGGATGTAACGTACAGCTGGCATTAGATCCTGACAGCTATGATTATTACATCATTGAAGTAAATCCTCGTGTGAGTAGATCCTCTGCTCTTGCATCAAAAGCAACAGGATATCCGATTGCTAAGCTTGCTGCAAAAATCGCGGTTGGGTTAACGCTTGATGAAATGATGAACCCTGTAACAGGAAAAACCTATGCAAGTTTCGAACCTGCACTTGATTATATTGTTTCAAAAATTCCAAGATGGCCTTTTGATAAGTTCGAAAGTGCTAACCGTACACTAGGTACACAAATGAAGGCTACCGGTGAAGTAATGGCGATTGGTCGTACCTTTGAGGAATCTTTATTAAAAGCAATTCGTTCACTTGAAGCGAATGTGTTCCACTTCTCACTAAACGAAGCAGATGAAATTTCTGATGAGTTACTTGAGAAACGAATTCGTAAAGCTGGAGATGAGCGCCTATTCTATATCGGAGAAGCATTAAGACGTGGCGTTACGATCGAAACCATCCATGCATGGAGCAAAATTGATTTATTCTTCCTTGCGAAATTTGCTAAGATTGTTGATTTCGAAGCAAAGTTACAAGCTCTTCCATTTGACGAGGAAATCACGAGAGAAGCAAAGGAGCTAGGTTTTGCTGACAGTACTCTTGCGAAACTTTGGTCTACAAACGAGCGCGCTATATATGACTGGAGAGTAGAAAAAGGAATCGTTCCTGTATACAAAATGGTTGATACATGCGCTGCTGAGTTTGAGTCAGAAACTCCATATTACTACGGAACGTATGAAGATGAAAATGAATCGATTGTTACTGAACGTGAAAGTGTAATTGTGCTTGGTTCTGGGCCAATCCGAATCGGTCAAGGGATTGAATTTGATTACTCAACGGTTCATGCGGTTTGGGCCATTCAAGAGGCTGGATATGAAGCCATCATCATTAATAATAATCCTGAAACAGTATCAACTGACTTCAGTATCTCTGATAAGCTTTACTTTGAGCCTTTAACAATCGAAGATGTTATGCATGTTATTGATTTAGAAAAACCAGCTGGTGTGGTTGTCCAATTCGGTGGACAAACAGCGATTAACTTAGCTTCTAAGCTTGTTGAAAGAGGGGTTAAGATTCTAGGTACGAGCTTGGATGATCTCGATCGTGCAGAAAATCGCGACCGCTTTGAAGCTGCATTGCAAGAGCTAGGAATTCCTCAACCGTTAGGAAAAACGGCAAGAACAGCCGCTGAAGCTGCAGTAATTGCTAACTCAATCGGATATCCGGTTTTGGTTCGTCCATCATATGTACTTGGTGGTAGAGCAATGCAAATCGTTTACCAAGAAGCTGAGTTATTGCAATACATGAAAGAAGCAGTAAAGATTAATCCAGAGCATCCGATATTAATTGACCGTTACCTAACTGGAAAAGAAATAGAAGTAGATGCGATTTGCGATGGTGAAACAGTAATTATTCCAGGGATTATGGAGCATATTGAAAGAGCAGGAGTTCACTCTGGAGACTCAATCGCTGTGTACCCGCCACAAAGCATATCACAAGCAGTGAAAGACAAGCTTGTTGATTACACCATTCGTATGGCAAAAGGTTTAGGAATCATTGGACTTTTCAACATTCAATACGTTGTTTCAAAAGAAGAAGTGTATGTGTTGGAAGTAAATCCTCGTTCAAGTCGTACGGTGCCATTCTTAAGTAAAATCACAAATATACCAATGGCAAATCTGGCGACAAAAGCGATTCTTGGATTATCGCTAAAGGAGCAGGGCTATGAGACAGGACTGGTTGAAGAAAAGCAAGGTGTATTTGTTAAAGTACCTGTGTTCTCATTTGCTAAGCTAAGACGAGTTGATATTACTTTAGGACCAGAAATGAAGTCCACTGGTGAGGTAATGGGGAAAGACCATACGCTTGAAAAAGCACTATATAAAGGCTTAGTTGCTTCAGGAATGAAAATCCAAGGATTTGGTTCAGTTCTTATGACGATTGCTGACAAAGATAAGCAAGAAGCTTTAGGGATCGCAAAGCGCTTCTTCTCAATCGGATTCCAAGTAATGGCAACAGAAGGGACAGCAAAGTTCTTCCAAGAACAAGGAATTCCAGTGAAGGTTGTTGAGAAGATTGGTGGAGGCCATCCGGATATTGTTGATGTAATCCGTAACGGGCAAGCGCAATTTGTCATTAACACATTAACAAAAGGAAAGCAGCCAGAACGTGATGGATTTAGAATTCGTAGAGAATCAGTTGAAAACGGTGTTCCTTGCTTAACTTCATTAGATACAGCAGAGGCCATTTTACGAGTAATTGAATCAATGAATTTTTCAGCTGAGGCGATGGAAAAAAGTCCCGCAAACAGCAGGGAGGCAGTACTACTATGATTCGTAATGAGGAATGTATCGTACTTTCCAATCAAGAAATAGCTCACAATATATTTGAGCTCACCCTTAAGGGTGAGCTCGTCCAACAGATGAATGAACCAGGTCAATTTGTACATCTAAAAGTTAGTGATAGTGTAGATCCACTTTTGCGTAGACCAATTAGTATTGCAAAAATCGACCAAGCAAATGACATGTTTACGATGATTTTCCGGGCAGAAGGTACTGGAACAAAGCTGCTTGCACAGAAAAAAGTCGGAGATGTTATAGACGTTCTAGGGCCATTAGGAAATGGATTTCCTGTAGAGGAAGCAAAGGCTGGATCAACCGCCCTTTTAGTAGGTGGTGGAATTGGTGTGCCTCCACTATATGAATTATCTCTAAGGCTAAAGATGCGAAATGTGAATGTCATTCATGTGTTAGGCTTTGCAACAAAGGATGCGGTATTTTACGAGGAGAAATTTGCTGAATTAGGTGATACGTATATCGTAACGGTTGATGGAACTCATGGGGAGAAAGGATTTGTAACGGATGTGATCTCCGCACAGAATCTTTCATTTGATACATTGTACACATGTGGTCCTACCCCGATGTTACGAGCATTAGAGGCCGCTTATCCAGAGAAAAAAGTATACCTTTCTCTTGAAGAGCGAATGGGCTGTGGAATTGGTGCTTGCTTTGCCTGCGTATGTAGAACACAGGAAGATCCTACAGGATATGCGTATAAAAAGGTTTGTACGGATGGGCCAGTGTTTAAAGGAGGGGAGGTTCTTATATGAGTCAATTAGCGGTGAACCTACCTGGTTTACAATTAAAAAACCCAATCATGCCTGCGTCAGGATGCTTTGGATTCGGTAGAGAGTATAGTCAGTTTTATGATTTAAGTACATTAGGCTCCATCATGATTAAAGCAACAACCGTAGAACCTCGGTTTGGGAATCCAACTCCACGGGTAGCAGAGACAACTGCTGGGATGTTAAATGCGATTGGTTTACAAAATCCTGGCCTTAAAAAGGTGATTGATGAGGAGTTAGCTTGGTTAGACCAATTTGATGTTCCGATCATCGCAAATGTAGCTGGCTCACTTGAAGAGGACTATATTGAAGTTGCACGTGAAATTTCAAAGGTAAGTAATGTTCATGCTCTTGAACTGAATATCTCTTGCCCAAATGTAAAAACAGGTGGTATTGCTTTTGGAACGATTCCTGAAGTAGCAAAGGAATTAACGAAGAAGGTGAAAGAGGTATCAAGTGTACCTGTTTATGTCAAGCTTTCACCGAATGTATCGAATATCGTTGAGATGGCAAAGGCTGTTGAGGCAGGCGGTGCGGACGGTTTAACCATGATAAATACTTTAATTGGCATGAGGCTTGATTTGAAGACAGGTAAGCCTGTGCTCGCTAATAATACAGGTGGACTTTCAGGCCCAGCTATTAAACCGGTTGCGATTCGAATGATTTATGAGGTAAGTCAGCACGTAAATATTCCTATTATCGGGATGGGTGGCGTTCAATCGGCAGAAGATGTGATTGAATTTTTTTATGCCGGAGCGAGCGCAGTAGCAGTTGGTACAGCTAATTTTGTGGATCCGCTTGTATGTCCGAAAATCATTGAACAACTTCCATCGTTATTAAATGAACTTGGATTTGATCATATTTCAGAATGTACGGGAAGGAGCTGGAAAAAGAATGAAAAATTCGCTAATCATCGCGCTTGATTTTCCAGATAAAAATGATGTGTACGGTTTTTTAAAGAAATTTACTAACGAGCAACTATTCGTTAAAGTTGGCATGGAGCTTTTCTATAAAGAAGGACCTGCTATGGTTAAAGAACTAAAGGAAATGGGTCATGATATTTTCTTAGATTTAAAATTGCACGATATTCCAAATACAGTAGGTCGGGCCATGAGAAATCTAGCTAGCCTAGGCTGTGACTTAGTGAATGTTCATGCGGCAGGCGGAAAAGAAATGATGATGGCAGCTGTAGAAGGACTTGAGGCTGGAACGGCTTCAGGTGCGAAAAGACCAAGCATCATCGCAGTAACACAGTTAACAAGTACATCAGAAGAACAAATGAAGGGTGAACAATTAATTTCAGTGAGCCTCGAACAATCCGTTCTTCATTATGCAAAGGTAACGAAGGATGCAGGACTTGATGGTGTGGTTTGCTCTTCAAATGAAGTGAAGCTCATCCGCGAACAATTAGGTGAACACTTCTTAACGGTTACACCGGGAATTCGGATGAGTTCGGAGTCAGTTGGTGACCAAAAGAGAGTAGCCACTCCTGAGTTTGCTAGGAACGCAGGTGTTTCTATGATTGTTGTAGGTCGCTCCATTACAAGAGCCGAAGATCCGGTACTAGCTTATCAGCTTTACAAAAACGCTTGGGAGGGAAAAGTATATGAAACAAAAAATAGCTAACACACTTTTAGAAATCGGAGCAGTCTCGTTACAACCGAACGATCCTTTTACTTGGACATCAGGAATTAAATCACCTATTTATTGTGATAACAGACTTACTTTATCTTTTCCTGAAGCAAGAAGAGAGATTGCAGCTGGACTCAAGGCACTTATACTTAAGCACTTCCCTGACACAGAAATGGTAGCTGGAACAGCAACTGCTGGAATTCCTCATGCAGCATGGGTAAGTGAATTACTTGATTTACCGATGAGCTATGTCCGTTCATCAGCTAAAGGGCATGGCAAAGGAAATCAGATAGAAGGTCGTGTCGTTGCAGGACAAAAAGTAGTAGTAGTGGAAGACTTAATCTCAACAGGCGGTAGCGTAATTACAGCAGTTGATGCATTAAGAGAAGCGGGTTGTGAAGTATTAGGAGTCGTTTCTATCTTTACGTATGAACTGGAAAAAGGGAAAAAGCTATTAGAGGAAGCAAACATAAAGACATATTCACTTACGGATTTCTCAACATTAGTAGATGTAGCATTAGCGGCTGGAAAAATCGAAGAAGATGCAGTAGCTAGTCTTCGTAGCTGGAGCCAAGACCCAACAGCTTGGAAACCGGTGGTAAAAGCATAATAAAATGAAGAAAAAAGAGTGTCCACCCCAGACGGACAAAAGTAGTAAATCTGTCCATTTGGGGTGTCTGACACCCTTTTTTATTTTTTTAACTGGATAATAAGGTTTTCGTCAGGTGTGACATATACTGTTTGTTGATTGTCATATATGACGAAGCCTGGTTTTGCTCCATTTGGTTTTTTTACATGTCTAACTTGTGTGAAGTCAACGGGAACCGAGCTTGAGTTTCGTGCTTTACTAAAGTAGGAAGCGATATTGGCTGCTTCTAAAATGGTACTATCACTTGGAGTTTTGCTTCGAATGACAACATGTGACCCAGGAATATCCTTAGTATGAAGCCATATATCGTCACGACTAGCTACTTTGTTTGTTAAATAATCGTTTTGCTTATTGTTTTTTCCTACGAGGATGTCTGTTCCGTCGGAGGATACATATTGATCAAGCACTGGCTTTGCTACAATTTGCTTTTTTGATTTATTTTTGTGTCGGTCACGAATATATCCTTCTTCAATTAACTCTTGACGGATTTCCTCAATATCTTTGATAGAGGCGGTCTCCATTTGTTGAATTAATGTCTCAAAATACAGCACTTCCTCGTTTGCTTTTTCAATTTGTTCTTGAACAATTCTACGTGCTGTTTTTGCTTTTTGATACTTTGTAAAGTATCGCTGCGCATTGTCTGATGGTGACTTCTGTGGATCGAGTGGAATGGTAACCATTCCAGCATTCTCATCATAATAATTAATAACCTCGACGGATGTCATACCTTTTTCAACAGCATAGAGATTGGCGGTTAATAACTCCCCAAATAATTGAAACTCCTCTGCATTTTGTGCATCTACCAATGTTTTATGAAGCTTATCGATTTTCTTCTTGTTTTTATCACGTTCATTAATAATCAATCGTTCCAGATCATTTCCTTGCTGCTTCACACGGTCTCTTTCGGCTTTCCCAAAATAAAAACGGTCGAGCATATCGCTCATATTAGAAAACGTCTGAACTTCACCTGATGTATGAGTCATCGGGAAAAGGTAAAACATTTCTTTTCCGTGAGCACTCATAATTGATGGCTCATATTGATGGGTTTGAATTTTTTCCATGCGATTAATAAAAGCTTTGGGTAAGGTATTCCGGTTAACAATGCCTGCTTCATAGACGATTTCTCTTGCTAATAAAGGAGATAAACCAGCAAATTGTTCAACCAACTGCTTATCCATTTTTCCTGCATTAAAGTCCACTCTCTTTAACACATCCTCCTCTGTTGCCTCAAGAGGATTATATTTGTTTTGAGCAGGAGGAAGTTTGTACTCCTGACCAGGTAGAATGGCACGATGGCTGTTAAGAGCATATGAGACGTGCTTGATGCTGTCTAAAATCATGTTTCGTGTTTTATCAATTAAGATAATATTGCTATGGCGTCCCATAATTTCAATAACGAGTTGTTTGCTCGACAGATCACCGAGTTCGTTTCTTCCCTTCACATCCAAAACAATCATTCTTTCAAGTCCAACCTGATGAATATCCTCTAATATGTATCCTTCTAAATGCTTTCTTAATAACATGCAAAACATTGGAGGCTCATTTGGATTTTCATAAGACTCTTTGGTAATTTGTGCCCTCGCGTAACTAGGATGGACAGAAAGCAAAAGCTTATGGTTCTTTCCGCCCGCTCGAATAACCAGCACGATTTCATTTTTGAATGGCTGATGAATTTTATTAATACGTCCACCACGTAAAGCCTCAGAAAGCTCCTTCGTGATAGCACGCGTAAACAGTCCGTCAAATGACATAAGAAACATCCTTTTCTATAAGTTGCATTTCAAAAAAAAGCGTCGCTTCCACTTTTGTAATAATTATATCATTTTTTTGGACGAGGCTGAATAAGCTTAGTTTAGAGTGAGTTGGGACAACTCTGTAGACTAGTGGCAGTTTTCGCATTGCTTGTTGTTTTACGTACTAAGTGAGTTCCACGAATCTAATTACGTTTCGTGCTCTTTTCCTCAGAATGGAGTCTAAACATCCTGATTCAGTATGTAGAGGGATAGAAAAAACGTTAATTCCGGTTTTTTCTTGTTCCTATAGCAAACAAGTGAACGAAAAGAGCCTAATCAAAAGGAGGAAGGGATTGCCGGATGAAATTCCATGGAATGGATAAAAAGGAAGTAGAAAAAGCCTTAAATACTGATTACATGGTCGGATTATCTGAGGCTGATGCAGTAAATCGAATAAAACAACATGGATTCAACGAGCTAGAAGAAGGAGAAAAGCAGTCTGCTTTAATCTTATTCTTTAGTCAATTCAAAGACTTCATGGTTCTTGTTTTATTAGCAGCGACGTTAATTTCGGGACTGTTGGGTGAGTATATAGATGCGATTGCTATCATCGCGATTGTCATTATCAACGGATTTTTAGGTTTTTTCCAAGAGCGTAAAGCTGAACGTTCTCTTCAGGCACTAAAGGAGTTATCAGCACCACAAGTATACGTCTTAAGAGACGGGAACTGGATTAAAATTGCTTCAAGAGAAGTCGTACCAGGAGACATTTTACGATTTACAAGTGGCGACCGCATCGGGGCAGATGTGAGATTAATAGAAACCAATAGTTTAGAAATTGAGGAGTCAGCATTAACGGGAGAATCGTTACCTGTACAAAAAACAGATAACAAATTGCAAGAAGAAAACCTTGGTCTTGGTGATATGCAAAACATGGCCTTTATGGGGACGATGATCACGAGGGGAAGCGGTGTGGGAGTTGTCGTTGGAACCGGAATGAAAACAGCGATGGGACAAATTGCTGACTTACTGCAAAATGCGGAAACAATGGAAACACCTCTCCAGAGAAGATTAGAGCAATTAGGAAAAATTTTAATTACAGCAGCCCTTCTTTTAACTGTATTAGTTGTGATTGCAGGGGTATTTGGCGGGCACGATTTATATACAATGTTTTTAGCTGGGGTATCTCTAGCAGTAGCAGCGATTCCTGAGGGGCTACCTGCAATTGTAACAGTTGCTTTATCCCTTGGAGTTCAACGAATGATAAAGCAAAAAGCCATTGTTCGTAAGCTTCCCGCTGTTGAAACATTAGGTTGTGCTTCTGTTATTTGCTCTGATAAAACCGGAACGATGACACAGAATAAAATGACCGTTACCCATTTATGGAGCGGGGGAGAGGTTTCCCAAGTTGGTGGAGTTGGATATGAGCCAAGAGGCGAATTCTATCGGGGAGATCATAAGGTTTCCATAAAAGAAGAGAAAGCACTTCAGCAAATGTTAATGTTTGGTATGCTCTGTAACCATGCAGAAATCACTCAAAAGGGCAGTGAGTATGTTATTGATGGAGACCCTACAGAAGGCGCGCTTCTCGTATCTGCACTAAAAGCAGGATTTACAAGAGACCAACTTCACAAGCAATATGAGTTAGTAAAAGAATTTCCGTTTGATTCAGCCCGGAAAATGATGAGTGTTGTTGTGAAGGATACGAACGGAAGACAATTTATTGTCACAAAGGGTGCCCCAGACGTGTTAATTTCAAAAAGTGAATCAATCCTCTGGGAAAATCGTCGACAGTTTATGTCTCGTGACATGGAGGAAAAGGTAAAGGATGCCATTGAAGGGTTAGCATCTCAAGCATTACGAACGATAGCGATTGCTTACCGAGAGGTATCACCTGGAACGCTCATCCTTGATGAAAGAGAAGCAGAGAAGGATCTCACTTTTATCGGGTTACAAGGGATGATTGATCCACCTCGTCCAGAAGTGAAGCATGCAGTAAAAGAATGTAAAGAAGCAGGCATTAAGACCGTCATGATCACCGGAGATCATATCATTACAGCGAAGGCGATTGCCAAACAGCTAGGTATTTTAACACCAAAAAGTAAGGTGCTAGATGGTCATGCACTAAATGAAATGTCCGTAGAAGAACTAGAAGAAGTTGTGGATGATGTTTCAGTATTCGCACGTGTTTCTCCAGAACATAAGTTGAAGATTGTAAAAGCATTACAAAGTAGAGGTCATATCGTCGCGATGACTGGTGATGGGGTCAATGATGCGCCGGCTATTAAGGCAGCAGACATTGGTGTTGCAATGGGAATTACCGGTACAGATGTAGCGAAAGAAGCATCTGCATTAGTTCTTCTCGATGATAATTTTGCAACGATTAAAGCAGCGATTAAGGAAGGAAGGAATATTTACGAGAACATTCGTAAATTCATTCGTTATCTGCTTGCTTCCAATGTTGGTGAAATATTAGTGATGCTGTTTGCCATGTTGCTTGCACTCCCACTGCCTCTAGTGCCGATTCAAATTCTTTGGGTCAACCTAGTAACGGATGGATTACCAGCAATGGCGCTAGGTCTTGATCAGCCAGAGGAAAATGTGATGAAGCGTGGTCCGCGGAGTCCTAAAGAAGGAGTTTTTGCAAGAGGGTTAGGCTGGAAGGTTATCTCACGAGGTTTTTTAATTGGAATTTCTACTTTGCTTGCGTTCATCATTTCGTATAATGAAAATCCCGATGATTTAATCCATGCTCAAACAGTTGCTTTTGCTACTCTTGTTTTAGCCCAACTGATTCATGTTTTCGATTGCCGCAGTGAAAAATCAGTTTTCTCAAGAAATCCATTTGGAAACATGTATCTTGTATGGGCGGTTATTTCCTCATTAGCTTTAATGCTAGTAGTTATGTACTATCCGCCACTACAACCAATCTTCCATACCGTTCCACTTGCTCTTCGCGATTGGTTATTAGTCATTGGTTTTGCGTCCATCCCAACTTTTTTACTAGCAGGTTCATTTTTGGCAAGTAAAAATAAATAAAGTATGTTATAATCCAAAAGGTGATAGAGAAAGCTCTATTACCTTTTTCTATACTCAGGAAAGTTATGGGGTGTTGGGTTTGGTAAAAAGCATGACAGGCTTTGGTAGGAGCATCCGTAGCAACGAACATATCAAGGTAACTGTTGAGGTTAAAACGGTGAATCACCGATTTGCCGAATATCACTTCCGAATACCTAGAAGTATTTCTAACTTCGAGGATAAGCTTAAAAAGACGCTAAATGAATACATAAAAAGAGGAAGAATTGAGGTCTTCATTATCATAGAAGGTGAAGGACTTACAGATCGAAAACTCTTAGTCGATTGGAGTCTCTTAGAAGACTATCTTCAGTACATAAAGGAAATTCAAAAACGTTTTCAAATTAATGAAGATGTTTCATTAAAGGATATACTTAATCGTGACGAGATATTTAGTATTGAAGAGCAAGAATCTGGCACTGAGAGTATTGAAGAGCTTGTGTTAGATGCAAGCTTAGAGGCTGTTCAAAATTGTGTGAATATGCGTGAAGTGGAAGGGAAGGCATTGCAACAGGATATCCGCTCACATATTGAAAAGATACAATCGACTGTCCAAGCGCTTAGACAATATGCTCCTACAGTTGTTCTACAATATGCGAATCGATTAAAAAAGAGAATTCAAGAATATGTAGATCTGCAGTTGGATGAAGCGAGAATCGTGACTGAAATTGCTATTTTTGCAGATAAAGCAGATATCAATGAAGAGCTCACAAGACTCGATAGTCATGTTGTTCAATTTCATACCTTCCTAAATGATCAGGAGCCTGTTGGAAGAAAGCTTGATTTCCTTGTACAAGAGATGAATAGGGAAACAAATACAATTGGATCAAAGGCAAATGATGCAAAAATCGCTGCCGAAGTGGTGGAGTTAAAAAGCTTGATTGAAAAGATTAAGGAGCAGATTCAAAATATTGAATAGCTCTTGGTTTAGAAAAGCTTTAGGAAGGTAAAAATAATTCTTATGATTGGAGGACAATCATGTCAATTAAACTAATAAATATCGGTTTTGGAAACATCGTTTCTGCGAATCGAATTATTTCTATCGTTAGTCCCGAATCAGCTCCGATAAAAAGAATTATTCAAGATGCTAGGGATCGTGGTTCGTTAATAGATGCTACATATGGAAGAAGAACTCGTGCAGTAATTGTAATGGATAGTGACCATGTTATTCTTTCTGCGGTACAGCCAGAAACGGTTGCGGCCCGTTTAAATGATAAAGATGATATTATTGATGAAGGGTAGGAAAAGATTCATGCAAGAAAAAGGGTTATTAATTGTATTATCTGGACCCTCTGGAGTAGGAAAAGGTACGGTAAGGAAAGAGGTATTTTCACAGCCTGATACCGCCTTTGAATACTCTATTTCAATGACTACCCGTGCTCCAAGAGAAGGGGAAGTTGATGGAGTTGATTACTTCTTTAAGTCTAGAGAAGAATTTGAACAACTTATAAAAGAGGAAAAGCTACTTGAGTATGCCGAATTTGTGGACAATTACTACGGTACACCCGTTGATTACGTCAGACAAACATTAGATAGTGGAAAAGACGTATTCTTGGAAATTGAAGTACAAGGTGCGAGACAGGTTAGAAAGAAGTTTCCGGATGGACTTTTTATTTTCCTCGTTCCGCCAAGTTTATCTGAGTTGAAAAACCGGATTGTCACACGTGGTACGGAAACTGAGGATGTAATCAACAATCGAATGAATGCAGCACGAGAAGAATTAGAAATGATGCATTTGTATGATTATGTTGTGGAAAACGACCAAGTCGACAGAGCTGTTGAGAGAATTAAAGCAATCGTCGTTGCCGAGCATTTACGTCGTGAACGAGTAGAACCTAGATATAGAAGAATTTTGGAGGTAGATTAATCCATGTTATATCCATCAATTGATTCATTAATGACAAAAATTGACTCAAAGTATTCACTAGTTTCGGTTGCTGCAAAAAGAGCACGAAAGCTACAACAAGGAGAAAACCTGCACTTAGATAAGTATGTTTCTCATAAGCAGGTTGGAAAAGCTTTAGAAGAAATTCATGCCGATAAGCTTACTTACCGTATCGTAAAAGACGAATCAGCTGAATAAAAACGGGGAACAACCTAAATTTTAGGTTGTTTTTTGTTTTAAAGATGCAAATGAGGTTAGGTTCTTGCATAATGGAAGAAAGATGTTTATCGAACGGAGGTTTTTTCTGTGAGAGGAAAGAAGATTTTACTATGTGTTACTGGGGGAATTGCGGTTTTTAAAGCGGCAGCTTTAACAAGCAAACTCACCCAAGCTGGGCTTGAAGTAAAGGTCATTCTAAGTGATTCGGCTTCAAAATTTGTGACACCCTTAACCTTTCAGGCACTTTCAAGAAACGATGTACATATAGACACGTTTGATGAAAAGAATTCAAAAGTGATTGCCCATATTGATTTGGCTGATTGGGCAGATTTAATTGTTGTTGCTCCGGCAACAGCGAATCTCCTTGGTAAGCTAGCGAATGGAATTGCTGATAATATGATTACTACGACCTTACTGGCTGCTACATCTCCTGTATGGATCGCCCCTGCAATGAACGTTCATATGTATGACCATCCTGCAGTAAGAAAGAATTTAGAAACAATACGAAGCTACGGATATGGTTTTATCGAGCCTGGTGAGGGTTATTTAGCATGTGGCTATGTGGGGAAAGGCAGAATGGAAGAGCCTGAGACGATTGTAGAAAAAATTGCTGAATTTTTCCAACCTATGAATACTCCTTTAAAGAGAAAAAAGGTAGTTGTAACAGCTGGTCCAACTCGAGAAAAAATAGATCCTGTCCGATATATTACGAATTATTCGTCCGGAAAAATGGGGTATGCCATTGCAGAACAAGCTAGGAATCTTGGAGCGGAGGTTACTCTCATAACAGGCCCTGTTTCCATAAAGCCACCACTGGGAGTTAAGGTTATCCATGTGGAAAGTGCGCAGGATATGCTTGATGCGACCATCGCCCAATATGAATCTAGTGATTTAGTTGTAAAAACGGCTGCGGTTGCTGATTATAAGCCAAAAACCGTATCTGATCGTAAAATTAAAAAGCAGGAAGGCAATGAAAGTATCACATTAGAAAGAACCAAGGACATTTTATTTGAGCTTGGAAAAATCAAAAAGCACCAAGTATTAGTTGGTTTCGCTGCTGAGACGGATCATGTAGAAGAGTATGCATTGAGAAAGCTTGAGAAAAAAAATGCTGATATGATCGTGGCCAACAATGTTTCAGAAGAAGGATCTGGATTTGGGACAGATACAAATAAAATAACGATTTACAAGCGAGATGGTCATTCTATCTCGTTACCATTAATGACAAAGCAAGAAGCGGCAAAAACCCTCCTTTTAGAGGCTTTAAAGCTCCTACCAAAAGAGGAAGCTGAATGATTGCGAGTGTGATTGTAGATGTTCCAGCTAAGCAAACCGACAGACCGTTTGATTATCGAATTCCTGAGCATTTAGAAGGGGTTATTACCCTTGGGATGAGGGTGGTTGTTCCGTTTGGACCTCGGAAAATTCAAGGGTTTGTCATTTCTATTCAGCTTAGCTCAGAGTTCGAAAAGCTTAGAGATATTATTGCTCCAATGGATATTGTTCCGGTATTAAATGAAGAACTTATACAGCTTGGGGATTGGTTATCTGAAGAAACTCTTTGTTATCGAATTTCTGCTTATCAGGTGATGCTACCGGCGGCACTAAAAGCGAAATACGAAAAAAAAATCCGCCTGACGACTGATTTGAATCTGTTGCCACAGACCCTACAAAAAGTATTCGAGAAAAGTCATACTGTACCGTTTGAAACGATTGAAAAGGGTGTATGGAAGGTATTACAAAAAGAAATAGCTAGTGGTCATGTTGAATTTATATATGAAGTAAAGGAACGGGTAAATAAGAAAAAGCGCAAGTATGTTATGCCACATGTGAATGGAGACGAGCTATCTGATTCACTCAAGCTATTATCCATTCAGGCAACGAAGCAAAGGGAAATTATAGAGTATTTCCTAGCGAACCCAGATCCAGTTCCTCTACAACATTTAATGAACTTACTAAACACCTCTTCATCTGCTATAAAGGGTCTCGTTAATAAAGGGATGTTAAGGGAAGAAGAAGTAGAAGTGTACCGAGATCCTTACGAAAATCGTGTATTTGAACGGACACAAGCTTTACCATTAACCCCTGAGCAGACGATAGCTATTACCCCCGTTTTACAAACCATTGAAGAAGATCTTCATCGAGTGTTTTTACTTTATGGGGTAACAGGTAGTGGAAAAACGGAAGTCTATTTACAATCGATTCAACGAGTGTTAGAAAAAGGAAAGGAAGCGATCGTTCTCGTCCCTGAAATCGCCTTAACTCCACAAATGGTGAAACGATTTAAAGGGAGATTCGGAGATGAAGTGGCTGTCATGCACAGCGGACTTTCAACAGGGGAAAAATACGATGAGTGGCGCAAGATTCAAAGAAAAGAAGTAAAAGTGGTTGTAGGTGCAAGGTCTGCCATTTTTGCTCCCTTTGAAAATCTCGGAATTATTATCATTGATGAAGAGCATGAAACCAGTTATAAGCAAGAAGAAAATCCTAGATACCATGCAAGAGACGTTGCGATTCAACGTGCCAAAAAGTATGGCTGTCCGGTTGTACTCGGAAGTGCAACTCCAGCACTTGAATCCTTTGCTCGCGCAAAAAAAGGTGTGTATGAGCTTTTATCATTGCCGAGCCGGATGAATAGTGGTCCAATGCCTCATGTTGAAGTCGTGGATATGAGAGAAGAGCTTCGCGAAGGAAATCGCTCCATGTTTTCGAGGGTATTAATGGAAAAACTGAAAGATAGACTTGAAAAGCAGGAGCAAACAGTATTGTTTCTAAACAAACGAGGACATTCCTCCTTTGTGATGTGTAGAGATTGCGGGTATGTTGTTAACTGTCCAGATTGCGATATTTCGTTAACTTATCATCGATTTAGCGAGAGAATGAAGTGTCATTATTGTGGCTATGAATCCTTTGTTCCAACCGAATGTCCAGAATGCCAATCAGAGTATATTCGTTATTTTGGGACAGGTACTCAGAAGATTGAAGAAGAACTTGGCAAAGTGTTACCAGAGGCAAGAGTGATCCGAATGGATGTGGATACGACTTCCAAAAAAGGGGCGCATGAAAAGCTGTTAACTGATTTTGGTGAAGGAAAAGCAGATATTCTGTTAGGAACTCAAATGATTGCAAAAGGATTAGATTTTCCAAAGATAACACTAGTTGGAGTTCTTTCAGCTGATACGATGCTGCATATCCCTGATTTCCGTTCATCTGAGAAAACCTTTCAGCTGCTTACACAGGTAAGTGGAAGAGCCGGAAGACATGAGCTAACAGGGGAAGTAATTGTACAAACCTATACTCCTGAACATTACAGTATTCAGTTTGCAGCCCAACAGGATTATGATTTGTATTATGAAAGGGAAATGCAAATTAGAAAGCTTCATCATTATCCCCCTTTCTATTATTTATCACTGATCACGGTTAGCCATGAGAATTTGATGAAGGTGGTGTCGGTGACCGAGAAGATTACCGGATACATTCGGAATAGTCTTTCTAAAGAAGCGATTGTTCTAGGGCCTGTTGCCTCACCAATTCCTCGAATCAAAAATAGATATAGATACCAATGTTTGATAAAATACAAACGTGAGCCACAGTTAGGTCGTGCTATTAAAACTGTACTTGATCAATATCAGCATGAATCTGCAACAACCGGGTTAACCATATCTACAGACGTGAATCCTTATATTCTCATGTAGTTGGTTATGAAGCAGGTTGTTTTCGTAGAGAATAGTGATAAATATGAAAAAATCGGAGGAAGTATTTTGACGGTAAAGAAGCTAGTTACTCATCCTGCAGAGGTACTAGAGCAAGAATGTGAGAGAGTAACGGTATTTGATAAAAAATTAGAAAAGCTACTAAACGATATGTACGATACGATGATTGAATTCGATGGGGTTGGTCTTGCAGCCCCTCAAATAGGCATAGCAAGACAAATTGCCATCGTTGATATAGACGATGAGTCGGGGACGATTGAACTCATTAACCCTGAAATATTAGAAGTGTCCGGCGAACAAACAGGTCCGGAAGGTTGTCTTAGTTTCCCTGGAGTTTACGGAGAGGTAACAAGACCGTACTTTGTAAAGGTGAAAGCTCGAGATCGAAAAGGAAAAGCGTTCGTGATCGAAGCAGAAGATTTTTTAGCACGTGCGATTCTTCATGAAATCGATCATCTGCATGGAATTCTATTTACCTCCAAAGTAACAAGGTATTTATCTGAAGAAGAGTTAGAGGGAGTCGAAAGCGAATGACGAAAATAGTATTTATGGGTACTCCTGATTTTTCTGTTCCCGTTTTAAAAAGTGTAATTGAAGCAGGATACGAAGTGATCGGTGTAGTTACTCAACCAGATCGCCCAGTTGGAAGAAAAAGAGTACTTACTCCGCCTCCTGTAAAAGTGGAAGCGGAAAAGCATGGTATTCCGGTTCTTCAACCTGAAAAGATTCGTGTAAGAGAGGACTTGGATCAAGTATTAAGCCTAAAGCCTGACTTAGTCGTAACGGCAGCGTTCGGACAAATCCTCCCGAAGGAGCTACTAGAAGCGCCACCTCTCGGATGCATTAATGTTCATGCCTCTCTGTTACCAGAATTGCGTGGAGGGGCTCCCATTCATTACTCCATTATTCAAGGAAAAGAGAAAACCGGAATTACAATCATGTATATGGCAGAAAAGCTTGATGCAGGTGATATATTAACGCAAGTAGAAGTAGAAATAACAGAAGTAGATACGGTTGGATCTTTGCATGATAAGCTGAGTGAGGCGGGTTCTAAGTTATTGTTAGACACTTTGCCAAGACTGATTAAAGGGGAGCTAGAACCAATTCCCCAAAATGAGAAGGAAGCAACATTTGCGTATAATATAAAGCGCGAGGAAGAGAAAATTGTTTGGTCTAAAACAGGCGAAGAAATATACAACCATATCAGGGGCATGAACCCATGGCCAGTTGCATACACCCACCTTTCAGATTCAGTGATGAAGCTATGGTGGGCGACAAAAGTAAAGGCAGTGAAAAAGGCAGTTCCAGGAGAAATTATTGCAATCGAAGAAGATGGATTTGTTGTTGCAACTGGCAATGATACAGCGATTAAAGTGCTTGAGCTCCAGCCTTCTGGTAAAAAGAAAATGACAGCCGATCAGTTTTTACGAGGGGCAGGTTCGTTTTTGAAGGTTGGCGATCGTATAGGAGTTAGCGAATGACAGAAAAAACAAATGTCCGAGAAAGTGTTGTAGCTATTCTAGAGCAAATCGAAAAAAATCAATCATATAGCAATCTTCTTTTAAATAATGTGATTAAAAAAAATCAAATTGCATCGAAGGATATTGGATTGTTAACAGAATTAACCTACGGAACGTTACAAAGAAAAATGACTCTTGATTATTACTTAGAGCCATTTATTAAAAATCCCAAAAAGCTTGAAAACTGGGTGAAGCAGCTACTGCGAATGACTTTATATCAAATGCTCTATTTAGATAAAATACCTGATCGTGCAGCCATTCATGAGGCAGTGGAAATTGCTAAAAAGAGGGGGCATAAAGGGATATCAGGTATGGTTAACGGTGTTCTTCGGTCTTTGCAACGTGAAGGTACTCGAGATGTCAATGAGATTAAGGATGAAGTCGAGCGATTATCCATAGAAACTAGTCATCCTACTTGGCTTGTTAGAAGATGGACCGAACAATTTGGGTATAATAAAGCCAAAGAGATGTGTGAGATCAATTTAACTGCACCAATGCAAACTGCACGTATTAATACAAATAAAATCACCAGAGAAGCTTGTATCAAAAGGCTTTCAGATGAAGGCTTTCAAGTCGAGGAAAGTGTGGTTGTTCCTGAGGCAATTAAATGCTTAAGAGGAAATCTTGCTCATTCGGAAAGCTTTAAAGAAGGATTGATTACAATTCAGGATGAAAGTTCCATGCTTGTAGCATATGCATTAGGAATCGAAAAAAATGAAACGATTTTAGATGCGTGCGCAGCTCCTGGTGGAAAGTCCACTCATATCGCCGAAAAGCTAGAAGAAACAGGACAAGTTGTTTCACTGGATCTTCATGAGCATAAAGTGAAGTTGATTAATGAAAATGCTACCCGACTTGGATTGAAAAATATAGAAACCAAAGCAATGGATAGTCGTAAAGTACTTGAAGAGTTTGAGGGTAAAATGTTTGATCGGATTTTGCTTGATGCCCCGTGCTCTGGTCTTGGTGTAATGAGAAGAAAGCCAGATATGAAATACACAAAAAAAGAAGAGGATTTACATCGTCTTCAGAGCATTCAATTGCAGTTATTAGATTCTGTTACTCCACTTTTAAAGCCCGGTGGAACGTTGGTGTACAGTACGTGTACAATTGATCGCTCTGAAAATGAAGAGGTAGTGGCAGCATTTTTACAAAAGCATACAGAATTTGAAGGAGACCTTTCGGTTATTGAGAGGATGCCTAAGGCCATTCAGCCACTTATGACGGACTTTCAGCTTCAGATTTTCCCTCAAGATTTTGGTTCAGATGGATTTTATATTGCAAGTTTAAGGAAGAAGGTATAAAGAAATGGAACAGACAACTATTGAAAAAGAACAAACATCCGTACAGAAACCATCCATTTACTCAATAGAGTTACACGATTTAAAAGCATGGTTAGTAGAACATAATGAAAAGGCATTTCGTGCCGAACAAATCTTTGATTGGTTATACAAAAAGAGAGTGACGAGTTTTGAGGACATGTCTAATCTGTCAAAAACTTTACGTGAAACGTTAGAAGAGCATTATTCACTAACCACACTAAACACGCTAATTCAACAACAATCATCAGATGGGACGATTAAGTTTTTATTTGAACTACATGATGGTTACTCCATTGAAACAGTCCTTATGAGGCACGAATACGGGAATTCTGTGTGTGTAACAACACAGGTCGGCTGCCGAATTGGATGTACTTTCTGTGCATCAACATTAGGTGGATTGAAACGAAATCTAGAAGCTGGTGAAATCGTCGCTCAAGTAGTAAAAGTACAGCAAGCATTAGATGAAACAGATGAAAGAGTAAGCTCCGTCGTTATTATGGGAATAGGAGAGCCTTTTGATAATTACAATGATATGCTCTCATTTTTGAAAATTATCAACCATGATAAGGGATTGAACATTGGAGCTAGGCATATTACGGTTTCGACAAGTGGAATTATTCCGAAGATTTATCAGTTTGCCGATGAAAACATGCAAATCAACTTTGCGATTTCACTTCATGCACCAAATACGGAGATCCGCAGTCGTTTAATGCCCATTAACCGTGCATATAAGCTCCCTGATTTAATGGATGCGGTACGTTATTATATTGAGAAGACTGGTAGACGAGTGAGTTTTGAGTATGGGCTTTTTGGGGGAGTAAATGACCAGGTTGAACATGCCGAAGAACTTGCGAAGCTCATCAAGGGTGTCAAATGTCACGTGAACTTAATTCCGGTAAACTATGTACCAGAAAGAGATTACGTACGAACACCTAAAGATCAAATTTTTGCATTTGAAAAAACGTTGAAAAATCATGGAGTAAACGTGACGATACGAAGAGAGCACGGTCATGATATTGATGCAGCATGTGGACAGCTTCGTGCAAAGGAACGAAAAGAAGAGACGAGGTGACATTAGGTGAAAGCGGTATTTAAAACGGACCGAGGTCGGATTCGCCAGCATAATGAGGACAGTGGGGGAATCTTTATCAATCGTGATGGGCATTATCTATGTGTGGTTGCAGACGGAATGGGTGGACATCGAGCAGGCGATGTCGCCAGTTCCCTGGCCATCCAGCATTTAGAAGAGATGTGGAAAGATTCAAGTGGAATTGAGACTGCCTCTGATGCAGAGGATTGGTTAAGTAAGAGTATTCCACATATCAATCATGTAGTATTCCAGCATTCACAGCAACATGCCGAGTGTGAAGGGATGGGTACAACAGTAGTTGCTGCCATTGTTACGCCATTGTTTTCAACTGTGCTGAATATTGGTGATAGTCGCTGCTATATTTTAAATGATACAGGTTTTCAGCAGTTAACAGAGGATCATACACTTGTGAATGAACTTGTTAGAACGGGACAAATTTCAAGAGAAGATGCAGAACATCATCCGCGTAAAAATGTTATTTTACGTGCTCTTGGAACAGAGCAAGATATAAAGATGGATATTCGTACCATCATTTTTGAAGAAGGAGATGTCCTCCTTTTATGCTCTGATGGTTTATCAAATAAAGTTTCGTCTGATGAAATGGTTAGTATTTTAAAAGATGCTGAAAATTTAGAGGAAAAGGCAACCACTCTCATCAACCTTGCAAATGAGCATGGTGGTGAGGACAATATTACCTTGGTCATTTTACAATTTGACGTTGGCGATGATTGGGGTGGGGATACATGCTAATCGGTAAGCGTTTAAGCGGCCGCTACAAAGTGCTAGAGATGATTGGCGGTGGCGGAATGGCAAATGTTTATCTTGCACATGATATGATCTTAGATCGAGATGTGGCTGTTAAGGTATTGAGACTTGATTTTTCGAATGACGAGGAATTTATTCGACGGTTTCACCGAGAAGCACAATCCGCTACGAGCTTGGCTCATCCGAATATTGTTAGTATATACGATGTTGGTGAAGAAGATTCTATTTATTATATTGTTATGGAGTATGTTGAGGGCCAAACTCTCAAACAATACATACAGCAGCAGCTATCGTTACACGTAGTAGATGCCATTAATATTATGAAGCAGTTAACCTCCGCTATTTCACATGCTCATCAAAATCACATTGTTCATAGAGATATTAAACCACATAATATTTTAATTGATCGTGAAGGAAATGTGAAAATAACTGATTTTGGCATTGCTATGGCAATGAGTGCGACAAGTATAACGCAAACAAACTCAGTGCTTGGCTCCGTCCATTATTTGTCACCAGAACAAGCTAGAGGTGGAATGGCAAACCGTAAATCGGATATCTATTCTCTTGGAATTGTTATGTTTGAACTGTTAACAGGAAGACTTCCATTTTCAGGTGAGTCAGCCGTCTCTATTGCATTAAAACACCTTCAATCGGAAACACCTTCGTTAAGAAGATGGAATCCAAAGATTCCACAAAGTGTGGAAAACATTGTATTGAAGGCAACAGCAAAGGATCCTTTTCATCGTTATGATAGTGTAGAAGATATGGAGATGGATTTAGTAACCGCACTCGATCCTGATCGAATCGACGAGCCGAAGTTTGCGCTTCCGATAGATGATGATGCAACAAAAGCAATTCCAGTCATTACCGCTGATCAGTACCTTACTTCTGATGAGACACTCGTACATAGTAAAGAGCATCCTGTTCTTCAACAGACAACAGACAAAGACGTAGATAAAAAGAAGAAGAAAAAGAAGAGAAAATGGCCCATTGTGCTCGTATCTATCTTTCTCACATTGGTTATCCTTGCGGTTTTAACTGTAACGGTTTTGCCTAAATTATTAGGACCAAAAGATGTGCTTGTTCCTGACGTTTCTGGAAAAGAGTTAGATGAAGCAATGGAAATCCTTCAGGAGCAAGGTTTGAAAATTGGTGAAACGATTGAAGTTACAGATGAAGAGGTAGAAGAAGGACTCATCATAAAAACAAACCCTAAGGAAGGGAAAACGGTAAAAGAAGGGCAGGAAGTGGACCTTTATTTAAGTATTGGCAAAGAGAAATGGACATTGCTTGATTATACCGGACGTCAATATGATGATGTGATTGATTTGTTGGAAGCAAGGGGCTTTAAAGACATTACAAAAACGGAAGTTTACGATGATTCTGCCCCAGTGGGACAAATCATCTCTCAAGATCCATCTAGCGGGGAAGAAATTATTCCGGCAGAAACAGAACTGGCATTTACCGTTAGTAAGGGCCCACAGTTAATAAAGCTCAAGGATCTTTCTGGTTATAATGAAAAAGGAATCCAAGAGTACGCACAATCCTCTGGATTATATGTTGAGATTGCCAGTGAGGGCGAATTTAGCGATACGGTAGCGGAAGGGACAGTTATGTCGCAAAAGCCTTCAGCAGGTACAGATTTACAAAAAGGGTCGAAAGTGACCGTAGTTCTCTCTAAAGGGAAAAAACCGACTCCTAAAGAAGTTCAAAGGGAAATTACCATTCCGTATCAGCCGTTAGTAGAAGGAAATCCACAAATTGTTCAAATCTATATCGAGGATATGGATCATAATATCACTGAACCGGTGGAAACCTTTGAAATTACAAAAACAGAAACTCGACCCATTAAGTTAATTATCGCTCCTGGTGAGCAAGCCATTTACAAAGTTCAAAGGGACGATGAAGTGATCATTGAAGAACCAGTTCCATACCCTACAAACTAATGGGGATAGATCTAGTTTTTCACATTCTGTTAAAGGAGTGTATGTATGCCAGAAGGCAAAATTATTAAAGCATTAAGTGGGTTCTATTATGTTCTTTCAGATGATAATCAAGTGATTCAATGCAGAGGAAGAGGGGTATTTCGTTTAAATAAAGTGACTCCTCTTGTAGGTGATGAAGTTGTTTTTCAGGCTGAAAATGAATTTGAGGGATATATTTTAGAAGTAAAGGATCGAAAAAACGAACTAGTAAGACCACCTATTTCTAACGTTGATCAGGCGATATTAGTGTTTTCGGCTGTTGAGCCTGATTTTAGTACTTCATTGCTCGACCGCTTTCTTGTTTTAGTTGAGTTTAATCGAATCAAGCCTATTATTTGTGTCACGAAAATGGATTTAACGAGTGCTGATGATAGAGCAAAGATCGAAACCTACCGAGATCAATATACGAAGGCGGGTTATGAAGTGATTTTAACATCATCAGAAACGGAGGACGGGTTAGAGCAACTGCTTCCGCATTTAAAAGGAGTCATATCCGTTTTTGCTGGTCAGTCAGGTGTAGGGAAGTCTTCACTATTAAATGCGATTCGACCTGATCTAGAATTAAAGACAAATGATATATCCTCCCATTTAGGTCGAGGAAAGCATACAACGAGACATGTGGAATTAATAAAAATTGGGGAAGGGTTAGTTGCAGATACTCCTGGTTTTAGTTCACTAGAATTCACTGACATTGAGGTGGAGGACTTAAACTATTGTTTCCCCGATATTGAAAAGCTAAGTGAAAACTGCAAATACCGTGGATGTCTTCATTTAAAAGAACCCAAATGTGCCGTAAAAGAAGCGGTAATAAAAGAAGAGCTTCCTGAGTATCGATATGAGCATTATGAGCTATTTGCTCAAGAAATTAAAGATAGAAAGCCGAGGTATTAATTATGGTGAAAATTGCACCTTCCATACTATCAGCTGATTTTTCAAAACTGGGAGAAGAAATTAAAGATGTAGAACGAGGGGGAGCAGACTATATCCATGTGGATGTCATGGATGGTCATTTTGTACCCAATATTACGATCGGTCCCCTGATTGTAGAAGCGATCCGACCAATTACAAAACTTCCGCTTGATGTACATTTAATGATTGATAATCCGGATCAGTATATTGAGGCCTTTGCGAATGCAGGAGCAGATTATCTTACTGTTCATGTAGAAGCTTGTAAACATCTGCATCGGACCATCCACTATATTAAGTCATTTGGTGTAAAAGCAGGGGTTGTCCTAAATCCTGCCACCCCTGTTCAGACGATTGAACATGTGATTGACGATATTGATATGGTCCTATTAATGACGGTTAACCCGGGCTTTGGAGGTCAGAAATTTATTGAAGGAGTCCTTCCGAAAATTAGACAAGTAAAAGAACTTGTAGATAAAAAAGGGCTATCTGTTGAAATCGAAGTAGATGGTGGAGTGAATGAGGAAACAGCAAGAAAGTGTGTAGAAGCTGGTGCGAATGTTCTCGTGGCTGGATCTGCTATATACAATGAAAGTGATAGAAAACAAGCGATAGAAAAAATAAGAGGATAAGAATGTTGGCTAGCTTTTAGAAGCTAGCCTTTCCTTATTACAGAGGAGGCTCCAAAATGGAGATCAATATTTTAGCAGGTGGCCCATTAGAGCTAATCCCCTCTCTTCACTTATTCAGTGGAGAATGGATTGGTGTGGATCGTGGAGTATTAACACTAATAAAAGAAGGAATTTTTGTTGAAAAAGCCTTTGGTGATTTTGATTCTGTGGAGGAAGAAGAATTAGCTTTTATAAAGAAACATGTTGGAGAATTACTTACGTTTCCACCAGAAAAAGATGAAACTGATATGGAAATTGCGATTTCATGGGCAATGAAACAAGCTCCGAAAAAAATTCGTATCTTTGGCGCTACGGGTGGGAGGCTGGATCATTTTTTTGCAAATATTCAGCTACTTTTCAAGCCATTGGCTTTACATCGAACAGTTCCAATAGAAATCATTGATTGTCAAAATATTATTTCATTAATACAAGCAGGCACACATACAATAGAAAGAAATGATGAGTACGCATATATTTCTTTTATACCTTTTCATGGCGAGGTTGAGGGCTTAACACTTGTTGGTTTTAAGTATCCATTAACGCTTCGTCATATTCCAATTCACTCTACACTATGTATTAGCAATGAACTAATTTCTGATATTGGTACTATATCTTTTTCGGAAGGCATATTAATGGTGATAAGGAGTCGAGATTAAACTTCCTTATATTGAGTACTTATCTTTATATTTTGAATATGATAATGAGAGTTCTGAAACTTGTTCATGCGTGAGATGGTGAGGAGGGACATTATGAGATTTTACACGATTAAATTGCCGAAATTCTTAGGCGGCATTGTCCGCGCGATGCTGGGTACGTTTAAAAAGGGTTAAACCAAGTGGTATTTGTAACACGTTTTCAAGAAAGACAACCTTAAAAACCAATGTACACCGATGTAAGAGGTTCACATCGGTGTATTTTTTTGTGATTAATTAAAAGTCTATTTCTAAAGGTTACTGGGAAGGCTAATTTTATAAGGAAAATGAAAAAGAGCATCCAATTGGATACTCTTTACACATTATACGCGCTCAACTTTACCTGATTTAAGTGCTCTTGCAGAAACCCAAACACGCTTTGGCTTTCCGTCTACAAGAATACGTACCTTTTGAAGGTTAGCACCCCAAGTACGCTTGTTAGCGTTCATAGCATGAGAACGTGCGTTACCTGAACGAGTTCCTTTACCTGTTACAACACATTTACGTGGCATATACATTTCCCTCCTTACTATCAAAGGTGAAGCATTATTTGTTCATCTTTAAAATGCAATGTAAAATTGCTTTCAAGTTTTATTTAATGTGAAAATAGCGGATTGTCCGTTTTTCAAGCATTAAAAGATACTTTAATAATTTATCATACAACCATTCGGAATGCAACAGTTGTAACAAAAGGTTTCAAGAAAATTTCCTTGACATAGGTAAAATCTTAGGGCTCTATTATAAGTGCGGGGAATATGACTTTTAAATTTTGAGTCCATATAGTAAAATGACTGTAGTTAAGGAGCAAATTCCAAAGGGGGAAGCATTTATGTCCATCGAACTGAAAACAAATTTCGGACAAATTGATATCTCAAATGAAGTAATTGCAACAATCGCTGGAGGAGCAGCTGTTGATTGCTACGGTATAGTAGGAATGGCTTCAAAACATCAACTAAAAGATGGCCTTACGGAAATATTAAGAAGAGAGAACTTTACTCGAGGTGTAATTGTTCGTCAAGAAAATGATGAAGTACATATTGATATGTATATTATTGTTAGCTATGGTACAAAAATTTCTGAGATTGCTCATAATGTACAATCAAAAGTGAAATATACCTTAGACAAAACAGTTGGCCTTGCTGTTGACTCAGTTAATATTTACGTTCAAGGTGTTCGCGTCACGAACCCGTAAGTAAAATGCGTTGCTTTAGGAAGCTTAGGCTTCCTCGAGCAGTAAGTTCGTAGTGACGAACATTAGTGAGGAGGAAAGACTTGTGTCAATTAAATCTTTAGATGGAAAACGTTTCGCTGAAATGGTGTTACAAGGAGCGAATCACTTGTCCTCTAATGCAAAATATGTGGATGCACTGAATGTGTTTCCCGTTCCAGATGGTGACACTGGAACAAATATGAACTTATCGATGACTTCTGGAGCAAAGGAAGTAAGAAATAATGTTCAAGATCATATTGGAAAGGTTGGTATTGCACTTTCCAAAGGATTGTTGATGGGTGCAAGAGGAAACTCTGGTGTTATTTTATCCCAGCTTTTCCGAGGCTTTTCTAAAGCAATTGAAACAAAAGCTAGTATCAATGCATTTGAATTTGCCGCTGCTCTTGATGCAGGAGTGATTACAGCTTATAAAGCGGTTATGAAGCCTGTAGAAGGAACCATCTTAACGGTTGCAAAAGACTCTTCGAAGCAAGCAGTTGAAGTAGCGAAAAAATCAGATGATATTGTTACAATTATGGAGGCAGTAGTTGCAGAAGCAAAGGCATCCTTAAAGCGTACCCCTGATCTTCTACCGGTTTTAAAGGAAGTAGGAGTAGTTGATAGTGGCGGTCAAGGACTTGTGTTTGTGTATGAAGGCTTCCTAGCCGTACTAAAGGGAGAAAAATTACCTGAAGGTCCCACACTAGCATCCTCGATGGATGATCTAGTAAATGCAGAACATCACAAGAGTGTACAAAGCCATATGAACACAGAAGACATCGAGTTTGGCTATTGTACAGAATTTATGGTCAAGTTGGACGACGAGAAACTCCACTCTAAACCATTTAGTGAGCAAACTTTCCGTCAAGATTTAAGTCAGCACGGTGATTCTCTCTTGGTAATATCTGATGATCAGCTGGTCAAAGTACATATTCATGCAGAGTATCCGGGAAATGTGCTAACGTATGCACAAACATATGGAAGCTTAGTGAATTTAAAGATTGAAAATATGCGGGAGCAACATACGAATTTGTTGTCCGATTCTTATGAAAAAACTAGTGCTCCACCAAAGCCGAAGGAAATGCTAGAGTACGGTATTGTAACCGTTTCTATGGGCTCAGGAATTGCAGAATTGTTTAAGAGTATCGGTGCACATGCAGTGATAGAGGGTGGGCAAACGATGAATCCAAGTACAGAGGATATCGTTAAGGCCATTAAAGAAGTGAATGCGAAGAAAGTGATTATTTTGCCGAATAACAAGAACATCATTATGGCAGCTGAACAAGCAGCCGAAGTAACAGAAGAAGATGCAATTGTTATCCCTTCTAAAACTGTTCCACAAGGAATGTCTGCTCTTCTTGCCTTTAACCCAGGTGCAGACCTACAAGGCAATAAAGAGGGCATGACAGAAGCATTACAAAATGTAAAAACAGGTCAAATTACGTATGCCGTCCGTGATACAAGTATTGATGGTCTTGAGATTGAAAAAGATGATTTCATGGGAATTGCTGAGGGTAAAATCGTTGTAAAGGATAAAGACAAAGTTGTCTCTGCATCGAAACTCCTCGATCAGCTTCTTGATGGAGACTCAGAGATTTTAACAATTCTAAAAGGTGAAGATGCAACAGACGCGGATGTAGATGCAATTGTCCAGTTTGTAGAAGCAAATTACGGTGATGTTGAAATCGAAATCCACGATGGAAAACAACCGTTATATGCATTCGTTTTCTCGGTTGAATAATTAGTATGGAAGCATGGCTCAAAGCTGTGCTTCCTTTCGTTTGAGAAAATCCACTTTGTATATAGTGGAAATAGAAGAAACTACAATGTTTTTTTCATACAATAATGTATAATACAATGTGGGAAACCATTAAGTTAAAGAGGATATTCTCCACAAGGGGGAAAATTGATGAAGTACAAAAGTGTTTTTGATATTATAGGCCCTGTAATGATAGGTCCTTCTAGCTCACATACAGCAGGAGCAGCACGAATTGGAAGAGTAGCAAGAAGCCTCTTTGGTCGTGAACCAAAGTGGGCTAAAATTTCACTTTACGGATCCTTTGCACAAACATATAAGGGACATGGAACAGATGTAGCATTAATCGGCGGGCTATTAGACTTTGATACATTTGATGAACGGATAATTGGGTCCATTTCTATCGCGCAAACGAACGGAATGGAAATCACATTTATTGAAGAAGAAGCGATTCCAGAACACCCGAATACAGCTAAGATATCAATTGGTGACGATCAAGGAGAGTTAGAGTTAGTAGGAATCTCTATTGGTGGTGGCAAAATCGAAATCACCGAGTTGAATGGTTTTGAGCTTAGGTTATCTGGTCACCATCCTGCGATTTTAGTCGTTCATAATGACCGTTTTGGTGCGATTGCCAGTGTCTCAAATATATTAGCTTCACATGAGCTAAATATCGGGCATATGGAAGTTTCAAGGAAAGAAAAAGGGATGCTAGCGTTAATGACGATTGAAGTGGATCAGAATATTGACGATGTAGTTATCAAAGAATTAGAAGCGCTTGACCATGTGGTAAAGGTTGCCAAAATTGTTGAATAGAAGAGGGATTTTATGGTAACGCTTTCAAAAATAGATTACTAGAATGCAGGGAGAGTGTACATCATGTTTCGCAATGTCGCAGAGCTAGTAGAGCTCGCTAGTACACAAAATAAAAAAATATCAGATATTATGATTGAACAAGAAATGGAAGTCACTGGTCGAACAAGAGAACAGATTTTAGAGCAAATGAATGTGAATTTGACCGTAATGGAGCAAGCCGTTGAACGTGGCCTTAATGGGGTAAGGTCCCATTCAGGTCTCACTGGTGGCGATGCTGTGCTCCTGCAAAAATATATTCAGTCTGGAAAGTCATTATGTGGAAACACAATCCTTGATGCCGTCTCGAAGGCAGTTGCTACAAACGAAGTGAATGCGGCAATGGGGACGATTTGTGCGACCCCTACAGCAGGATCAGCTGGTGTGGTTCCAGGAACGTTATTTGCCGTAAGAGATAAACTACATCCTACGAGAGAACAGATGATAGCCTTCTTATTTACATCCGGAGCATTTGGGTTTGTTGTTGCCAACAATGCTTCGATCTCCGGGGCTGCTGGAGGCTGTCAAGCAGAGGTTGGATCTGCAGCTGGAATGGCTGCGGCTGCTATTGTAGAAATGGCTGGCGGAACTCCTGCTCAATGTGCAGAAGCTATGGCGATCACATTAAAAAATATGTTAGGATTAGTGTGTGACCCCGTTGCTGGTTTAGTAGAAGTCCCTTGTGTAAAACGTAATGCAATGGGAGCTGCAAACGCAATGGTGGCAGCGGATATGGCATTAGCAGGCATCACTAGTCGAATACCATGTGATGAAGTAATTGATGCGATGTATAAAATCGGTCAAACGATGCCTACCGCTCTTAAAGAAACGGCGCAGGGAGGGTTGGCGGCAACTCCGACAGGTCGCAGACTGGAAGCGAAAATTTTCGGAATACCGCATGTTCATGGAGAACAACAACAGTAATTTAAAGCAATCCGTAACAGCTGTAAAAGGAATCGGTGCTGAGACTGCACAAAGTCTAGCTGAAATGAGAATATTGACGATTGAAGATTTACTTGAATATTTTCCATATCGTTATGAAGATTATCGCCTTCGCGACTTAACAGAAGTTAAGCATGACGAGAGGATTACCGTAGAAGGGAAGGTTCATAGTGAGCCTTCTCTTATGTATTATGGGAAAAAGCGCTCAAGACTAACCATCCGATTGTTAGTAGAGAGGTATTTAATTCAAGTTGTATTTTTTAATCAGGCCTATTTAAAAAATAAGTTTCAAGTAAATGAAATGGTTACCGTAACCGGCAAATGGGATCAGCATCGCCAAATGATCACAGCCACTCAAGCAAAAATGGGATCAAATGAATCAGAAAAAAAGTTTGTTCCAGTTTATAGTGTAAAAGGAGATGTGACGGTTAAAGGTCTAAGAAGATTTATTAATCTAGCATTCTCCCAGTATGGAAAGGACATTAAAGAAACGCTTCCTGTAAAAATGATTAGCAAATATAAGCTTGGAAATCGGAAGGATTCGTTGCTTTCCATGCATAATCCGCTAAACGAAGAAGATGTAAAAAAAGCTCGTCGGAGATTTGTGTATGAAGAATTTTTACATTTTCAGTTAAAGATGCAAGCGTTACGAAAGTTTGAAAGGGAGAATTCCAAGGGACTTCCTCAAAACTATAACTTAGATAAAGTAAAGGACTTCATTGATCATCTACCTTTCCCGCTTACAACTGCGCAGAAACGAGTGGTAAACGAGGTGTTAAAAGATCTGAAATCTCCATACCGTATGAATCGTTTACTGCAAGGAGATGTAGGTTCTGGGAAAACAGTCGTTGCTGCTATTGCACTTTTTTCTAGTTATACAGCTGGATATCAAGGAGCTTTAATGGTGCCCACAGAAATATTAGCAGAACAACATGCGGAATCGTTAAAGGGATTACTTGAGCCTGTTGGATTATCAGTCGAGTTATTAACAAGTTCTGTAAAGGGAAAAAGGCGCCGTGAAGTGTTAGAACGATTAAAAAACGGTGAAATTCATATATTAATTGGAACACACGCATTAATTCAAGATGAAGTTATATTTTCCAAACTCGGTCTTGTTATTACCGATGAGCAGCATCGTTTCGGTGTGGAGCAAAGAAGGGTTTTACGTGAAAAAGGGGAGAACCCAGATGTGCTCTTTATGACAGCTACACCCATACCTCGTACACTAGCGATTACAGTCTTTGGAGAAATGGATGTGTCTATCATTGATGAAATGCCTGCTGGTCGTAAAGCGATAGAAACGTATTGGGCAAAGGCAGATATGCTAGATCGCGTCCTTTCCTTTATGGAAAAAGAACTTGTAAAAGGACGACAGGCATATGTGATTTGTCCACTCATCGAGGAGTCGGACAAGCTTGATGTGCAAAATGCAATTGATGTTCATGTTGCCTTACAAACATATTTTCATAATCGATATCAAGTTGGTTTAATGCATGGAAGACTAAGCTCTGATGAGAAAGATGAAGTAATGAAGGCATTTAGTTCGAACCAATATCAAGTACTTGTATCAACTACGGTTGTAGAAGTGGGAGTAAATGTTCCTAATGCTACAATGATGGTCATTTATGATGCCGAAAGATTTGGATTGGCGCAGCTTCACCAACTAAGGGGACGAGTGGGGAGAGGAAGCGAACAATCGTATTGTGTTCTTCTGGCCGATCCGAAAACAGAGGTTGGGAAAGAACGAATGAAAATTATGACTGAAACAAATGACGGCTTCGTAGTCAGTGAGAAGGACTTAGAGCTTCGAGGACCTGGGGATTTCTTTGGTCGAAAGCAAAGTGGCCTTCCTGAATTTAAGGTTGCTGATATGGTCCATGATTACCGTGCGTTGGAAACTGCTCGAAACGACGCAATGGTCTTAATTGAATCAGAGGAGTTTTGGAACGGTGATGAATATGCCAAGCTGCGTTCAAAGCTTGCAGATTCTGGTGTATTGGAAAATGAAAAGCTAGATTGATAAAAAGCGGAAGTACCATGATCAAAAAGTAGATTGCAAAAAAGTTTGTTGCAATCTGCTTTTTAGTTTTATATACTACTATTAGTACCTAGTCTTAATACTTCGGACGGTGTTTTACATATGAGAAAAAGCAAAAAAGAACGTCAACGACTTTTAATAGAAACAATAAAAGAAAACCCGTTTATTACCGATGAGGAGCTTGCTGAACAATTTACGGTTAGCGTACAAACCATCCGGTTAGATCGGTTAGAGTTATCGATTCCTGAGCTACGGGAAAGAATAAAGAATGTCGCTGAAAAGCGGTTCGACGATGAAGTACGTTCTTTACCAATTGATGAAGTGATTGGTGAAATTATTGATATTGAGCTTGACCAAACAGCTATTTCTATTTTTGATGTCAAGCATGAACATGTGTTTAAGAGAAACCAAATCGCAAGGGGTCACCACGTTTTTGCTCAGGCTAATTCATTAGCGGTTGCAGTAATCAACGATGAACTGGCTTTAACAGCAAAGGCAAATATCCAATTTACCAGATTAGTTAAGGAAAATGAACGTGTCATAGCAAAAGCGAAAGTGTTACGAATTGATGAAGAAAAAGGTAGAACTCTTGTGGAAGTCAAAAGTTTTGTGAATAATGAACTAGTATTTACTGGTGAATTTGAAATGTATCGCTATAAAAAATGACATAAGGAATGAATAACAATGAAATTGGCCCTTGATGCAATGGGCGGCGACCATGCTCCAAAAGAAATCGTTCTAGGAGCGATAAAGGCCGTTCAAGCATTTGATGATTTACATATATGTCTAGTCGGTGATGAAGCAAAAATTAAGGAGCATCTCATAACACACGACAGAATAACGATTTTACATACAGAAGAGGTTATTTTAGGCACTGATGAGCCTGTAAAAGCGGTAAGAAGGAAGAAGAATTCATCCATGGTTCTTGCTGCAAAACTAGTTGCTGACGGTGAGGCAGATGGTTGCATTTCTGCTGGTAATACAGGTGCCTTAATGGCGACAGGTTTGTTCGTAGTAGGACGTATTGAAGGGATTGAAAGACCAGCATTAGCTCCTACTCTACCGACGATTGGTGGAGAAGGGTTTCTTTTGCTTGATGTTGGTGCAAATGTAGATGCAAAGCCTGAGCACTTATTGCAAAATGCCATCATGGGTTCCATCTATGCTGAAAATGTAAGAGGGGTAAAGAATCCAAGAGTCGGGCTTTTGAATATCGGAACAGAAGAGAAAAAGGGAAATGAGTTATCCAAGCTTGCTTATGATCTTCTAAAGGAAGCTCCTGTTAACTTTATTGGAAACGTGGAAGCAAGGGATTTGCTAGATGGTGTGGCAGATGTAGTGGTCACCGATGGATTCACTGGCAATATGGTTTTAAAGACGATTGAAGGAACGGCTTTGTCTGTATTCAAAATGCTTAAAACAACTTTGTATAGCTCTTTAAAGACGAAGCTAGCAGCGGCTGTTCTAAAACCAGACCTTATGCAATTAAAAGCAAAGATGGATTATTCGGAGTATGGCGGTGCAGGATTGTTCGGACTAAAGGCACCTGTTATTAAAGCCCATGGATCATCTGATGCAAACTCTGTTTTCAATGCCATTAGACAAACGAGGGACATGGTCGAAAAGAAGGTTGCGCCTACCATTAAAGACGCGGTATCAAAATATACAGAAGCTAGAGAGGAGTAACTATGGGTAAATTAGCGATTATCTTTCCTGGACAAGGTTCACAGACAGTTGGAATGGGAAAAGTCTTTGCAGAGACAAACAAGGAAGTTCAATCTGTTTTTGAATCAGCGGATAACAAATTAGGTTTTTCTCTATCCAATCTTATTTTTGAAGGCCCACAAGATGAGTTAACGAAAACAACTAATACTCAACCTGCGCTCTTAACAACGTCCATTGCGTTGTTTGAGCAATTCAAGAAAGCTGAGATCAAAGCTGACTATATGGCTGGACATAGCTTAGGTGAATATACAGCATTGGTAGCTGCTGGAGCGATTGGTTTTGAGGATGGAGTGTACGCGGTTCGTAAACGCGGTGAATTTATGGAAGAAGCTGTACCTAACCGGGAAGGTACGATGGCGGCTGTATTAGGTCTAGACCGTGATATATTGGCAGAAGCGGTAGGAAAAGCAGCGGCTGAAGGAGAGGTAGTAGGGCTAGCGAATATGAATTGCCCTGGCCAAATCGTTATTTCAGGCTCTAGAAAAGGAGTGGAACTTGCTTCTCAGTTTGCAAAGGAAGCTGGAGCGAAACGAGTTCTTCCGCTTGAAGTTAGTGGTCCATTTCATTCGCAGCTTATGAAGCCAGCTTCAGGGCGTTTACGTGAAGTATTAGACGGAATATCAATCAGTGAAGCGACTGTTCCTGTCATCGCAAATGTGAATGCACAAGAAATGGCAGCTTCTAAAGAAATTAAAGAGCGATTGCTTGAGCAACTATACTCTCCTGTGTTATGGGAAGACAGCGTAAAGCATATGATTGAACTTGGTGTAGATACATTTGTTGAAATTGGACCTGGGAAAGTGTTGTCTGGATTAGTAAAGAAAGTGGAACGTTCTGTTCAAACCTATTCAATTTCAGATGAAGAAACGCTACTGGCAACGATTAATGCATTAAAGGAGAGAACAGTATGAAGCTTTTAGGAAAAGTGGCACTTGTTACAGGTGCTTCACGTGGAATCGGAAGAGACATTGCTATTGAACTAGCAAAAGCGGGCGCAAATGTTGCGGTTAACTACGCTGGAAGTGAAGCTCGTGCAAATGAAGTGGTTCAAGAAATTCAAAGTCTTGGAAGAGAAGCATTTGCCGTTCAATGCGATGTTGCTAATGCAGATTCCGTAGCAGAGATGGTCAAACAAACGATTGAGCGTTGGGGAAGTCTAGATATTCTTGTCAATAATGCTGGAATTACTAGAGATAACTTAATCATGCGTATGAAGGAAGATGAATGGGACGATGTTATTAATACCAACCTTAAAGGTGTGTTCCTTTGTACAAAGGCCGTTACTCGTCAAATGATGAAGCAGAAGAGTGGCAGAATTATTAATATTTCTTCCGTTGTTGGAGAAAGCGGGAACGCTGGTCAAGCCAACTATGTGGCAGCAAAGGCTGGGGTAATCGGTTTAACGAAGACGACGGCAAAGGAACTTGCTCCTCGTGGGATCACGGTTAATGCTGTAGCACCTGGTTTTATTACGACCGATATGACAGATAAGCTAACCGATGAGATTAAAGAGGGAATGCTAAAAATGATTCCACTGGCTAAGTTTGGTGAACCGAAGGATATTGCGAATGCAGTTGCGTTTTTAGCATCTGATGACAGCCGCTATATTACGGGACAAACTATCCATGTAAACGGCGGAATGGTCATGTAACCGAAAATTCAACATTTATTAATTGTTAGAAATACACTATAATGTCCCTTGAGGGGAGGTGAAAAGCATGGCAGATGTATTAGAGCGCGTAACGAAGATTATCGTTGACAGACTTGGAGTAGAAGAAAATCAAGTGACTCTTGAAGCTTCTTTCAAGGATGATCTTGGTGCTGATTCCCTTGACGTAGTAGAACTAGTTATGGAATTAGAGGACGAGTTTGATATGGAAATCTCTGACGATGATGCTGAAAAGATTTCTACAGTGGGTGACGCTGTGAATTACATAAAAAGTACTCAATAATCGTTAGAACTTATGAAAAAGCTCCGCAGCAATGCGGGGCTTTCTTCTGTTGTAAATAAAATATGAAAAACCTTCAATCTTCCTTTGCGTTTTTAAGAACTTTTACGTAAACTTGATATGGTATGTAAACTATTAGCAAGGTGGAGGCAAAATGAGCAAGTACGGGAAAGAAAGAGAGAAACGTAGCTTTCGCTCTTATGATAAATTATTTAAAGAATTTCAAGCAGAACAAGGAATTAACTTTACAGATGAGAAGCTATTAAAACAAGCATTTACCCATTCATCATATGTGAATGAGCATCGTAGAAAGCCTTATGAAGATAATGAGAGGCTTGAATTTTTAGGAGACGCTGTATTAGAATTAACGGTTTCACAATTCCTTTACAAGAAATATCCGATGATGAGCGAAGGGGAGTTAACGAAGCTGCGTGCAGCCGTTGTTTGTGAGCCTTCTTTAGTAAGGTTTGCAAACGAACTTTCTTTTGGGAAGCTAGTGCTTCTTGGAAAAGGGGAAGAAATGACAGGAGGCCGTGAGCGTCCAGCCCTGTTAGCGGATGTGTTTGAGGCATTTATTGGTGCACTCTTTTTGGACAAAGGAATTGACACTGTAATTGGATTTTTAGAAAGAGTGGTATTTCCTAAAATAAACGAAGGTGCTTTTTCTCATGTGATGGATTTTAAAAGTCAGTTGCAAGAGCTTGTACAAAGAGATGGAATTGGTACAATCGAATACAAAATTTTACTAGAGCGAGGACCGGCCCATAACAGGGAGTTTGTCTCAAAGGTTTGTTTAAACAACGAAGAGCTTGGACAAGGTACAGGGAGATCAAAGAAAGAAGCGGAGCAGCATGCTGCACAAATGGCTTTAGAAAAGATCAAATCTCACCTTAATGGAGCAAAAGAACAGCTAGAAGAAAAACAACAGGAGTAGAGATAAAGGGGGAAAAGCTGTGTATCTCAAACGTTTGGATGTAGTCGGATTCAAGTCGTTTGCTGAGAGAATTGGGGTCGATTTTGTCCCGGGTGTCACAGCAGTGGTTGGTCCAAATGGAAGCGGAAAAAGTAATATCACCGATGCGATTCGCTGGGTGTTAGGAGAGCAGTCAGCGAAATCGCTTCGTGGCTCAAAGATGGAGGATATTATCTTTGCTGGTAGTGATTCGCGAAAAGCATTGAATTTTGCTGAAGTAACGTTGACGTTGGATAATGAAGATCAAGCATTACCCATTGATTACAATGAGGTAAGTGTCACTAGACGTGTGTATCGCTCTGGAGATAGTGAGTTTCAGATCAATAAGCAAACATGCAGACTAAAAGATATTGTTGATTTGTTTATGGACTCTGGACTAGGGAGAGAAGCGTTTTCGATCATTAGCCAAGGAAAAGTAGAAGAAATATTAAACAGCAAGGCCGAAGAAAGAAGAACGATCTTTGAAGAGGCTGCTGGTGTTCTAAAATATAAAAATCGTAAAAAGAAAGCTGAGTCAAAGCTAACAGAAACTCAGGATAATTTAAATCGTGTGAGTGATATCTTACATGAATTAGAGACGCAAGTAGAGCCACTTAAAATTCAAGCGTCGATTGCAAAGGATTTTCTACAACAAAAAGAAGAGCTTGAAAAGATAGAAGTTGCAGTAACGGTGCACGAAATTGAGGATCTTCATGAAAAGTGGGAAAAGCTGACGAGTCAGCTTGAACAGCATAAAGAAGATGAATTAAAACTATCTACCGTTCTTCAATCGAAGGAAGCTAGGATTGTAGAAATGAGAGATCATATGGCGGCACTCGATGAATCGATTACCGATTTACAGGATGTTCTACTGCGGGTGAGTGAGGAGCTTGAAAAGGTTGAAGGTAGAAAAGAGGTTCTAAAAGAGAGAAAGAAAAATGCTACGCAAAACAAGGAACAGCTTAGAAAAAGCATCGAAGAAGTTTCTCTGAAAATCCAAGAATTAACCTCGCTTCAACTCAAGCAAGAGGAAAATTATCACCGTATGAACGAAGAGGTACTCTCTCTTAAAAAACTGCTAAAAGAAAAACAGGAAGTTCTCGCATCGTTTAGTGAGAATATTGAAGAGCGAATCGAGTCATTAAAAAGTGATTATATTGAAATTCTAAACAAACAAGCATCTAGTAAGAATGAACTTCAAAACACAGACAAACAGCTTGGTCAGCAAGGTGTAAAAAACACAAGATTAGAAGCTGATAACGAAAAGTATCTTCAAGAAAGACAGGGGATTTCGGACCGTAAGCAGGAAATTGAAGCGGGTATTGCGGATGTTCAAAAAAATCTTGAAGAACAAGTGCATGTATTTAGAGAAGAGCAGAAAAAGTTAGAGAACTTGAAGAATAAGTACCAAAAGCAAGAAACCCAGCTATATCAAGCGTATCAATTCTTACAAAAAGCAAAGTCTAGAAAAGATATGCTAGAAGAGATGGAAGATGACTATTCAGGTTTTTTTCAAGGAGTTAAGGAAGTATTAAAGGCAAGAGAAGGCAGGCTCTCAGGGATTGAAGGGGCTGTCGCCGAGCTTATCCAAGTTCCGAAATCGTATGAAGTGGCGATTGAGACTGCTTTAGGTGCTGCGATGCAGCATGTAGTTGTTGCGAATGAGGAAAATGGGAGAAATGCAATACTTTATTTAAAGCAAAACTCGTTTGGACGAGCAACATTCCTGCCTCTTAGTGTCATAAGAGGGAAGAGTCTTTCAAATAGTCAGCTTCAGGCATTAAAAGGGCATCCATCATATGTAGGAGTAGCGAAGGATCTAATTGGGTTTGATCAAAAATATGAAGAAATCTTTTCAAATCTTTTAGGTACGGTGGTCATTACGAAGGACTTAAAGGGTGCGAACGAACTCGCTAAGCTTTTACAGTATCGGTGTCGATTTGTTACGACAGATGGGGATATCGTAAACCCAGGTGGTTCGATGACTGGTGGTGCAGTAAAGGCAAATACATCTTCTCTACTAAGTCGTAAAGGTGAGCTTGAAGAGCTTAAAGGTAGACTAGTCGGAATGGAAGTTCAAACACATGAGCTAGAGGCACAGGTGAAGGAGCTAAAATCCTCTATCACAACTCAGGAGCAAATACTTGAGGATATCCGAAAACAAGGGGAAGATCTTCGCCTTCTCGAGCAATCGAAAAAGGGTGACCTCAGAGAAATAGAGATTGAAGAAAAAAATATCAATGAAAAGTTAAAAATCTATGATCTCGACATGTCTCAATTTTTACAAGACCAGACACAGTTGTCTTCACGTAAAGTTGAGTTAACGGAATTATTATCAACATATGCGAATGAACTAGCCGAACTTGATAAGCAAATTCAAGCATTATCAGAAAAGAAATCTTTACAAAATAGTTCTAAAGAATCAGTGGTCAATGAAATTGGGGAACTGAAGGTGAAACTCGCTGCACTAATGGAGCAACATCACGGGTTATCCGAAAAGCTTGAAGCAAATAGAGCATCTCTATTAGAGCATACGAAACGACATGAAACGTATGAAGAAGATCTATCCCTGTTATCAACGGAGATGAACTCTAGTAGTTCAGGGGAACAGTTTTTGGAACAAGAGGCTTCTAAAAAGTTGCAAGATAAAAATGAAACCATCTCTATGATTTCCTCGCGCCGTGAAGAAAGATTGAAGCTTCACAGTACATTAGAGGACTCTGAGCTTGAATTAAGAGAGCTTTTAAGACAACATAAGGGTTTAACGCTTGCGCTTAAGGATGAAGAAGTAAAGCTTGGGCGTCTCGATGTGGAGTTAGAAAACAGATTGTCTCACCTCCGGGAAGAGTACCTACTGTCATTTGAAGCGGCCAAAGAGGAGTATCCTCTTGTTCTCCCGGTTGAGGAGGCTCGTAAAAAAGTAAAGCTTATTCGTCTTGCAATTGAAGAGCTCGGAGTCGTAAACATCGGTGCAATTGAAGAATATGAGCGTGTCTCCGAACGCTACGAATTCTTGCTCGAGCAGAAAAATGATTTGCAGGAAGCAAAGGATACATTGTTCCAGGTCATCGATGAAATGGACGAAGAAATGAAGAAGCGATTTGAGCAAACATTCTACGGAATTCGTTCGCATTTTGAATTTGTTTTCCAAGCGCTATTTGGCGGAGGGAGAGCAGACTTAAAGTTAACGAATCCAGAAGACTTATTGAATACCGGGGTAGAAATCGTGGCACAACCACCAGGAAAAAAACTGCAGAATTTAGGACTCTTATCCGGTGGAGAGCGATCGTTAACAGCAATTGCTCTATTATTCTCCATTTTAAAAGTTAGACCTGTACCATTTTGTATTCTTGATGAAGTAGAAGCTGCCTTAGACGAGGCCAATGTCTATCGTTTTAGCCAATATTTAAAACGATACAGCGCCGAAACGCAGTTTATCGTTATTACTCACCGGAAAGGTACAATGGAAGAAGCGGATGTGCTTTACGGTGTAACGATGCAGGAGTCGGGGGTTTCCAAGCTTGTTTCTGTTAGATTGGAAGAAACAAAAGAATTGATTGAAACGTAAAGGACGTGTGAGTTTTGAGTTTTTTTAAAAAGCTAAAAGAAAAAATTACAAAGCAAACAGATTCAGTAACCGAAAAGTTTAAGGATGGCTTAACAAAAACAAGAGACAACTTTTCTGGCAAAGTTAATGATCTTGTTGCTCGCTACAGGAAAGTTGACGAAGACTTTTTCGAGGAGCTTGAGGAAATCTTAATTGGGGCTGATGTGGGCTTTGATACCGTCATGGAACTCATTGATGAATTAAAAATGGAAGTCAAACGTAAAAACATTCAAGACCCAGCAGCCGTTCAGGCCGTCATCTCTGAAAAGCTTGTGGACATCTATAAGGGTGATGAGGAAGAAGAAGTTAATACGATTAATATCCAAGAGGGCCTAACCGTTATTTTGTTCGTTGGAGTAAATGGTGTCGGAAAAACAACGACAATCGGAAAACTTGCACATAAATATAAAAGTGAAGGTAGAAAAGTATTGTTAGCTGCGGGAGACACCTTCCGTGCAGGGGCAATTGAACAGCTTGAGGTATGGGGAGAAAGAGTTGGAGTGGAAGTGATTAAGCAAAGTGCTGGCTCCGATCCTGCTGCTGTTATGTATGATGCTGTACAAGCAGCCAAATCAAGAAACGCTGATATTCTATTGTGCGACACAGCTGGACGACTTCAAAACAAAGTGAACCTGATGAAGGAGCTTGAAAAGGTAAAGCGTGTTATTGAACGTGAAATTCCTGGTGCCCCTCATGAAGTACTCCTTGTTCTTGATGCTACGACTGGTCAAAACGCGATGGTTCAAGCAAAAACATTCAAGGAAGCGACAGATGTAAGCGGAATTGTGTTAACAAAGCTTGATGGAACCGCAAAAGGTGGAATTGTATTAGCCATTCGTAATGAGCTGAAAATTCCAGTGAAATTTGTAGGTCTAGGTGAAAAAATGGATGACCTTCAACAGTTTGATGCCGAACAATACGTGTACGGATTGTTTGCAGACTTAGTTGATAAAGAAGTAGAAGAGTAAACGAGTAAAGCCCGGGTTAAAAATACCCGGGCTTTTTCTTTGACACACATGGTCTACCTTGACATTAAACGACTCTCTGTGTAAACTAAAGTATGTAAAGGCTTTTCACTTAACAAAGGGGGATGAGCGATGCTGGAGAAAACAAATAGGATGAATTATTTGTATGACTTTTATCAGTCATTACTTACTCCTAAGCAGCAAAGCTATATGTCCCTGTATTATTTGGACGACTATTCGCTAGGCGAAATTGCTGATGAGTACAATGTCAGTCGTCAAGCGGTCTATGATAATATTAAACGAACAGAAGCGATGCTTGAGGAATACGAGGAAAAGCTATTATTATTCCATAAATTTCAGGAGCGGAATAAGCTGCTAGTAAAGCTAAAGGATTCTTTATCAGATGACACACAGCTAGAGCTAGTAGCGCAGCTTGAGAAATTAGATTAGGAGGCGGCCTAAGATGGCATTTGAAGGATTAGCCGACCGACTGCAAAATACGATCCAAAAAATTCGCGGCAAAGGGAAAGTCAATGAGGCCGATGTTAAAGAAATGATGCGCGAGGTGCGCTTAGCACTTTTAGAGGCGGACGTTAACTTTAAGGTTGTAAAAGAGTTCGTCAAAAAAGTAAGCGAGCGTGCTGTTGGTCAGGAAGTCATGCAAAGCTTAACACCTGGACAGCAGGTAATTAAAGTGGTTAAAGAAGAACTGACAACCTTGATGGGTGGAGAGCAAAGCAAAATTGCTGTTTCTAATCGTCCCCCAACCGTTATTATGATGGTGGGATTGCAAGGGGCCGGGAAAACGACGACCACTGGAAAGCTTGCCAACCTGATTCGAAAAAAATATAACCGCAACCCGTTATTAGTTGCGGCCGATATTTATCGTCCTGCTGCCATTAAGCAGCTAGAGACGCTTGGAAAGCAGCTCAGCATGCCGGTATTTTCACTTGGTGATCAAGTAAGTCCGGTTGAAATAGCGAAACAAGCGATTCAAAAGGCGAAAGAGGACCATCATGACTACGTTCTAATTGATACAGCTGGTCGTTTGCATGTCGATGAAGCCCTTATGGGAGAACTAAAAGAGATTAAAGAACTCGCAAACCCTGATGAAATCTTTCTTGTTGTCGATGCGATGACTGGTCAAGACGCTGTAAATGTGGCTTCGAGCTTTAATGAACAGCTTGGGCTTACAGGAGTCGTCTTAACGAAGCTCGACGGAGACACTCGAGGAGGTGCCGCCCTCTCTATCCGCTCCGTAACGAATACACCGATTAAATTTATCGGTTTAGGGGAGAAAATGGATGCGATTGAGCCGTTCCACCCAGAACGAATGGCTTCACGAATCCTTGGAATGGGCGACGTCTTAACATTAATCGAAAAAGCTCAGGCAAATGTCGATGAAGAGAAGGCAAAAGAGCTTGAACAAAAAATGCGTACAGCTTCGTTTACATTTGATGACTTTTTAGATCAGCTTGGACAAGTTCGTAATATGGGACCACTTGATGAACTCTTAAAGATGATGCCTGGTGCGAACAAAATTAAAGGCCTGAATAATCTGCAAATCGATGAAAAGCAAATTTCTCATGTAGAAGCGATCATCCAGTCGATGACAAAGGAAGAAAAAACTCATCCAGAAATCATTAATGCTGGACGCAGAAAGCGGATTGCAAAGGGAAGCGGAACTTCTGTACCGGAGGTAAACCGTCTATTAAAGCAATTTGAAGACATGAAGAAGATGATGAAGCAGATGTCTGGTATGCAGGCAAAGGGCAAGAAAAAAGGCGGATTTAAGCTTCCGTTTAACCCTTTTTGATGCCGAAATTACAGGAAAATAATAGTGACAAGAAAAAAGACTTTACAAACTAAAAAACAATTGATATTATACTATCTTGTGTGAAACTATTCGGAGGTGCTTATTTAAAATGGCAGTAAAAATTCGTTTAAAGCGTATGGGAGCAAAAAAATCTCCTTTTTATCGTATTGTAGTAGCAGATTCTCGTTCACCACGTGATGGACGTTTCATTGAAACAGTTGGAACTTACAACCCAGTTGCTGAGCCAGCAATCGTTGATATCAACGAAGAATTAGCTTTAAAATGGTTAAAAGACGGCGCGAAGCCATCTGACACAGTTCGTAACTTGTTCTCTAAACAAGGCCTTATGGAAAAATTCCATAACGCAAAATTAAGCAAGTAATCTGCAGATAATGAGAGAGCTCATCGAAACCATTGTCAAGGCGCTTGTTGATCTTCCAGACGAAGTTCGTGTAACCGAGCTAGAAGAAGCCGAAAAAATTACTTATCAGCTAGCTGTTCACAAAACAGATATGGGGAAAGTAATCGGAAAACAAGGCCGTGTTGCAAAAGCTATTCGAACTGTTGTCTATTCAGCAGGAGCATCACAGCAGAAGAAAGTCTACCTAGAAATTATTGAATAAATGCTACTGAAGAAGGAGGGGGACAACCCTCCTTTTTTCGTAGTTATTTCTGAAGGGAGATGCGGTCCGTGAACATTCTTCAAACCGTCGTGGTAAAGCAAGTATTAACGGAAACTAGCAAACAAGTATTGCTAAGCAAGTTTGAACTTGAGAAAAGCCAACTTCAGAAGGAATCAGAACAGCTTCGTTTTGAAATGAGGAAGCTTGAAAAATCTAAGAAAATGACCGTGAACACATTTAAGAATCGATTCGAAAATGAGATTCATACAAGATTAGAAAAGATTAAGCTGCTTGATTTTAAAATAGAACAATTACATATGCTACCTTTAGGAAGCGAATTAAAAGAAAAGGAATGCCAAGCAATCGTAGAAGTAAATGTAGGTGACGCTTGGGAGGATATTCAGACTGAAAAAACGATTATCATCAAGGACGGAATCGTTGATGAAATTCGGTAGTTTGAGGTGAAGATGATATGGAAAAATGGTTTAATGTTGGAAAGATTGTAAATACGCATGGGATCAAAGGGGAAGTTCGAGTGATATCTCAAACTGACTTTGCTGATGAAAGGTACAAACCAGGTAATCACGTTTATTTGTTTATGCCTAACTCAACGGAGCCAATTAAGCTGACTGTTGAGTCCCATCGAAAGCACAAATCATTTGATTTATTAACCTTTAATGGTTACCCGAATGTGAATGATGTGGAGCCGATGAAGGGTGGAGTTCTGAAGATCACAGAGGAGCAACAAGGTGAGCTAGAGGAAAACGAATTTTACTTCCACCAAATTATTGGCTGTCTCGTGTTCACTACAAAAGGGGAAGAAATTGGAAAGATTCGCGAGATCCTAACACCTGGAGCAAATGATGTATGGGTCATAAAGGGCAAAGGTGGAAAAGAAATTCTCATTCCTTATATCGAGCAGATTGTAAAAAAGGTGGATGTGAAGGAAAAGATCGTTTTAATTGAGCCAATGGAAGGGCTGCTATCATGATGAACATAGATGTACTAACCCTGTTTCCTGAAATGTTCCATGGGGTGTTAGGACAATCGATCTTAAAAAAAGCGGTGGAACAACAGTCTGTCCGGTACAATATTGTCAATTTTCGAGAGTTTGCTGATAATAAGCACCAGACGGTGGATGATTACCCCTATGGCGGGGGAGCAGGAATGGTCTTGAAGCCGCAACCGATCTTTGATGCCGTTAAGAGTTGTCAAGAACACGCCAAAACGACAAAGCCACCACGTGTGGTGTTACTGTGTCCACAAGGTGAGCGTTATAACCAGAAGAAGGCGGAGGAGCTATCAAAGGAAGAGCATCTTATCTTTGTGTGCGGCCATTACGAAGGATATGACGAGCGCATTAGGCAGCATGTGGTGACAGATGAAATCTCAATTGGTGATTTTGTATTAACGGGTGGAGAGCTTGGTGCCATGGTTATTATTGATAGTGTAGTTCGTCTGCTTCCGAACGTACTAGGGAAAGAAGAGTCCCATTTACAAGATTCTTTTAGTACAGGTTTATTAGAGCATCCTCATTATACGAGACCAGCTGATTTTCGCGGGTTAAAAGTTCCAGAAGTATTAACGTCAGGAAATCATCGCTTAATAGATGAATGGAGAGAGAAAGAGTCTCTTAAGCGGACGTTTGAAAGACGTCCAGATTTATTAGAGACATTTGACCTTACAGAAAAGCAGAAAAAATGGTTGCTAGAGTTTGAAAATCAAAAGAAATAGTATTGAAGTTCATTAATATATATGTTATGATATTTTTTGTGACTGTGACAAATAGTTCAGTCTTATAACGATGTTCCGCTGCAATCAGTATATGCTTCAGTAATGCATGAGCGTCTGTTGGAAGGAGTTGAAAACGATGCAAAAATTAATCGAAGAAATCACAAAAGAACAACTTCGCGCTGATCTTCCTGCTTTCCGTCCTGGTGATACTGTACGTGTACACGTTAAAGTTATCGAGGGTACTCGTGAGCGTGTTCAGGTGTATGAAGGTGTTGTGATTAAGCGTCGTGGTGGTGGAATTAGCGAAACTTTCACAGTACGTAAAGTTTCTTATGGTGTAGGTGTTGAGCGTACATTCCCAGTACACACACCAAAAATTGCGAAGCTTGAAGTGATCCGTCGCGGTAAAGTACGCCGTGCGAAACTTTATTACCTACGTAACCTACGTGGTAAAAAGGCTCGTATTAAAGAAATCCGATAAAAAAGAAAAGCGACCGTTTCATGATAAATGGACAGTTGCTGGACAAATGCGAAAGGAGCTTGTCATACAAGCTCCTTTTTCGTAGTCTATCTAGGAGTTATTACGTGTATAATAAATACCGATACTGTAAAATAAAGCTGAACGGCGAGAGGTAAATGAAAAGAACAGTGATTGGTGGGATGCGTTATGGCAAAGAGCAAAAATGAACTATGGGAATGGACAAAGGCACTAATCATTGCGGTGTTATTAGCAGCAATTATTCGTTATTTCTTATTTGCACCGATAGTCGTGGACGGGTTATCCATGATGCCGACATTACAAGATCAAGACCGTATGATTGTGAATAAATTTAGCTATCAAATTGGGGAACCAGAACGCTTTGATATTATCGTGTTCCATGCCCCTGAAAATAAAGACTACATAAAAAGAGTGATTGGTTTACCAGGAGATAAAATTGAATACAAGGATGATACACTTTATGTAAATGGGAAAGCTTATGAGGAGCCGTACCTAGATGAATTTAAAAAGCAAGTAGTAGATGGTCCTTTAACTGAGCCCTTTACATTAGAAGAAATTATCGGACAAGAAACCGTGCCTGATGGACACTTATTTGTGATGGGAGATAACCGAAGATTCAGTAAAGATAGTCGTCATATTGGAACCGTCCCAATGGAGAAGGTTCTAGGAAATACGAGCGTGATTTACTGGCCGATTGAAGACGTGAAAATAGTGAAATAGAAGGAGGGATGCACCCATGACGATTCAATGGTTTCCGGGGCATATGGCAAAAGCACGAAGGCAGGTCACGGAGAAGCTAAAACTTGTTGACATCATATTCGAATTAGTGGATGCAAGAATACCGTATTCTTCTAGAAATCCAATGATAGATGAAATTATTCAGCACAAGCCAAGGTTAGTGCTGCTAAATAAGGCGGATATGGCAGATCCAAGGATTACAAAAGACTGGATTCAGTTTTTTGACAAAAAAGGAATAAAGGCACTGGCGATTAATTCTCAGGCTGGAGTGGGGATGAAAGAAATAGTCTCCGCATCCGAATTAATTTTAAAAGAAAAATTTGATCGTATGAAAGCAAAAGGTGTTGTGAGACCAAGAGCGATTCGAGCAATGATTGTCGGGATTCCAAATGCAGGGAAATCGACGCTTATCAATCGACTAGCGAAAAAGAACATTGCAAAGACTGGGAATACACCAGGTGTAACAAAAGCCCAACAGTGGATCAAAGTAGGCAAAGAGTTAGAACTCTTAGATACACCGGGTATATTATGGCCAAAATTCGAGGATCAAGAAGTAGGATCAAAGCTTGCTCTAACAGGGGCCATAAAAGATACAATTCTTAATTTGCAGGATATATGTGTATATGCACTTCGTTTCTTAGAACGTGAATATCCAGAGCGCTTGAAGGAACGTTTTCAGCTTGAATATATCCCTGAGGATATAGTGGACTTCTTCGATCAAATTGGAAAGCGTAGAGGCTGTCTCATGGGCGGTGGCGAGGTAGATTATGACAAGGTAGCTGAATTAGTTATCCGAGAGTTTCGCTCTGAGCTATTTGGTCCTATTACGCTAGAAAGACCATCAGACCTTGTTACAAGTAATTTAGAAGAGTAAATGGGAAGCCTTCTTTTCGAAGAAGGCTTTATTTTTTTTATAATATACCGATATAAAAGATATAAGTAGTGAAGGGACGTACTTGTTTTGAACAGATTAACGATTGATGAAATTCAAACAAAGATAGAAACCGTTGAGGATGAAAGAGACCCTTTTCTTATTGATATTCAAAAAGATAGTAGAAAGGGCGTACAGCAATTAGTAAAGAAGTGGATGCAAAAAAAAGCGTTGCTCGAGCAGGCGAGGCTTAAGTTAATCACAATGAGTGAATATGAGAGATTATACAAAAGTCAAGGTTTTGCTTATATCGCTGGAATCGATGAGGTTGGAAGGGGCCCGCTTGCAGGTCCAGTCGTTGCTGCGGCAGTTATTTTACCAGACGACTTTGAAATTTTAGGAATTGATGATTCAAAAAAATTGACGGAAACCAAGCGTGAGGAGCTTTATGAATTAATCCGTACAGCTGCTGTCTCCATCGGTGTGGGAATTATTGAAGCAAAGGAAATTGATGAAATCAATATTTATGAGGCAACTAAAAAGGCGATGTATGCGGCCTTAAATGAATTACATATCAGTCCTGATTTCCTATTAGTTGATGCCATGAAGCTAACGGCCCCAGTCCCATCTGAAGCCATTATTAAAGGGGATAGCAAAAGCATTTCTATTGCTGCTGCTAGCATTGTTGCAAAAGTCACAAGAGATCGAATGATGAAAGAAATTGCCTTAAGTTACCCAGAATACCGATTTGAACAAAATATGGGGTACGGAACAAAGGAACATGTTGAAGCGTTACAACTTTATGGTGCCACTCCGCATCACAGAAGATCGTTCGCACCTGTTAAAGAGTTAAACAATCGATAAACTAGAGAGGAGGAACTCACTTGATACAAGCCGATCTTGTTCAAACAATAGTTAATCGGCCGAACTCTATAGAGGGAAACAAACAAAATTTTCGGGCTGGACAAGTATTTCAAGGAAAGGTATTGAAGCTTTTTCCTAATCAAACTGCAGAAGTACAAGTGGGTTCTCAAAAGGTAATCGCACAGTTAGAAATCCCGCTTACAGCAGGGGAACGATATTGGTTTCAAGTACAACAAGGAGAAGGACAGGTTCATCTTAAGGTACTTACGGAAGGAAAAGGGACAGGGAATACCAATTTAGAAGGACTATTAAAGCAGTTCTCCATCCCTGAAACAAAAACGAGTTCCGCGATATTACGTTTTTTTCTTAGTGAGCAGCTTCCTATCACAAAAGAATCCATTTCTATGGCAAACAGCTTATTTCAAGGGAAAACGATGACGAAGGAGGACTTGGAGGCAATTAAGCAGTTGATCAGTCGGGAACTACCTTTAACAAAGGCGACGTTTGAGGCAATGAGATCGACGATAAAAAGCCCTCCGTTTCATGCGGTCATAACATCTCTCAAAAATGAGCTAGACGCTCTAGGTACCCTGCCACAAACAGGGGGACGTTTAAAAGAGGCGATAGAACCGTATATTCAAACAGGGAAAGAAAAGCTTTCTGCTCAAGTGCTAAAAGAGATTGTTAGAGGGTGGACTCAGGCGAAGGACCCGTTCGCCTCACAACAGTCATTGAAAGCGTTGCAGCAAATGGGTTTCCTACCTATTGAGGATGAACAAAACATCTTGCATCAAGCTGCTAAAAGGCTAACAGGACTTTCAGCAGGCAAAGAACAGGTTCAGTTACCTGGAATGGATTCAACGGCAAAACAAGTTTCGGCACTGATAGCAGCAGGAAATACAAAAGATGTATCAACAGTATTGAAAAACTGGATCGGTGGGATCCTCAAGGATTCTAGTGTAAACAATCAAACGATAAAGCAACTGTTCAACTTGTTATCACCAAATATGGATTCGGCCACATTTGACGAAGGAGTTTCCTCCCTAGTGAGTAAGGATGGAATAGACGCTAATAAAGCTTTTAATAAAGAAGTGACACAGCAGTTGCAAACGGTACTTTCACAGGTAGAAAGTGAGCCAGTAGAAGAATTTAAATCATTGTTAAAATCAGGCATACAAACGCTAGGACTTTCTCATGAATCTGAGTCATTTGATATGATAAAGGGAAAAGTATCAGATGAAGGTTCAAAAGTGGAGAACGTGAAATCATTATTGATTCAATTATTAAATGAAGATATTCCGACCAAGGTAAAGGATTCAGCAGAAGCTTTATTGAACCGGTTAACAGGGATACAACTCATGTCGTCGGATACAACTCCAGTCCAGCAAATTGTCATTCAGATTCCACTTGCTTTAATGAATAAGCAAACTGATCTTACTATTCAGTGGAATGGTAGAAAGGACGCCAATGGGAAGATTGATCCAAGCTATTGTCGTGTCCTCTTTTACTTAGATTTAGAGAACATGAATGAGACGATCATCGATATGCAAATTCAGAATCGAATCATGAAAATTACAATTATCAATGATCATGAAAATATTAAACAACTTTCTTCCCCCTATTTAGCAAGTTTAAAAGATAGCTTACAAAAGCTAGATTACCAGCTTTCGAATGTTAGCTTTCAAACCCAGGCTGATAGAGTTGCTGTTAAAACGAGAAAAGCAAGCATTTCTAGTCCATTGACCTCATCTTATAGTGGAGTGGATATAAAGATATGATAGTTGAAAAACATAAAAGAAAAGAAGCGGTTGCCTTAAGTTATGAAGCAACAAAAAGTGAAGCGCCAAAGGTGATTGCGAAAGGAAAAGGAATAGTAGCTGATAATATTCTAGAGAAGGCAAAAGAGAATAATATTCCAATCCAAGAAGACCCAACGTTAATTGAGTTACTAAGTAAATTAAATATAAATGACAGCATCCCAGAAGAGCTGTATCAAGTAGTGGCCGAAGTGTTTGCGTTTGTTTATCGTACAGATAAAGAAGTAGGAAAAAGTAAATCTTAAATCCTACTTCTTTTATTTTTTTATTTCTGAATAATTTAATATTTTGTGTGAAATAGTAGACAAGGTATGTGTTGTTATATAAAATGAAAGCGCAGTCTTGTTTTTTAAGATATAAAATGACCAAAGGGAAAAATGAAAGCAGGCAGGATTGCAGGAAAAAGTGTAGAATATCTTTATTGCTGCAATAGCCAAAAGCAAGATTAAAAGGAGGATGGGAAATGAATATCCATGAGTACCAAGGGAAAGAAATCCTCAGAAAATACGGGGTTGCTGTTCCAAATGGGAAGGTAGCATTTACAGTTGAAGAAGCGGTGGAAGCTGCAAAGGAACTTGGAACACAAGTTTGTGTAGTAAAAGCCCAAATCCATGCAGGTGGACGTGGAAAAGCAGGTGGGGTTAAGGTTGCCAAAAACTTGGATGAAGTCCGTACATATGCGAGCGAAATTCTCGGAAAAACACTCATCACTCACCAAACTGGTCCTGAAGGCAAAGAAGTAAAGCGCCTATTAATTGAAGAAGGCTGTGACATTAAGAAAGAGTACTATATTGGTTTAGTACTAGACCGTGCCACTTCACGTGTTGTATTAATGGCTTCAGAAGAAGGTGGTACAGAAATCGAGGAGGTAGCAGAAAAAACTCCTGAGAAGATCTTCAAAGAAGTGATTGACCCGGTAGTTGGGTTAACAGGCTACCAAGCTCGTCGTATTGCATTTAATATTAATATTCCAAAAGAATTAGTAAATAAAGCAGTTAAGTTTATGATGGGCTTATACCAAGCATTTGTTGAAAAAGATTGCTCAATCGCCGAAATTAACCCGCTTGTTGTAACAGGTGATGGAAATGTAATGGCGTTAGACGCAAAGTTAAATTTTGATTCAAATGCATTATACCGTCAAAAAGACGTGTTAGAGTATCGTGACCTTGACGAGGAAGATGCAAAGGAAATTGAGGCATCCAAATACGACCTAAGCTATATTTCTTTAGACGGAAACATTGGCTGTATGGTTAATGGTGCTGGTCTTGCTATGGCTACAATGGACATCGTAAAGCATTACGGTGGAGATCCTGCAAACTTCCTTGATGTTGGGGGCGGAGCAACAGCTGAAAAGGTAACAGAAGCATTCAAAATCATCCTTTCTGATAAAAATGTAAAAGGTATTTTTGTAAATATCTTTGGCGGAATTATGAAGTGTGACGTTATTGCTACTGGTGTTGTAGAAGCTGCTAAGCAGGTTGGTCTAAACGTACCTTTAGTTGTTCGTTTGGAAGGAACAAATGTTGAACTTGGTAAGAAAATTCTTGCTGAATCAGATATCAACATTATTGCTGCTGAATCTATGGCTGACGGCGCACAAAAAATCGTTTCATTAGTATAAGGAAGGGGAATTGACGTGAGCGTATTTATTAATAAAGATACTAAAGTGATAGTTCAAGGGATTACTGGTTCGACAGCCCTTTTCCATACAAAACAAATGTTAGAATATGGCACGCAAATTGTTGCTGGGGTAACACCTGGTAAAGGTGGTACAGAGGTAGAGGGTGTACCTGTATTTAACACGGTTGCAGATGCTGTAAAAGCTACTGGAGCGAATGCTTCTGTTATTTACGTGCCTGCACCATTTGCTGCTGATGCCATTTTAGAAGCGGTTGATGCTGATCTTGATTTAGCGATTTGTATCACTGAGCATATTCCAGTATTAGATATGGTAAAAGTAAAACGCTACATGGAAGGGAAAAAGACTCGCCTAGTTGGTCCTAACTGCCCAGGTGTTATTACTCCTGATGAGTGTAAGATTGGTATTATGCCAGGATATATTCATACAAAGGGCCATGTTGGCGTGGTATCACGTTCTGGAACCCTTACGTATGAAGCGGTTCACCAATTATCACAAGCAGGTATTGGCCAATCTTCAGCAGTTGGTATTGGTGGGGACCCTGTTAACGGAACAAACTTCATCGATGTATTAAAAGCATTTAATGAAGACCCAGAAACCTATGCCGTAATAATGATCGGTGAAATTGGTGGAACTGCTGAAGAAGAAGCAGCAGAGTGGGTAAAAGCAAACATGACTAAGCCGGTAGTTGGTTTCATCGGTGGTCGTACTGCCCCTCCAGGAAAGCGTATGGGCCATGCTGGTGCGATTATTTCTGGTGGAAAAGGAACAGCTGATGAAAAGATTCGTGTGATGAATGAGTGCGGAATTCAAGTGGCTAATACACCTTCAGTTATGGGTGAAACTTTAATAAAAGTATTAAAAGAAAAAGATCTTTACGATCAATGTAAAACTCACTAAAAATTCAAATAGTCCCTCTTTTTAGAGGGACTATTTATGATATTATTAAAATACTATTTATAAAGGAGGTATTTATTTTGGAATCTTTTTCATTGCGACTGTGCCATTTGCTTCATTGTCGTGGCATAGGCTGGAAAATGGTTTACTATATTTTAAAAAATGATCCCGAGTTGAAAGAATTATATTCCCCAACTTTCCTCTATCAATTCCATGAAATCCCATCATCTATCATTCAACCTTTAATCGAAGATCTTCATTCACCAGCTTTACTGGAACAAATACGCCATTATCAACAAAATGATATTGAGATTATTACTTACTTTGATTCTGCGTATCCTGAATTATTAAAGGAAACATATCAACCTCCATGGGTATTGTATGCTAAGGGAGATATCTCTCTGCTTGGGAAGCAAACCAAGCTTGCTGTCGTCGGCTCTAGACAAGCGACAGAGTATGGAAAAAGAGCAATAGATCGGTTATTTCCACCGCTGATTGAAAAGGGAATTATTATCGTTAGCGGATTAGCCTTAGGTGTTGATACGCTTGCGCATGAAGCAGCTATTCGGTTGGGAGGGAAAACGATAGCGGTCATTGCCGGTGGTATCTATCATATATATCCACAAACGAATCAGAAGCTTGCTCTTAGTATTATGAAAAACCATCTAATGATCTCCGAATATCCCCCTAATACGACTCCTTCACGGTGGCAATTTCCAATGAGAAATAGAATTATTAGTGGCGTTTCAAAAGGCACTTTTATAATAGAAGCAAAAAGAAAAAGCGGCTCGTTAATCACCGCGAATTTTGCCGTTCATGAAGGACGAGAGGTGTTTGCCTTGCCAGGAAATATTTTTAGTCAGCATTCGACAGGAACGAATGATCTTATTCAGCAAGGAGCAAAGCTGGTTAGAAGCCATGAAGACATACTAAATGAATTATTTTATGCATAATGTTTGTAATTCGGATGAACATCACATATGATGACAAAAAGGTATGGAAAAGAGAAATGTCATCGATTTACCATACTTTTTCACCAATTTTTTATATATTTTTATGAAAAAGGTTGAAATATCGCTCAAACTGTTATACATTTTGCAACAGTAGTTCGAAAATAAGGATACAAATTTTAAATTTAACAGGCTGAAACCGTTTACGTTATATTTGACAAGTTTCAATAAATAGTTTAATAATAATGAATATTTACAATAAACATTCAATCAGTAAAGTTTTTATATAATCCCTCTTGAGGAGGACAATAGATGTCGGAGTTTTTAGTAATCGTTGAGTCGCCAGCAAAGGCAAAGACGATCGAAAGATACTTAGGAAAAAAATATAAAGTTAAGGCGTCGATGGGGCATGTTCGCGATCTTCCCAAAAGTCAGATGGGAGTGGATGTGGAACATGAGTTCGAACCAAAGTATATTACTATACGCGGAAAAGGCCCGGTTCTAAAGGAATTAAAAACCGCAGCAAAAAAAGCAAAGAAAATCTATTTAGCGGCTGACCCGGATCGTGAAGGGGAAGCGATAGCTTGGCATTTAGCTCATACGCTAGATGTGGACATCCATTCGGATTGCCGAGTAGTTTTTAATGAAATTACGAAAGATGCGATTAAAGAGTCTTTTAAGCATCCAAGACCAATTAACATGGATTTAGTAGACGCCCAGCAAGCACGTAGAATTTTAGACCGTTTGGTTGGCTATAATATTAGTCCGTTGTTTTGGAAAAAGGTAAAAAAAGGGCTTAGCGCAGGTCGAGTTCAATCAGTAGCTGTACGTTTAATTATTGACCGAGAAAACGAAATTAAAGAGTTCATTCCTGAAGAATATTGGACGATTGAAGGCGAATTTTTAAAGGGAACAACAGGTTTTGAAGCTGACTTCTATGGTATAGAAAATAAGCGAATGGAGCTAAAATCAGAAGAAGAGGTAAAGGCGATTTTAGCAAAAATGAATGGGAATAAATTCGAAGTAACCTCTGTGACCAAAAAAGAACGTAAAAGAAATCCAGCGGTTCCTTTTACTACTTCATCTCTTCAGCAAGAGGCTGCTAGAAAATTAAACTTCCGAGCAAAAAAGACAATGATGCTAGCCCAACAGCTGTACGAAGGGATCAATTTAGGAAAAGAAGGCACCGTCGGGTTAATTACATACATGAGAACAGATTCAACTAGAATTTCTGAAGTAGCTCAAACAGAAGCAAGTCAGTATATTGAGTCAACTTACGGCGCCAATTTTTTACCAGAGGAAAAGCGTAAAGAAAAAAAAGGTGCAAACACTCAAGATGCTCATGAAGCGATCAGACCAACAAGTACGCTACGTGACCCTGCTAGTATGAAAGAATTCTTGTCACGAGATCAATTGAGGCTTTATAAGTTAATTTGGGAGCGTTTTGTATCTAGTCAAATGGCCCCGGCTGTGATGGACACGATGAGTGTGGACTTGAAAAATGGAGAGGTAATCTTTAGAGCAACCGGATCAAAGGTTAAGTTTCCAGGTTTTATGAAGGTGTACGTTGAAGGAACAGATGATCAAACAGAGGACAAGAACAAAATGCTGCCTGATTTAAAGGAAGGCGATACGGTCCTCAAAAAGGACATAGAACCGAAACAACACTTTACCCAACCACCTCCAAGATATACGGAAGCTAGATTAGTTAAGACGTTGGAGGAACTAGGAATTGGTCGACCATCGACATTTGCTCCAACATTAGATACTATTCAAAAACGTGGATATGTTACTCTTGATAATAAACGATTTATTCCAACAGAACTTGGAGAGATCGTGCATGAACTCATGGTAGAATTCTTCCCAGATATCTTAGATGTCGAGTTTACCGCAAAAATGGAACAGGATTTAGATAATGTTGAAGAAGGAAAAACAAAATGGGTACGGATCATCGATGAGTTTTATCGAGGTTTTGAAAAGCATTTAGAAAAGGCCGAAAAAGAAATGGAGCAGGTTGAAATTAAAGATGAGCCTGCTGGTGAGGATTGTGAGCAGTGTGGACATGAGATGGTCTATAAAATGGGCCGTTACGGAAAGTTCATGGCATGCAGCAATTTTCCGGATTGTCGTAACACAAAAGCAATCGTAAAGGATATCGGTGTAAAATGTCCAAATTGTAAGACTGGAAATATAATAGAAAGAAAAAGTAAAAAGCGTCGAATTTTCTATGGCTGTGATACATTCCCAGAATGTGATTTTATCTCATGGGATAAACCGCTGCCTAGAAATTGCCCGAAATGTGAATCACTATTGATTGAGAAGAAGCTTAAAAAAGGTGTCCAAGTTCAATGCATTGGTTGTGACTACAAGGAAGAGCCACAAAGCTAAGAGTGAGCACTATGCTCACTCTTTTTATTGCGTAAAAGCACTTTCGCTTTCAAAACTTAAAACGTGAAACTTTATACTTTTTCATACGTAGTGTAAAATGCAGAAGGAATATGGAGAAACTAATACAAAAAAGATACATACGAGCTATTGGAGGTTCATAAAATGATAGATGCAACAGTGAATGTTATTGGAGCAGGTTTAGCTGGAAGCGAAGCAGCTTGGCAACTTGCAAAAAGAGGGATAAAGGTCCGCTTGTACGAAATGAGGCCAGTGAAGCAAACTCCAGCACATCATACAGATAAATTTGCTGAGTTGGTTTGTAGTAACTCCCTTCGTGCTAATAATTTAACAAATGCAGTCGGGGTCCTGAAGGAAGAAATGCGAAAGTTAGACTCTGTTATTATCGCTTCTGCGGATGCTTGTGCAGTGCCAGCAGGTGGAGCGCTTGCAGTGGATCGTCATGAATTTGCAGCACATGTAACAGATAAAGTAAAAAATCATCCTAATGTAACTGTCATTAATGAAGAAATTACAGAAATCCCAGAGGGACCTACTGTCATAGCGACTGGACCTTTAACAAGTCCTTCGCTTTCAACTAAGCTGCAAGAATTAACGGGTGAAGAATATTTATACTTCTATGACGCTGCAGCACCAATCATTGAAAAAGACAGTATTGATATGGATAAGGTGTATTTAAAATCCCGTTACGATAAAGGGGAGGCAGCTTATCTAAATTGTCCGATGACCGAAGAAGAGTTTGATCGCTTTTACGAAGCGCTTGTCACAGCAGAAACAGTTCCTTTGAAAGAGTTTGAAAAGGAGATTTTCTTTGAAGGCTGTATGCCGATTGAGGTAATGGCTAGCAGAGGTAAGAAAACGATGCTATTTGGTCCGATGAAGCCAGTTGGTCTTGAGGATCCTAAAACAGGGAAGCGTCCATTTGCTGTTGTTCAGCTGAGACAAGATGACGCTGCAGGTACACTTTATAATATTGTTGGATTTCAGACACATTTGAAGTGGGGACCTCAAAAAGAAGTCCTTTCATTAATCCCTGGTTTAGAAAATGCTGAAATCGTAAGGTATGGTGTGATGCACCGTAATACCTTTATTAATTCACCTAAAGTACTAGAACCTACGTATCAATTCAAAAATCGTAAGGATTTATTCTTTGCTGGTCAAATGACAGGGGTAGAGGGCTATGTGGAGTCTGCAGCAAGTGGATTAGTTGCTGGACTAAATGCAGCCAAACTTGTGCAAGGTGAAGAGCTTATTGTGTTCCCAGAGGAAACAGCAATCGGAAGTATGGCAAGATATATTACGAATGCAAGCGCAAAGAATTTTCAGCCGATGAATGCAAACTTTGGTTTGTTCCCGGATTTACCGACTAAAATCCGAGGGAAAAAGGAAAGAGCTGAGCAACATGCTAATCGGGCTTTAGAAACAATTCAGAACTTTGTGAAAAATTTGTAAATTGCTTGCAAGGGTTTGTGAAGTGTGATACGATTTAGTAGCCTTTGTGAGGTGACGAATATTGTCAGAAGATGTGAACGTTTCAGCAAAGTTATTTTTTGAATATTTACAAATAGAAAGAAATTATTCACAATATACAATTGAGCATTATCAAGTTGATGTTAGGGATTTTACTCTTTTTATGAGGGAGCAATCGTTAGCAAATTATGCTGATGTCGAGTACTCCGATGTTAGGCTGTATTTAACGAAGCTTTTTGAAAAGAACTTGTCTAGAAAATCTGTCGCAAGAAAAATATCTAGTATGAGAAGCTTTTACCGGTTTTTATTAAGAGATAATCTTCTAAAGAATAATCCTTTTGCACAAGTGATTATGCCTAAGCAAGAAAAGAGATTGCCCGATTTTTTTTATGAAGAGGAGCTTAAAGCTTTATTTTCGAGTTGTGAAGTTGATACTCCTATCGGACAAAGGGATCTTGCTTTGTTAGAAATTTTATATGCTACAGGAATGCGCGTTAGTGAATGCTGTCAGCTCCGTTTAAAAGATATTGATTTATACATTGGAACGGTACTTGTTCATGGGAAGGGCCAAAAGGATCGATATATTCCATTTGGTAGCTTTGCTCAAGAGGCTATTGATACATATATCAACAACGGCAGAAAAGCACTTCTTGGAGAAAAGCATTCACATGATTCCGTATTTGTTAACTTTCGTGGAGAACCACTTACAACAAACGGAGTTAGACATATACTTGATCAAATGATAAAAAAATCATCTTTAAACGGGTCCATCCATCCGCATAAGCTAAGACACTCCTTTGCGACACATCTCCTAAATAATGGAGCAGATATGAGGAGTGTACAAGAACTTTTAGGGCATTCGTTCTTGTCTTCTACACAAATTTATTCACATGTTACAAATGATTACTTGCGAAAAACATATATGGCCCACCACCCCCGGGCTTAAGCTTTAGGAGGAGTAATATGACGCAATTTCATGCAACAACTATTTTTGCTGTTCGTCATAATGGTCAATGTGCCATGTCTGGAGATGGTCAAGTAACCTTCGGCAATGCTGTCGTGATGAAGCACACAGCTCGTAAGGTTAGAAAGTTATTTAACGGCAGAGTACTAGCAGGATTTGCCGGCTCTGTTGCTGATGCTTTTACCCTTTTTGAGATGTTTGAAAGTAAGTTAGAGGAGTATAATGGCAATCTGCAACGGGCATCTGTTGAACTTGCGAAACAGTGGCGAAGCGATAAAGTACTTCGACGTCTTGAAGCGATGCTAATTGTAATGAACGACACGGATATGCTATTGGTCTCTGGTACGGGAGAGATCATTGAACCAGATGATGGAATCCTTGCAATTGGATCAGGTGGTAATTATGCACTATCTGCGGGAAGAGCATTAAAGAAGTATTCTGGAGAGCATCTAACGGCAAAGGAAATCGCAAAGGCTTCCCTTGAAATTGCCGCTGAAATTTGCGTATATACAAATCACAATATTATCGTTGAAGAGCTTTAGGAGGGATCGAATGGTCACTAAAGGGACAAATCTAACCCCACGTCAGATTGTTGAACGATTGGATCAGTATATCATTGGGCAGAAGGATGCAAAGAAGGCAGTAGCGGTTGCTCTGAGAAATCGTTACCGACGTAGTTTGCTTGACGAAAGTTTAAGGGATGAAATCAATCCTAAGAATATATTAATGATTGGACCAACGGGTGTTGGAAAGACAGAAATCGCTAGGCGAATGGCAAAGCTCGTCTCAGCTCCGTTTGTAAAAGTAGAAGCTACGAAGTTTACGGAAGTGGGCTACGTGGGTCGTGATGTTGAATCCATGGTAAGAGATCTCGTTGAAACTTCAGTTAGGCTTGTAAAAGAAGAAAAGATGCAAAAAGTGAAAGAGCGTGCAGAGGAAAATGCAAATAAACGCTTAGTTGACATGTTGGTACCTTCTGCGAAAAAAGCAACAGGCTATAAAAATCCTTTAGAGATGCTATTCGGTGGAGGTGGTGCACAGGAACAAGAACCAACACCTACTGAAGACATGAATATCGTTGAAAAAAGGAAGGTTGTTGCTGAAAAGCTTTCTAAGGGTGAGCTTGAAAATGAAATGGTTTCTGTTGAAGTGGAAGAACAGCAGCCATCCATGTTTGATATGCTTCAAGGTTCAGGCATGGAGCAATTGGGAATGAACATGCAAGATGCTCTAAGTGGCTTAATGCCAAAAAAACGAAAAAAACGGAAGCTTTCGGTTCGTGATGCTAGAAAGGTGTTAACGAATGAAGAGGCCGCAAAGCTGATAGATATGGATGAAGTCACGTCAGAAGCTGTGTTCCGTGCTGAGCAAACAGGAATCATCTTTATTGATGAAATTGATAAAATTGCTAGTAAAAACGGAGGCGGATCTTCGGCGGATGTATCTCGAGAGGGAGTACAACGAGATATTCTTCCGGTTGTTGAAGGTTCAACGGTTGTTACGAAATATGGATCAGTGAAGACAGACCATATTCTATTTATGGCTGCTGGTGCTTTCCATATCGCCAAGCCGTCTGATTTAATACCAGAGCTCCAAGGTCGTTTTCCGATTAGAGTAGAATTAACAAAGCTAACGGTAGACGATTTTTATAAAATACTAATTGAACCCGACAATGCACTAATAAAGCAATATCAAGCATTGTTAGTGACTGAAGGTATAGAAATTGAATTTTCTGACGATGCTATTCGTAAGATTGCAGAAGTTGCTTATGACGTAAATCAAAATACGGATAACATTGGAGCAAGAAGATTGCATACCATCTTAGAAAAGCTTCTAGAGGACTTGTCCTTCGAGGCACCGGATATCACAATGGAAAAAATCACAATCACACCACAATACGTAGAAGAAAAACTCGGTCCTATTTCACGTAATAAAGACTTAAGTCAATTTATTTTGTAATACATTGGTTTGATTCCCTCGTGATGGGGGAATCAAATGTATATTATGTTACACATAACAATTTAATACATATGCAGAATTCATAGTAAGTGCTACTGCAATGGTTTTAGCTAATTAGGAGGAAGAACAAATGGATTTACTGTCAAAAACAAGAAAGATTAATGCCTTACTTCAAAAGGCAGCAGGAAAACCGGTTAACTTTAAAGAAATGTCAGAAACACTAAGTGAAGTGATCGAAGCAAATATTTTTATCGTAAGTCGCCGTGGAAAATTATTAGGCTTTGCGGTAAATCAACAAATTGAAAACGAGCGTATTAAAAAAATGCTTGAAGATCGTCAATTCCCTGAAGAGTACACAAACAACCTATTTAACATCAATGAAACCTCACCTAACTTAGATGTAAATAGTGAGTACACAGCATTCCCAGTGGAAAATAAAGACTTATTTAAAAACGGTTTAACGACGATCGTTCCTATCATCGGTGGAGGAGAAAGACTAGGGACATTAATCCTAGCTAGAACTCAAGAACAATTCCATGATGATGACCTAATTCTGGCTGAGTATGGCTCAACAGTAGTAGGAATGGAGATATTAAGAGAAAAGGCAGAAGAAATTGAAGAAGAAGCTAGAAGCAAAGCAGTAGTACAAATGGCAATTAGCTCGTTATCTTATAGTGAGCTAGAAGCAATTGAGCATATTTTTGAAGAGCTTAGTGGAAAAGAAGGGTTATTAGTTGCTTCAAAAATTGCGGATCGTGTAGGAATTACAAGATCTGTGATTGTTAATGCACTAAGAAAACTAGAAAGTGCTGGTGTTATTGAATCACGTTCGTTAGGTATGAAAGGAACATATATTAAAGTACTAAACGACAAGTTTTTAGTTGAACTAAGTAAATTAAAATCAAACTAATGAAAAACTCCTTATTTCGATAAGAAATAAGGAGTTTTTTTATGGTACATTTCGACAAAAATCTACTTTTTCTTTACAATAAAAATGCGTTCCCTTATGCTAAATACACGATTACAAATATAAGACATTCTAACTAGTTCATTTTTCTTAGTAGATAAATGGATCTGACGAACTGAATAAATGACAAAAATATGTACATGATTCCAATCTTTTCAGTGTTTTGCTTATAGGTCAATTCGATTAAAATAGGACTTATAGATTAAGTATTTCGCCCTTATTGAGATAGACATCCTATATGCGATTCATTAAAATTAGTAGTATGATTGTTTTGCAGAATCCGACGTAAAACTACAAGTTTCTGCACCAATCAACAAAATATATATATTTATATATGAGGTGGAGAACTTGAAGCTCTTTTCAAATACAATTAATACGCTTGAAAATGCGTTGAATTATTCTTCTACAAAACAAAAAGTGATAGCACAAAATATATCTAACGCTGATACTCCAGGGTATAAGGCTAAAAATGTTAGCTTTAAGTCAGAACTTAATGATGCGATATCAACTGTGACCGGGAAACAAACGAACAGTAAGCATATGGCCATTCAAAGCTCAGGACAAGCGGGAGTAACGATATCTACGGATCGCACTACATCATACAACCACACGGGAAACAATGTGGATATTGATAAAGAAATGTCAGACCTTGCAACCAATCAAATTTATTATAATGCCATGATCGAACGAATTAGCGGAAAGTTTAACTCGCTACAAACTGTCATAAAAGGAGGAAGATAATCATGTCAATTTTCCATAGCATTAATACTTCTGCTTCTGCTTTAACCGCACAAAGATTGCGCATGGATGTTATCTCTTCTAATATGGCTAACGTAGACACAGCGGGTTACAGAAGGAAATCAGTTGTGCTTCAACCGAAGGAGGGAAACTTTTCTTCGTTTATGAGTCAGGCTATGTCAAAACAAACGACAGGTGCTGGGAACGGTGTGAAAGTCTCAAAAATTGTTGAGGACACAGAAACTCCTTTTAAACTTGTGTATGACCCTGAACATCCTGATGCGGATGAAAATGGCTATGTTGAACTACCGAATGTTGATCCACTCCGTGAAATGGTGGATTTGATTAGCGCGACTAGATCTTATGAAGCAAACGTGACTGTAATGAATGCATCTAAAGGAATGCTTATGAAAGCATTAGAGATCGGTAAATAAAAGGAGAATAAATAATGACTATATCTATTCCGTCTGTATCTAAAGTTTTTCAATCAGATGCAGCAGTTTCTGCTCCATCTACTACACCATACGAAGCACAAAAGAGTTTTGCGTCCGTATTAAAGGATTCAATTGAAAAAGTTAATTCAGCACAGAATCAATCGGATGTGATGACAGAAAAATTGGCCAGAGGTGAAAATGTAGATCTTCACCAAGTGATGATTGCAAGCCAAAAAGCAAGCATCACCATGTCAGCAACGATTGAAGTGAGAAATAAAGTAATTGAAGCATATCAAGAAGTAATGAGAATGCAAGTTTAATAGCTTTTGTGTTGGAAAGGTGCTATAGGCACCTTTTGGCATGACACACTGAACCGGAGGAACGTGATGAACCAATTGCAGAAACAATTACATGCAATAAAAGAATATTGGACGAGTCGTTCTAAAAAGCAAAAAATGTTCTTTGTGGGCGGTTTAGTGTCTTTAGTGACACTGATTTCATTAGTAACGTTTTTTGCAACTAGAACGACTTTAGAACCTTTATATAGTAATTTATCCGCAGCTGAAACCGGGGCTATTAAAGAAAGCTTAGATGCAAGAGGAATCGTGTCTGAGATTGCTGATAATGGAACGACGATATTGGTGCCAAAAGAGAGCATTGATACGTTGAAGGTTGAGCTTGCTGCGGAAGGTATACCTAATTCAGGAAGCATTGATTATTCATTTTTTAGTCAAAATGCTGGAATCGGAATGACTGAGAATGAGTTCAATGTGATGAAGCTTGATGCAATGCAAACAGAGTTAGCGAACTTAATGAAAGGTATAGAAGGGATTAATGATGCGAAGGTTATGATTAATCTTCCAGAGAAAGGGATCTTTGTAACAGATGCATCAGAAGCGGCCAGTGCTTCTATTGTACTGAACACGAAACCTGGTTATGAATTTGAGGAAAGCCAGATCAAAGCGTTGTACCATCTAGTATCAAAGAGTGTTCCCAATCTCCCTACAGATAATATCGTCATTACGAACCAAAACTTTGAGTACTTTGACTTAAATAATGAAGAAAATTCTTCAGGTTCTACTTTTGCTGCTCAAAATGATATCAAAAAACAGATTGAACGTGATGTTCAACGCCAAGTACAAAGTATGCTTGGTACCTTAATGGGACAAGACAAAGTAGCAGTAATTGTTACTGCAGATGTGGACTTTACACAGGAAAATCGTGAAGAAAATCTTGTTACTCCTGTAGATGAGGAGAATCTGGAAGGTATTGCGGCAAGCGCACAAAAAATCACAGAAACCTTTACTGGTGACGCAGCGGATGTTGGTGGTGAACCAGTGACTGAAGATGCAGCAGACTCTCTTGGAACAGGTTACCTTGAGGGTGCAACTGGTACTGGTGATTATGAAAGAATTGAAGAGACAATCAACTATGAAGTGAATAAAATTCGTAAAGAAATTGTTGAGAGTCCTTATAAAATTAGAGACTTAGGTATCCAAGTAATGGTAGAACCTCCTACAGCGGATGATCCTACAACATTACCTCAAGAACGTGTGGATGATATTACGCAAATGCTAGCTTCAATCGTTCGTACCTCTATAGATAAAACAACCGTTGATGGAGAACTAACGGATGAGGCAATTCAGGACAAGATTCTAGTATCGGTTCAACCATTTAACGGCAAGGTAGAGTTTGAAGAAACTCAAACGGCTTCTATTCCATGGTGGGTATACGCGATCGGTGGAGTCCTTTTAGCTACTATCATTGTGTTAATTATTCTATTTATGCGTGCAAGAAAGAAGAAGGCACAAGTGGAAGAAGCTGCGGCATTTGATAATTACACACCTATTTCTATTCGTGACCTTGATGAAGACAAGGAAGAAACAGAAGGATCGTTGAGAAAGAAACAGCTAGAAAAAATGGCGAAAGAAAAGCCAGAGGATTTCGCAAAACTATTGCGTTCATGGATTGCTGAAGACTAGGAGGAGTGAGTGAAGGTGGCAAAAAGAGATCAAAAGGAATTAACAGGTAAACAAAAAGCAGCCATTCTTCTCATTTCACTTGGGCCGGATGTATCTGCATCAGTATATAAACACTTAAGTGAAGAAGAGATAGAAAAATTAACGTTAGAAATTTCTGGAGTAAAGAAAGTGGAATCTACCGCTAAAGAAGAGATTTTAGAGGAATTTCATAATATCGCTCTAGCACAGGATTATATATCACAAGGTGGTATCGGATATGCAAAAACGGTTCTTGAAAAAGCGCTTGGGACTGAACAGGCAGCTGTTATCATTAACCGTTTAACTTCATCCCTTCAAGTTCGACCTTTTGACTTTGCTAGAAAAGCTGATCCAGGACAAATTTTTAATTTTATACAAAATGAACATCCACAGACGATTGCACTTATTTTATCTTATTTGGATTCGGCCCAAGCAGGTCAAATTTTATCTGAGCTACCTCAGGAAGTTCAAGCTGATATTGCAAGAAGAATTGCGGTAATGGATAGTACATCTCCAGAAATCATCAATGAAGTTGAGCAAATTTTGGAGCGAAAACTTTCTGCATCTGTGACACAGGACTATACGCAAACGGGCGGTATTGAGGCTGTTGTGGAAGTGTTAAACGGAGTCGACCGTGCAACCGAAAGAACGATCCTAGATGCACTCGAAATTCAAGACCCGGAATTAGCGGAAGAAATTAAGAAAAGAATGTTTGTATTTGAAGATATTGTTACACTCGATAGCCGTGCCATTCAAAGGATTATTCGTGACTGTGATAATGAAGATCTAAAGCTGTCTCTAAAAGTATCAAGCGACGAAGTCAAGGACATCGTGTTTGGAAATATGTCCAAACGTATGGTTGAAAGCTTTAAGGATGAAATGGAATTTATGGGACCAGTTCGTCTTCGTGATGTAGAGGAAGCACAGTCAAGAATCGTTGCCATCATTCGTCGTTTAGAGGAAGCAGGAGAAATTGTGGTTGCTCGAGGCGGAGGTGACGATATCATTGTCTAGGCTAATTAAATCAACGTGGGTTCCACAAGAATTTACCAACGAAAACAAAGTAATTTCGATTAAAGCAATCAAGAATTACTCCGATGAAAAAGAAGAAGAATCCTCTTTTCTTAGTTACCAAGAAAGAGAGAGAATACTTGCAGCAGCGCAAAGTGAAGCGGACAGAATCGTTCAAGATGCTAGAGAATATGAAGCTCAAATTCGCGAACAAATGGAGCAAGAGCATCAATCGTTTCAACTGGAGTTACAAGCGCTGGCTGAACAAGCCCAAACTTCAGGTTTTATGCAAGGCCATGAAGAAGGAAAACAGATTGGATATAATGAAGCACAAGCCATCATAGCGCAAGCGAAGGAAACGGTTACCTTGTCAAAGTACGACTATGAGAAGAAGATTGATTCAAGCGAGCGTACGATTCTGTCTCTAGCCCTTAAGGTCGCTGAAAAAATTATTGCTGATACACTAACAGGATATTCGGAGCAGTTTTTACCGATAGTGAAAAAAGCATTAAAAGAAGCAAGGGAATATCGTGAAATTCAGCTTCATGTTCATCCTTCACACTACGAATTTTTACTTGTCCAAAAGGAAGATTTAATTCGAATCTTTCCAAAGGAAACGGAACTATATATTTTTCCAGATAGTGAGCTAACAGAACAGAGCTGCATTATAGAATCTGCAAATGGTCGAATTGATGCAAGTGTGGATCAGCAGCTCGATGAAATCAAAAGAAAACTTTACGAACTATTGGAGAGTGAATAGAGTGCTAGCTGCTGATTTGTTGGGACAAATTGATCAGATGAAAACGTTTAAGCGCTATGGTAGAGTGAAGCGTGTCGTAGGTCTAATGATTGAATCGCAAGGGCCAGAAAGCTCAATCGGTGATGTTTGTTACATTCATATCGGCAAAAACAACCGAAAAATTCAAGCTGAGGTTGTTGGTTTTAAGGATGAAAATATACTGCTTATGCCGTATACGAGCTTAAATGAAATTTCCCCTGGCTGTTTGGTAGAGGCAACATTGAAGCCATTAGAGGTGAAGATAGGTCCAGCTTTAATCGGCAGTGTACTAGATTCTTTAGGTCAACCACTTGATGGTAGTCAACTTCCAAAAGGGCTTGGCTCGGTTGGAACAGACCAGGATCCACCTAATCCAATGACAAGACCACCGATATCAGAACCTGTAGAAGTAGGAGTTCGATTAATCGATAGTCTTCTCACAGTTGGTATGGGTCAGCGTGTAGGAATATTTGCCGGGAGTGGTGTAGGTAAAAGTACATTACTTGGAATGATTGCGCGTAATACAAATGCTGATTTGAATGTGATTGCATTAATTGGTGAACGTGGTCGTGAGGTTCGAGAGTTTATTGAAAAGGATTTAGGACCCGAGGGCTTAGCAAGGTCGATCGTTATTGTCGCAACTTCTGATCAGCCAGCACTGATGAGAATCAAGGGTGCTTTTACGGCAACCGCAATTGCTGAATATTTTCGTGACAGGGGGTTAAACGTCATGATGATGATGGACTCAGTGACAAGGGTAGCTATGGCACAGCGAGAAGTAGGGTTGGCTATTGGTGAGCCGCCGACTACGAAAGGGTATACACCTTCTGTCTTTGCGATCTTACCAAGATTATTAGAGAGAACTGGAACGAATAGGCATGGATCAATTACGGCGTTTTATACGGTACTAGTCGATGGTGATGACATGAATGAGCCGATTGCGGATACCGTTCGTGGGATATTGGACGGACACTTTGTTCTGGATCGATCATTAGCTAATAAAGGCCAGTATCCAGCTGTTAATGTGCTGAAAAGCGTGAGTAGAATCATGAACAATATAGTACCTGAAGCCCATAAAAAATCTGCTGAAAAACTGAGAGAGCTGTTAAGCACTTATATCAATTCTGAAGATTTGATAAATATTGGTGCTTATAAGCGAGGTTCTTCAAAAGAAATAGATGATGCCATTACTTCATACCCTAAAATTATTTCGTTTATTAAGCAAGCAACAGATGAAAGGGTATCCTTTGAAGAAGGTGTCCAATCGTTATATGAATTACTTGGAAGAAGTGACTAATAATGAGATATGAGTTCAAGTTTCATAAAATCCTCGCTGTAAAAGAACGTGAAAAAGATGAAGCTGTTTCAATCTACCAAGATTCAGTTAGAAAGTTTGAGGAAGTGGCTGAAAAGCTATATGAGCTGTTAAAAAGGAAAGAGGATCTTGAAGTGTATCAATCTGAGCGGCTTCATGGAGGACTATCCATTCAAGAGATTCGTCATCACCAACAGTTTATAAGTAATATCGAAAAGATGATTGATCACTACCAAAAGATGGTGATCAACGCAAGAAACAGAATGCTGCTATTTCAGGAAAAATTGTTAGAAAAAAATATAGAAGTAAAGAAATATGAAAAAATCCGTGAAAAGGATTACTTAAAATTTACCGAGGATATAAAAGTGATTGAAGGTAAACAAATGGACGATATCTCGATACAAATGTACATGAATCGAGAAGGTTAGGTGATAGAATGGCAAAGGAAATCGAAGAAATAGAAGAAAAGAAATCGAATAAATTTCAAATGTTCATTTTTGTCTTTCTTATTCCCTTCTTGTTTTTAGTCACAGTTGCGTTAGTCGTTTTAAGCTTTGCTGGGGTCAATATATTTGAAAAGTCCAAAGAGCTTGGTGCACAGATTCCGTTTGTTTCCTCACTAATTACAGAAGAAGGAACACAATCAGAGGAAGAGTGGGAAAAGAGCGTAATCGCATTAGAAGGTGAGATCAAGGATCGAGAGGCAAAGATTGAAAAACTGGAATCTGAGATTGAAGGTAAAGATGATCAGTTAGAGCGGTCAAATCTTGAAAAAGAACAACTACAGCAACAAATTGATGAACTTTTGGCAATTCAAGAGGAAAACAAGCGAGCGTTTAAAGATATTATTAAAACGTATGAAACGATGTCTGCGAAAAAGGCTGCACCAATTATTACAGCTATGAGTGAACAAGAAGCACTAAAAATACTAACAACCATTAAATCAGATCAACTTGCTGCGATTATGGAAAATATGACAGCAGAGGATGCTGCAAAATATACAGAGCTTCTAACAGCTGAAAGCAACGAACAGTAACCTTTTATTTCATTAGAAGGAGGTGAAAATGAAAACATGCAAATCGAGAACCTAGGTTTCACGCAAAAGCTTGCTTCACAGTTGAACAAGGTTTCTACGAGCCAAGCGACATCATCCTTCTCAAATCTTCTCCAATCAGTTACTACTTCTGCAGAAGAGACTTCGAATGATAACGCGGAATTGAAACTAACTGCTACCGAAGTAAAAGACCTTTTAGCCTTATTATCTAAGGATGATCTCTTAGATGTGGAAGACGGTTTACAGTTGCTAGATCAATTGATTTCAAATAGTAACGAAGATTTACTTACGATGATTGAGAATTATTTAGGTATGAGTCATCTCCAATTTCAAAATCTATTGTCTAACGTAATGGAGAAGCTTCAGATTGAAGGCAGAGAAGGTCAAAGTGATTTAGCCAAACTGCTTCAAGTCATAGAGAAAATGAGTAATTTAACGGTGAGCCAGCTCCATAGCGTTCTAGATAAAGACTCGTTAAAGCTGATAAAGTCGGCAAAGCTTTATGAACTTATGGCGAAAAATCAAGATTCTTTAAATGAGGAATCTAGCAAAATTGATTTTAAGTCGTTAAGTGCAAAGTTAACAAGCATCCTTGAGGGGAATTTGTTAAAAAGTGACCAAGCTGCTTCCAGATTAGCCTTTTTAAAGCAAACTTTTTCAGGTATTTTAACGAATTCCTCTGCAAAAGAAGAATCAACCAGTACAAACTCATCAAAAACAGAGATGATTTCTGGTTCTGTTCAATTTATGCAGATATCAAGACCGGAACAATTGACGCTAACTCTTTCAACTGGTACAAAGCAAGTGCAAACGGAACAATTAATAAAGCAGTTTGAAAGTATTTTAGCTAGAAGTCAATTTTCAAATGTAAATGGTGTTCAAAGATTGTTTCTACAGCTAAATCCAGGTCATTTAGGTTCGTTACGAATTGAGATTATTCAACAGGATTCTGTTATGGTTGCGAAAATTGTCACATCAACGCAGGCGGCAAAGGAAGCGATTGAAGGGCAGCTAAGTCAATTGAAACAAGCCTTTAATACTCAAAACATTCAGGTTGAACGTGTCGAGATATCTCAGCAAACAACAGGTCAAGAGCGATTTTTAAACCGAGATAGTGAACAAGAACAGGCAAGACAGGAACAAGCTGAACGAAAGGAAGAGCAAACATCTGATCAAGATTTTATCTCATCCTTTGAAGAAGCACTCTTAAATACGGAAGTGTAGGTGAAACAAATGGCAAACACGATTAATTCATCTCTTTTACTATCAAACTATCAAACTGCACAAAGGCAAACGGGCTCTAGTAACCTAGGAAAAGATGAGTTTTTAAAAATATTAATGACTCAGTTGCAAAATCAAGATCCTTTAAATCCAATGCAGGATAAAGACTTTATAGCACAAATGGCCACTTTTACAAGTCTTGAGCAAATGACCAATATGAACAAATCAATTGAAACATTAGTTAGTGCTCAAGAACAAAACCAATTAGTTTCATACAGTCAATTTATTGGAAAAGAGGTTAGTTGGCATAAGCTTACTGAATCTGAAGATGGTAGTACTTCTGAAGTTGAACAAGGAACAGGGAAAATTGTCTCTTTGAAATTTACTGATGGAATAGCAGAGTTCCTATTAGAGGATGGAACGAGTTTAACTTCTGGTAATATTTCGCAAATCAACGATACCAAAGGTGACACCATGCTTTTACAAGCAAGTATGTTGATAGGCAAAACCGTTACTTATTCTTCTGAAAACAATGAAGTAATACAAGCCAAGGTAACATCCGTTTCCTTTAAAGATGGGAAATCATTATTTCAGTTAGAAAATGGAGAGAGTGTGTCAAGTACGAGCATTACAAAAATAGAAGCGTAAAGGAATGGTTTGAATGGACAAGTCTATGTTTAGACCGATTCATTCTCAGCCGATTAGTAACCATCAACTCAGATCGGTTACATCTAAACCTACGAGCACGGACTCTTTCTCTAAGCATTTACAAGGTGCATTACAACCAGAAAAACTAACGATAAGTAAACATGCAAAAGAACGAATGTCCCAAAGGGGAATTCAAATCGATGAGGCCAAGTGGGGTCAAATTCAAGAGAAAGTAAATGAAGCGAAGAAAATGGGTGTCAAAGATTCGCTCGTATTGTTACAGGATGCAGCCCTTATTATTAGTGCAAAGAATAATACAGTGATAACGGCTATGGATCGGCAGGAAGCAACTGCACAAATTTTTACAAATATAAATGGAACGATTATTTTAGAATAAATGTTTTGGCTGGACCAATTGGAGGCCAACAAGCTACTGACCGATAGAAGTAGCTTACTATGAAAGGGGAAACGGAAAAATGCTACGTTCAATGTATTCAGGAATTAGTGGAATGAAAAACTTCCAAACTAAGTTAGATGTAATTGGTAACAATATTGCAAATGTCAATACGTATGGCTTCAAAAAAGGTCGTGTGACATTTAAAGACACAATGAACCAAACAATTTCTGGAGCAAGTGCTGCACAAGACAACCGTGGTGGTAAAAATCCATTACAAGTTGGTCTAGGATCAACACTAGCAACGATTGATACCATTCATACACAATCAAGCTTGCAAACAACAGGTCGCTCACTTGACTTAGCGATCTCTGGTGATGGCTACTTTATGGTGAATCAAGGAGATGCTCAGTTCTATACAAGAGCTGGGAACTTTTATCTAGACGATAATGGAACGCTCGTAAATGGAGATGGATACAAAGTACAAGCGTTTACAGTTGATGCAAACGGAAACGCGACAAATCAGCTTGGTGATGTGGCGGTTAACGTAAATGCTGTTTTACCTCCGGTTACAACAAGTAATATTGAAATTTCTGGGAACTTAGCAAGTAACTCAGTAAGCAATGGGACTCCGTTTACTCAGCAGGTACAAGTGGTAGATAATACGGGACAAGCTCATAGAATAGATGTACATTTTGCAAAAACAGGCGATAATCAGTGGGGCGTGTATGTTGGTAAGCCAGCTCAATTGGCAGACGGATCGTTTGACACACCTACTACTACACTTAATTTTGGTACAGGAAATCCAGTTCCAGCATCAGCGCAAACGGATATTACCATTGGAACTACGACAATCACCGATGTTAATCTAGATTTCTCAGAATTAACACAAGTAGCAGGATCAACCAGCGCACTAGTAAACCCTAACGGTAACACAGAAGGTTCACTAGAAAGCTTTAACATCGGTTCACTTGGTGAAATCAATGGAGTTTACTCAAACGGTCTAGTTAGAACTCTAGGTATGCTTGCTCTTGCTAAATTCAGTAACTCTTCAGGTTTAACAAAAGCTGGAGGAAACCTTTTCCAAGAGTCCATTAACTCTGGTGTGGCAAATATTAATGTAGCAGGTGAAGGTAGAGGTTCAATCGCAGCTGGAACACTAGAAATGTCCAATGTTGACTTATCTGAAGAATTTACTGAAATGATCTCTGCACAAAGAGGATTCCAAGCAAATACACGTATTATTACAACTTCAGATGAAATCTTACAAGAGCTTGTAAACCTAAAACGATAAGCTAAGGGAGGGATAGGGTTGAGCTAAACTCTCAACCCTAATAATAGCCGTGATTAAAGTAACCCGTCTAAATGGCAAGTCATTCATGTTAAATGCTGTTTATATAGAAACAATCGAATCTTTTCCCGATACGACCATCACGCTTTCAAACGGGCGGAAATATGTCGTAAAAGAGGCAGAGGATCAAGTTTATGAAGCGATACAGAAGTTTTACCAATCTGTCAACCTTTTAGGACGGCTTCAGGTGGAGGATAAAGAAAATGAAGAAAAATAAGCTAGTCATGATTATGGCAATCTTGCTAGTCGCAATTACACTGGTGGGTGCCATAGCGGTTGTAGTGATTCTTAAGGTAACTGGGGAAGATAAAGAAAAGGAATTAACCATCGATGAAGTATTAGAAGCATCAGTAGATATTCCGCAAATGACAGCAAATCTTGCTAGTAATGACTTTATTCGTATCTCATTCAAAATTCAAACAGATAGTGTAGAAGCTAAAGAAGAATTAGAAAAAAGAGATTTTCAGGTGAAAAACATCATTATTTTAGAGCTATCTGAAAAGTCAGCTGAAGATTTAAAAGGTAAAGAAGGTCAGCAAAAGCTCGAGAATGACTTGAAATCAAAGATTTCTGAGATTATGCAAGAAGGAAAAGTAGAGCATGTGTATATTACTGAATCTCTCCTCCAGTAAGTTTACAACCTTAGAGAGGAAGAACGGAGGTGAGGAAATTTGTCAGGTGAAGTACTCTCACAAAGTGAAATAGATGCTCTCTTATCTGCACTTTCAACAGGGGAAATGGATGCCGATGAGTTAAAAAAGGAGCAATCCGAGAAGAAAGTTCGTGTGTATGACTTTAAAAGAGCACTAAGATTTTCAAAAGATCAAATCCGTAGTTTAACCCGAATACACGAAAATTTTGCTCGCTTGTTAACCACTTACTTCTCGGCTCAGTTACGTACGTATGTGCAAATATCAGTTGCATCAGCAGACCAAATTCCATACGAGGAATTCATTCGCTCCATTCCGAAAATGACAATCTTAAATGTTTTCGAGGTTCCTCCACTTGAAGGAAGAATTCTAATGGAAGTGAATCCTAATATCGCTTATGCCATGTTAGACCGCCTTATGGGTGGAAGAGGGTCTAGTATCAATAAAGTAGAAAATTTAACAGAAATCGAAACAAAGATCATGTCCAATACGTTTGAAAAATCGTTTGAAAACTTACAGGAAGCATGGTCAACAATCTCAGAAATTGATCCGTATTTAGCTGCGTTTGAGGTGAATCCGCAATTTCTGCAAATGGTATCCCCTAATGAGACAGTCGTCGTAATCTCTCTAAATACCGTAATAGGGGAAACAACGGGAATGATCAATATTTGTATTCCTCATGTTGTGCTAGAACCAATCATTCCAAAGCTTTCTGTCCACTATTGGATGCAAACAGAAAAGAAGGAAAGAGAGCCACAGGAGATTGCTCATTTAGAAAAAAGAATTCAAACAGCTAACGTACCTATTTCAGCAGAGCTTGGACATTCGGAAATTTCCATCCAAGATTTCCTTATGTTAGATATAGGTGATGTAATTGAGTTGAATCAAGCAATTGATGGAGCATTAACCATAAGAGTTGGAGATATACCTAAATTCTTAGCACAACCAGGAAAGGTAAATAAAAAGCTTGCAGTGCAAGTATTAGAAACATTGAAGGGAGGAGACGATGATGGTGAGTGATGGCATGCTTTCACAAGATGAAATAGATGCTCTACTTAGAGGAACAGATGAACCTGAAAATGATATGGATACGAAAGAAAAGGCCATTAATGTGGAAGACTATCTTTCTTCAATGGAACAAGATGCTCTTGGGGAAATAGGGAATATTTCGTTTGGTAGTTCAGCAACAGCACTATCAACTCTTCTAAATCAAAAGGTAGATATAACAACACCAACTGTTGTTGTTATACCAAAAAGTAGACTGGCAGAGGAATTCCCACAACCATATGTTGCGATACAAGTGAGTTATACAGAAGGATTTTCAGGAACCAATCTTTTGGTTATTCAGCAGTCTGATGCAGCGATTATAGCTGATTTAATGTTAGGTGGAGATGGGATTCAACCAGCCGATCTAATGGGAGAAATTCAATTAAGTGCAGTTCAAGAAGCAATGAATCAAATGATGGGATCTTCAGCCACATCAATGTCGACCATTTTTAGTAAAAAGGTAGATATTTCACCACCTTCGATTGACATATTAAATGTACTTGAAGGGGAAGGAACAGATAGACTTCCTGTTGATGATATGTTAGTAAAGATATCTTTCCGACTAAAAGTGGGAGAATTAATTGACTCAAGTATCATGCAATTGGTGCCATTAGAATTTGCAAAAGGGCTAGTGGATGAATTGTTAAATCCGACTCCCACAAATGAGATGGAATCAGGTAAAATAGAGGATACGAATGCTCATAGGGCTAATGACCTAGTGGAGCCTACACCAGTTCCTAGCGTATCGCATCAACCTCCAATGCAAGGAGGGTATGGTGGGCAAATGCAACCACCTACACAAACTCATCCGACCCAAGAGCAATGGGGTCAAGTACCACCACCTGGGGTTTACCAAGCGCCACCAAATCAGGCATATCCACAAGGGCCACAGCATTTTGGTTCACCTTATGCGTCAATGGGGGCACAACCAAATGTTCAGCCAGCAAGTTTTTCGAGCTTTGAGCAATATCCGCCACTTCAGCAATCAGAGTCTAAAAACCTTGATATGTTGTTAGATATTCCTCTTCAGGTAACGGTCGAGCTTGGTCGAACAAGGCGATCAGTAAAAGAAATCCTTGAGTTATCTTCAGGATCGATTATTGAACTGGACAAACTAGCAGGAGAACCAGTGGATATTCTTGTAAATAATCGCCTAATTGCAAAAGGTGAGGTTGTTGTTATTGATGAAAACTTTGGTGTTCGTGTAACAGACATCATTAGTCAGAGTGATCGAATAAAAAAACTAAGATAATCAGTTGGGGGTTAAATTATTATGGCACATAAAATACTTATTGTTGACGATGCTGCATTTATGCGAATGATGATAAAGGATATACTATCGAAGAATGGATATGAAGTTGTTGGAGAAGCGGCTGACGGAGCTCAAGCGGTTGAGAAATATAAAGAGACAAGCCCAGACCTAGTGACAATGGATATCACGATGCCAGAAATGGATGGAATTACTGCATTAAAGGAAATTAAGAAAATTAATCCAAATGCAAAGGTCATTATGTGTTCTGCTATGGGTCAGCAAGCGATGGTTATTGATGCAATCCAAGCTGGAGCAAAGGACTTTATTGTAAAACCTTTCCAAGCGGATCGTGTAATTGAAGCAATCTCAAAAACACTTGGTTAATAATTAAAATTAGAGGTGCAGCGCATTGCAAAAAGGAAAGTTATTCTTCAAAGTGTTGCTTCTAGTACTTATTGCTTTGCTGGGCTCCAATCAAGGAGCCTTCGCAGAGCAATTTAACAGTATTAAGGACTGCTTAGAGGACGAAAGCAAATGTAGTGAAGATCAACTTAAAGAAGTAGAAAATAATGAGGAAACTACGACTGATAATAATGAAAATACACCAAGTGTAGGTTTGACCTTCTGGGACTTCTTAAAAATGATTTTTGCAACCATATTTGTCATTGCATTATTGTATACAGTATTAAAGTTTATCAATAAAAGAAGTCGGTCCTTCTCAAGTAATCAACTTGTGGAGAATTTAGGTGGAACAGCGTTAGGAACAAATCGTTCCATTCAAATTGTGAAAATAGGGAACCGTGTGTTAGTAGTTGGAGTAGGCGAGGATGTAAAGCTTCTAAAAGAGATCGATGATGAGGAAGAAGCACGTCAAATCATTGAAGATTATAACAATCGTATGGACCAGCTTGTTCAACCAAGCGATATTGTGACAAAGCTAATTGAAAGAACTCGGAATATGAAACAAAGTAATAGAGGAGAAGAAGCATCATCATTTTCCTCTACGTTAAAAGCTCAGCTTGAGGAACTCTCTAAAGGGAGGAAAAAGCTTCTTGATGAATTGGAAAAGAAAGGGTCAGACAAGCGATGAATGAATTTATGGAGTTTTTTAACGGCAGCGATCCTGAAAATGTGTCTACCTCAGTAAGGCTACTGTTAATGCTTACGGTTCTTTCTTTGGCTCCTAGTATTTTGGTTCTGATGACTTCCTTCGTCCGAATTGTAATCGTTCTTTCCTTTGTCAGAACGGCGCTTGCTACACAACAAATGCCACCGAATCAAGTGTTAATTGGATTAGCTTTATTTTTAAGCTTTTTTATCATGGCCCCAACTTTTCAAGAAGTAAACGATCAAGCGTTAACACCGTTATTTAACGAAGAAATTAATCTTGAAGAAGCCTATTCAAGAGCTTCTTTACCATTAAAAGAGTTTATGAGTGCACATACAAGGCAAAAAGATCTAGCTCTATTTCTAGAATATTCAAAGGCGGAGCGACCAGAAACGGTAGCGGATATTCCTCTAACGACACTTGTACCAGCGTTTGCTATTAGTGAGATAAAGACGGCTTTTCAGATCGGTTTTATGGTATTTATTCCATTTTTAGTTATCGATATGATCGTTGCAAGTGTCTTAATGTCTATGGGTATGATGATGCTTCCACCGGTTATGATTTCTTTGCCATTTAAAATATTGCTATTTGTTTTAGTAGACGGTTGGTACTTAGTGGTTAAATCACTACTAGATAGCTTCTAAGAAGGTGATTGGATTTGACTCCAGATAGTGTAATTGCCATTGCTGAACAGGGGATATGGGTGGTCATTATGATTTCCGGACCCTTGCTAGCATTGGCCTTAATAGTGGGTTTAATAATAAGTATATTTCAGGCAACAACACAGATTCAAGAACAAACACTTGCGTTCGTTCCGAAGATTGTTGCAGTATTGCTAGGGCTAGTGTTTTTTGGACCTTGGATGCTAAGTCATATGCTATCTTATGCAAGCGAAATCTTTACTAATTTAACAAGGTATGTGGGATAACCTATGGTAGACTTTCTTCCGACGTTCCCGGCATTTTTATTAGTGTTTGTACGGGTTACTTCTTTTTTCTTATTAATGCCCTTATTTTCTTATCGTTCAATTCCGACTACTCATAAGGTAGGACTTGGCTTTTTCTTGTCATGGATTATGATTTTTACATTCGATGCACCGGTTTTAGAAATAAACGGTGCTTACTTTTTATTAATTATTAAAGAGGCAATGATTGGTATTATGTTAGGTTTTATCGCTTATGTCATTATGGCGGCCATTCAAATAGCTGGTGGCTTTATTGACTTTCAAATGGGCTTAGCGATTGCCAATGTTATAGATCCTCAGACGGGAACACAGAGTCCATTAATGGGGCAATATTTATATACGATATCATTGTTCTTCTTATTGGCATTAAACGGACATCATCTTTTACTGGATGGAATTTATTTTAGTTATCAATTCATTCCATTAGATCAAGCTTGGATTCCTTTAGGAGATGAAAGCATACCTAATTATATTCTTACATCCATTTCAAAAATGTTTGGCGTTGCCCTCCAATTATCTATACCGATTGTTGGAAGCCTATTTTTGGTCGATGTTGCCCTCGGAATTGTGGCACGGACAGTACCACAGCTAAATATTTTTGTAGTGGGTCTTCCCTTAAAATTAGGTGTTGGTTTTATAGTTCTTATTGCAGTAATGAGTATATTAATGGGTGCTGTTGCAACACTATTTGAAACGATGTTATCAACAATGAGAGGGTTAATGGAATTGATTGGGGGTCTGTAGCTTGAAAACCCTACGTTTAGATTTGCAGTTCTTTTCAGGGGAAAAAACAGAAAAAGCTACCCCAAAGAAACGGCAAGAATCTCGTAAAAAAGGTCAGGTTGCTAAAAGTCAAGATGTAAATACAGCCGTCGTCTTACTTGCTGTTTTTTTGTTCCTATTCTTTGCAGGTGGATATTTTAAGGATATCATTTTTCGTTTATTTCAACATTCCTTCCAAGAATATATGAAGCTAGAGATAACCGAAAGCAATATTCAAATGATGTTTATCGAAATTCTTAGTGAAATGGTACTTATACTAGCACCAATTATGGCAGTCGCTATGGTAGCTGGTGTTGCATCGAATTTTGCTCAATTTGGATTTCTCTTTTCGACAGAAGCGATTCAGCCTAAGCTTGAAAAGCTTGATCCAATAAAGGGAGCAAAGAATATCTTTTCAATGCGGGCGATTGTAGAGCTCCTAAAGTCCATGTTGAAAATTAGTTTTGTCGGTGGAGTCACCTTTGCTGTACTTTGGAACCGGAAAGAAGATATTTTAATACTGTCACAAAAATCCATAGGCGCTTCTATGATTACGTTAGCTGGTTTAACCGTACAAATGGGACTAATTGCTTCTGCTTCCCTTTTATTTCTTTCCATCCTTGACTATATGTATCAAAAATACGACTTTGAAAAAAAGATTCGAATGTCTAAACAAGATATAAAAGATGAGTATAAGAACATCGAAGGGAATCCTGAAATTAAAGGAAAAATTAAGCAAAAACAACGGGAAATGGCGATGCGAAGAATGATGCAGGATGTTCCAACTGCGGACGTTGTTATTACGAATCCAACCCATTATGCTATTTGCTTAAAATATGATGAAAAAAAGCAGGATGCTCCTTTTGTAGTAGCCAAGGGAGTAGATTTTATGGCTCAAAAAATTAAAATGATCGCTAAAGAGCATGATGTCGTTATGATGGAAAATCGTCCGTTAGCAAGAGCATTGTACAGTCAAGCAGAAATTGGAGAAGCAATTCCCGAGGAGTTTTTTAAGGCAGTTGCAGAAATTCTAGCATTTGTTTATAAAACAAAGCAAAAGATATAAAGATATTATTGTATTACTTGAGGAGAGATAGTGATGTCAGGACGAGATTTATCGGTAGTAGTAGGCGTAATATTAATTGTCGCGATGCTCATTATCCCTTTCCCAACATGGCTATTAAGCATACTAATTATGCTAAATATTTCATTGGCTCTTCTTGTGCTGTTAAATAGTATGAATATGAAGGAACCTCTACAATTTTCTGTTTTCCCATCCTTGTTATTACTATTAACTCTTTATAGATTGGGGCTTAACGTATCAACAACAAGGGCAATCCTTACACATGGGGAAGCAGGTGGAGTGGTTGAAACCTTTGGATCTTTCGTAGTTGGTGGAAATGTAATTGTTGGGATTGTTGTTTTTATTATTCTTGTTATCATTCAATTCATTGTTATTACAAAAGGGTCAGAGCGTGTATCTGAGGTTGCTGCGAGATTTACACTAGATGCTATGCCTGGTAAGCAAATGAGTATAGATGCAGACTTAAATGCAGGAATGATATCTGAACATGAGGCAAAAGATCGTCGTGAAAAAGTTAGTAGGGAAGCAGATTTTTATGGAGCGATGGACGGAGCAAGTAAATTTGTTAAGGGAGATGCCATTGCAGGGATCATTATCGTAATGATCAACTTGATTTTCGGAATTGTTGTTGGTGTAACTCAACTTGGTTTACCAATTGCGGATGCTGCAAAACAATTCTCTTTACTAACGGTGGGAGATGGAATTGTTAGTCAGCTGCCTGCTTTATTAATATCAACTGCGACAGGTATTGTTGTAACAAGAGCCGCATCAGATGGGAATTTAGGAACAGATATTACTGGTCAGTTAATGGCCTATCCAAAAATGCTATATATTACCGGTGGAACAATCTTTATACTTGGCCTTTTTACACCGATAGAAGATATATTAACCATTCCAATCGCAGGACTTTTAATTTTTGGTGGGTATATGTACTCTAGAGTTCCTAAGCAGGACATCACAGAGATTCAAGAAATGGAAGAAGAAATTCAGACAGATGAAATGAAGAAGCCAGAAAGTGTCGTCAGTCTACTTAATGTAGATCCAATAGAATTTGAATTTGGTTATGGGCTTATCCCTTTAGCTGATTCAAATCAGGGCGGAGATTTACTCGACCGAATTGTTATGATCCGTAGACAGCTGGCAATCGAACTTGGTCTTGTGATACCTGTTGTGCGAATACGAGACAATATACAGCTTCAACCGAATGAGTATCGTTTAAAGATTAAGGGGAGTGAAATGGCAAGAGGTGAGCTGTTATTGGATCATTACTTGGCAATGAGCCCTGGCATTGATGACGATAGTATTGAGGGAATTGATACAGTAGAGCCTTCGTTCGGCTTACCTGCTAAATGGATTACTGAGGAAGTAAAAGAGCAAGCGGAAATTTTCGGATATACCGTCGTCGATCCTCCTTCTGTAGTATCTACTCATATTACTGAAGTAATAAAGAACAACGCACATGAATTACTGGGTCGTCAGGAAACGAAGCAGTTAATCGATCATTTAAAAGAAAGCTATCCGATTTTAGTAGAAGAGGTTACACCTAATCCTCTAACAGTTGGTGAAATCCAAAAAGTACTTGGAAAGCTTCTTCGTGAAAATGTATCGGTCAGAAACTTACCAATTATATTTGAAACACTTGCCGACTTTGGAAAGGTAACTACCGATACCGATTTATTAACTGAATACGTTCGACAAGCACTAGCGCGACAAATTACCAATCAATATCGTGCCGGTGGTCAAACGATTCGAGTGGTGACGGTATCGGGGAAAATTGAAAAGCTGATTGTCGATAACATTCAACAAACAGAGCATGGGAACTACTTAGCACTTGACCCTTCTGTATCACAATCTATTTTAGAATCACTGGCTACTCAGGTAGAACAATTATCTATTATAGAACAATCGCCAATTGTGTTATGTTCACCAGCTGTAAGAATGTACGTTAGACAATTAACAGAACGATATTTTCCACAGATACCGATTCTCTCATACAATGAGCTTGAAGCGAATGTAGAAGTACAAAGCGTTGGGGTGGTGAATATAGATTGAAAGTAAAAAAATATACAGCTCCAAATATGCCTGAGGCAATGAAACAAATTCGAGCGGAGCTTGGAAACGATGCAGTTATATTAAATTCTAAGATTGTCACGACCGGGGGATTCTTAGGTTTTTTTACAAAGGAAAATATTGAAGTCATTGCGGCCATTGATGAAGTGATTCAAGCCGAAAGAAAAATGCAATTTGAACAGCCAAAGGTAAAGGTAAAGCCTATTGTGAAGCCAGTGCCTACAATGATAAATAGAGAAGAGGAACATTTACCGAGCAGGACTGTAGAACCCTCTATCCCTAAGCCCTTACCTAAGCAACTGACAAGTGAAGGGAATAAAAAGCCTGAACAGGATATGCTTGCAGAAATTGCAGGATTAAAAAAGATGCTACAAACAGTTACAGAGCAGCAACCGGATCTTCCTCTTCCTGAGCCTATTCAGAAATGTGGGCAGTTGTTGCTTGATCAGGATGTTCCCAAAGACATAAGAGATGAACTCATGTCTTCCCTTCTCCAAAAATGGTATTCAAATGGTTCGGGTGCAAACGAAAGAGAAGTAAATAAGTGGTTGCGTCAAGAATTATACGAACGTTTAAGTACTCTTTCCTTTGGTGGGATTACCTTTACAAAAAAATATATAAACCTTGTTGGACCAACGGGTGTTGGAAAGACGACAACATTAGCGAAAATTGCTGCCGAGTGCGCATTGAAGTATAACAAAAGGGTGGCGTTAATCACTACTGATACGTATCGAATTGCAGCCATTGATCAGTTGAAAACCTATGCAAAAATTCTAAATGTCCCATTAGAGGTTTGCTATAGCCTAGAAGATTACAAGCAAGCGTGTGAAGCATTTAAGGATTACGATATTGTGTTGATTGATACCGCAGGCAGAAATTTTCGGAACCAACAATATGTTGAGGACTTAAAAAAAGTTGTTGATTTTGAACAGGATATGGAAACATTTCTTGTGTTAGCTTTAACAGCTAAACAAAAAGACATGATTGATATTTACAAACAATTTTCGTTGATAAAAATCAATAAATTTATTTTTACGAAAGCTGATGAAACATCTACATATGGTGCCATGCTCCATATGATGAAAACGAGTCATATCGGTGTGGCCTACATTACAAACGGACAAAATGTACCTGATGATATGATTTCAGCAAATCGTGAGCAAGTAACGAATTTGATACTTGGGGTCGAATAAGCCATGAAAGATCAAGCAGAAATGTTAAGACAAAGAATTCAACAAATGAGTGGAAAGCCATCACCAAAAACCCTGGCAGTCGTTAGTGGAAAGGGTGGGGTTGGGAAATCAAATTTCTCATTAAACTTTTCCATTTCTTTAGCGAGTCGAGGATACAAGGTCCTCCTTTTTGATATGGATGTTGGAATGGGGAATATAGATATTTTGATTGGCCAATCTGCATCCAACTCGATAGTCGACTATTTTGAAGGACGTAAAACACTGTCCGAAATTGTTTCTACTGGTCCACATGGGTTACATTATGTTGCTGGTGGAACAGGTTTAACCCATTTTGTTAATATGGACAAGCTAGTTCACATGAAGTTTACAGAAGATTTGTCGAGTCTTCTTTCAGATTATGAATACATCCTTTTTGATATGGGTGCAGGTGCCACAAAAGAAACGGTGCCTTTTATCCTCGCAGTTGATGAAATTCTAGTGGTTACAACTCCAGAACCAACGTCAATTACAGATGCATATGCGATGATGAAACATATTCATTTACATGATTCGAGTCTTCCATTTTTGCTTATCGTAAATAGAGTACATTCTGAAAGTGAAGGAATGGAAACATTTAAACGATTACGAACTGTAGTCAATCGATTTTTAAACCGTGATATTATCGAGTTCGGTATGATACCGGATGATCGGCAGGTCCATCAAGCGGTAACGAAACAAACGCCATTTATTTTTAACGAGAAAGCACCAGCTGCTAAAGCGTTACAACAAATGACCAGTCGTTTTGAGGCAAGACAATTTGAAACAATTTCTGATAAGCCTAAGACGCATTTTGTTTCAAAATTAAAGCGATTTTTGTTTGAAAGGTAGTGCTTGTTCATGAGCAAAATTAAAGTGCTTATAGTGGATGATTCGGCATTTATGAGAAAGCTCATTCAAGACTTTTTAACCGAGGATCCAAGAATGACTGTTGTCGGTTCAGCAAGAAATGGTGAAGACGCAATAAAAAAAGTAATAGAACTTGAACCTGATGTAGTAACATTGGACGTTGAAATGCCGATATTAAATGGGATTGAAGCATTAAAACGAATTATGATTGAGAAACCAACTCCAGTCGTCATGCTCTCGAGTACAACAAAACAGGGAGCCGAAAACACGATACTAGCGATTCAATATGGAGCAACTGATTTTATTACAAAGCCATCAGGTGCTATTTCTCTAGACTTGCATAAAGTGAAGGAAGAATTGGTAGAAAAGGTAGTGTCTGCAAGTAAAGCCAATATAAAGCAGCTTGTGAAGGCGGATAGTCAGGAAAAAAACACTGTAAAAAAGCATATTGATTATAGTAAAATAGAACCAAGTAAAAAGCATCAATTCAATGTTTTATCAGGAAAAAAAATAGTGTGTATAGGTACATCTACGGGTGGACCACGTGCGCTACAACAAGTGATAACGAAGCTACCGAAGACGATTGATGCCCCTGTTTTAGTAGTCCAGCATATGCCAGCTGGATTTACGAAGAGCCTGGCTGTAAGATTAGACTCCATTTCAGAGGTTCATGTTAAAGAAGCTGAAGAAGGAGACATTATTCAAAAAGGAACAGTCTATATTGCACCAGGTGGATTTCATTTGAAACTTAAAGGGGTAGGAGCAAACTTAGCGATCCATTTAGATCAATCCCCTCCAAGAAATGGTCATCGTCCCTCTGTGGATGTGATGTTTGAGTCCTGTAGTGAGCTATCTTCCCATGCGAAAATTTCCGTTATCATGACTGGGATGGGATCGGATGGTACAAAAGGACTAATCAAGTTAAAAGAGTCAGGAAATGTAGTTGCTATCGCGGAATCAGAGGAAACATCCATCGTTTTTGGAATGCCGAAAGCAGCTATAGCAACAAAGTTAGTAGATGAAATCAAAAACGTTGATAATATTGCTGAAACAATTATGAAATACGTATAACTCCAAGGAGCTGTTGGGCATGGAAATGAGCCAATATTTAGAGGTTTTTATCGAGGAAAGTAAAGAGCATCTTCAAAACTGTAATGAACGATTACTTGATCTTGAGAAAAATCCAAGTGATCTTAGCATTGTTAATGATATTTTTCGCTCAGCACACACGTTAAAAGGAATGTCAGCAACAATGGGGTATGAAGACTTAGCTAGTTTAACTCATCAGATGGAAAACGTGTTGGACGCCATCCGAAACCAAAAAATTTCTGTTACACCTGAAATTCTTGATGTTGTGTTTGAAGCTACAGATGATTTAGAGGCGATGGTGTTTTCGATTGCTGATGGAGGCGACGGAAAACGTGATGTAGCTATCGTAGTGGATAAGCTTAAGTTGATTGAAAAGGGAGAAAGTCCTGCTATGTCTCAAGGGGCGAAGGAGGTAGCTGCAACATTAGCTCCAGATGCTCCTCGTGCATTAAAAGGCGAATACGATGAGTTTGAGTATACAGTACTACAACAATCAATCGAACAAGGGTTTCAAACATATGAAATAACTATTGCACTGAGAGAAGACTGCTTGTTGAAAGCTGCAAGAGTTTTTATGGTATTCGAAGTGATTGAGAAGCTAGGAGAAGTAATTAAATCGACTCCTTCGGTTGACCAGCTAGAAGAGGAACAATTTGATCAAGAGTTTACGGTAACGATTGTATCAAAAGAACCAATGTCAGATATTCAAAGCAAGGTAATGAAAGTATCAGAGGTTGATAGAGTAGATATTCACCCTATCTCCATTGAACAACTCCGTCCCACTGCGGAAACAATTTCTGAACCAATCAAACAGGAAGTAATCCATACAGAAGAAGTGAAAATGGAAGAACCTGCTCAACAAGAGGAACAGAAAAAGCAAACATCGGTGAAACAAGCTAGTAATAAAACAATTCGCGTAAATATTGAAAGACTAGATATTTTAATGAATTTGTTTGAAGAACTTGTCATTGACAGAGGAAGATTAGAGCAAATCTCTAGGGATCTAAATAATTCAGAACTTCATGAAACCGTGGAGCGTATGAGCCGAATTTCTGGAGATCTTCAAAATATTATCTTAAATATGCGAATGGTACCAGTTGAGACGGTATTTAACCGTTTCCCAAGAATGGTACGACAATTAGCACGGGATCTAGGGAAAAAGATTAATTTAGAAATTATCGGTGCAGAAACGGAACTAGATCGTACCGTAATTGATGAAATCGGTGACCCGCTTGTTCACCTAATTCGAAACGCATTAGACCATGGGGTGGAAACACCTGAGGTAAGAAGAGCGAAGGGTAAGAGTGAAGAAGGAACCGTTATCTTAAAGGCTTTCCACAGTGGGAACCATGTGTTTATTGAATTATCTGATGATGGTGCTGGAATTAACCGTGATAGAGTATTAAATAAAGCATTAAAAAACGGTATTATTACTGAACAAACGGCTGCAACATTAACAGACAAGCAAGTGTATGAACTAATTTTTGCATCAGGTTTCTCAACTGCGGAAAAAATCTCCGATGTTTCTGGACGAGGCGTTGGTCTTGATGTTGTGAAAAATACGATTGAAGCACTTGGTGGAACCGTGTCAATTGATTCGAAAGAAGGAGAAGGCTCTGTATTCTCCGTTCAACTTCCTCTTACTCTTTCTATTATTTCTGTAATGTTAGTAGAAATTCAGAAGGAAAAATACGCAATTCCGCTTTCTTCAATTATTGAGACAGCAATTGTTAAAAAGGAAGATATTCTGAACGCGCACAATCAAAAGGTGATTGATTTCAGAGGGAAAGTAGTCCCACTTCTATATTTAAAGGACATTTTTGAAGTTCCTGTTTTTGAAGAAGAGGATGAGTTTTTCTCCGTGATTATCGTAAGAAAAGGCGACAAAATGGCAGGCCTTGTGGTTGATTCATTTATTGGACAGCAAGAAGTAGTGTTAAAGTCGCTAGGAAACTATTTAACAAATGTATTTGCTATTTCAGGAGCAACAATTCTTGGAGACGGACAAGTGGCACTCATTGTAGATTGCAATGCACTAATTAAATAACAATTACTAGTGTGTCTAGCATGTTAGGAAAGAGGGGGAAGTCTCATGAGTGAGACATCAGTAGCAGATTTAAAGCTTATTATCTTCCAATTAAAAGGAAAAGAATATGCGATTCCAGTAAGCAAGGTTCGTTCCATTGAAAAGGTACAGCATATTACTAGAGTCCCTAGTAGCTCGCACTTTGTAAAGGGTGTGATCAATTTAAGAGGAGTTGTCACTCCTATTATAGATTTAAGAAGCCGCTTTGGAATCGAAGAGGAAGCCTATTCGGATAGTACAAGAGTTATTATTGTTACTTTAGAGGATATGGAGGTTGGCTTAATCGTAGATGCAGCCAACGACGTTCTAGATGTCCAAACAGAATCCATCGAACCTCAGCCAGATGTGGTCGGAACAGAAGAGGCGAACTATATTAGTGGTGTGGTAAAGGTCGACAAGCGCTTAATGATCTTACTTGACCTTGAAATGGTCTTAAAACCAGAAGAAGTTAATGCAACTCAAGGGATTGAAGGATAAACAAATGGGGTTTATTAGCAATCTTTCTTCTATTCATTTGGACATTTTAAAAGAAATAGGCAATATTGGTGCAGGCCACGCAGCGACTGCTCTTTCTAAACTATTAAATAAAAAGATAGATATGCAGGTTCCTAATGTTAAAATTGTAACTTTTGATGAAATGATGGAGCTCTCGGGTGGAGCAGATCATGTGGTTGCAGCGGTGTTTCTCCGTATTGAAGGAGAAGCACCTGGCAGTATGTTTTTTGTCCTACCTCCTGAGCAGGCAACTGTCTTCATTAAGCAGATGATTGGTGATGAAGAATTTACCTTTGATCAATTAGAAGACAGTGAAATTGCTACCTCTGCCTTGCAGGAGCTTGGAAATATCTTATCTGGTTCTTATTTGTCTTCACTATCCGATTTTACTGGCCTTGCTTTGTATCCATCCGTTCCTGCATTAAGCGTTGATATGGTTGGGGCTATTATAAGCTTTGGATTGATTGAACTATCACAGGTAAGTGATTATGCGATAGTTATTGATACAGCACTTAATGAAGATGATGTTGAAATAAGTGAAAGTGTACGAGGCCACTTCTTCCTGTTGCCTGACCCGGATTCCTTTCACATTATCTTTGAATCTTTAGGAGTTAGGGATAATGGATGAAAAAGTAGAGATTATTAAGGTTGGCATAGCAGATATGAATATAGTATCTGCTCCTAACCGAATTAGAACATCTGGTCTTGGATCATGCGTGGGTGTCGTCATATATGATCAAATTAAAGAAATTGCAGGCCTTGTTCATATTATGCTCCCCGACTCATCCCTATCTAAAGCTGGTACAATGAATGTTGCAAAATACGCCGATACAGGGGTGAAAGAGCTGGTGAAAAGGCTCGTTCAAGCAGGCGCAAGACCTTCTATGCTTAAAGCAAAAATCGCAGGTGGAGCGCAAATGTTTCAATTTAGCAACACAAGTGACATGATGAGAATTGGTCCGAGAAATGTAGAAGCGGTAAAAAGAGAGCTGGCTGAGTTAAAAATTGCTATCATGGCAGAGGATGTTGGAGGAAATAGTGGACGAACAATTGAGTTTTGTCCAAAGTCAAAAATCTTACACATTCGAACGGTTAACAAAGGCACTCAGGAATGTTAGAATGGAAAACAATGAACGATCAGCCTTTTATTGGAATGGCTGATTTTTTTTGCAACTAAAAAATCGATTATTGTTTGAAAGAAATAAGGACTGTTTATATTAAGAAAGTATTTAAACTAACGATTGATTTGAACAATGTCGTTTGGAGGAGGAAAGCATGGGACAGGCACCTTCGATCGAGGAACAAAACATATGGGAAAAATGGACTTCCAAAAGAGACAGTGATGCAGGTGATTATTTAGTAAGAAAATATATGCCGCTTGTTAGCTATCATGTCCAAAGGATTTCCGTTGGTTTACCGAAGAATGTTTCACGAGATGATTTAAAGAGCTTAGGAATGATTGGTTTGTACGATGCACTTGAAAAATTTGATCCAACAAGGGACTTGAAATTTGATACATATGCGTCCTTTCGTATTCGAGGAGCCATCATTGATGGATTAAGAAAGGAAGATTGGCTCTCTAGGAATACAAGAGATAAATCGAAACGAATTGAGCAAACGATTGAAAAGTTAGAACAAAAATTAATGAGAAATGTGACTTCTAAAGAAATTGCAGAAGAGTTAAATATGAGCGAGGACGATGTTCACAATACGATGAACGAGCATTTTTTTGCTAATGTATTATCAATTGATGAGCAACCCGATGGTGAGGAAAAAGACGGTGCTGGATTCTCGTTAAAGGATGAGCGTGCTGAAATACCAGAGGATACAATTATTAAAAATGAGTTAATTTCAGAGCTATCATCTATGATTTCTCATTTAAATGATAAAGAACAGCTTGTATTAAGCCTGTTTTATCAGGAAGAGCTAACATTAACTGAAATTGGCCAAGTGATGGACTTATCGACGTCAAGAATATCGCAAATACATTCAAAAGCTATATTTAAGCTAAGACAAACATTACAAAAAATCGTTTAATAGATGTTATTTTTATCTGTACATAATTAGGTTGGGAGATGGCAACCGGGTATGAGTTTAAAAGCAATAGAAATGCAAATTGCTCTTCCTAGGATGCAAGATGCTAGCAAGCTTCAAGAACAAATACAACAGCGTGGACAACAGCAAAATGAGGTTGCTGCAAACAGCGTCGCAAAAGAAGTAGAAAAAAATAGAATCTCAGTTACTAAGCATGAGCAAAAGGAACAGGTTCGCCTAAAGGATCAACAACGAGATAAGAAAGGGAACCAAGAGGGGAAGAAAAATCGGAAAAATAAAGAGAGTCAGTCAGTGAAAGAAGTTCATCCATATAAAGGAAACTTTTTTGACTTTTCCGGATAGAGGGATGATATGACGAGTGTATTTTTGTTTATCAGTATCGTATTAAATATAATTGCGTTGTTTTCCATTGTAATCTTATACCTCCGTCAGTCAAAGCTGTTTGAAGTGGAGAAAAAGCAACAAAGAATGATTGAGGAAATGGAAGATGTTATTTCAACATATTTGGCTGAAATGAAAGAAGAAAATGAAAGCTTTATTGAAAGAATGACAAAGATAGCTACCAATCAATCCAACAAGAAGGAAAAAAATAAGAAGAGAGAAGTCAGCAAACAACCAATCCTTCCGCCTATAGAGGAAGATAAGGTCCTTTTTCCAATTAAAAGTTCAAAGAGCCACGCTGTTAAAGCTTACAAGACAGGTGCAGTACAACCATTAACAGATGAAGACGTTGAGGTGCTTCTCCCAGGCTTTACTGAGGAAGAGACTCTTATGGACCTTAAAGTGGAAAAGGAAGTAGAGGAAACTCTACAAGAAGTGAATGAACCAAAAGAAAAGAGCATGTTGGAAGAAGTGCTACATTTGCAAGAACAAGGTCTGACATATGAAGAAATTGCTAAAAAGCTACATAAAGGTCAGACAGAGATAGAACTTTTACTCAAATTTCGTCAAAATAATCAAGAATAAACTTGATTGTAACATTTGATTATGCTATATTAACACTTGGTGTTAATACACACGCTCGTGGATTTGGACAAAGGGTGCTGTTTCGACAGTTTTGTCTGAAGTTGAAATGGGCGGAGGAAAGTAAAAACCATTAGGAGGAAACAAACATGTCAGTAATTTCAATGAAGCAATTACTTGAAGCTGGTGTACACTTCGGACACCAAACTCGCCGCTGGAACCCTAAGATGAAGAAATATATCTTCACTGAGCGTAACGGCATCTACATCATCGATCTTCAAAAAACAGTTAAGAAGGTTGAAGAAGCTTATAACTGGGTAAAAGAGCTAGCTGGTAACGGTGGTACAGTTCTTTTCGTTGGTACAAAGAAGCAAGCTCAAGACTCTGTAAAAGAAGAAGCAATCCGTTCAGGTCAGTACTACGTTAACCAACGTTGGTTAGGTGGTACTTTAACAAACTTCGAAACAATCCAAAAGCGTATTGCACGCCTTAAAGATATCGAAAGAATGGCTGAAGATGGTACATTTGATGTACTTCCTAAGAAAGAAGTTGTTCAACTGAAGAAAGAGCAAGAGCGCTTAGAAAAGTTCTTAGGCGGAATTAAAGATATGAAGCAACTTCCTGATGCTTTATTCATTATCGACCCTCGTAAAGAGCGTATTGCAGTTGCTGAAGCACATAAATTAAACATCCCTATCGTTGGTATCGTTGATACAAACTGTGATCCAGACGAAATCGATGTAGTTATCCCTGCAAACGACGACGCTATCCGTGCTGTTAAGCTATTAACTGGTAAAATGGCAGATGCTATTTTAGAAGCGAAGCAAGGCGAAGAAGTTACAGCGTAATACGTTTTGACCTGAGGAAACACTAGTTACTAAAAGGTGATAAGAGGGACCCCCTTTATCACCTTTTTTTAAAGAATGAACACGAATCTTGACTAGCTTATTCATAGCTAGTTAACACTAAAATACATAGCTTTTAAGGAGGAAACTCACATGGCAGTAACGGCTCAAATGGTAAAAGAATTACGTGAAAGAACAGGCGCAGGTATGTTAGATTGTAAAAAAGCACTTCAAGCAACTGAAGGTGATATGGAAAAAGCAATCGACTTCTTACGTGAAAAAGGTATGGCAAGCGCTGCGAAGAAGGCAGACCGTGTAGCAGCAGAAGGAACTACTTATATCCTTACTCAAGGAAACGAAGCAGTTATTCTAGAAGTTAACTCTGAAACAGATTTCGTTGCTAAGAACGAAGGTTTCCAAGTGCTAGTTAAGGAACTTGCCGAGCACGTTCTAGCTAACAAGCCAGCTTCAGTTGAAGAAGTAAGTGCACAAACAATGGCTAACGGTGTAACTGTTGAGTCTCACGTAAATGCAGCTATCGCGAAAATCGGTGAGAAAATTTCTCTTCGTCGTTTTGAAATCAAGACTAAAGGCGACAACGATGCATTCGGTGCTTACCTACACATGGGTGGACGTATTGGGGTGTTGACAGTATTAGAAGGAACAGCTGACGACGCTGCTGCTAAGGATGTTTCAATGCACATCGCGGCATTAAACCCTAAGTATGTATCTCGTGACGAAGTTTCTGCTGAAGAAATTGAGCGTGAGCGTCAAGTTCTTACTCAACAGGCACTTAACGAAGGCAAGCCAGAAAACATCGTAGCTAAAATGGTTGAAGGCCGCCTAAGCAAATACTTCCAAGACGTTTGTGTGAACGACCAAGCATTCGTTAAGGATCCAGATCAAAAAGTAAAAGCATTCGTAGAATCAAAAGGTGGAAAGATTCGCGAATTCGTACGTTACGAAGTAGGAGAAGGTATCGAAAAGCGTGCAGATAACTTCGCTGAAGAAGTAATGAACCAAGTTAAAGGTAACTAATTGTAATTCCTAGGGAACACACCTGTGTTCCCTATTTTTAAAGAAAGCTTAAAAGTAGCAATATACATATGGAGGTTTCTATGACCAGTCCGAAATATAAACGCGTCGTACTAAAACTAAGTGGTGAAGCACTTGCTGGAGAGCAAGGCTTTGGAATTAATCCCAAAGTGATTAAATCTGTTGCCGATCAAGTAAAGGAAATTGCGGATTTAGATGTTGAAGTAGCCGTTGTTGTTGGTGGCGGAAATATCTGGCGAGGAAAAATTGGTGAAGAGATGGGAATGGACCGTGCGAATGCAGACTATATGGGGATGCTAGCAACGGTCATGAACTCATTGGCCCTTCAAGATAGTCTTGAACAATCAGGTGTGGAAACGCGTGTACAAACTTCTATCGAGATGAGACAAGTAGCAGAACCTTATATTCGCAGACGAGCAATTCGTCATCTTGAGAAGAAGCGAGTGGTTATTTTTGCAGCAGGTACTGGAAATCCTTATTTCTCAACCGACACAACAGCTGCATTACGTGCTGCGGAAATTGAGGCAGAAGTCATCTTAATGGCGAAGAATAATGTGGATGGAGTATATTCTGCTGACCCACGTATTGATAAAACAGCGAAGAAGTATGATGAGCTTTCTTATTTAGATGTACTTAAGGAAGGATTAGCTGTCATGGATTCAACTGCTTCTTCTTTATGTATGGACAATGATATACCACTTCTTGTTTTCTCTATTATGGAGCAAGGAAATATCAAGCGTGCTGTAATGGGCGAATCCATTGGGACTATTGTGAGGGGGAAAAAATAATGCCGAAACAAATCGTTGCAAATGCGAAAGAACGTATGAATAAAGCAATTGGTGCTTACACTCGTGAACTTGCTGCAATTCGTGCAGGACGTGCGAATGCATCTATGCTCGATCGAATTACGGTCGACTATTACGGAGCGCCAACGCCAATTAACCAACTTGCAGGTGTTTCTGTGCCAGAAGCGCGTATGCTTGTGATTCAACCTTATGATAAATCAATTTTAAGTGATATTGAAAAAGCCATCTTAAAATCAGATATCGGTATTACTCCTTCAAATGATGGAAGCATCATTCGTCTTGCGATACCTCAGTTAACAGAAGAGCGTCGTAAGGAATTGGTGAAAGTGGTAAAGAAAGAATCTGAAGATGCGAAAGTTGCCATCAGAAATATTCGTCGTGATGGAAATGACGACTTAAAAAAGCTTGAAAAGAATGGTGAAATTACTGAAGATGACCAACGTGGTTATTCTGATGACATTCAAAAATTAACGGACGAGTATATTATAAAGGTTGACCAGCTAACAAAAGACAAAGAGAAGGAAATTTTAGAGGTTTAATGAACCGAGAGAATACCCTCTATTTATAGGGGGTATTTCTGTTCTAATAAATTTGATTTCTTTTCCAAGTGGTGCTTTAGTTTTTTAGAGATATCTCTTCTCTTTTTTGGTATGATAAAAGCAGGCAAAATTATGTACCTGCTTTTTTCATTACGCTCTTTTCTAGCTGTACAGTGTACAATCATTAAAACAAATAAATATACATTGTGACTAGAGAAGAAGCATTATTACAACTAAATGTAGTCTTTTAGCCACATGATTACATTTTGGAGGAGCCGTCTTATGTTAGAGAAAATAAAGCTTTGGAAGAGTAAACCCTCTTCTGAACTCGAGCGTCGGATAACAACAATAAAAAATCAATCCGTACCCGCTCATATTGCTATTATTATGGATGGAAATGGACGTTGGGCAAAAAAACGGGCGCTTCCTAGAGTCGCAGGTCATCATGAAGGGATGAAGGTTGTCCGTAAGATAACGAAGCTTGCAAATGAATTAGGAGTGTCCACGTTAACTTTATATGCTTTTTCAACAGAAAATTGGAAGCGACCGAAAATGGAAGTTGACTATTTGATGAAATTACCTGAGGAGTTTTTAGGAACATTTCTTCCAGAATTGATAGAGGAAAATGTCCAAGTACGTATGATTGGATATAAGGAAAGCCTTCCTGCTCATACGCTAAATGCAATTAATAGTGCGATTGAAGAGACGAAGGATAATGATGGGTTAGTTCTAAATTTTGCTCTTAACTATGGAAGTAGAGCAGAAATCTTAGAAGCAGTAAAGAACGTCTTAAAAGACCACAAAAGTGGTATACTGACAGAGAATAATATAAATGAAGAAGTATTTTCTAACTACTTAATGACGAGTGAATTAAGTGACCCGGATTTACTCATTCGTACGAGTGGTGAAATACGGTTAAGTAACTTTATGCTCTGGCAACTAGCATATACAGAATTTTGGTTTACAGAAGTGCTATGGCCAGATTTCTCAGAAGAACACTTAGTCGAAGCAATCGAAGTATTCCAAAACCGTCAAAGACGGTTTGGGGGAGTATAATAAAGGTGTTGACACAATAAGATGAAACAAAGAATTATTTCGGCAATTATATTTGGGGCGATATTTATCCCTTTGGTAATTTTGGGTAAATTCCCCTTTGTTCTATTAGTATATGTTTTAGCAACTGTTGCACTGTATGAATTGCTAAAAATGAGAAATATCCAATTAGCCTCTATTCCGGGGCTCATTTCAATGCTTGTTCTATGGATCTTTCTAATACCGAAGCAGTTGCAAAATATATTTGGACCAATGCACTATACGAAGGTTGAATTTGCCCTTTTAGCGGTTTTACTGCTGTTAACTTACACAGTTGTCACAAAAAATCGCTTTACTTTCGATGATGTTTCCTTTTCGATAATGGCAACCTTATATATAGGAATGGGATTTTTCTATTTTATTGAAATTAGAGAAACAGCAGGGCTGATGTTTATTTTTTATTCCTTATTTATCGTTTGGGCAACAGATTCTGGTGCATATTTTATCGGGCGAGCGATGGGTAAAAATAAGTTATGGCCTGACATAAGCCCAAATAAAACGGTTGAAGGATTTATCGGTGGCATCATATGTGCGGTTATTGTATCTATCTTCTTTGCCTTGTTCTCTCTTGAAACAGTATCCACAATAAGGCTCCTTATTGTGACAGTTTTCTTATCTGTTTTTGGACAGGTTGGCGATCTTGTCGAATCCGCATTGAAACGACATTATAACGTTAAAGATTCAGGCAATATCATGCCTGGGCATGGTGGCATCCTAGATCGATTTGATAGCTTGCTGTTCGTTTGGCCGGTCTTATATTTTATTTTGCTACCGTAATACCCTATCCGGGAATCTTTTAGCAAGGTTCTCGCTTTTGAATCGGAGTTGGAAAAATGAAATACATAAGTTTATTAGGTGCAACTGGTTCTATCGGAACACAAACTCTTGATATAATAAAAGAGCACCCTACAGAATTCGAATTGGCAGCCATGTCAGTAGGTAGAAATATTGATTTGGCAAGAAAGCTAATAGCTGAATTTCATCCTGAATTAGTATGCGTATTAAATAAAGAAGACGCTAAGAGTTTGAAGCTGGAATTTCCGAAAATAAGCTTTACCTATGGGCTCGAAGGGTTAAGTGAAGTAGCGGTATATAAGAAATCTACCATTTTGGTAAATGCAGTAATGGGTAGTGTGGGTCTAGAACCTACATTGCATGCGATTGAAGCAGGAAAAGCAATTGCTTTAGCCAATAAGGAGACACTAGTCACAGCTGGTCATATCGTAATGAATGCTGTTCGTCGAAATCAAGTTCCGATATTGCCAGTAGATAGTGAGCATTCGGCTATTTTTCAAGCGCTCCAAGGAGAGTTTGAAAAGAATATTGAGAAGTTGATTTTAACTGCATCGGGTGGCAGCTTCCGTGACCTTAGTAGAAGTGAGTTAGAACATGTAACAGTACAAGATGCGCTTAATCATCCGAACTGGTCCATGGGAGCCAAAATCACGATTGACTCTGCTACTATGATGAACAAAGGGTTAGAAGTTATTGAAGCGCATTGGTTGTTTGATATTCCCTATGAAAAGATTGACGTTGTGTTACATAAGGAGAGTATCATTCACTCTATGATTGAGTTTCATGATAGTAGTGTCATGGCGCAGCTAGGGACTCCAGATATGAGAGTACCTATTCAATATGCTTTAACATATCCTGATCGGTTACCATTAAAAACAGCTCAAACATTAAACTTAGCGAAAGTCGGTCAACTCCATTTTGCAGATATGGACTTAGATAGATTTCGTTGCCTAAAATTTGCCTATAATGCAGGAATTGCTGGAGGGACACTTCCGACCGTTCTTAATGCGGCAAATGAAATAGCTGTTGAGGCGTTTCTAAAAGGAAAGATCACCTTTTTGCAAATTGAGGATTTAATTGAAAATGCGTTAACGAACCATCAATCAATAATGGAGCCAAGTTTAGCAGAAATTAAAGCGGTTGACGACGAGACACGCAAGTATGTGAATTCACTTCTATAAAAAAGGTGGTTATAATTTGAACACAGTCATAGCCTTTATCATTATTTTTGGGGCGCTCGTATTTTTCCATGAATTAGGGCATTTTATCTTTGCAAAACGAGCAGGTATTCTTTGTCGTGAATTTGCAATTGGTATGGGTCCGAAAGTCTTTTCTTATAAAAAAGGAGAGACACTCTATACGATTCGATTATTGCCGATTGGCGGATATGTTCGCATGGCTGGAGAAGATCCCGAGATGGCTGAAATTAAACCAGGCTATCGTGTAGGACTAATACTGGACAAGAATGAAGTGATCGAGAAGATCATACTAAACAACAAAGAAAAGTATCCGGATGCTAGGATCATTGAAGTGGAATATGCTGATATTGAACAAAAATTACAAATAAAAGGCTATGAAGAGGGAGAAGAAGATGTTTTAAAGACCTTCTCTATTAGTCGAAATGCATATTTAGTTGAAAATGGTGCAGAAACATTGATCGCTCCATACGATCGCCAATTTGTTTCTAAAACATTGGGTCAAAGAACAATGGCCATTTTCGCTGGACCGATGATGAATTTTGTATTAGCCTTTCTTATTTTTGTTGTTATTGCTTTATGGCAAGGAGTACCGACAAATGAGCCCATCTTAGGAAAGTTAACTCCAGATGGAATGGCAATGCAATCCGGGTTACAAGAAGGGGATGTTGTTCAAAGTATCGATGGCGGTGAAATTTCTACTTGGGAAGATGTTGTAGAAATTATTCGTCAAAACCCTGAAAATGAATTAGAGTTTTTGGTTTCTAGAAACGGCGAAGAGCTTGACATTCCAGTTACACCAAAAGCGCAAGACATGGATGGAACAGAAATCGGAATCATTGGTGTATATAACCCAATGGAAAAATCTCCTGTGAAGTCTGTTACGTACGGGTTTAAAGAAGTATACTATTGGACAGTTGAAATTTTCTCTATGCTTGGAAAATTAATCGTTGGACAATTTTCAATTGATGCCCTGTCTGGTCCAGTTGGTATATATGAATCAACTGCCACTGTTGCTAAATCCGGAGTTATGTACCTAATGAAGTGGGCGGGAATCTTAAGTATTAATCTTGGCATTATGAACTTGCTTCCAATTCCTGCTTTAGACGGTGGAAGATTGATGTTCTTTGCAGTAGAAGCATTGAGAGGAAAGCCGATTGATCGTCAAAAAGAAGGCATGGTTCATTTCATTGGATTTGCTCTTTTGATGCTCCTAATGCTAGTAGTTACTTGGAATGATATACAAAGGATATTCCTTTAAACTGACAAGAGGCTGTCCCATAAAGAGGTGTCAGACACTTCAAGGGGCAGCCTCGAAATATAAATTTATTAAAATGAATTGGTCGAAGAGGTGCTAGTAGATGAAACAGAGTATGACGCTAATCCCAACATTAAGGGAAGTTCCAGCAGATGCCGAAATTAAAAGTCATCAGCTACTATTAAGAGCTGGTTTTGTTAGACAAAATGCTAGTGGAATTTATAGTTATTTACCAATGGCTCAGCGAGTGCTAAAAAAAATCGAGACGATTGTTCGTGAAGAGATGGACAACGCAGGTGCTGTTGAACTGCTGATGCCTGCGTTGCAACAAGCAGAGCTTTGGCAGGAATCAGGTCGCTGGTACACCTATGGACCTGAATTGATGAGAATGCATGACCGCCATACAAGAGAGTTTGCTCTTGGGGCAACTCATGAGGAAGTGATTACTAGCTTAGTAAGAGACGAAGTAAAATCTTATAAGCGATTGCCGTTAACTCTATACCAAATTCAAACGAAGTTTAGAGATGAGAAAAGACCACGTTTTGGTTTACTTCGTGGAAGAGAGTTTATCATGAAGGATGCATACTCATTCCACTCTTCTCAAGAAAGTCTTGATGAAGTATATGATCGTTTATTTACTGCATACTCTAATATTTTTAGTCGTTGTGGTTTAGACTTCCGTGCAGTTATTGCGGATTCAGGAGCAATGGGTGGAAAGGATACGCATGAGTTTATGGTGCTATCTGATGTTGGGGAAGATACCATTGCGTACTCTGACACTTCAAACTATGCGGCTAATATTGAAATGGCCCCAGTAGTCAATACGTATGAAAAATCAGATGAGTCACAAAAAGAGATGGAAAAGGTTCTGACCGAAAATAAGAAGTCAATTGAAGAAGTGGTTGGATTTTTAAATGTTGATTCATCCAAATGCATTAAATCACTTCTGTTTAAAGTAGATGACCAATATGTACTTGTGCTTGTTCGTGGCGACCATGAAGTAAACGATATTAAGTTAAAGAATTTGTATGCTGCAAGTGTCGTTGAACTAGCAACTCCAGAAGAAACGAAAGAAATCCTTGGTTGTTCTATTGGTTCATTAGGACCAGTTGGGGTAAATAAGGTAGAGATCGTTGCTGACCCAGCCGTTCAAGCAATTGTTAACGGAGTATGCGGAGCAAACGAAGAAAACCATCACTTCATCAACGTTAATGCCGAAAAAGATTTTTCGGTAACAAAGTATGCTGATATTCGCTTTATTCAAGAAGGGGACCTATCTCCAGACGGTCAAGGCAAAATTGTTTTTGCAAAGGGAATTGAAGTAGGGCATGTGTTTAAGCTTGGAACTCGCTATAGTGAAGCGATGAATGCTACCTATTTAGATGAAAATGGAAAATCACAGCCAATGATTATGGGTTGCTATGGTATTGGTGTATCTAGAACGTTAGCTGCTGTGGCTGAGCAATTTAATGATGATAATGGTCTTGTATGGCCAGCTCAAATTGCACCTTTTAAAGTACATTTGATTCCAATCAACTTGAAAGATGAAGCTCAAGCCAAACTAGCTTCAGATTTATATGAACAATTAAAAGCTCAAGGCTTCGAAGTTCTTATGGACGACCGTGCTGAAAGACCAGGAGTTAAGTTCGCTGATTCAGACTTAATTGGTTTACCTGTACGTGTAACCGTTGGTAAAAAAGCAGCTGAAGGAATTGTAGAACTAAAAGTTCGCAAAACTGGTGAAATGCTAGAAGTTCACAAAGACGACCTACTACAAACAATTGCTGGCTTATTAAAATAAATGATTAATTATTCGGATCCGCTCAACACGGGTCCGATTTTTTTCCCATTGATTGGTTATCTGTTAAAAGGGCTTTCAATAATTTCTTTATGATATAATAACTACTAGTTTGACTAGAGATAAAATGGAGAGGAGAGAGTTGATGAACGGATCATCTGGTAAGGAACGATTCCAACTATTGCTCCAGCAGCTACAACTAACGGATGACAGAATCATACCGTATTTTCAAGATGCAATGATTGACAAAGTATTAATTGAAAAATCTAAAAGACATTGGAGTTTTTATTTTTCGTTTGAGAAGATCTTACCTATTAACGTCTATCAAACGTTCACAAATAAATTACAAACAACCTTCTCACATATTGCGTCAATCTCCTACAACATTCAGGTAAGAGATCAGCAAGTGACTGAGGGTTTGATACTAGAATATTGGAACAGTTGTATACAGCAAATTGATGGCATATCACCACCATTAATTAAGCTACTAAATGAACAAAAACCAAAAGTCCAAGGTTCAAAAATCACGATCTTTGTTGGCAATGATCTCGAAGGGTTAGCCATAAAAAGGAAATATGCAAGCTTTATTTCTGATGCTTACAGCTTTTTCGGATTTCCTCAAGTAGTGATTGATACCGAGATTAACACAGAAGCCTCTACTGAACAATATGAACAATTTGTCGAGGCAAAAATGAGGGAAGACAAAGAGCGAGGTATGCAGGCAGCGATTGAGATGGATAAGCAAGAAGCAGAGAAAGAAGCTGCCGGCGGTACAGGTGAATATACCGGTCCATTAACCATTGGATTGACGATCAAAGATGATGCTGATTTTAGAAAAATCCAAGATATTATTGATGAAGAACGTAGAGTCGTTGTGGAAGGGTATATTTTTGCCGCTGAAACAAGAGAGTTACGCAGTGGGAGAACTCTACTAACCTTTAAAGTTACTGATTATACAAGCTCAATCATGGTAAAAATGTTTTCTCGTGATAAAGAGGACGCCGCTCTATTCCAAAACGTAAAAAAGGGCATGTGGGTAAAAGTAAGAGGAAGTATTCAAAACGATACATTTGTACGTGATCTAGTTATGATTGGAAACGATATTAATGAAATTAAGCCAATTGAGCGTCAGGACACTTCTTCCGAAAAGCGTGTTGAGCTTCATCTTCACACACCAATGAGTCAGATGGATGCTGTTTCACCAGTTAGTGCATTAGTCTCGCAAGCAAAAAAATGGGGACATAAAGCCATTGCCATAACAGACCATGCGGTAGCACAATCCTTTCCGGAAGCGTTTGGAGCAGGGAAAAAGAACGATATTAAGATTCTTTACGGAGTGGAAGTAAATCTAGTAAATGATGGTGTTCCGATTGCGTATAACGAAGCGGAGAGACTGCTGGCAGAAGACACGTATGTAGTATTTGACGTTGAAACAACTGGTTTATCAGCCGTATACAATACAATAATTGAACTTGCAGCGGTTAAGATAAAAAATGGAGAAATTATCGACCGATTTGAAGCATTCGCTAACCCGCACCATCCATTGTCTGCAACAATTATGAATTTAACGGGAATTACCGATGATATGCTAAAGGATGCTCCAGAGGTAGAAGAGGTTCTTGGTAAATTTAAAGAGTGGACAGGCGATGACATACTTGTTGCCCACAATGCATCTTTTGATATGGGATTTTTGAATGTTGGTTACAAGAAGTATGGTCTTGGGCGAGCTGAAAACCCGGTCATAGATACATTAGAGCTTGCTCGTTTCTTATATCCTGACATGAAGAATCACCGTTTAAATACGTTAGCTAAGAAATTTAATATCGAGTTAACGCAGCATCACCGTGCGATATACGACACAGAAGCAACTGGTTATCTGCTTTTAACGATGCTGAAGGATATAATGGAAAAAGGAATACAGTATCATAACCAACTGAATAACAATATGGGTCAAGGAAATGCCTATCAACGAGCACGACCGTATCATTGTACGCTTTTAGCACAAAATGATGTAGGGTTAAAGAACTTATTTAAGCTTATTTCTATTTCCCATTTAAACTATTTTTATCGAGTGCCGAGAATTCCACGCTCTGTATTACAGAAGCATCGCGAAGGAATTTTGATTGGTTCAGGCTGTGACAAAGGTGAAGTATTCGAGGGTATGATGCAAAAGGCTCCTGAAGAAGTTGAAGAGCCAGCGCGTTTCTACGATTACATCGAGGTACATCCAAAAGCAGTATATGCTCATTTATTGGAGTTAGAGCTAGTTAATGATGAAAAATCATTAGAGGATATTATAGCTAATATCGTCAAACTTGGTGAAAAGCTAGAGATCCCTGTTGTTGCTACTGGAAACGTACATTACCTAAACCCAAATGATAAAATATATCGAAAAATATTAGTGAACTCACAAGGGGGAGCAAATCCGCTTAACCGTCACAATCTTCCTGATGTCCATTTCCGAACGACGAATGAAATGCTAGATGCATTTTCATTCTTAGGAAAAGAAAAAGCGCGTGAGATTGTTATTACGAATACCAACAAAATTGCTGATATGATAGATACGATCAAGCCGATTAAGGACGACTTATATACTCCTAAAATTGAAGGCGCCGATGAAGAAATGCGTAAAATGAGCTACGATATGGCAAGAAGCATTTACGGTGATGAACTTCCAGAAATTGTGGAAGCAAGACTTGAAAAAGAACTGAAGAGTATTATCGGTCACGGGTTTGCCGTTATCTATTTGATTTCACATAAACTTGTGAAAAAATCGCTTGATGATGGGTACCTAGTAGGTTCGCGTGGATCGGTTGGGTCGTCTCTTGTCGCCACGATGACTGAGATAACAGAAGTGAACCCATTACCGCCCCATTATGTTTGTCCTACATGTAAACATTCGGAATTTTTTAATGACGGTTCCGTTGGTTCAGGCTTTGACTTGCCAGATAAGGACTGTCCAAATTGCGGTAGCAAGTACAAAAAAGATGGACACGATATCCCGTTCGAAACTTTCCTAGGTTTTAAAGGTGATAAAGTTCCCGATATCGATTTGAACTTCTCGGGAGAATACCAACCACGTGCACATAACTATACGAAGGTTTTGTTTGGTGAGGATTATGTATATCGTGCTGGTACGATTGGTACGGTAGCTGATAAGACAGCGTTCGGTTATGTGAAGGCCTATCAGCAAGATAATAATCTTCAAATTCGTGGAGCCGAAATTGAGAGATTAGCCATGGGGTGTACTGGTGTAAAAAGAACAACTGGTCAGCATCCCGGCGGAATTATCGTTGTGCCAGATTATATGGAAATTTATGATTTCTCGCCAATTCAATTTCCAGCGGATGATAAGACCTCTGAATGGAAAACAACCCATTTCGACTTCCACTCGATTCACGATAACTTATTAAAGCTCGATATTCTAGGGCACGATGATCCTACCGTGATACGTATGCTTCAGGACTTAAGTGGAATTGATCCGAAGACCATTCCTACCGATGATCCTGAAGTAATGAAGATATTCAGTGGAACGGAAGCGCTGGGAGTCACAGAAGAACAGATAATGTGTAAAACGGGAACGCTTGGTATACCAGAGTTCGGAACGCGTTTCGTAAGACAAATGCTTGAGGATACCAAGCCGAACACTTTTTCAGAGTTGGTCCAAATTTCAGGACTTTCCCACGGGACGGACGTATGGTTAGGAAATGCGCAAGAGCTGATCCACAACAGTATCTGTAACCTGAGTGAAGTTATCGGCTGTCGTGACGACATCATGGTTTATCTAATCTATCAAGGATTAGAGCCATCCTTTGCTTTTAAGATTATGGAGTCCGTTCGTAAAGGAAAAGGCTTAAGTGATGATATGGAAGAAGAGATGCGAAAGAATGAAGTGCCAGAATGGTATATTGATTCTTGTAAAAAGATCAAATACATGTTCCCGAAGGCCCACGCCGCTGCATACGTTCTAATGGCCGTAAGGATTGCTTACTTCAAAGTGCATCATCCAATCCTTTATTACGCAGCTTATTTTACCGTTAGAGCGGAGGATTTTGATATTGATGCGATGGTGAAAGGTTCTTCAGCAATCCGAGCAGTAATTGAAGAAATCAATGCAAAAGGATTAGATGCATCAACCAAGGAAAAAAATACCTTAACCGTCCTTGAATTGGCATTAGAGATGAACGAGCGAGGGTTTTCTTTTGCAAAGGTAGATTTGTACCGTTCAAGCGCAACAGAATTCATCATTGAAGGAAATAAGCTGATTCCTCCATTTAATTCCATCCCAGGGCTAGGTACGAATGCTGCACTTAACATCGTAAAAGCTCGTGAAGATGGAGAATTCTTATCTAAAGAAGATCTGCAGCAAAGAGGGAAGGTTTCAAAGACTATTATTGAGTATCTCGATAACCACGGATGTCTTGAAGCATTGCCTGATCAAAACCAACTTTCTTTATTTTAGAAATGGAATGAACGAAGTGGTAATCCTACCAAAACCGGTATTGCATTTGCATAAACGGTATGGTTATGGTATAGTTTTATTGGAAATACTAAGAATAACTCTCGTTTACAAGAGTGGGGCCTTCCCCGCTCTTTCGTGTTGTATGGACTCTATTTTAGGAGATTAGCTACTTTAGGTTGGTTAGGAGGAATAAAATGAGCAAGGTAATTGAAGTAGTTGAACAAATCGTAGAACCAATTGTTAATGACCTCAACCTTGAATTAGTTGATATTGAATATGTAAAGGAAGGAAAAAGCTGGTTTCTTCGCATATTTATTGATAAAGAACAAGGCATTGACATTGAAGAGTGTGGAATGGTAAGTGAAAAATTAAGCGAAAAGCTTGATGAACTTGATCCTATTCCTTATAACTATTTCCTTGAAGTTTCTTCTCCTGGTGCAGAGCGTCCATTGAAGAAACAGAAGGACTATGAAAAAGCGGTTGGGAAAAATGTACATATTAAGACGTACGAGCCTATCGATGGTGAAAAGACATTTGAAGGTGTGTTAACTAACTTTACGGGAGATACCGTAACAGTCGAATTAAAGATTAAGACGAGAAAGAAAACGATTGAAATACCTTTTGAAAAGGTAGCAAGTGCTCGCCTAGCGGTTACTTTCTCATAATTCATATAACAAATTTACATGAGAGACATTTAGAGTGTTAAAGGGGGACCATTTTCATGAGCAGTGAACTATTAGATGCTCTTATTTTGCTTGAAAAGGAAAAAGGAATTTCACGTGATGTAATTATTGAGGCGATTGAAGCGGCGCTTATCTCTGCCTATCGTAGAAATTTTAATCAAGCACAAAATGTTCGAATTGATCTAAATTTAGGTGTTGGAACGATGCGTGTTTTTGCTCGTAAAGAAGTCGTTGATGAAGTATTCGACCCAAGACTTGAAATTTCTTTAGAAGAAGCTAGACGAATCAATCCAAATTACGTGATTGAAGATGTGGTAGAGCTTGAGGTAACACCAAAGGATTTTGGACGTATTGCTGCACAAACAGCAAAGCAAGTGGTTACTCAACGTGTGCGTGAAGCAGAAAGAGGAATTATTTACTCTGAATTTATCGACCGCGAAGAAGATATTATGACGGGTATCGTCCAACGTTTGGACTCAAAGTTTATCTATGTGAGCTTAGGGAAAATTGAAGCAATTCTCCCAGCCAACGAACAAATGCCCAACGAACGTTATAAGCCACATGATCGTATCAAGGTGTTTATTACGAAAGTAGAAAAAACTACTAAAGGCCCGCAAATTTTTGTTTCAAGAACCCATCCAGGTCTTTTAAAGAGATTATTTGAGATTGAAGTTCCAGAAATTTATGATGGGACAGTTGAAATTAAATCTGTTTCTCGTGAAGCAGGTGACCGCTCAAAAATCTCTGTTCATTCTGATAATCCAGAAGTTGATCCAGTAGGTGCATGCGTAGGACCAAAAGGTGCTCGAGTTCAAGCAATTGTTAATGAGTTAAAGGGAGAAAAGATCGATATTGTTAAATGGTCGGATGATCCTTTTGTATTTGTAGCAAATGCGCTCAGCCCATCTAAGGTACTTGATGTAATCGTCAATGAACAAGACAAGGCAACAACAGTAGTTGTCCCAGATTATCAACTGTCACTTGCGATTGGTAAAAGAGGCCAAAATGCACGACTAGCGGCAAAGTTGACCGGTTGGAAAATTGATATTAAATCAGAAACAGATGCAAGAGAAGCTGGTATCTTCCCTCGTGAAGAAGGAATTCTATCGTTCGATGATGAAGAGGAAGACGCTCTCGCAGATACAGATTTGCATTTAGAGTACGTAGAAGAGCAGGAGTAAGAAAGGGGTGGATGATGGTGAACACGAATAGGAAAATTCCATTAAGAAAATGTGTTGCTACCGGAGAAATGCGACCGAAGAAAGAACTTGTTCGCATCGTTCGCTCGAAGGAAGGCGAGGTCTCCATCGACTTAACCGGTAAAAAGTCGGGTCGAGGTGCCTACCTTACGAAAGAAAAAGAAGCTATTCTTTTAGCGAAGAAAAAAAATATATTATCGAATCAATTGCAAGTTCAAGTAACCGATTCTGTGTACGAAGAATTATTGGAGCTTGTTGAGAAGGAGAATTGACAATCCGAATGAAGCAAAATCAATGGATGTCATTGCTTGGCTTAGCCAATCGAGCGCGTAAAGTGATTTCTGGGGAGGAACTTTCCATTAAGGAGGTTCGCAGCAATAAAGCAAAATTAGTTTTGCTTTCAGCAGATGCATCCCAAAACACACAGAAAAAAGTGACAGATAAATGCAAATCCTATAACATTCCTTGTAAAATAGTTGAGAACCGCTTTTTACTCGGTCAAGCGATCGGAAAAGAAGCCCGTGTAGTCGTGGCCGTTCTAGATGAAGGATTTGCCAAGAAGCTAAAAACGTTGCTCGATTAATTCTAGCGGGGGTGTAAACATGAGTAAAATGCGAGTGTATGAATATGCAAAAAAACATAATGTTTCTAGTAAAGAACTCATTACAAAATTAAAAGATATGAATATCGAGGTTTCTAACCATATGACAATGATTGAAGATGATACAGTTAAAAAGCTAGATGAACAATATGCTAAGGGTGGTAAAGGAGAAAAGAAGGAAGCTCCTAAGCAGTCTCAAGAACAACAACAAAAGCCTGCTTCCGCTCAAGTACAATCAAAAACAAAGGCTAGTGCTTTTGATGAGGACGACGACCGAAATGTAGCTCCTACAAAAGTAAAAGTCAAAACAGCTCCAAAGGCAATTCAAGGGAAAAAAGGCGCCCAAGATAACCAATCAAAAGAAACAAAAGCTTTTAATGGGAAAAAGGGTAAAAACCAACAAAAAGGTCGTGTTCAGCACCAGTCACAGCCACCACAGCCTCCTAAAAAGAAAGAATTACCTGCAAAAATCACCTTTACAGAATCACTTACAGTGGCTGAATTAGCTAAAAAGCTTCACCGTGAACCATCTGAAATCATTAAGAAATTGTTCTTATTAGGTGTAATGGCTACCATTAACCAATCACTTGACAAGGATGCAATTGAACTAATTGCAGCTGAATATGGTGTGGAAGTTGAAGAAGAAATCAAGATCGATGTTACTGATCTTGAAGTATACTTCACAGAGGATAATGACGCAGAATTAGTGGAAAGACCTTCTGTTGTAACCATTATGGGTCACGTTGACCACGGAAAAACAACTTTACTTGATTCAATCCGTAACACTAAGGTAACTGCTGGCGAAGCGGGTGGTATCACTCAGCATATCGGTGCTTACCAAGTAGAAGAAAACGGAAAGAAAATTACGTTCCTTGATACGCCAGGTCACGCTGCTTTCACAACGATGCGTGCGCGTGGAGCAAAGATTACGGATATTACGATTTTAGTAGTTGCAGCAGATGACGGGGTTATGCCACAAACAATTGAAGCAATAAACCACGCAAAAGCCGCAGAGGTTCCGATTATTGTTGCTGTGAACAAAATGGATAAAGAGAGTGCAAACCCTGATCGTGTTATGCAGGAGTTAACAGAATATGGTTTAGTTCCTGAAGCATGGGGTGGAGACACGATTTTCGTTCCACTATCAGCTTTAAAAGGAGAAGGAATCGACAATTTATTAGAAATGATCCTTCTTGTTGGTGAAGTAGAAGAATATAAAGCAAATCCAGATCGTAAGGCAATCGGTACAGTTATTGAAGCCCAGCTAGATAAAGGTAGAGGTTCAGTTGCTACACTTCTAGTTCAAAACGGTACATTACGAATTGGAGATCCGATTGTGGTAGGTACAACTTTTGGACGTGTTCGTGCAATGGTTAATGACCTTGGTCGTCGTGTGAAAGAAGCTGGCCCATCTACTCCTGTGGAAATTACAGGTTTAAATGATGTACCTCTTGCAGGAGATCGCTTTGTTGTATTTGAAGATGAGAAGACAGCTCGTCAAGTCGGTGAAGCACGTTCACAACTTGCGATTCAAGCGTCACGTTCTGAGAAAACGCGAGTAAGTCTAGACAACTTATTTGAACATATGAAGCAAGGCGAAATGAAGGATATTAACCTTATTGTTAAAGCTGACGTTCAAGGTTCGGTTGAAGCACTTGCTGCTGCTCTTCAAAAGATTGAAGTTGAGGGTATAAATGTAAAGATCATACACACAGGTGTTGGTGCCATCAATGAATCAGATATTACTTTAGCAGCTGCATCAAATGCGATTGTTATTGGATTTAACGTTCGTCCAGATAATAATGCGAAGCGCGCGGCAGAAGCGGAAGAAGTAGATGTTCGCTTGCACCGTATCATTTATAAAGTAATTGAAGAAATTGAAGCAGCGATGAAAGGGATGCTTGATCCTGAATTCGAAGAGAAGATCACCGGGCAAGCAGAAGTTCGTCAAACATTCAAAGTATCGAAGGTTGGTACGATTGCAGGATCTTATGTTACGGATGGAAAAATCGCTCGTGGCAGTGGAATTCGTGTTATTCGTGATGGAATCGTTGTATTTGAAGGTGAAATCGACGCACTTAAGCGTTTCAAGGATGATGCGAAGGAAGTATCTCAAGGGTATGAGTGCGGAATTACCATCAAAAACTACAATGATGTAAAAGAAGGGGACGTAATCGAAGCCTTCGTTATGCAAGAAGTGGAACGTAAATGATCATTGGCTTAGCCGCCTGTGAATGCCTCATTTATGATGCCCATTCTTTAAAAGACAAAAGAGCTGTTCTTCAACGTATTATTACAAGACTGAGACAACGATATAATCTGTCTGTAGCAGAGGTTGATTATCAAGATACATGGCAGCGTACCAAAATTGCTATTGTATCAGTAGCATCCTCAAAAGTAGCCGTTGAAAGAGAATTGCAGCATGCATTAAAGTTAATTGATTCATTTCCAGAAATCGAACGCACAATAACGGACTTGGAATGGATATAATAACATAAACGAGGAGGATTTCACTCCTCCTCATATGCATGTGAATCATGCGTAAAACAAATAGATAAATCGTTCCCTATAGACAGTGTTATTTTAAAAGCATTGTTTTCTAAGGATGACAAAGAGGTGACTACCATGAGCCTTAGATCTAATCGAGTTGGAGAACAGATGAAGAAGGAACTTGGGGAAATTATTGGACGTAAAATAAAGGACCCACGTATTGGCTTTGTGACTGTTACAGATGTACAAGTAACAGGTGATCTTCAACAAGCAAAGGTGTTTATTTCTGTGTTAGGTGATGACCTTCAAAGAGAGAATACACTGAAGGGGTTAGCTAAAGCAAAAGGATTTATCCGTTCGGAAATCGGACAGAGAATTCGTCTTAGAAAAACTCCTGAAATTACATTTGAATTCGATGAATCGATTGACTATGGAAATCGAATTGAGAATCTTCTGTATCAAATTAAGGAAGAGACGAAGGAAGAACGGACCGAACGAGAAGATTGATCAAAGAGGATAGACATCATGTCTATCCTTTTTTTCTAATTGAAAGACCAGGAGGAACAGAAATGGAAGGGATTTTGCCATTATTTAAACCTAAAGGTATGACATCTCATGATTGTGTCTTTAAGCTTAGAAAAATACTGCGAATGAAGCGGATAGGACATACGGGTACACTAGACCCTGAGGTTGATGGAGTGTTACCAATTTGCCTTGGAAGAGCAACAAAGGTTGCTGAATACATAACAGATGCAGGAAAAGTATACGAGGGGGAAGTAACGCTTGGCTTTGCTACAACAACCGAGGATGCGACGGGTGAAGTGGTTGAGAGGAAAGTCATCGATACTTTGATTACTCGCGAACAAGTGAAAGCTGTGTTATTGGAACTAACAGGTGAGATTTCTCAAACCCCACCTATGTACTCGGCGGTCAAGGTAAATGGAAAACGTTTGTATGAGTATGCAAGAAAAGGAATTGAAGTGGAACGCCCTACAAGAAAGGTGACAATCTATTCGATTGAGCTTTTAGATGACCGTGAAGTGTTTGAAGGAGAGACTATTTCTTTTCGATTTCAGGTTGCATGTAGCAAGGGGACATATATTAGGACATTAGCTGTTATGATCGGCGAACGACTTGGTTTCCCTGCCCATATGTCTGAGTTAAGACGCACCGAGTCAGCATCATTTTCTCTCAACGACTGTAAGACACTTTCAGAAGTAGAGGAATTGGTGAATAACGGAACAATTATTAATGCTTTATATCCCATTGAAAGAGCGCTTATTCATTTGCCGAAATATCAAATAAATGATAAATTAGTTGAGAAAGTGAAAAATGGAGCTGTTCTCGAAATACCTGAATTATTACAAGATATTAAACAACCCATAGTTCTTGAAACGATGGATCATAAGGCCCTAGCTATATACATGCACCATCCTCATAAGCCTAATCTAATGAAACCAACAAAGGTACTACATATAGAGAATTAGGTTGGTAAAGAAAGGGAGAAAGCTTGTGGAAGTTTTAAATATTACACATCCTCATCAATTCTCAAAAGATATGTTTCAGCCAATGGTCGTTGCTCTTGGTTATTTTGATGGGGTACATTTAGGACATAAGAGAGTTATTGATACGGCTTTGAAAAAAGCCAAGGAAAAGGGAATAAAAAGTGCAGTAATGACATTTACACCTCATCCATCAGTTGTCCTTAAAAAGGTAGATAAGGTTGAGTATATTACACCGTTAGAAGAAAAGATCAAAATTATTTCTGAACAACAGATTGATTACTTATTTGTTGTCAATTTTACAAACGAATTTGCTAACCTACTACCACAGGAGTTTGTCGACCAATATTTAATTGAACTAGGCGCTGTTCACGTTGTTGCTGGTTTTGATTATTCTTATGGAAAGCTTGGTAAAGGGACAATGGAAACTCTACCGTTTCATTCAAGACAAGCATTCACCTTTACGGTTGTACCTAAACTCGAAAGCCATGATGAAAAAATCAGTTCAACTTTAATCAGAAATAAAATAAAAAATGGTCAACTTGACACTCTCACGGAGCTACTAGGTCGTTACTATACGACAACAGGAATCGTTGTTCACGGTGACAAAAGAGGAAGAACGATTGGATTCCCGACAGCAAATATTGACTTAAATGAGGAATATATTATGCCGCCACTAGGTGTTCACGCTGTCCGAATGCATGTAAAGGGAAAATGGCACGAAGGTGTGTGTAACATCGGGTTTAAACCCACTTTTAATAAGGAAAAATCGAATAGGCCAAGTGTCGAGGTTCATATATTTGACTTTGATGATCAAATATATGGAGAGTATGTAACGATAGAATGGCATAAATATCTTCGTTCGGAACAAAAATTTTCTGGAATTGATGAACTTGTGGCGCAAATCGAGCAAGATAAACAAAATTCACTGCTTTACTTTGAAAATTCAAAGACTAAGCCTTGCAATTTGTCATAAAAAAGTGTATTCTAAGAAACGTACGAAATGAACCTTTGCTTGGCTAGTCGAGTCACCGACGCTGGCTCAGTAACAGGGGATTGAAATTATAGGAGGTGAAACGGATGGCAATCACTAAAGAACGTAAAAATGAACTTATTAATGAGTACAAAACTCATGAAAGCGACACTGGATCTCCAGAAGTTCAAATCGCTGTCCTTACTGAGGAAATCAACAACTTAAATGACCACTTACGTACTCATAAGAAGGACCACCACTCACGTCGCGGTCTTTTAAAAATGGTAGGTAGACGTCGTAACTTATTAACATACCTTCGTAACAAGGATGTTACTCGTTACCGTGAATTAATCACGAAGCTTGGCTTACGTCGCTAATCTTTAAAGCGGGATTCTTTCCCGCTTTTTTGTTAGCAATAAATTTCTATCAAAGAGCTTTTTAAGGATTAATAATTATGTACATACTATAGAATATTCGCCTATATTCTTATATTTGTTCTCCATTACGGGATAGAACAATTTATATACATGTAAATACACGTTAACATACCAAAGAGAATTGGTAGAGAGGGGTAAAAAATGGGACAAGACAAGAAAATCTATTCAATAGATTGGGCTGGTCGTAAGCTTTCCGTCGAAATTGGACAGCTTGCTAAACAAGCAAACGGTGCTGTGCTCGTTCGCTATGGCGATACAGCAGTACTTAGTACGGCTACAGCATCAAAGGAACCGAAGAAACTTGATTTCTTTCCATTAACAGTAAACTATGAGGAGCGTCTTTACGCGGTAGGGAAAATTCCAGGTGGATTTATTAAACGTGAAGGACGTCCAAGTGAAAAAGCAATACTAGCTAGCCGCTTAATTGACAGACCGATTCGTCCATTGTTTGCTGATGGATTCCGTAATGAAGTTCAAGTAGTTAGTATGGTAATGAGTGTGGATCAAGACTGCTCATCTGAAATGGCAGCTATGTTTGGTTCATCACTGGCACTTTCTGTATCAGATATTCCTTTTGAAGGTCCAATAGCAGGTGTAACAGTTGGTCGTATTGATGGTCAATTTGTTATCAATCCTTCTGTTGCAGAAACAGAAAAGAGCGATATGCACTTAGTTGTTGCTGGAACAAAAGATGCCATTAACATGGTTGAAGCTGGTGCAGAAGAAGTACCAGAAGAAACGATGCTTGAAGCGATTATGTTTGGACATGAAGAAATAAAAAGATTAATTGCATTCCAAGAAGAAATTGCTTCTGAAATTGGTAAAGAAAAAACAGAAGTTGTCTTATATCAACTTGATGCTGAACTTGAAGCGGAAATTCGTGAAATATGTGAAGCAGACATGATTAAAGCCATTCAAGTTCAAGAAAAGCATGCTCGTGAAGATGCTATCCGTGCCGTAAAGGATACGGTTATTGCAAGATATGAGGAAGAAGAAGCAGCAGACGATGACTTAAAACAAGTAAAACAAATTTTAGATAAGATGGTTAAAGGCGAAGTTCGCCGTTTAATTACAGAAGAAAAGGTTAGACCTGATGGCCGTAATCCAGAGGAAATTCGTCCACTATCATCAGAGGTTGCTTTGCTTCCTCGTACACATGGCTCTGGTCTATTCACGCGTGGACAAACTCAAGCATTGAGTATTTGTACACTTGGCGCTTTAGGAGATGTACAAATCCTAGACGGACTAGGAATTGAAGAAGAAAAGCGTTTCATGCACCACTATAACTTCCCGAATTTCTCTGTTGGAGAAACTGGACCTATGCGTGGGCCTGGTCGTCGTGAAATTGGCCATGGTGCGTTAGGTGAGCGTGCACTAGAACCAATTATTCCTTCTGAAAAGGATTTCCCATACACGATTCGTCTTGTATCAGAAGTATTAGAATCAAACGGTTCTACCTCTCAAGCAAGTATTTGTGCGAGTACCTTGGCAATGATGGATGCTGGAGTTCCAATTAAAGCTCCTGTAGCTGGTATTGCGATGGGTCTTGTGAAATCTGGTGAGCATTACACGATCCTTACTGATATCCAAGGCATGGAAGACCATTTGGGCGATATGGACTTTAAAGTGGCTGGAACGTCAAAAGGTGTAACAGCATTACAAATGGATATAAAAATCGAAGGTCTATCAAGACAAATTCTTGAAGAAGCATTACAGCAAGCAAAGAAAGGCCGTATGCAAATTCTTGATTCCATGCTTTCGACGATTTCAACTCCGAAAGAGCAGCTTTCTATGTATGCACCAAAGATTATTACAATCTATATCAACCCTGATAAGATTCGTGATGTAATTGGACCAAGTGGAAAGCAAATCAATAAGATTATAGAAGAAACTGGTGTGAAAATTGATATCGAGCAGGATGGTACAGTCTTCATCTCATCTACTAATGAAGAAATGAACCAAAAAGCTAAGAAAATCATTGAAGACATCGTTCGTGAAGTTGAAGTTGGACAAATGTATTTAGGGAAAGTAAAACGAATTGAGAAATTCGGAGCGTTTGTTGAGCTATTTAGCGGAAAAGATGGGTTAGTTCACATTTCTGAACTTGCTGAAGAAAGAGTAGGCAAAGTAGAAGATGTGTTAGCTATTGGTGATGAAATCTTAGTGAGAGTTATGGAAATTGATAAGCAAGGGCGTGTAAACTTGTCACGTAAAGTCGTTCTTAAAGAGCAACGTGAACAAAAAGAACAAGCCCAAAATAAAGAATGACAATGAAAAGCCAGGTCTTCCTCCTGGCTTTTTCCATACAACATAATGGTATCGCTTACATTCGGTAAGTTTCTAGCGCATAGAAAGAATTGTCTTTTGCATGTTCTACCTTGTCCTTTCTTTACATAATGTACAAGTGAAGGAGGAGAGAAAGAATGAAGAAACTAATTACTATTTCTATAATTGGTATGCTCTCTATTATGTTAGTTAACAATCCACTTACAGATCGATACGTCCTTGGATTAAAGGTGATTAATATTCCTGCTTCGGGTCAAAAAAACGCATTGTATTTGGAGATTGAAGAAATAGCAAAAGAATACGAAAAACCAGCTCAAGATGCAAAGATTGACCCTGTTTGGAAGGCCATCCCTGGATATAATGGCTTAAAAGTCGACATTTCTGCTAGTTATGCTAAGATGAAAAAGGACGGGAAATTCGATGCGGCCAAACTCGTATACATACAGACAACACCAGCAGTTCATTTAAAGGATTTGCCCCCTACCGCCATTTATAAAGGCCACCCTGATAAGCCGATGGTTTCATTTATTATAAATGTCGCATGGGGAAATGAGTACCTTGGACCAATTTTGGAAACGTTAAAAAAGAATAATGTTCATGCAAGCTTTTTTCTTGAAGGAAGATGGGTAAAAGAAAACCCAGAACTTGCAAAAATGATTGTTGAGGCCGGTCATGAAGTTGGGAACCATTCTTATACTCATCCAGATATGAAGCAAATTTCTTCAGCTAAAATTCGAGAAGAAATTGTAAAAACAAACGAAGTGATTAAAGCTACAACGGGAGAGGAAGTTGTTTGGCTCGCTCCGCCAAGCGGAAGCTTCCGTGAGGAAGTAGTGAAAATCGCATCAGAGTATAAGCTTGGAACAGTCATGTGGAGTGTTGATACAATTGATTGGCAAAAGCCAACACCAGAGCAACTTATCAACCGTGTGATGGGAAAAGTGCATAAAGGAGCTATGATTCTGATGCATCCAACCGATTCAACGGCAAAAGCTCTTGATGAGCTTATTAAACAAATTAAGCTCGAAAAATATGAAATTAATACGGTGTCTGAGTTATTGAGTGAAGAACGTATCATGAAGAAATCTGTTTTAAATGAGCAATAATAATTGATAGTCACAACAGAAACCGTATAATTATCGTAGCAATACGCTGTAGAACAGGAGGAGTTCACGTGATAAAGAGATATACATGCCAAAATGGGGTTAGAATTGTTCTAGAAAATATCCCTACAGTTCGTTCCGTCGCGATCGGAGTTTGGATCGGAACTGGCTCTCGAAATGAAACACCTGAAAATAACGGAATTTCGCATTTTCTTGAGCATATGTTCTTTAAAGGTACAAAAACAAGAACTGCTAGGGAAATTGCAGAGAGTTTTGATAGCATCGGTGGACAAGTGAACGCCTTTACATCCAAGGAATATACTTGCTATTATGCGAAGGTTCTTGATACCCATGCTAGCTTCGCTCTTGATGTATTATCTGATATGTTTTTCCACTCGACATTCGTTGCTGAGGAATTAGATAAAGAAAAGAATGTGGTATATGAAGAAATTAAAATGTATGATGACACACCGGATGACATCGTGCACGATCTTTTAAGTAAAGCGATTTATGAAAACCATTCTCTTGGGTTTCCGATACTTGGAACAGAGGATACGTTAGCAACCTTTACAGGAGACACGCTAAATCAATATATGCATGATACATACACTCCTGAAAATGTGGTGATTTCAGTTGCAGGAAATATTTCTGAAGCCTTTATTCAAGAAGTGGAGAAGTTGTTCGGGTCATACGAAGCAGGAAAATCGAACAATCAATTCGAAAAACCTCAGTTTCATACAAACCGACTTTCAAGAAAGAAAGAAACGGAACAAGCCCATTTATGTATTGGATATGAAGGGTTACAGGTTGGAGATGAGGAAATCTATAACTTGATCACTCTAAATAATATCTTAGGTGGAAGTATGAGTAGTAGATTGTTCCAAGAAGTTCGTGAACAGCGTGGCCTTGCATATTCTGTATACTCTTATCATTCTTCGTTCCAAGATTCTGGTGTAATTACGATTTATGGTGGTACAGGTGCAAAACAGTTGGACGTATTATTTGATACGATTCAAGAAACCTTGTCAAAACTAAAGGCTGAAGGTATTACAGATAAAGAACTTCGAAATAGTAAGGAGCAGCTAAAGGGTAGCTTAATGCTTAGCCTTGAAAGCACCAATAGTCGTATGAGCCGTAACGGGAAAAATGAGCTTCTATTAGGAAGACATCGCACCCTTGATGAAATTGTTGAGCAAATAGATGCCGTTTCAAAAGATGGTGTAGATGCTATGGCTAATAAAATCTTTAATGACAAGTATTCTGCGTCCTTAATTAGTCCAGACGGAGTACTTCCAAGAAATATTTAGTTTTTAAAGCCTGAGATTTTTCTGCTCAGGCTTTTTTGCTATTTTCTTTTTAAATCCTACGTATATATTTAGCTTACCCATACTAGGATATAGAGAGGACAAAAGGGGGAGAGATGAAATTGAGACTAAGTGAATTGAGCGGAAAGGAAATTGTAGATGTCAAAAAAGCAGAAAGGCTTGGCATACTTGGTCAGACGGATTTAGAGATAAATGAAAGTAATGGCCAAATACAGGCTCTTCTAATTCCCTCGGTGAAATGGTTTGGTTTTAAAAGGCAAGGAGGAGAGGTTAGAGTTCCATGGAAGCATATAAAAACTATTGGAACGGATATGATTATCATTGATATTCAAGAAGAGTAAAGAACTGTGCGTAGGCATCAGTTCTTTTTTTATTTAGGCTTTTTTCCTAGGAAAACTCACCGATTACGGAGTAAATACATAGTATGTTGGAGTAATGCAGTAAGATTTGGATTTGGATCATTTAAAAAGAAGGTGAGTGTTTCATGCTAACAGGGATGCAAATAGCAGTCATAGGCGGAGACGCAAGACAGCTCGAAATCGTCCGGAAGCTAACAGAGCTCGATGCGAAGCTCTCTTTGATTGGCTTTGAGCAACTCGACCATGCCTTTACTGGTGCAGTAAAGGAGAAATTGGATGAAGTAGTATTTTCAGATATAGATGCGATCATTTTGCCGGTAGCTGGAACGAATATGGAAGGTCAAGTAGAGACGATCTTCTCGAATGAAAAAGTAGTTTTAACTGCAGAGCATTTACAACAAACACCAGAACACTGTACGATTTATTCCGGAATTTCAAATGCATACATGAATAAAATTACGGGTGACTCCAAACGAAGACTCGTGAAATTGTTCGAACGGGACGATGTTGCTATCTATAATTCCATACCAACAGTCGAAGGTACGATTATGATGGCAATTCAGCACACCGACTTTACTATACATGGATCAACGATTATGGTGCTTGGCTTAGGGAGAGTAGGGATGAGTGTGGCACGCACATTCTCTGCTTTAGGTGCAAAAGTGAAAGTGGGAGCGAGAAAAGGAGAGCATATTGCTCGTATTACTGAAATGGCTTTAACACCATTTCACCTTGACGAATTATCTCAACAGGTGAAGGATGTTGATATTTGCATCAATACGATTCCTGATTTAATCGTCACCGCTTCCGTTATCTCAAGAATGCCTACTCATACACTGATCATTGATTTAGCATCAAAGCCTGGTGGAACCGATTTTCGATATGCTGAAAAAAGAGGAATAAAAGCTCTTTTGGCCCCAGGGCTTCCAGGCATCGTTGCTCCAAAAACAGCAGGTCAAATTTTAGCAAACGTTCTTTCTCAACTGCTGTTAGATGATATGCAATCAAGAAAGGGGAAGTAACATGAGCTTAAAAGGAAAAAAAATCGGCTTCGGTTTAACGGGTTCTCACTGTACGTATGATGCAGTATATCCAGAAATCGAGAATCTTATCAATTCTGGTGCAGAAGTATTACCCGTGGTAACGAACACCGTGAAAAATACAACGACTCGCTTTGGAAAAGGTGAGGATTGGATTGAAAGAATTGAAAAGTTAACTGGAAATAAAGCGATTGATTCGATTGTTGGTGCCGAGCCACTAGGACCAAAGATTCCATTAGATTGCATGGTCATCGCTCCATTAACTGGAAATTCAATGAGTAAATTTGCAAATGCGATGACTGATTCTCCTGTGTTAATGGCTGCAAAAGCGACGTTGCGAAATGGAAAACCGGTAGTATTAGGGATTTCCACAAATGATGCTCTTGGATTAAATGGAGTCAATTTGATGAGATTGATGGCGACAAAGAATATATTTTTTATTCCGTACGGCCAAGATGACCCAGTTAAAAAACCAAATTCATTAGTCGCTCGTATGACCATGCTAGCAGATACAGTGGAAGCTGCTCTTTCTGGCCGACAAATTCAACCAGTACTCGTCGAAAGGTATAAAGATGCACAATAGGCAATAGAGGTAATATGCCCTCATCCAACTCTAGCAATAGTCTAAAAGCCGTGTTACTAGGAAAAATAGGTTCCTACGCACGGCTTAAATAAAAAATGTACTTCATTAATGCATGAATATGTTAAAATAGATGTTATTATATAGCCATGGAACAGAATGGCGGTACAAAGGACATTTATTACATGTTGATGTTTTTAATAATGCGATAAATGTTTTACTAGAATTCATATCGATCATTAGAGATATTGGAAGGGGAATAATGAAATGGCATTATCAGAAAAAGGATTTCATGTAGCTGTTGTGGGAGCAACAGGAGCAGTAGGTCAACAAATGATTCAAACTCTTGAAAATAGAGAATTCCCAATCTCAAAATTAACGTTATTATCATCACCACGTTCAGCTGGTAGTAAAGTCCTTTTTAAAGGGGTAGAACATACGGTTCAAGTAGCAAAGCCAGAGAGCTTTGAAGGGGTCGATATTGCGTTATTTAGTGCAGGTGGAAGCGTATCACTTGAACTAGCACCAGAAGCAGTTAAGCATGGTGCTATTGTTGTGGATAACACAAGTGCATTCCGCATGGATGAAAATGTACCACTAGTTGTACCTGAAGTAAATGAAATGGACTTACATGAACATAAAGGAATTATTGCTAATCCGAATTGCTCTACGATCCAAATGGTTGTAGCATTAGAACCAATTCGTAAGCAATATGGTTTAAATAAAATTATCGTTTCAACGTATCAAGCGGTTTCTGGATCTGGTGCGGCTGCGGTGGAAGAGTTGTACGAGCAAACTAAAGCAATCGTAGCTAATGAGAGTTATGAGCCAAAAATTTTGCCAGTAAAATCTGATAAAAAACATTATCAAATTGCTTTTAATGCAATTCCACAAATTGATAAGTTCCAAGAAAACGGATTTACGTATGAAGAAATGAAAATGATCAATGAAACAAAGAAAATTATGCACTTACCAGAAATCCAAGTAGCAGCTACTTGCGTTCGTCTACCAGTTGCGACAGGACACTCTGAGTCACTGTTTGTTGAAGTAGAGCAGGCGGGTGTATCTGCACAGGATGTGAAGAACTTACTAGAGAATGCACCAGGAGTCGTTCTTCAAGATGACCCGGAAAATCAACTTTACCCAATGCCTGCAAATTGTGTTGGTAAAAATGATGTATTTGTTGGTCGTATTCGTAAAGATTTGGACAATGAAAAAGGTTTCCATATGTGGGTTGTTTCAGATAATCTACTTAAAGGAGCTGCGTGGAACTCTGTTCAAATCGCAGAAAGTTTAGTGAAGTTAGGTATTGTAAAATAGAAATTTAAAGCTGTAAAACTAGAGGTGTAACAATGAGAATGATTGTTCAAAAATTCGGTGGCACTTCAGTAAAAGATGAAAAAAGTCGAAATCTTGCAATTGGACATATTAAAAATGCATTAGCTGAAGGGTATAAAGTGGTGGTCGTTGTATCCGCTATGGGTAGAAAAGGGGATCCATATGCAACAGACACTCTGCTTTCCCTTATCGGCGGTGCACAAAGTCTAATTTCTAAACGTGAACAGGACTTGTTACTGTCTTGTGGGGAAGCCATTTCGAGTGTGGTATTCTCTAACTTACTACTTGAAGCAGGCGTTAACGCAACATCGTTAACTGGTGCGCAAGCAGGTTTTCTAACTACTGATGACCATACAAATGCGAAGATTATTAAGATGAATTGTGAGCGAGTGATTGAAGAGCTCGAACAACACGATGTAGTGGTTGTTGCAGGCTTTCAAGGTGCCGCTCAAAATGGTGACATTACTACGATAGGACGTGGAGGAAGTGACACGTCAGCTGCAGCACTTGGGGCAGCTTTAAAAGCAGAGGTTATCGACATATTTACAGATGTCGAAGGAATTATGACAGCAGACCCTAGAATTGCTGAAAATGCTAGACCACTTGGGGTTGTTACGTATACAGAAGTGTGTAATCTGGCATACCAAGGTGCGAAAGTTATTCACCCAAGAGCGGTTGAAATTGCTATGCAAGCGAAGGTGCCGATTCGTATTCGTTCTACGTATTCGGATGGTGAAGGAACCCTAGTTACTTCTACTTCGAATAATCATCGCGGAAGTGATATTAAGGAACGGACAGTAACGGGAATTGCACATCTGTCACCTGTCACTCAAATTAAAGTACTGGCTAAAAAAGGTCAATATAACCTTCAGGCTGAAGTATTCAAATCAATGGCCAATGAGAAGATTAGTGTTGATTTTATTAACATTTCACCTAATGGGGTGGTTTACACCGTATCCAGTGAAATGACGGATAAGGCACTTACCGTTCTGCGTGATTTAGGTCATGAGCCTGAGTTTGAGAAAAATTGTGCCAAGGTATCTGTTGTGGGTGCAGGAATCGCAGGTGTTCCGGGAGTTACTTCAAAAATTGTATCAGCTCTTTCTGAAAATGGAATTCGTATCCTTCAATCGGCTGATAGTCATACAACGATATGGGTTCTTGTTAAGGAAGATGATTTGGTTACAGCCGTTAATTCGTTGCATGATGCCTTTAACCTTGATAAAGAGAACTAAAGATTTTTTCTAAGTGGATTAGATTTAAAGGAGTGGCAATATGGTTTTATTTGGTCGAGTCTCTACGGCGATGGTTACGCCTTTTGATAGCAAAGGGCATATTGATTTTGCAAAAACAACATTATTAATCAATCACCTGATTGAAAACGGTTCGGATTCACTAGTTATTGCTGGAACAACTGGTGAGTCTCCAACGTTATCGAAGGAAGAAAAAGTCGCTTTATTTCAACATGTGGTAAAGGTTGTAGATAAGCGTGTTCCTGTTATTGCAGGAACAGGAAGCAATAACACATATGCGACCATTGAGCTAACAAAAAAAGCAGAGGAAATTGGCGTAGACGCTGTGATGATTGTTGCTCCTTATTACAATAAACCAAATCAAGAAGGATTGTATCAGCATTTTAAGGCAGCTGCTGAAGCAACCACTCTTCCTGTTATGGTGTATAATATCCCGGGTAGATCTGTTGTCAATATCTTACCAGAAACAATCATTCGCTTATCTAAAATCCCTAATATTGTAGCGGTTAAAGAGGCTAGTGGTAATTTAAATGCTATGACGGCAATTATTGCTGGTACAGATGATGACTTCTTGTTATACAGTGGTGATGATGGGTTAACGATTCCGGTGTTATCTATTGGTGGGGTAGGGATTGTGTCAGTAGCATCACATGTGATCGGGAATGAGATGCAAGAAATGGTGTCAGCCTTTATCAATGGAGATATTCAAGAGGCTGCAAAGAAGCATCAACAGCTTCTGCCATTAATGGAAGGATTATTTAAAGCACCGAGCCCAACTCCTGTAAAAACAGCTCTCCAAATTAAAGGTCTTGATGTGGGGTCTGTAAGACTTCCTTTAGTCCCATTGAATGAACAAGAGAGAGCGCAGATTATCACGTTATTTAGCTAATATAAATACTAATTAGGTCAACCTCGTTGTGGGTTGGCCTTTTATTATGTGGGAATTTGACCGTATTTGTCGAAGTGGAGGATCTAAATACAGATTTATCCACTTCCTAATCAAACAAGTTTAATTTTGGTTGTAAAGGATTTCATCATTCAAGTATAATAATCATAACTGATCTTGGGTCGGATGAATTGACAGCATAGGAGGATTCTACTTTGAATAAGAGAAAGAATGAAAGTATTAAGCTTGTGGCTCTGGGGGGAGTCGGGGAATTCGGGAAAAACATGTATGTTATTGACGTGGACGGTGATTTATTTGTTTTAGATGCTGGGTTAATGTTTCCTGAAAATGAAATGCTAGGAATTGATATTGTTATTCCAGACATTTCATATTTAATTCAAAACAAGGATCGAGTAAAAGCTATTTTTCTAACGCATGGACATGAGGACCATATTGGGGCATTATCTTATACATTAAGAGAATTACATGTTCCTGTATATGGAACGAAGTTGACACTTGCACTGGCAAAAGCAAAGTTGGACGAGCAGGAATACAGAGGGAAAACGGATTTCCGAATCATCACTTCAGATTCAATTGTGAATTTTGATACGTGTGAAGTGTCTTTCTTCAAAACAAACCATAGCATTCCTGATTCTGTTGGTATCTGTCTTCATACATCTGAAGGTGCAATTGTATATACAGGAGATTTTAAATTTGACCAGGCTGCTACAGAACTTTATAAACCTGAAATTGGAAAGATGGCGCAAATTGGGGAAGAAGGGGTTCTATGCTTACTCTCTGATAGCACGGAAGCCGAAAAGCCAGGCTATACACCATCTGAATCAATCGTTGTAAGGGAAATGTCTGATGCTTTTTATAATGCTAAAGGTAGAATTATCGCTGCATCATTTGCATCTGACATTAATCGAATTCAGCATGTGTTTGATGCTGCATATGAAAGCAGAAGAAAGATAGCTGTAGTAGGAAAAAGTCTAGAGAAAATTTTTCACATTGCCTTGGATTTACATTACTTGCAAGTTCACGACGAGCTAATTATTCCAATTGAAGAAATTGATAATTATCCTGATGATGAAATTGTGGTGTTAACAACTGGAACACAAGGTGAACCAATTGAAGCACTTCAAAAAATGGCAAAACAAATTCACCGACAAGTTAACATCAAAAAAGGCGATACGGTTCTTATTGCTGCCTCTCCTCTCAGAGGGAGTGAAGTGTTTATTTATAAAACCATTGATATGTTGTATCGTGCAGGAGCACATGTGATCTCTGGAAAGAGAATCGTGAATACCTCTAGTCATGGTAGCCAGGAAGAGTTGAAGTTTATGATCAACTTAATGAACCCTAAGCTGTTTATTCCTGTTCATGGGGAATATCGAATGCTGAAGGCGCACAGCAAAGTGGCTGCCCAATGTGGGATTACAACGGATCGTATTTTCATTCCTGAAAGAGGAGAAGTATTAGAAATAAAAAATGAGCGATTTAAACCTGCTGGAAAAGTACCTGCTGGCAATGTACTTATCGATGGCAGCGGTGTAGGAGACGTCGGTAACATCGTCCTGAGGGATCGACGATTATTATCTCAGGATGGAATTTTAATTGTTGTTGTCACATTAAGCAGAGCAGAAAAGAAAATTACTGCAGGTCCAGAAATCATATCACGTGGCTTTGTTTATGTGAGAGAGTCAGAAAAGCTTATGGATGAATCCACACAGCTTGTTAGAAGTATTGTAGAAAGAAACACAACAAGAGAATCATTTGATTGGGGAACAATGAAGCAAAGCATGAGAGATGAACTAAATCAATTTTTATATGATAAAACAAAACGTCGACCTATGATTCTCCCAATAATTATGGAAATATAAGATGAAAAATTCTAAAGAGTTCTGTTTTCGAGTACTATCTAATTAAAATAAACAAGAAAAGACGTATGATTTGGACATACGTCTTTTCTATATTTATTTTCTGCATCTAGATTCAAGAGGATCCGGACTTAGGCTGGGGATCAAGTTAAGTACCCGAGCTGATAAATAGACGGAGAAATTCCGTTTAATTAGTAATTTTTAATAAAAAAGGATTAAATAGGCGGAGGGATTCCGTCTATTGGCTCGGAAAATTCGAAAATAGGCGATTTTACTCTGCATAAGCGGAAAAACTCCCCTTATACCAGTCAAACGAGGCTTCATTTTGTATCTAACCGGAAATTCTCCGCTTATCATACTTTTAATCGATTAAGGGCAAAACACCTTATTTATAAAGGAGTGAGTTTTATCTCAAAAATCCAAAAAAACCTTATTTTGATGCATAAAGCTCTTCAAAACGGAACTCTTTAGAAAAATTTGTGAGCTTTTTTCAAATTTCCATTTCTCGCATGAAAAACCATAATGGGTTTCATACTAACATTATCATGTCTGAAGGGAGATTTGGTATGGAACCAATTAAATATAATAAACCGGATGATGGAGGGGGGAACGAACAAGAAACCCCAAAGGAAGAAAAACCATCGAGTTTAATCGAAAAAATTCAACAGCTAGGACAAACGAATGTCCCACAGTTAGCACAGGATTCAAAAATACACTGCTTAACAATTGTCGGACAGATTGAAGGACATATGACCCTCCCTCCGCAAAACAAAACGACAAAATACGAGCATCTCATTCCACAACTCGTAGCCATTGAGCAAAACCCTAAGATTGAGGGTCTGCTTGTTGTCCTAAATACCGTAGGTGGGGATGTAGAAGCAGGGTTAGCAATTTCTGAGATGCTGGCCTCTCTGTCTAAGCCAACTGTGTCCATTGTATTAGGGGGTGGCCACTCAATTGGAGTACCAATCGCGGTATCTTGTGATTACTCATATATTGCAGAAACAGCAACAATGACGATACATCCGATCCGTTTGACCGGTTTATTTATCGGTGTGCCTCAAACGTTTGAGTATTTAGATAAGATGCAGGATCGAGTGGTGACTTTTGTGACAAAGCACTCTAAGATTACAGAAGAGAAGTTTAAAGAATTAATGTTTGAAAAAGGAAACCTCACAAGAGACATCGGAACAAATGTCGTGGGTACGGATGCTGTAAAATACGGATTAATTGATGAAGTTGGCGGGATTGGTCAAGCAATGAAGAAGTTAAATGAACTGATTGCGATTAACAATGAAGGAACAGAGGGGATGGTTCAATGATCCTTTATACACTCACCCCACCAGAAATGATTTTTCCGAATGACAGTCAGGAGGTTACCAACCAGAAAATGTACCATCTTGATGGAATTCCCTTATTGGTTGAATCTGACCCAGAAGGCGCTTATCGAGTGGTTCGTGTCATGAGTAGCGACCCTGCTCATTACTTAGATGGGAGATGTACACCAGGATCAAAAATATCTTTCTTGTAATGTGTGTCTTCAGGATGGATTTATTATGCTATAATAAAGTTGTATCAGGTAGGCAGCCAACTGAGGCTGCTTTTCTTGTCTTTAATAAAGGGTTTAACACATAAAACAAACGACTAAGATAGTAGTAATAATTCAACAGTAAGGTGATAAAATGGCTAAGAAAAAAAGAAGACAAACAAGAAGTAAGGATGGTTTTAAGCGAACGGTAAAATTCGAACTTATTGGACTTATACTAATTGCGTTAGCGACTATTTCCATTGCCAGACTTGGTGCGGTTGGACAAGCAGTGGTTATGTTTTTTCGTTTCTTTTCAGGTGAGTGGTATATGGTGAATTTAATTAGTTTGGCTGTTATCGGTGCGTATTTTATGTGGAAACGTGAAATTCCATCCTTTTTCCAAAGTAAATGGATAGGAATGTATTTTATTGTTTCTGCTCTATTACTTCTGAGCCATGTTACATTGTTTGAGCTTCTTGCAAATGATGGGAGAACAGATAGCCCAAGTGTAATAAAAAATACTTTCGAGCTTTATTGGATGGAAGTTAGAGGGGAAACGAGTACAACCGATTTAGGCGGGGGAATGATTGGTGCACTTTTATTTGCCATGTCCTATTATTTGTTTGCGGAGGCAGGAACAAAAATTATTGCTGCTCTGTTCTTTATTATTGGATTCATTTTGCTCACAGGTAGAACATTAGGTGAGCCCCTAGGAAAAGCCATCATTGCATTTGGTCAGTTTTTAAAGAATCAGCTTCATGTTTTTGGAGATGATATGAAAACTTGGAGAAAAGAACGTAGAGAAAAGACTAAGAAAAAGAAGGAAGAAAATCGAAAAAATATAGAAAAGAAGGAACAAGAAGAGAGAGTCATTCCTATCTCTAGTGCAATGACACCGCCAGAAGAAGAAAGAGTCATTGAACCTATTATTTCTAGCTTCACAGAGAGAGCCTATTCTGAGCCGCCCGTAGAACAACCGGCAAAAAAAGGGAAGGTACAGTCACAAACCGAAGACGATAGTGTACCGCCAATTACATTTACGGAAGTTGAAAATAAAGATTATGAGCTTCCATCAATTCAGTTGTTAAAAGCACCTCGTCATACCGATCAAAGTGGCGAATATGAGCTAATACATGCAAATGCAGCAAAGCTTGAAAGAACGTTCTTAAGCTTTGGAGTAAAAGCAAAAGTAACACAAGTTCATTTAGGTCCAGCTGTTACAAAGTATGAAGTTCATCCTGACGTTGGTGTGAAAGTTAGTAAAATTGTTAATTTAAGTGATGATTTAGCACTTGCCTTAGCGGCTAAGGATATCCGAATGGAAGCACCGATCCCGGGTAAATCAGCGATTGGGATTGAAGTACCTAACTCCGAGGTTGCTATGGTATCTCTGCGTGAAGTATTGGAGTCTAAGAAGAACGATCGACCAGAATCAAAGCTTATGATTGGACTTGGTCGTGATATTACGGGCGAAGCAGTATTAGCTGAGTTAAACAAAATGCCTCACTTGCTTGTTGCTGGGGCTACAGGAAGTGGTAAAAGTGTATGTATTAATGGGATTATTACTAGTATCTTAATGAGAGCCAAGCCTCATGAAGTAAAATTAATGATGATAGATCCGAAGATGGTTGAGCTGAATGTTTATAATGGAGTCCCACATCTATTAGCACCTGTTGTAACCGATCCAAAGAAGGCATCTCAGGCATTAAAAAAAGTAGTTAGTGAGATGGAAAGAAGATATGAGCTCTTTTCTCATACAGGAACACGTAATATTGAAGGATATAATGATTACATTCGCCGAATCAATATGGAGGAAGATACGAAGCAACCACTTCTGCCGTATATTGTTGTTATTGTGGACGAGCTTGCTGATTTAATGATGGTGGCCTCATCAGATGTGGAAGATGCTATTACAAGATTAGCTCAAATGGCTCGTGCGGCGGGCATTCACTTAATTATTGCTACACAACGTCCGTCTGTAGATGTTATTACAGGAGTTATAAAAGCTAATATTCCATCAAGAATTGCTTTTGCCGTTTCCTCTCAAATCGACTCTCGGACAATCTTGGATTCCGGAGGAGCTGAAAAACTGCTTGGTCGTGGCGATATGCTCTTTATGCCAGTAGGTGCTTCAAAGCCTATTCGTGTACAGGGTGCTTTTTTATCGGACGAAGAAGTAGAAGAGATAGTCGATTTTGTTATTGGTCAACAAAAGGCACAATATCAACAAGAAATGATTCCAGATGATATCCCTGAGCCTACCTCTGAAGTGGATGATGATTTATATGGCGACGCTGTTGATCTCATTCTAGAAATGCAAACAGCCTCCGTCTCGATGCTACAACGAAGATTTCGGATTGGTTATTCTCGTGCAGCACGTCTAATTGATGAGATGGAGCTTAGAGGAGTTGTAGGACCATACGAAGGAAGTAAACCGCGTACGGTGTTAATGACGAAGTCTGCTGACGATTCTTCAGCAGGAAATATAGACTAGGAAGGGCGATTCATATCGCCTTTCTAATTAGAACATATTGGAAACGTTTTCACTTTGTTTAGTGTGACATAATTTATCGTAGAGTACTGTAAGGGAAACGTGTAAAATAAGTTAACACGTTTTTTCGACAAAATTTATAAACTCTATTTATTTATACCTAAAAAAGTGTTATAGTATTTTCGATTAGTAGGAATGATTGAACATCAGAGGTCTGATGTCTTTTAGAAATGGTTGGAGGATGCTTGCATGTCTATTAAGTCAGATAACCGACATTTGTATTTACAGGTCATCGATCGGCTAAAAAAGGATATTGAGTCGGGGATATACAAAGAGAAAGAAAAGCTCCCGTCTGAATTTGACCTTGCTAAGCAGCTCGGTGTAAGCAGGGCGACGCTTCGAGAAGCTCTGAGAATTCTTGAAGAGGAAAACGTCATCATTCGCCGTCATGGAGTAGGGACATTTGTCCATGCTAAACCTCTATTTACGTCGGGAATTGAACAACTAAATAGTGTAACGAACATGATTGTTCAAGCAGGTATGAAACCAGGTACCATTTTCTTGAGCTCATCAACTCAAGGGGCTACCGAAGAGGACATCCGTCGATTCTCATGTTCTGTAGATGACGAAATTGTGGTAATGGAGAGAGTTCGAACAGCCAATGGAGAACCTGTTGTATATTGTATCGACAAAGTTCCCAACAAAATTCTGCCTGAGACCTTTTCACATGGAGAAGAATCTATCTTCAACATACTAGAAGAGGAAGCAAAACGAAATATTACATACGCAGTGGCCCAGATCGAACCGATTGGTTATCATGAAAAAGTTTCTCCCATCTTAGAATGTGACCCTGAAACTGCTTTGCTTGTTTTAAAGCAAATGCATTTTGACGAAATGGATGAACCAATCCTTTTTTCGGTAAACTACTTTAGAGCCGATAAATTTAGTTTTCATGTGCTTAGAAAAAGAATATAATGTTCTTTAAAGAGAATGATGCTAATGTTTCATCGGATTGCTAAGCGTTCTTGCTAAATCCAACAAAAATTCATAGGGGGTTTCAAACCATGAAAAAGCGTAAATTCGGTTTAGCTCTATCATTGGTTCTTGCTGCTGGAACAATTTTAGGTGCATGTGGAAAAGCAGAAGAAGAAAACAATGCAGCTGAAGGTGGCAACAAAGAAACAACAGAAGACGCATTCACAGTAGCGATGGTTACTGACGTAGGTGGAGTGGATGATAAGTCATTCAACCAATCTGCATGGGAAGGTCTTCAAGCATATGGTAAAGAAGTAGGCCTTGAAAAAGGTAAAGATGGTTTTGACTACCTGCAATCACAGTCAGATGCTGACTATTCTACAAACTTAAACACTCTTGCTCGTCAAGATTTTGATCTAGTATTCGGTATTGGTTTCCTTATGGAAGGTGCAATTAAAGAAATCGCTGCACAACAAACAGAAAGCAACTTCGCAATCGTTGATGCTCTTGTTGAGGAACCAAATGTTGTAAGCATTATGTTTAAAGAACAAGAAGCAGCTTTCTTAGCTGGTGTTGCTGCTGCAAAAGCAACTACTTCTAATAAAATCGGATTCCTTGGTGGAATGGAAATTCCTGTTATCGAGCGTTTCGAAACTGGATTTAAAGCTGGTGTTGCGGCTGTAAATCCTGATATCACAGTTGACGTACAATATGCTGGTGCATTTGATAAAGCGGAAGTTGGTCAAACAATTGCTTCTAGTATGTATTCTAAAGGTATTGACGTAATCTTCCATGCAGCTGGTGGAACGGGTAACGGTCTTTTCAAAGAAGCTCGTGACCTTAAGAAGAAAGAACCTGAAAGACAAGTTTGGGCAATCGGTGTTGACTCTGACCAAACAGCTGAGGGTGTAGTTGAAATCGATGGAAAAGAGCATAACGTAATCATTACTTCTGCACTTAAGCGTGTTGACAACGCAGTTAAAGACCTTTCTTTAAAAGCTAAAGATGGAGACTTCCCAGGTGGCGAAACAATCACTTACGGATTAGCTGAAGATGGTGTTGGTCTAGCTCCAATTAACGAAGAAGTAGCAGCTAAAGCTGACATTGAAACAGCAGTTGCTGATTTCTCTGAGAAGATTAAGAACGGTGATCTTGTGATCCCATCTACTTTAGAAGAGTTAAAGTCTTTCTCTGTACAATAATGTTTGGACAAAGGAATAAGAGGATCTTTCCTACCTCTTATTCCTTTTTTAAGGATAAAACTAGAAATGGAACTGAAGGGTAGAAATGTTTCTACGTTTCATTTGCATTTTTATTATTAGGGGAATTTACCCAAAAATAATAGGTCATACTACATGCTTGGGATACCAAGTTTTTTAAAAATTGCTAAAGGTCTGACCTCTTACTTTTACGAATAATTTGCTTAAACTATGAGCAAGGAGTGAGAAGAGAAATGGAATATGTTATTGAAATGCTAGGTATCCGTAAAGAATTCCCTGGAATCGTCGCAAACGATAATATTACCTTGCAACTAAAACAAGGGGAAATTCATGCATTGCTTGGTGAGAATGGTGCAGGAAAATCAACATTAATGAATGTGCTGTTTGGTTTATATCAGCCAGAACAAGGGGAGATACGTGTTCGAGGCAAAGAGGTGAAAATTACGAACCCGAATATTGCTAATGATTTAGGAATTGGAATGGTTCATCAGCATTTTATGTTAGTAGACAAGTTTACGGTAACAGAAAACATTATCCTTGGTAAGGAAACGAAATCAGGTTTAAAAATTGATTTGAAAAAGGCTGAGCAGGAAGTAAGAGATATCTCCGAGCGCTATGGACTAGCCGTTGATCCCCAAGCAAAAATCTCTGATATTTCTGTTGGAATGCAACAAAGAGTAGAAATCTTGAAAACGCTCTATAGAGGCGCCGAAATTTTGATATTTGATGAGCCAACTGCTGTTTTGACTCCACAAGAAATCAAAGAACTTATACAAATTATGAAAACGCTTATTAAAGAGGGCAAGTCAATCATTCTAATTACTCATAAGCTTAAAGAAATCATGGAAGTATGTGACCGTTGTACCGTTATCCGTAAGGGTGTTGGGATTGGTACAGTAAATGTTAGTGAAACGAATCCAAATGAACTTGCAAGCTTGATGGTTGGACGTGAAGTTACCTTTAAAACAGAGAAGGCAGATGCAAAGCCTGCGCAAAAAGTTCTTGAGATAAATGGTTTAGTTGTGAAAGACTCTAGAGGACTAATAGCAGTAAATAACCTAAATCTTGATGTTAAGGCAGGAGAAATCCTTGGTATTGCCGGTGTTGATGGAAATGGTCAAACGGAGTTAATCGAAGCGATTTCTGGATTGCGAAAATCAGAAAGTGGATCAATTCAGCTGAACGGGAAAGAGATCCGAAATCTTTCACCTCGTAAAATAACGGAGGCTGGCACTGGGCATATACCTCAGGACCGTCATAAGCACGGACTTGTTTTAGATTTTCCAATTGGTGAAAATATGGTGTTGCAAACATACTATAAATCACCATTTTCAAAAGCTGGTGTTTTAAACTTTAACAAAATCTATCAAAAAGCAAAATCACTTATTCAAGAGTTTGATGTTCGTACACCAAGTGAATTTACGCTTGCAAGAGCTTTATCTGGGGGGAACCAACAAAAGGCGATCATCGGGCGTGAAGTGGATCGAAATCCGGACTTGCTCATCGCGGCTCAGCCAACACGTGGACTTGACGTTGGGGCAATTGAGTTTATTCATAAGAGACTAATTGAACAGCGAGATAATGGAAAAGCTGTATTATTACTATCCTTTGAACTTGATGAAATTCTTAATGTTAGTGACCGAATCGCGGTTATTTACGAAGGGGAAATTGTTGCCATTGTAAATCCAAAGGAAACATCAGAACAAGAACTTGGATTATTAATGGCTGGTTCCAAACAGAAGGAAGTAGGTGAACAAACAAATGTCTAATCGTGTGAAAAACATTATTGTTCCTATCATGGCTGTCATATTAGGGATGTTAGTAGGAACCATTATTATGATTGTGACAGGCTACGATGCAGTAGCTGCCTTTACGGCCCTTTGGAATGGTGCATTTGGTGAGATTTATTACACTGGGGAAGTAATCCGCCAGGTTACACCGCTTATTTTAGCTGGGTTATCCGTCGCATTTGCCTTCCGAACAGGTCTATTCAATATTGGAGTTGAGGGCCAGTTAATCGTAGGTTGGTTGGCAGCTGTTTGGGTGGGGGTTGCGTTTGAACTTCCTGCCGTTATTCATACACTCGTTGCAGTTATTGCAGCAGGAGTTGCAGGTGCGTTATGGGCATTTATTCCGGGCCTACTAAAAGCAAAATTCCGTGTACACGAAGTAATCGTTACGATCATGTTAAATTATACAGCACTTCATGTGACAAACTATATTATCCGTACGGTTCTATCTGAAAAAAGCGATCGTACGGAAATGATTAAGGAAACAGCAACATTACGTTCTTCTTTCTTAGAAGGGTTAACCGACTTTTCACGTTTGCATTGGGGAATTGTAATTGCATTAATAGGTGTATTTATTATGTGGTTCCTACTTGAAAAGACAACTCGTGGATATGAATTACGTTCAGTTGGTTTCAACCAGCATGCTTCTCACTACGCTGGTATGAATGTTGATAAAAATATTATTCTTTCTATGGTTATCTCAGGTGCTTTTGCTGGACTAGCCGGAGCTATGGAAGGTTTAGGAACATTTGGTTATGCATCCATTAAAGGTGGTTTCACGGGAGTTGGATTCGATGGAATTGCAGTTGCACTACTTGGTGGAAATGGACCTATCGGCGTTATTTTAGCAGCATTACTTTTCGGAGCATTAAAAGTTGGGGCTTTAAATATGCCACTTGAGGCAGGAGTTCCAAATGAACTTGTTGATATTATTATTGCATTAATCGTGTTCTTTGTTGCAGCAAGTTATATGATTCGTCTGTTTATTGATCGTATTAGTAAAAAGGGGGTGAAGTAAGTGGGATTCATGGATATTTTATATATCGTAGTACCTTCTACTTTACTTTGGGCAGCTCCACTTATTTTCACTGCTTTAGGCGGTAACTTTTCAGAGCGTTCAGGTATCGTTAACATTGGACTAGAAGGTTTAATGGTAATCGGTGCATTTACAGCTATCGTATTTAATCTTGCCTTTGACCAGACACTCGGAAACTTAACTCCTTGGATTTCGTTATTAGTGGCGATGGTTGTAGGCGCACTATTATCCGTTTTACATGCTGTTGCATCGATCACATTCCGAGCTGACCAGACCGTTTCTGGGGTGGCCATTAACCTTTTGGCAGTTGGTGTAGCACTTTTCCTTGTTAAGCTTTTTTACGGAAAAGGTCAAACAGACATCATCCAAAAGGGCTTTAGTAAAATAGATATTCCTGTCTTAAGCGATATCCCTGTTTTAGGAAAAATATTTTTTTCCAATACGTATTACACCTCATTTGTGGCGATTATCGTTGCGTTTATCGCATGGTTTGTAATGTTTAAAACACCGTTCGGTCTTCGCCTTCGCGCAGTAGGTGAGCATCCAATGGCAGCAGATACGATGGGGATTAACGTGACAAGAATGAGATATATTGGTGTTATCATCTCTGGAGCACTTGGAGGGATTGGTGGAGGAGTATATGCTCAGTCCATTTCATCTGATTTCAGTCACGCGACGATATCCGGACAAGGGTTCATGGCACTTGCGGCATTAATTTTTGGAAAATGGCATCCACTTGGAGCGATGGGAGCAGCGTTATTCTTCGGATTCGCACAAAGCTTAAGTATCATTGGCTCTAGCTTGCCATTATTAGAAAATATCCCGAATGTATACTTGTTAATTGCACCATACATCTTAACGATCCTAGCGTTAACAGGATTCATCGGAAGAGCAGAAGGACCAAAAGCACTCGGAACACCATATATTAAAGGAAATAGATAAATCTCCGTTCTTACGGAGATTTTTTTTGTCTTTGCTATTCTACTAACTTTTGTTAAATTTTCGAACATTTGTATAATTTTAATGTTCAGTCTACAAGAATATGGTAAAATAGGGGTAATCCATTCGATAGAAGAGGTTTGATTATGAGGTTGTCATTATACTTAGACGATTATGAGACGGAAAAGATTTTTTCTTACTTACGTTGGATTTTTTTAGTTGTAGCTGTAATATTATTTTATTCGCCATTCTTTTCAGAATTGCTTGAGCTCGACCATCGTACATTCCCGATCTTACTGACAGTTGGGATCATCTATATGATTTGTACTCAAATAGTATTTTTGAAACTTAAACCTCAGAACCCATATTTTCATTTAATAACAAAAGCAGGTATTATCTTTGACTACGTAGCTGTGATTTGGCTCCTAGCCTTATCTGGTGGAGTAACGAGTCCATTATTTCCTATATTTTATTTAATCATCATGCACGCGACCATCTATTGGTACACAAAAGGAGCGTTTATTTCATCAGCTAGTTCAACCATAGGATATACGATTATTTTGTTAACTGAACAAAATATAACGCCGCTTATTTTGACCATTTTTGCACTTAATATCGCATTTATTTGGATTGTTGGTTTATTTGGATCAATGTTAGTTTTACGTGAAAGAAAACATTTGAAACAAAAGGAAATATATTACGAGTTAATGATTACCGATTACTTAACGGGTTTATATAATCATCGTAGTTTTCAGGAAGAAATGAAAAATCAGATAAAAGAAAAGGAACCATTTATATTATTGATGTCAGATATTGATCATTTTAAAAGAATCAATGACCGATACGGCCATATAGCTGGAGATGAAGTTTTAGCAGAAATCGGAAAACTTTTCAAAGAGTGTTCAAATCAAGCTGGTGGAGAGGCCTTCCGCTATGGCGGAGAGGAATTCGCTATTATTCTACCAAATCTTAGTGATCATGATATGAATGCGTTTTTTAAAGATATCTATGGCAAAATGAATACCTTAACATTTAATAGCTGTATGAGCAACGTAACTATGAGCTTTGGTGTTGCATATTCTGAGCATCACAATAACGATGAAGATTTACTAGCAGTGGCAGATTGCCTCTTGTATGATGCCAAGAGAAAAGGGAAGAACCAAGCAATATTTGATACGGGATTTGTCTATAGAAACGCCTATCCGCCTCGCCAAATTTCTTCACTTATTTAAACCTCCAATTACTGGAGGTTTTTTTACATATGTTTTCCTTCAATACCAAAAGTTGATAACACTTTGTCCAAAAGGGTATAGTATATCTAAATACATTGCGTATCACAAGATGGGAAAGCTATTTACGAGCACATGATGTAAAGGAGGATGGAAATATGGCAGTGGTTTCCGAAACGATTAAAGAAATGAGCGGTATCAAATTACATATGGTGAAAACAGATAAGTTCAAGACAAATACCATTATTTTTAAGATGAAGGCACCTTTACAAAAAGAGAACGTAACGAAACGTGCATTACTACCTAATGTACTTCAAAGTAATTCGAAGAAATTTCCTACTACTGGACAGCTTCGAGGGTATTTAGATGAATTGTATGGAGCGACTTTTTATATTGATTTAGGAAAAAAAGGTGAATATCATACAATTAGTTTTGCGATGGAAGTAGCGAATGAGCGCTTCCTTTCTGATCCAACTCCACTTTTAAAAACGGCAATTGATTTTCTTGTAGAAGTTTTAACCAATCCAAATGTAGTAGACGGTGAATTTCATAAGGAAACTTTGGAGAAGGAAAAACGCAGCTTAAAGCAAAGAATTCAATCCATCTATGATGATAAAATGAAGTATTCCAACAATAGGTTAATTGAAGAAATGTGTAAGGAGGAACCCTACTCTCTGCATGTTCACGGAAAAGAATCTGAAGTGGATTCTATTAGCGGTAAAGATCTTTATGATTATTACAAAAAAGCATTAGCTGAAGATGAGCTTAGTTTATATATTATCGGTGATATAGAAGAACAAGAAGTAGAACAAATGGTGAATGAAAAATTCACCTTTTCATCAAGAACTCCCCAAGCTGTCGCGAAAAAACAACCCGCGCAGGTAGAGGGAAATGTCATTAAGGAAGAACAAGATGTTAAGCAAGGGAAATTAAATATCGGGTATCGAACCAATGTAACATATGGAGATCCAGATTACTTTGCCCTTCAAGTATTTAATGGTGTGTACGGCGGGTTTTCGCATTCCAAGTTATTTATTAATGTTCGTGAAAAAGCGAGTCTTGCTTACTATGCTGCTAGTAGGGTAGAAAGTCATAAAGGGTTACTGATGGTAATGTCCGGAATTGATAATAGCAACTTTGAAAAAGCAGTCACAATTATTAAAGAACAAATGCAAGCCATGAAAAATGGTGATTTTTCAGATGACGATTTGATTCAAACAAAGGCAGTGATTAAAAATCAACTACTTGAAACGCTAGATACAGCACGTGGTATTGTTGAAATACTTTATCATAATGTAGTGGCAGGACAACAAATTAAGCTAGACGAATGGTTACAGAGAATCGAGACGGTGACGAAGGAAGAGGTCGTAAAGGTTGCAAATAAAATCCAACTCGATACGATTTATTTCTTAACGGGAACGGGGGCGACGAAGTAATGGAAAAGATCTCATTTGACCAGCTTCAAGAGGAACTTTACCACGAGAAGCTAGAAAATGGTTTAGAGGTATACATTCTTCCGAAAAAAGGGTTTAACAAAACCTATGCGACTTTTACAACCAAATATGGTTCCATTGATAACCATTTTGTACCTGCAGGGAAAAAAGAGCTTGTAAAGGTTCCAGATGGGATTGCCCATTTTTTAGAGCACAAGCTTTTTGAAAAAGAAGATGGCGACGTGTTCCAGCAATTTAGTCGTCAAGGAGCTTCTGCGAATGCATTTACATCTTTTACAAGAACAGCCTATCTTTTTTCTAGTACGTCAGACGTGGAGAAAAATCTAGAAACATTAATCGATTTTGTCCAGTATCCTTATTTCTCTGAAAAAACGGTTGAAAAAGAAAAAGGTATTATTGGTCAAGAAATTGATATGTATGATGATAACCCAGACTGGCGCTTATATTTTGGAGCGATTCAAAACCTATTTGAAAACCACCCAGTGAAGATTGACATCGCTGGGACAAAAGAATCAATAGCTGAAATCACAAAGGATATGTTGTATGAGTGCTATCATACCTTCTATCACCCAAGCAATATGCTGTTGTTTATCGTTGGTCCTGTTCAGGTTGAGGAAATCATGCAGCAGATTAAAGATAATCAAGCGAAGAAGACGTTCCCTTCACAAGTAGAAATTGAACGTAAATTTGATAGTGAAAAGGAAGATGTATCCGAAAAGAAATTAGTCCTGCCTATGAATGTGCATTCTTCTAAGTGCTTAGTTAGTATAAAAGCTACTAACACGGAAAAACAAGGCGAGGAAATGCTTAAACAGGAACTAACAACAAATGTTTTGTTGGAATTATTGTTTGGAAGAAGTAGTGAAAATTATGATAAGCTGTACAGCAGTGGACTTATTGATGAATCCTTCTCTTTTGATTATACGCAAGAGGAAGGGTTTGGATTTGCCATGATCGGCGGGGACACAAATAATCCAGATCAACTAGCAACTGAAATACAAAGAATGTTAGAAGAAGAAAAAAGTTCAAGTAAAATCACGGTAGAGAGCTTAGAGCGTACAAAGAAGAAAAAAATTGGTTCGTTTCTTCGAGCTGTTAATTCACCAGAGTACATTGCCAATCAATTTACACGATATGCATTTAACGATATGAATTTGTTTGACGTTGTACCTGTATTAGAAGCAATTAAAATTGAGGATATACACCAAGTAGCTGATAACTTAATTTCCGAAAATCGAATGGCCATTTGCCAAGTAGTGCCAAAAAGCTAATTAAAGTGAGGCGTCGTTAATCGGCGCCTTTTTGTTGAAGTGAGGAGAAGCTAGTGAAAAAATATGCGTTAATTACTGGAGCAAGCGGGGGGATCGGCTCATGCATAGCCAAGAGGCTTGCAAAGGATGGGTTTTCTTTATATCTACATTATCATAAGAATATAGAAGGAATGGAACGTTTACTACGTGAACTGTCTGTTTTTGAAAATGATTACATTCCGATACAAGCGGATTTGACTAAAAAAAATGGGATTGAAAAGCTTTGCGAAAATATCTTTGCTTTAAATGCCATCATTCATAATTGTGGTCAAAGTCATTATGGGTTGTTGGTGGACTTGAAGGATGACGACCTTGAGCAAATGATGAAACTTCAAGTTATGGCTCCGATTTTATTGACCAAGCGTTTGCTTCCGAAGTTGATGGCTGATCGCAATGGACAAATTGTCGTGATTTCCTCCATCTGGGGGCAGACGGGTGCTGCCTGTGAAGTAGCATATTCTGCTGCAAAAGGCGCACAAATCGCGTTTGTAAAAGCTTTAAGTAAAGAAGTTGCATTAAGTGGAATTACAGTTAACGCGGTCGCACCTGGTGCCATTCAAACGCCGATGTTAGAAAATTTCACTGCTGACGACTTGCAGATGCTTAAGGATGAAATTCCAATTGGAAGACTAGGTTCGGGTGAGGATGTGGCTGACTCAGTATCCTTTCTTCTCTCTTCTGGTTCTAGGTATATCACAGGTCATACACTTGCAGTTAATGGTGGATGGTATACATAATTCACGAAACGTTCACGTTATCTAAATGAATAATTCCCTCCTTTTCAAAGCAAAATAAGTTCGTAGTAAAAAAAAGGAGGTTATACAATGTCTGTACTTGATAATTGGGAGCAATGGAAAGACTTTTTAGGTGATCGCCTGCATCAAGCTCAAAATGAAGGGATGAACAAACAAGTAATTGGTGATCTTGCTTACCAAATCGGAGACTATTTAGCCAAACAAATAGATCCAAAAAACGAACAAGAGCGCATTTTATCTGACCTTTGGTCTGTTGCTACACCTGAAGAACAGCATGCCATTGCTAATATGATGGTGAAACTGGTTCAAAATGACGGATCACGCTAAAAGGTTGCTTAAATAGGTAAATCAAAAAGAGAGGCAAACATCCTCTCTTTTTTTTCATATCATACAAATATTTCTCCAAATTACGACTTGTTCTTGTTTTTCCTTTCATCTTAATAGAAAATCATATATGATAGAAGATGATTAATTTACACCATAAATGGTCAAATATGGCGCTTCCCTCGGAGGTATTCTATGGAAAAGATGAACAAAACAGAATGGTATTTGGAGTATGAAATTCAGAAAAATCGTCCTGGATTGCTAGGGGATATTTCCTCATTATTAGGGATGCTCTCCATAAATATTGTAACCATTAATGGGGTGGATGAAGGAAGACGCGGATTGCTCATTCTAGCACAGGATTATGAACAAATTGAGCGACTTGAATCTATTTTAAAAACAATGGATACGATTAAGATAATCAAGCTTAGAGAGCCAAAGCTAAGAGACCGATTAGCTGTGAGGCACGGTAGATACATACAGAGAGATGCTGATGACAAAAAGACCTTTCGATTTGTACGAGATGAACTCGGTCTTTTAGTAGATTTTATGGCAGAGTTATTTAAGCAGGAAGGTCATAAACTCATCGGAATACGTGGAATGCCGCGTGTTGGAAAGACAGAATCTATTGTTGCTTCAAGCGTCTGTGCGAACAAAAGATGGCTGTTTGTTTCCTCTACACTTTTAAAGCAAACCATTCGTAATCAACTCATTGAGGACGAATATAACGAGAACAATCTATTCATTATTGATGGCATCGTTTCTACAAGAAGAGCAAACGAACGACATTGGCAATTAGTTCGAGAAATTATGCGACTACCAGCTGTAAAAGTTGTTGAGCATCCGGATGTATTTGTCCAAAATACAGAGTACACACTCGATGACTTTGATTATATTATCGAACTTAGAAACGATCCAGAAGAGGAAATTAAGTATGATATTGTAAGAAATACGATGTTTTCAGATTCTGATTTTGGGGGATTTGATTTTTAAAAAGTGCCGTTTTCGTTTATACATAAAAATCACTTACGAAAACGCCTTTAATAGCATTGGAAGGTGTTAGAAGTTGACAGAACTAAGTAACAAACTAAGAGAAGCTCGGCTTTCACTCGGCTTGAGCTTGGATGATTTACAGACAACAACTAAAATTCAAAAACGGTATTTGCAAGCATTAGAAGAGGGGAACTATAGTATTATCCCTGGTCCATTTTATGTTCGTGCTTTTATTAAGCAATATGCAGAGGCAGTCCAGCTCGATCCAGAAGAGATATTTGCTGAATATAAGTCTGATATCCCATCTACCCATGGTGAAGATTTTCCAGAAAAGCTTTCAAGGGTGCAAACTAGGAAGGATGTTGCACCTGGAAATTCGAAGATATTTGCGGTTCTACCAAGGTTGCTGATTGGTGTTTTCGTTATCGGTGCGGTGGCTCTAGCCTACTTTTTAGTAGTTAATATTAAAGAAAATGGTGAGTCGGCAGAAGAGCCAGCAACAACTGATAGTGAGCAAATACAGTACGAAGATAATTTATCTGAGAAGGAAGCAGAAGAGGAAAATGAATCGGAAGCCTCTGAAAATGATGAAAATCAAACATCTGGTGCCAATGGAGTAACTGAGGAAGAAACGACGGAAGAGGAAACCTCTCCTACACAAGAAGTTACAGTTACTGAATCAAAAGGGAAAGAAACAGTATATGAATTAAAGAATGCTGAAAAATTTGAAGTAAAGCTTGTGTCTACCGGTGAAACCTGGGTGAATATGCTAAATGGAAAAGGACATTCTTTTTGGCAAGGGATCTTAAAAACAGGTGCTGAGGATAATAAAGTAATTGATTATTCAAAAGAGCAAGAAGCTGTTCTGGTAATTGGGAATTCTACAGCCACTGAAATATATGTGAATGATCAAAAGCTAGAGTATGCTACATCTCCGGATGATCAAGTTAGACAAGATATCACAATTCGTTATGTACCAACAGTGAACGAATAGTCATCGTATGGTGACTATTTTTTCGCTTTCTTTTCTATTTTGTTGTATGCTTGTTTTATTGAAAGAAGAAAGTAATAATAAGGAATTGGCTTTATAGGTTAAAATGGAGGTCTTTAAAATGAATTTACCTAATAAAATTACAGTCTCACGAATTTTATTAATTCCACTATTTTTAGTAATTGTATATGATCCTTTTCATTGGGGGGATATGCAGTTCATTGGCGCGGAGCTTCCGGTTGCTCACTTTATTGCCGCTTTAATCTTTATTTTTGCATCTGCTACCGATTGGGTTGATGGCTATTATGCCAGAAAATATAATCTTGTAACCAATCTTGGGAAGTTTCTTGATCCATTAGCAGATAAGTTGCTCGTGTCAGCAGCATTAATTGTTCTAGTTGAATTTGGACTTGCTGCTTCGTGGTTAGTTATCATCATTATTTGCCGAGAGTTTGCTGTAACGGGTCTTCGAGCTATCCTAGCTGGAGGAGGAGAGGTAGTTGCCGCAAATATGCTTGGTAAAATTAAGACTTGGACACAAATCGTTGCCATTTCAGCGTTGTTATTACATAACACGATTTTTGAGCTTGTTTCCCTTCCATTTGCTGACATTGCTTTATGGGTTGCAACGTTCTTCACGATTTGGTCTGGTTGGGATTACTTTGCGAAAAATAAGCAGGTATTTATTAATTCTAAATAAACAGAGGCTAGGTGATTGTTTTCATGAATGCTGAAATCATTGCAGTTGGCTCAGAGCTACTGCTTGGCCAAATTGTAAATACAAACGCTCGTTTCATTTCCAAACAACTAGCTAGCATTGGAACCAACGTGTTTTATCATACGGTAGTTGGTGATAATCCGACCCGTTTACAGCAAGCGATTGCTGTTGCAGAAGGCCGATCAAACTTAGTTATTTTTACTGGTGGTTTGGGACCGACAAAGGATGATTTGACAAAAGAAACAATTGCCAAACACCTTGGTAAGGAGTTGGAGTTTGATCAAGCTGCTCTTGATTCTATCTCTCAATACTTTGAACGTACAAACCGTGTTATGACAGAGAATAATAAGAAGCAAGCATTGGTCCTATCTGACTCTACTGTTTTGCCAAATGATAACGGGATGGCCCCTGGTATGCTTTTAACTACTGAAACTCACCGTTATATGCTTTTACCAGGCCCACCTAAAGAAATGGAACCAATGTTTCTAAATTATGCGCTGCCACTATTACAAAAGGAGCCAGACGCTTCTGAGACGATCGTATCACGAGTGTTGCGTTTCTTTGGGATAGGAGAGGCTGCATTAGAAACTAAAATAGAGGATTTGATTGATGCACAAACGAATCCTACGATTGCGCCACTTGCTAGCGATGGAGAAGTCACACTGCGTCTCACGGCTAAGCACCAACAAACCGACGTTGCAAATGAGCTCATCAATGAAATGGAAGAGAGGATCCGAACACGTGTTGGTGAATTCTTTTACGGATATGATGAAACCTCGTTAATGAATGAGTTATTTACACTGCTTCAAAAGAACGATTTAACGATTGCCTGTGCAGAGAGCTTAACCGGAGGGATGTTTCAGCAGGAGCTGACAGCTATTCCAGGTTCTAGTGCGGTAGTAAAAGGCGGAGTCGTCTGTTATACGAATGAGGTTAAGGAAAAGGTCCTTGGTGTTAAACAGGAAACGCTCGAAAAGTATGGAGCAGTTAGTGAAGAATGTGCAAGGGAGTTAGCTGAAAATGTGGCTTCCTTACTTAATGCTGATATTGGAATAAGCTTTACTGGTGTGGCAGGCCCAGGTGTTGTTGAGGAAAAACCGGTAGGAACGGTGTATATTGGAATTTCGAAAAAAGGATCTCCAGTAATAGTTGAAAAATTTGCTTTTGCAGGAACAAGAGAAGGAAATCGAGTGAGAAGTGTGAAGTATGGCTGTTTCTCACTAATCAATAGCTTGAAAGATTAACAGAGCAAATCATTTTGCTCTGTTTTTTTCTCTTTACCAAATTAAGAATTTGATTTAAAATGAGATTTTTCAGTTTTGAACATAGGCGAAAAAACAATTTTGCTAGGGAGAAAATAGAATTATACAACTATATTTGGTAGTAAAAAAAAACGAATGAATGTTCGATTTTTTGCTCGACAAACAGAATTAAAACGAGTATAGTAAAGATAGTGAAATGAACATGCAACGAATAATAGATAGATATATTCGTTTTAAATAAGGAGGAAATAGTAGTGGCAAATGATCGTCAAGCAGCCCTTGAAATGGCATTAAAACAAATAGAAAAGCAATTTGGTAAAGGCTCTATCATGAAGTTAGGAGAGCAAACAGATCGACAAATTTCCACTTCTAAAAGTGGCTCACTAGCACTTGATACAGCATTGGGAATAGGTGGATATCCAAAGGGTCGTATCATAGAAATCTATGGTCCTGAAAGCTCGGGTAAAACAACGGTTGCCCTTCATGCAATCGCTGAGGTACAAGCTGCAGGTGGACAAGCAGCATTTATTGATGCTGAGCATGCGCTCGACCCTGATTATGCACAGAAGCTTGGTGTGAATATTGATGAATTACTATTGTCACAGCCTGACACTGGTGAACAAGCCCTTGAAATTGCTGAAGCATTGGTACGAAGTGGAGCAGTTGATATTTTAGTCATCGACTCAGTAGCTGCCCTTGTTCCAAAGGCAGAGATTGAAGGAGAAATGGGAGACTCTCACGTTGGTCTACAAGCTCGTCTAATGTCACAAGCTCTTCGTAAGCTTTCTGGTGCGATCAATAAGTCTAAAACAATTGCTATCTTTATTAACCAGATTCGTGAAAAGGTCGGAGTTATGTTTGGTAACCCTGAGACAACTCCTGGTGGACGTGCGCTTAAATTCTATTCATCTGTTCGTTTAGAGGTTCGCCGTGCAGAAACGTTAAAGCAAGGCAATGATATGGTTGGTAACAAAACGAAAATTAAAGTCGTAAAGAATAAAGTAGCTCCTCCATTCCGTACGGCAGAAGTAGATATTATGTATGGAGAAGGAATTTCGAAAGAGGGAGAAGCTCTTGATATGGGATCGGAACTTGATATCGTACAAAAGAGTGGATCTTGGTATTCTTATAATGATGAGCGTCTTGGTCAAGGGCGTGAGAATGCGAAGCTGTTCTTGAAGGAAAATAAAGAGTTATTAGTTGAAATCCAAAATAAGATCCGTGAACACTATGGTTTAGACGGTGTGAAGACTCTTCCGGAAGATTCTGAAGAAGATCAAGAAGAATTTAACCTAGTTGATTAATACAGACTTTACAGCAGACTATTTGGTCTGCTGTTTTTTATAGCATAAGTCCGCAAAGATGGTACGAAAATTGAAAAGTAAACTCGATATATGAAAGCTTAACCAACAGTGGATTTGACAAAGTTCACCATTATCTACCAATATAAACGAAATATTACAACCAAGCCGGACAAACCCTTGACAATAAAAATTCACACATTTACAATTAATATGTATATTTTATGTTTTTTAATGATGAATGAAGACGTGTAAAAGCCTTTGTGCTGTATATTGACAAAACAATGTACATGCCGACATTTTAGAAAACGTAACACAAGTTAATAGCAAGAGGAGGTGAAATGATGGATCTTTTTACAATGATCATCTCCATTTTGCTTGCTTTACCCGTCGGTGCAGTTGTTGGCTATTTTGTTCGTAAATCTTTTTCTGAAGCAAAAATTGCTGGAGCTAGAGGTGCTGCAGAGCAAATTCTAGAAGATGCAAAACGTGAAGCAGAAGCTTTAAAAAAGGAGTCGCTGCTTGAGGCAAAGGATGAGATTCATAAGCTTCGTACAGAAGCAGAACGTGAAGTTCGTGATCGAAGAAGCGAGCTGCAAAAGCAGGAAAATCGCTTACTTCAAAAAGAGGAAAATCTTGATCGAAAAGACGAATCGTTAGACAAACGTGAAGCACTTTTAGAGAAGAGGGACGATTCTCTTAACAAAAAACAACAGCATATTGAAGAGATGGAAAGCAAAGTGGACGAGATCGTAAAAATGCAACAGGCAGAGCTTGAACGCATCTCGGGCTTAACTCGTGATGAGGCGAAATCCATCATTTTAGAGCGTATGGAACAGGAGTTATCCCATGACATCGCTTTAATGATAAAAGAGAGTGAAAATAGAGCAAAAGAGGAAGCGGACAAAAAAGCAAAGGAAATTTTGTCATTAGCTATTCAACGTTGTGCGGCTGATCACGTAGCAGAAACGACCGTTTCGGTAGTCACTCTTCCAAATGATGAGATGAAAGGTCGAATCATTGGTCGTGAAGGACGAAACATCCGTACACTTGAAACTCTTACTGGAATTGATCTCATTATTGATGACACTCCAGAAGCAGTTATTTTATCTGGGTTTGATCCGATTCGAAGAGAAACAGCCCGCTTAGCGCTTGAAAAGTTAGTTCAAGATGGTCGTATCCATCCTGCTCGAATCGAAGAAATGGTTGATAAGGCACGCCGTGAAGTGGATGAACATATTCGTGAAATTGGTGAGCAAACAACTTTTGAGGTTGGAGTACATGGATTGCACCCAGATTTAATTAAGATTCTCGGCCGATTGAAATTCCGTACTAGTTATGGTCAAAATGTGTTGAAACACTCTACTGAAGTTTCCCAATTAGCTGGATTGCTAGCTGCGGAACTTGGAGAGGATGAAACACTTGCTCGTCGTGCAGGATTACTACACGATATTGGTAAGGCAATTGACCATGAAGTAGAAGGAAGTCACGTAGAAATCGGTGTCGAACTTGCTACTAAATATAAGGAGCATCCGGTTGTAATTAACTCGATTGCTTCTCACCATGGCGATTCCGAGCCTACATCCGTTATTGCTGTTCTTGTTGCAGCGGCAGATGCGCTATCCGCAGCAAGACCTGGTGCAAGACGTGAGACGCTTGAAAACTATATCCGACGCTTAGAAAAGCTTGAGGAAATATCAGAATCGTATGATGGAGTGGAAAAGTCTTTTGCTATTCAGGCTGGACGTGAAGTTCGTATCCTAGTGAAGCCAGAGCAAATTGACGACTTAGAGGCTCATCGTTTAGCTCGCGATATTCGTAAAAAAATCGAAGAGGAACTTGATTATCCAGGCCATATTAAGGTAACGGTAATTAGGGAAACGAGAGCAGTTGAATACGCAAAATAAAGCGGTGCTTTTGCACCGCTTTTATTTTGTCCCAATACATATGATACAATGGAAAGAAATTACGAAAAAGAAGGGTTTAATTGATGAACATATTATTTGTTGGGGATGTCGTTGGTTCACCAGGAAGAGATATGGTGAAGGAATACGTCCCGAGATTAAAGGAAAAATATCGTCCGCACATTACCATAATTAATGGTGAAAATGCTGCAGGTGGAAAAGGGATAACGGAAAAAATCTATAGAGGTTTTTTAGAGGTTGGTGCGCAAGCCGTTACGTTAGGAAACCATACATGGGATAACCGTGATATTTTCGAATTCATCGATGATGCGAAATATATGGTTAGACCAGCAAACTTTCCTGAAGATAACCCTGGTAGGGGAATTGTGTATTTGAAAATGAATCAAGATGAAATAGCAATCATCAGTCTGCAAGGGCGTACCTTTATGCAACCCAATAATTGTCCGTTTCGAAAAGCGGATGAACTGATCGAAGAAGCTAGTAAACGAACACCAATTATCTTTGTTGATTTCCATGCTGAGGCAACTAGTGAGAAGCTCGCTATGGGTTGGTATTTAGATGGAAGAGTGTCAGCAGTAGTTGGTACACATACACATGTACAAACGGCTGATAATCGAGTGTTGCCGCAAGGAACCGCCTATATTTCGGATGTTGGAATGACTGGTCCTTATGATGGGATATTAGGAATGGACAGAGAAATCGTAATTAGGCGATTCTTATCCAACTTACCAGCACGGTTTGAAGTTCCAGAAACAGATAAAACACAGCTTGGTGCCGTACATATTGAACTGGATAAAAAGTCGGGTAAAGCAAAAAAAATCGATCGAATTCTGATCAATGACGATCATCCATTTTTCTCTTAAACGCTTAGAAAAATAAACATATAGCTAAAGCACCTGCAAAATAGACGCAGGTGTTTTTTTGTATATCTATTACCACAAGTAAATGCATATACAATATTCTTTTAATCTTACTTTTTTGTCCAAGCCGGAATATGTTAAAGCTTTTGCGAATATAGTAGCAATGGAATCATATATACCTGAGTTGTTCAATAACAAGAACATCAGGGGGGATTAAACAAGGAGGAGCTAGGAATGGAAATATTAAAAGTTTCAGCAAAATCTAATCCCAATTCTGTAGCTGGTGCGCTCGCAGGAGTTCTGCGCGAAAGAGGCGCTGCGGAAATTCAGGCCATAGGTGCGGGTGCATTAAATCAAGCGGTAAAGGCAGTAGCCATTGCACGAGGATTTGTAGCACCTAGCGGAGTCGATTTGATTTGTATCCCAGCATTTACAGACATATTAATTGATGGGGAAGAGCGCACGGCAATCAAATTAATCATTGAGCCAAGATGAGGGAGTATCTTTTTCCTGTTTGCATTCTTATTGCAAACAGGTTCTTTTTTTGTCATTATGAGTCTATGCTAAAATAAACGACTAAGGAAGGGATTGGAACCATGAAAATTTTTGATGCGCATTGTGATGTACTATACAAAATGTTTATGAATCCAAAGCTTACAAGCTTTCTAGATCCAAAGGAGCTTCAGGTTACGCTCGCAGGCATGAAGAAAAGCGGTGTAAAAGTACAATGCTTTGCCATCTACGTACCTGAGAATATTCACCCTGATCTTTCCTTCCATGCAGCTTTGCATATGATAGACCTATTCTATGAAAAAATTCTTAAACCATATAAAGAAATTAAGCTGATTACAAGTCAGAGTGATTTAGATAATCTTAAAGATGGAGAATACGGAGCGATTCTTACACTGGAGGGGTGTGATAGTATCGGTTCGGATATATTAAAGCTAAAAACACTGCTTCGTCTCGGAGTTACTTCAGTTGGTTTGACATGGAATTTTGCTAATGCTGTCGCTGATGGGGCGCTTGAAGAACGGGGCGCGGGTCTATCTAGATTCGGAAAAAGAGTTGTATCAACCCTTAACAAAGAGAGGGTATGGTGTGATGTATCACATCTTTCTGAAAGAGGGTTTTGGGATGTGCTGGAGTTAGCAGATTATCCTTTCGCTTCCCACTCTAATGCGTTTTCACTATGTCCGCATCCGAGAAATTTACGGGATGAACAGATTTCGGCATTAATAGAAAGAGAAACAGTCATCGGATTAACCTTTGTTACTCAGTTTCTGTCTGGGAAAACGACAGCATCGATTACTGATGTACTGCGTCATCTTGACTATATTTGCTCTCTAGGAGGAGAGGATTTTATTGGATTTGGTTCTGATTTTGATGGAACTGAACATTGTGTAACAGGGCTTGAACATGTAGAAAATTATAGCAATCTTGTAAATGAACTAGGAAAATATTATTCCAGTATACAGGTTGAGAAGTTTTTGTTCGGAAATATGGCGAAAAGATTTCCGAAATAAAGAAGTGGGAATAAAGCGTTTTCATTTCTATTTAGACTGAGCGGGTTAAAAAAAGACAGATAAAACTATTATTTTCGCAAAAATAAAAAAATATTCATATTTTCGCCATTATTTGGGCGTAAAGGGTTGCTTTTTTTTTCACATAGGTCTAGAATTGAAAGCGTTTAGTACCCTTCCATTTCTCACATTTTTACTCTATGAAAACCAGAGTCAAAATCTTCGTGTTACAATCGGAAAAGTGCTACACTATTGGTAAAGTAAACGTTTTTACATATTTCTTAACGTATCCAAAGGGGTGTAAGACATGATCAATCAACTTTCTTGGAAAGTTGGCGGGCAGCAAGGGGAAGGGATTGAAAGTACTGGGGAAATTTTCTCTATTGCTTTGAATCGATTAGGTTACTATTTATATGGGTACCGCCACTTTTCATCTCGTATTAAAGGTGGACACACTAATAACAAAATCCGTGTAAGTACGTCACAGGTTCGCTCTATTTCAGACGACTTAGACATCTTAGTGGCATTTGATCAGGAAACGCTTGACTTAAATTACAAAGAACTTCATGACAATGGTGTGATGATAGCAGATGCAAAGTTTAATCCTGTGAAACCAACGGATACAAATGCAACTTTGTATGCGGTTCCATTTACAGATATTGCAACTGAATTAGGCACATCATTAATGAAAAACATGGTGGCTGTTGGGGCTACTTGTGCAGTACTAGATTTAGATATTAACGTTTTTGAATCTGTAGTTCAAGAGATTTTTGGACGTAAAGGACAGTCCGTGGTTGATAAGAACATGGAAGCGATTCAAGCTGGTTATACAGCAATGAAGGAACAAATTCAAGACGCCGCTATGATGCAATTAGCAAAAGCGGATGGGCAACAACGTTTGTTCATGATTGGTAACGATGCGATTGCACTAGGTGCATTAGCAGGCGGATGTCGCTTTATGGCAGCATATCCAATTACTCCTGCTTCTGAAATCATGGAGTATTTAATTAAAAAATTACCTGCACTTGGTGGAACAGTTATCCAAACAGAAGATGAAATTGCGGCGTGTACTATGGCAATAGGTGCAAACTATGCAGGTGTTCGTGCGATTACTGCTTCAGCTGGTCCGGGATTATCATTGAAGATGGAAGCGATTGGTCTTTCTGGTATTACTGAAACACCAATTGTAATTGTTGATACACAGCGTGGAGGTCCATCTACGGGTCTACCAACAAAGCAAGAACAATCCGATTTAATGGCCATGATCTATGGTACGCATGGAGAAATTCCAAAGATCGTAATGGCCCCAAGTACTGTACAAGAAGCGTTCTACGATACAGCTGAGGCATTTAACCTTGCTGAAGAATACCAAGTGCCTGTTATCGTCTTATCTGACCTTCAACTTTCTTTAGGAAAGCAAACAGTTGAGCCTTTAGACTTTAGTAAGGTAGAAATTCGACGCGGAAAACTTGTTACTGAACTTCCAGAATCAGATTCTAAAGATTATTTTAAGCGTTACGAAGTGACTGAAGATGGTATTTCTCCTCGTGTTATTCCTGGGGTAAAGGGTGGAATTCACCACGTAACAGGTGTAGAACATGATGAAACAGGTAAACCGTCAGAATCAGCATTAAACCGTAATACACAAATGGATAAGCGTTTCCGTAAAGTTGAGAACATCAAATTTAATACGCCAATTCACGTTCAAGCTCCACATGAGGATGCGGATGTACTAGTTGTTGGTTTTAACTCAACTAGAGGAGCGATTGAAGAAGCTATGACACGCCTTGAGAAGGATGGAGTGAAAGTGAATCATGCGCATGTACGTTTGATTCATCCGTTCCCTACTGACGAAATGCTTCCACTAGTCAAAGCAGCTAAAAAGGTTGTAGTTGTTGAAAACAATGCAACTGGACAGTTAGCAAACATTCTGAAGATGAATGTAGGACATGCTGAGAAAGTAGTAAAGCATTTAAAGTATGATGGAAATCCATTCCTACCACATGAAATCCATTCAAAAATCAAGGAGTTGTTCTAAATTATGGCGACGTTTAAAGATTTTCGAAACAACGTGAAGCCTAACTGGTGTCCAGGCTGCGGCGATTTCTCTGTTCAAGCGGCAATTCAACGTGCTGCTGCGAATGTAGGGTTAGAGCCAGATAACTTAGCGGTTATTTCTGGTATCGGTTGCTCTGGACGTATTTCAGGATATATAAACTCTTACGGATTCCATTCCATTCACGGTCGTTCTTTACCGATTGCCCAAGGGGTAAAAATGGCGAATCGTGATTTGACGGTTATTGCATCTGGGGGAGACGGAGATGGTTTCGCGATTGGTATGGGTCATACGATTCACTCTATCCGCCGAAACATCGATATCACATACATCGTAATGGATAACCAAATTTACGGTTTAACAAAGGGTCAAACATCGCCAAGATCGGCAGCAGGCTTTAAAACGAAGTCTACGCCACAAGGATCCATTGAACAGCCGATTTCTCCAATGGAAATGGCATTAACTGCTGGTGCAACATTCGTGGCACAAAGCTTTTCTACAGACTTAAAAGATTTAACGGCGCTTATTGAAGCTGGTATTAAGCATAAAGGTTTCTCTTTAATTAACGTGTTTAGTCCATGTGTGACTTACAATAAAATCAACACATACGACTGGTTTAAGGAAAACCTAACAAAGCTAGCTGATGTGGAAGGTTATGATTCATCTAACCGTGAAATGGCGATGCAAACTCTAATGAAGAATAATGGATTAGTAACAGGCTTGATTTATCAAGATACAGAGCGTAAATCTTACCAGGAACTAATTAACGGTTACTCCGAAACACCGTTATCTCAGCATGATCTTCAATTAGATGAGGCTCATTTTAATAAATTAGTTTCCGAGTTTATGTAAGCTGGAATGAACAAGAAACCCCGAGAACATCTCGGGGTTTCTCTATGCGGTATAATTCTAGTGATTTGTGATAACAATCACTTTCAATGTACGTGATCAGGGGTAAAATTATTTGTTGTAATGAATGAAACCGCTAACGATTGGTTAAGTTTTTTATATTGTGTTCAGATCTTCCACCCTTTATACTTAACTAATGTGATTCATTCTACTATCAACGAACTAACTATATAAAAATAATATTTTCGTTTGGTTGTATTTTTAAAATGTTTGATTATTGCAGTGAAAGGAGAAACATTTATGAACGAAAAACAACGATTAGAAAGCCAACAAGCAGTGCAGGAAGGTAATTCTTCGGACAAAAAATCCGATAAGGATTACAGTAAGTATTTTGAGACAGTATACACTCCACCATCGCTAAAAGACGCGAAAAAACGTGGAAAAGAAGAAGTAAAGTATCATAAGGATTTCTCACTTCCTGAAGAATTTAAAGGCATGGGACAAGGTCGTAAGTTTTATATTCGTACGTACGGCTGTCAAATGAATGAGCATGATACAGAAGTAATGGCTGGTATTTTCATGGGGCTAGGCTATGAGCTAACAGACTCTGTTGATGATGCAAATGTAATTTTATTAAATACTTGTGCGATCCGTGAGAATGCAGAAAACAAAGTGTTTGGTGAGCTTGGTCATCTTAAACATTTAAAGCAGCAAAATCCAGATGTATTAATTGGAGTTTGTGGCTGTATGTCTCAAGAGGAATCGGTTGTTAATAAAATCTTAAAAACATACCACCAAGTGGATATGATCTTTGGAACGCATAATATTCACCGATTACCAAATATCCTACACGAGGCATACATGTCTAAGGAAATGGTTGTGGAAGTATGGTCTAAAGAAGGGGATGTTATTGAGAACCTTCCGAAGATCCGCCGTGGAAATATTAAAGCATGGGTAAACATTATGTACGGCTGCGATAAGTTCTGTACGTATTGTATCGTTCCATTTACTCGCGGAAAAGAGCGTAGCCGTCGTCCTGACGATATCATTCAAGAAGTTCGCCAACTAGCAGCGCAAGGATATCAGGAAATTACCCTTCTAGGACAAAACGTAAATGCTTATGGAAAAGATTTTGAAGACATGAAGTATGGTTTAGGTGACTTAATGGATGAGATACGTAAGATTGATATTTCGCGTATCCGTTTTACAACGAGTCACCCGCGTGATTTTGACGATCACTTAATTGAGGTACTTGCTAAGGGTGGAAATTTAGTTGAGCATATTCACCTTCCAGTTCAGTCTGGTTCTACAGAAGTACTAAAAATCATGGCTCGTAAGTATACAAGAGAACAATACCTAGAGCTTGTTCGCAAAATTAAGGCAGCTATTCCTAATGCGTCTTTCACTACAGATATCATTGTAGGATATCCCAATGAAACAGAAGAACAATTCGAAGAAACGCTTTCTTTATACCGTGAAGTTGGATACGAATCTGCTTATACATTCATCTACTCTCCACGTGAAGGAACGCCAGCGGCAAAAATGCAAGATAACGTCCCAATGGAAGTAAAGAAGGAACGTTTACAGAGATTAAACGCATTGGTAAATGAAATGTCTGCAGAAGCGATGAAGAAGTATCAAGGGGAAGTCGTGGAAGTATTAGTTGAAGGTGAAAGTAAAAACAACCCGGATGTACTTGCTGGATACACTCGCAAAAGCAAGCTAGTAAACTTTGTGGGGCCAAAAACAGCAATTGGTAAGCTTGTTAAAGTGAAAATTACAGAAGCAAAAACATGGTCATTAAACGGGGAAATGGTGGAAGAAACTCAAAGTGTAGAGGTGAAATAAATGGCAAAGTACACAAAAGATGATATTATTGCACGTGCAAAAGAACTAGCAACCATGATCGCGAGCACAGAAGAAGTAGATTTTTTCAAGAAAGCGGAAGCGCAAATTCATAGCAATGAAAAAGTAAGCTCTCTTATTTCGCAAATTAAAGGGTTGCAAAAGCAAGCCGTTAATTTACAGCACTATGGAAAAGCAGAAGCTCTTAAGAAAACAGAAGATAAGATTGCTTCTATTGAAGAAGAATTGGATTCGATCCCTGTCGTCCAGGAATTTAAGCAATCACAAGTAGACGTAAATGAACTACTGCAATTAGTGGCTAATACCATCTCCAACAAAGTAACAGATGACGTTATCTTATCAACGGGCGGAAATGTCCTAAGTGGAGAAACAGGTGCAGAAGTTAACAAAAAGAATCAGAGCTGTTCACATCACTAAGGTGTGAAAATGGGAAGACCTTCGTTGGATGACGAGGGTCTTTTTGTATCCCTTAAAATCATCCCCCTCTCCCATATAATTTCTCACCTTTTCTAGGTATTCGCATAGAATGCACTATATCCGCCACCGAATGCCGAAGGAAATACAAACATGAAAAATATTATCACACTAGTCTAATGTCCCGCATAGGATGAAGTGAAAATGAATGAGGAGGGTTCGCTCGCAATGGCAGATTACAGAGAGATTATTACAAAAGCGGTCGTAGCGAAAGGACGTAAGTTTACACAGTCTAACGATACGATTCGCCCGGATCACCAACCGACTAGCATCCTTGGTTGCTGGATTATCAATCATACGTACGAAGCTAAAAAGGTTGGAAAAAAAGTCGAGATTCACGGCTACTATGACATTAACGTTTGGTACTCCTTTAATGATAATACAAGAACTGAAGTAGTAACTGCACGAGTTGACTATTGTGACGTCATTAAGTTAAAGTACCGCGATCCAGATTGCCATGATGACAACGATGTTATTGCTCGTGTCGTTCAGCAACCAAACTGCATAGAAGCTGTTATCTCACCGAACGGTAATGCAATTATCGTTCATGTAGAAAGAGAGTTTCTTGTAGAAGTAATTGGGGAAACAGTGGTTTGTGTAGCAGTTTACGATAATTGTGACTGCGACGACGACTGGGGATTAGATGTTGAAGACGAAGAATTTGAAGATTTGAATCCAGATTTCCTAATCTGTGACGAAGAAGAGTAATGGCGAACTAGGAAGGTTTCACTTCCTAGTTTTTCTTTGTGGCTTATATTTACAGCATCCAAAAAAACTTTCTCTTCATTCTTTATGTTATAATAATGATCAAAGTGAAAGAAAGAATTAGGGTTTTGGAGGATTGTATGGCTACATATACGCCGATGATACAGCAATATTTAAAGGTAAAGGCAGAGTATCAGGATGCCTTTTTATTTTTTCGTCTTGGGGATTTTTACGAGATGTTTTTTGATGATGCCGTGAAGGCTTCGCAAGTATTAGAAATTACACTAACTAGCAGAGATGGTGGTTCAGAAGACCGCATCCCTATGTGTGGAGTTCCTTACCATGCTGCTCCTCAATATATTGAACAGTTAATTGAAAAAGGCTTTAAAGTCGCTATTTGTGAACAAACGGAAGATCCGAAGCAGGCAAAAGGTGTAGTTCGTAGAGAGGTAGTTCAGTTAATCACACCTGGAACGATGATGGAAGGAAGAGGACTAAATGAAAGAGAAAACAATTATTTAGCGTCCATCTCTAAGTTCTCTGATCAACAGTTTGGATTTGCCGTAAGTGATCTGACTACAGGAGAATCTCAAGTAACGATCACAAAGAGCATGGATGAGGTTCTAAATGAACTTGCTACTTCTGGTGCTCGTGAGGTGGTCATTTCTGCTTTTCAATCGGACGAGCTGCAGAAAAAAATTCGTGAGCGAGGACAAGTGACTATGTCAACGGAAGAAGATATTCAGAGTTATTCTTCGTTCGAAGCACTTTTGTCACACTTAACGAATGATGAACTCAAGCAGACAGCCGCTAGATTATTTAATTACTTATATCGAACACAAAAAAGATCGCTTGATCATCTGCAGGCTGTTCGGTTTTATACAGTAGATCAATATATGAAAATAGATTATTACTCAAAACGTAATCTCGAGTTAACAGAAACGATTCGCTCGAAAGGCAAAAAAGGCTCTCTTCTATGGCTACTGGATGAAACAAAAACGGCGATGGGAAGCAGAATGCTCAAGTCATGGGTCGATCGTCCACTTATCAATCAGGAACATATCGAGCTTCGCCATTCCGTTGTTGATACGCTCTTTAGCTATTACTTTGAACGCCAAGAAATCCGTGAAAAACTAACGGAAGTGTATGATCTAGAGCGTTTGGCAGGACGGATTGCTTTTGGTAATGTAAATGCGAGAGATTTAATTCAGTTAAAAAAATCACTCTTACAAATCCCGTTATTAAAAAGTATGGTGGAGAATTTACCAAATGGAGCAACAAAACGTTTAGCAGACAAGCTTGAACCATGCGAAGAAATAACCGATTTATTAGAAAGAGCGATTGTTGAGAATCCACCGCTTTCGATTAAAGAGGGAAATATTATTTCCGACGGGTACAACGAAGAACTTGATCGTTACCGTTATGCGAGTCGTAATGGAAAGCAGTGGATTGCCGAGCTTGAAAAAGAAGAGCGTGAAAAAACGGGAATCAAATCGCTTAAAATCGGATATAACCGTGTGTTTGGTTATTATATTGAAGTAACCCGTGCAAATCTTTCCTTATTAAAAGAAGGTCAGTACGAAAGGAAGCAGACACTCGCAAATGCTGAACGCTTTATTACTCCGGATTTAAAAGAAAAAGAGACATTGATTTTAGAAGCGGAAGAAAAAAGTACAGAGCTTGAGTATGAGTTGTTTACAACCATTCGAGAGTACGTAAAGGAATATATTCCACATATTCAAAGATTGGCTAAAGTGGTAAGTGAGCTAGACGTTTTACAATGCTTTGCAGAAATTAGTGAAGCGCGTCATTACAAAAAGCCAAGTTTTACTACTGACAGACAATTAGTGATTAAAAATGGTCGTCATCCGGTCGTTGAAAAGGTTATGAATGCTCAGGAATATGTACCAAACGACTGCCATATGGGGGGAGAGCGAGAGGTTTTATTAATTACGGGACCCAATATGTCAGGGAAAAGTACGTACATGAGGCAAATTGCGCTAACTTCAATTCTTGCTCAGATTGGCTGTTATGTTCCTGCTGATGAGGCAAAACTTCCAATCTTTGATCAAGTGTTTACGAGAATTGGTGCAGCAGATGATTTAATTTCTGGACAAAGTACGTTTATGGTGGAAATGCTTGAAGCAAAAAACGCCATCGTGAATGCCACCAAAAATAGTTTAATTCTATTTGATGAAATCGGCCGAGGAACCTCGACCTACGACGGAATGGCGTTAGCGCAGTCAATCATTGAGTATATTCATGAACGGATTGAGGCGAAAACATTATTCTCGACTCATTACCATGAATTAACCGTTCTTGAAGAGCAGCTAACGATGTTAAAGAACGTCCACGTAAGCGCGATTGAGCAAAATGGAAAAGTGGTGTTCCTTCATAAAATCAAAGAGGGAGCAGCAGATAAGAGTTATGGAATTCATGTGGCAGAGCTAGCGGAGCTTCCAATGGAACTGATTGCTCGTGCGAATGAAATTTTAAAAGCACTAGAGTCAGGTGATCACACAACTGCCAAAGAAACACAGAAAGTAGTGCCGAATAAGGTGTCTGAAGATGCTCAACTGTCATTTTTTGATGAACCAAAGGTTGAAGCGAAAGCAAACCTATCTACGAAAGAAAAGAAGACACTTGAGTCTTTAAAATCGCTAAATATATTAGAAATGACCCCTATGCAGGCTTTTAATATTCTATTTGATCTTCATAAGCAGGCAAAGAGCTAAACATCTCAGGGAGGTGAGACGATGGGGAAAATCATTCAATTAGATGATAGACTATCGAATAAAATTGCTGCCGGAGAAGTGGTTGAACGACCGGCATCCGTTGTAAAAGAACTTGTTGAAAATGCAATTGATGCAGGTAGTACGGTGATTGAAGTAGAGGTTGAGGAAGCGGGATTAGGTAAAATCCGAATACTCGACAACGGTGACGGTATTTCGGAGGAAGATGTACTAATGGCATTTCAGCGTCACGCCACTAGTAAAATAAAAAACGATGATGATTTGTTTCGAATTAGAACACTTGGGTTTCGAGGAGAAGCGTTGCCCAGTATCGCTTCGGTAAGTCGTTTTGAAATGAAAACATCAACGGGTGAGGTTGGTTCAAGAGTCGTGTTTGAGGGTGGAGTGTTGCAGGTTCATGAAGCAGCGGCTGCCAGAAAAGGAACCGACATTGTTGTTACAGATCTATTCTTCAACACGCCGGCCCGTTTAAAATATTTGAAGACTGTTCACACAGAGCTAGGGAATATTACGGATATTATGAACCGTCTTGCACTAAGTCATCCTGAAGTTTCGTTTCGTCTGATTCATAATGATCGAAAGCTCCTTCACACCACAGGAAACGGTGATGTACGTCAAGTGTTAGCGGCCATTTATGGAGTAAACATCGTGAAGAAAATGGTTCCTATATCAGCTACTTCACTAGATTATAAGGTAAATGGTTGGATTGCTCTTCCTGAGATTACGAGAGCGTCTAGGAACTATATTTCTACCATGATTAATGGGCGATTTATAAAAAACTATCCTCTCGTAAAAGCGGTGCAGGAAGGTTATCATACGTTATTACCAATAGGCCGTTATCCGATTGTCTTATTGTCAGTCGAAATGGATCCTATTTTAGTAGATGTAAATGTGCATCCGTCTAAGATGGAGGTACGTTTAAGTAAGGAGCAAGAATTAAACCAGCTAGTTACAGATGCGATTAAAAAAGTATTTAAAAGCCAAGAGCTGATTCCATCAGGATTTATTCAACCGGAGAAAAAAGAAAAGCCACAATCTGAACAAACCTTTTTCGAGCTGGATCATGTGGTAGAAAAAGAGATTCCTGTTGAAAGAAGGGTTTTTACAGAGTCCATTTTTAGAGAACCTTTTACAACGGAAAAAGAAGAAGTGATTCAGAGACCTGTTTCCATGGTAAAAGAAGCACCCCTTACTCCTGTTAAGATGGAAACAGTTGGTGAGCTTGAGATTGAAGAGGAAATCGTAGTTGAAAGGGATCATCTACAAGTATCCAAAATGAGAATTCCTCCGTTTTATCCAATCGGCCAAATGCATGGAACGTATATTCTTGCTCAAAATGAAAAAGGGCTTTATATAATTGATCAGCATGCGGCACAGGAAAGAATCAAATATGAGTATTTCCGTGAAAAGGTGGGAGATGTTCAAAGTGAGCTTCAAGAGTTACTCGTTCCGATTACACTAGAGTATTCAACTGATGAAGCGCTAAAAATTTTGGAACATCAACACGAGTTAGAAAGGGTAGGTGTGTTCTTAGAGTCATTTGGTCATAACAGCTTTATACTTCGCTCACATCCACAGTGGCTCCCAAAAGGGGAAGAGAAAGAGCTTATGGAAGAAATGATTGAGCAGTTACTACACATGAAAAAGGTAGATATTCATAAATTACGTGAAGAAGCGGCTATCATGATGAGCTGTAAGGCCTCCATAAAAGCAAATCATCATTTGCGGCAGGATGAAATCCAGGCGCTGTTAGATGAGCTGAGGTCTACTTCAGATCCGTTTACCTGTCCACATGGTAGACCAATTATTATTCATTATTCTACCTATGAAATGGAAAAAATGTTTAAACGTGTAATGTAAGAACTGGGTTCAATAGAATCCAGTTTTTTCTTTTTTTTGGTTTCGGAGTAATTTTACACAAAAAGGGAAAAAATAAGAAAAGTGTCGAACAAATTGTATAGCTTGCGCATCGATTATCCTATATATTGAAGGTAGAAAGGGGGAGGATGAATGTTTGTTTTTGGATTGCTAACGACTATTCTTCCAGCTGTCATCGTTATTTTTGCCATTACTTATATTGCGAAAAACAAAAACAAGGAGGAGGAAGAAACCATGATACGGCACTTATACACATATTTAGTTTTATTTGCAACCTTAATGATGGTCATCGGTGGAGGAATTTCCATATTTATGGCTACTGCTGACTTAGTGAGCCCGGCAGGATATTACCAAAGTTTTTCTGACTACGAGATGATGCGAGAGAGCGAGAAGGTAGGAGGAAACACTCAAATTAGCGAGGAAGAGCTGCGCGCAGATTATGAACAAGTGGTGGAAGATGAAAAATCGAGAATTAGAGAAAATGCTAAAAACCAAATAATTAAAAGCTTAGGCTTTATTGTCATTCCTCTTCCGATATTTATATATTTTAACAGAATGAGAAAAAAGCATATTGAGTAGAGCCCTGTTCTTAGGGGCTTTTTTTATGCCTATTTATCCGTGATATATACCCGTTTTTGGGATAAGTACATATAGTATCATGTATACAATTTAGAAGAAAAAGGGGAATGCCAATTGAAACGAGAAATGAGAAGACCTTTCCCTTTCGGTATGGGGAATGTTAATGGATATCCAAACTACAATCCGTTTTCCCAATTTGATAGTTTTGGATATCCTGATGCAAAATACTATGGATTTGAAGACCAAGTGCCGAGCAAGGTAGGTATAGGTGGCGCCAATTATAGTCCATTTATTGGATATGGAGCACCAAACTTCGGTCATTCAGGTTATGGATATCCTTCTCCCTACGGAGGACCTGGATTTACTACTGGGTTTGGAGGCGGATACGGCTTAGGTTATGGTGGTGGTCCTGGCCCTGGAGTGGGATATGGTGGAGGGATTAGTCCGCTCGGTGCTGGTTTATTAGGATTTGGTGCGGGGTTGCTCGGTGGAGCTCTCTTTGATAATAAAGGTCGATGGTACTATTAAAATCGGAAAAAGTCCCAACGGTACAAACAACCGTGGGACTTTTTCGAAGCTTATGTGAAAGTTACCTTGCCACAGAAGGTAATTTATGAAGATAATCAAGTGCCCTACCCGTACCAATGGCTACTGATTCTAACGGTTCGTTAGCTAAATGTACAGGAACGAAGATTTGCTCGCTTAGCCACTGCTCCATGCCTTTTAATAGAGAGCCTCCACCTGTTAAAATGACTCCGCGGTCTACAATATCACCACTTAATTCGGCTGGGCTGTCTTCTAACGTAGCACGAACAGCTTCTAGTATATGAAGAAGTGATTCTTTGATAGCATCACGAACTTCGTAGGAATGTAGTTCGATAGTTTTTGGTAACCCAGTTAGCAGGTCTCTTCCACGAACTTCTAGCACTTCTTTTTCATGGTCCACAAGAGCATAACCGATTTCCATCTTAATTTGCTCTGCAGTGCGCTCTCCAATCAGAACATTGTACTCTTTTCTTACATACTGAATAATATCATCATCCAAATGATCGCCGCCAATGCGAATAGAGTGGCAGGCAACGACGCCTCCGAATGATATAATCGCTACTTCAGTAGAACCTCCGCCAATATCTACTACCACATTGGCTACAGGTTCGTCCACAGGAAGTCCAGCTCCAATTGCAGCGGCCACTGGTTCTTCAATAAGAAAGACTTTTTTGGCACCTGCGTTTTTTGCGGCATCCTGAATGGCCCTTTTATCCACACTGGTAGAGCCAGCTGGTGTACAAATGACCACATTAGGTTTTCGAATCGTCAACCCCATTCTGGTTGAAGCTTTTGTAATAATGTACTTTAATAATTCCGAAGTGATATCATAATCGGCAATAACTCCGTTTTTTAGAGGACGAATCGCTGTAATTTTACCAGGCGTCTTTCCGATCATTGCTTTTGCTTCTAGTCCCACCGCTACAACTTTATTCGTTGTAGTATCTAGTGCAACAACAGATGGCTCATTATAGACAATCCCTTTATTTTTGCTATATACAAGTACGTTTGCTGTACCTAGATCAATTCCAATCTCTAACGTTCCAAACATATCTATCCCACCAATTCATTTTAAGTCTCTTTACACTCTTCATATAAAGTAGCACGAATTTGGGGGTTCTCTGTCGATTGTTATCGAATCGTTATATAATTGTAATGTAAAAAGAAAGAAATGGAAGTGTATGACAAAGGTATAACGGCTAAAAATCTGGTTATAATGCATAGAGGCTTACCTGCTTCTGGTTTTATGTTAATGGTGTTCCATGTTATACTACAATGCATCTAAAGTAATTTGTAAAGGCAGTGTCAGCATGATACAGAAGAAGGAAAAAGTCGTAGTCTTAATTGGACCAACAGCCGTTGGGAAAACGAGGACGAGCATTGAGTTAGCGAAGAGATTGAATGGTGAAATCATTAGTGGTGACTCGATGCAAATATATAAAGAAATGGATATCGGAACAGCCAAGATTAAGCAAGAAGAAATGGAAGGAATTACTCACCATCTCATTGATATTAAGAATCCAGATGAGACGTTTTCAGTAGCTGAGTTTCAGGAGCTTGTACGCATGAAAATTACGGAAATCACCAATAGAGGAAAGCTACCAATGATAGTTGGTGGCACGGGGCTTTATATTCAATCAGCCATTTATGATTACCAATTTTCTGATGCTCCAAATAATGATGATCTGAGACAACAGCTAGAAGACCGAGTGAAGACAGATGGGGTGGAAGTTCTTCATAAAGAGTTGTCTCAAGTTGATCCGATAAGTGCGGATCGTATACATCCGAATAATGTTCGGCGCGTCATCCGTGCATTAGAAGTTTATTTGACAACTGGACAAACGTTAACGGAAATACAATCGGAGCAGGTGATTGAACCATTGTATGAAGTTTCTATCATTGGCTTAACAATGGAACGTGACCGCTTGTATGAACGTATTAATGCAAGAGTAGAAGAAATGATAACAGAAGGTCTAGAAAAAGAAGTGAAAAAGCTATATGACCGTGGGCTTATGCATACACAGGCTTTACAAGCTATTGGTTATAAGGAGTGGTTTCGTTATTTTTCAAACGAGCAATCGCTTGAAACAACGATTGAGCAATTAAAGCAGAACTCCCGTCGATACGCGAAACGACAGCTTACATGGTTCCGAAATAAAATGGATGTTACTTGGTTTGATATGACAGATGTGACAAATGAGGAACAGATTCAAAAAAAAATTACTGAAATTTCTACGTATATTGAAGGAAAGCTAAAAATAAAATCGAATACATATGAATAGAGATAAAAGAGGAGGATTTATTATGAAGCAAGCCATTAATATCCAGGATCAATTTTTAAATCAACTTCGTAAAGACAGTACAAGTGTAACAGTGTTTTTGTTGAATGGCTTCCAATTAAGAGGACAAATCAAAGGCTTTGACAACTTTACGGTTCTGTTTGAATCGGAAGGGAAGCAACAGCTTGTATATAAGCATGCCATTTCTACTTTTTCTCCACTGCGCAATGTACAAATTGATTTAGAAGGTCCACAGCAGCAATAATGGAACTTCATTCATGACCCGCTTTCTTCATGGAAGCGGGTCTTTGATTTCTAAAATGAATTTTTCTGAATACATATAGAGTAATCGCTTAAATAATGGGAAAAGCATGCGCTACTACCAGAAGGTGAATATAACTAAAAAAATAGGCTATTGTCACAATTCATGCACCAAGCGCGTATACTGTTTTATAATGTGAGGTGAAAGCTTTGGACCAACCAATTCGAATGAAAAACAATGGACAAATCAGCATTGTCTTAAATTCTCAAAAACGTAAACCCACTGTTGCCGAACCATATGTGGCTCCAAAGGCCATTCCCCCAGAGCATGCAGCATTAAAGGAGATAGAGGAAGAACTTGGTGCGCTTGTTGGAATGGAAGAAATGAAACGAATGATTAAGGAAATTTACGCATGGATATATGTAAACAAGAAAAGGGAAGAAGCTGGATTAAAAGCGGGAAAACAAGCGCTCCATATGATGTTTAAAGGAAATCCTGGAACAGGAAAAACTACTGTTGCTAGGTTGATTGGAAAGTTATTTTTACGTATGAATGTCCTTTCCAAAGGTCATCTAATTGAAGCGGAACGGGCCGATCTAGTCGGTGAATACATCGGACATACTGCCCAAAAAACAAGAGATCTCGTAAAGAAGGCACTCGGGGGGATTCTATTTGTTGATGAAGCCTATTCCCTTGGAAGAGGCGGGGAGAAGGACTTTGGTAAAGAAGCCATTGACACACTCGTCAAACATATGGAAGATAAACAACATGAATTCATCCTAATATTGGCTGGTTATTCGAGAGAAATGGATGATTTTCTCACGCTCAATCCAGGATTACATTCTCGGTTTCCTCTTGTCATTGATTTTCCAGATTACAGCATTGAGCAACTTATGGAAATAGGGCAGAGAATGCTGAAGGAAAAGGAATATACATTAAGCCATGAAGCAGAAAAAAAGCTTCGCGATCATCTCATTTGGGTGAAATCTGCGTTTAGCCCAGCTGGGTTTTCGAACGGGAGATACGTTAGAAACGTTCTTGAAAAATCGATTCGAGCTCAGGCGATGAGATTGTTAATGTTAAGTAACTTCGATCGGCATGATTTAATGACAATACGAAGCAATGATCTTATCTTTGAAGAAGATGAGTAAAATGGGGCAGGCTAACAGTAGCCTGCCTTGTTTGATTTGAAGTGAATTAGTATTAAAAACGAATATTTGGTATGATATAAAAAAGGACGATGAGGTGATTTCTTGGAGCAAAAGCATGAGTATGAAAAGGTGATTCTCGTAGGTTGTCAAACCGTAGAGGATGATGAAAGATTTCACTATTCTATGGAGGAGCTAGCTTCTTTAACGGAAACCGCAAAAGGCACTGTACAAGCAACATTATCTCAAAAAAGAGACAGAATCCATCCATCTACATACATAGGTAAAGGAAAAGTTGAAGAGTTGAGAGCATTAGAGGAGGAAACGGAAGCGAATATCATCATATTCAATGATGAGCTTTCGCCAAGTCAGGTACGAAATTTATCTAAAGACATCTCAGCAAGAATAATTGACCGAACTCAGTTAATTTTAGATATTTTTGCCCAACGTGCACGTTCTAAAGAAGGGAAGCTTCAAGTGGAATTGGCTCAGCTTCAATATCTTCTTCCGCGGTTGGGTGGGCAAGGTACGCAACTTTCACGACTTGGTGCAGGAATTGGGACGAGAGGTCCGGGGGAAACCCAGCTCGAGACCGATCGAAGACATATACGAAGACGAATTGACGATATTAAAGCACAACTCAAAGTGATCGTGCAGCATCGTGATCGATATCGTGAACGTCGGAAAAAGAATAAAGCCTTTCAAGTGGCGTTAGTCGGGTATACGAATGCAGGTAAATCGACATTATTCAATCGTTTAACAGAAGCGGATTCGTTTGAGGAAAATCAATTGTTTGCTACACTTGACCCGATGACGAGAAAAATGATTCTTCCAAGTGGATTTAGTACGTTACTAACAGATACGGTTGGATTTATTCAAGACCTTCCAACGACCTTGATTGCTGCCTTTCGATCAACATTAGAAGAAGTAAGAGAAGCTGATCTTCTTTTACACGTTGTTGATATGTCGAGTGCGGATTCATATCAGCATGAACAAACAGTACATAAGTTATTGGAGGATCTGGATATACAACAAATTCCTCAGTTAACCGTTTATAATAAGAGAGACTTGAAAAATCCTGACTTCGTTCCAACCGCTAAAACAGAAACACTGCAGATTTCAGCATTTAGCGAGGAAGATCGCTTTTTATTAAAGCAAAAAATAGAACAGGTGATTATTTCAGAAATGAAATTTTACCAAGTTGAGGTTCCTTCCACAGAAGGAAAACTGTTAGCCCAATTAAAAAATGACACCATTTTAAGGGAGTTAGCATTCGAGGAAGAAAAAGATATGTATCTGTGCAAAGGATATGTACTCAATGATCACCAAATATTAGGACAAATTAATCAATACAGTATTTAGTTAGGAGAACAACATGTATCAGCATTTCACATTTGGGGAAGCATTAAAGCCGATCGTTCGGCAGGTCGAAGAGCAAATTTTTACGAAGCATAAACAAATTGAAGAGACGGTGGAAGCGAATCAGTTTCGCGTTTTAGAAAGCTATCAGCGCCATCAAGTAAGTGATTCACACTTTATCCCTTCCACAGGATATGGATATGATGATATTGGTAGGGATACATTAGAGAAAATTTATGCCGATGTGTTAGGTGGAGAAGCAGGTCTAGTGCGTCCACAAATCATCTCCGGAACTCATGCAATTTCAATCGCTTTATTTGGTGTATTACGACCAGGAGATGAGCTGCTTTACATAACAGGAAAACCGTATGACACTTTGGAGGAAATTGTAGGGATTCGTGGGAATGGTGTAGGTTCCTTAAAGGAATTTGGAATATCTTATCAAACTGTAGATTTAAAAGAGGATGGACAGGTCAATTACGAACATGTAAAAACAATGATCAAGCCGAATACAAAAATGATCGGTATTCAACGTTCCAAAGGCTATGCAAACCGACCATCTTTTACCATCGATCAAATTGAAGACATGATTAAATTTGTTAAAAATATAAAAGAAGATGTTGTCGTATTTGTTGATAATTGTTATGGTGAGTTTGTAGAGTTATTAGAGCCTTGCCATGTTGGAGCTGACTTGATGGCAGGATCCTTAATTAAGAACCCAGGTGGTGGGCTTGCCAAAACTGGGGGTTATATCGTTGGAAAAGAAAAATATGTTGAAGCATGTTCCTATAGGATGACCTCACCGGGTATCGGAGCTGAAGCGGGTGCCTCTCTTTATAGCCTTCAAGAAATGTATCAAGGCTTCTTTTTGGCACCGCATGTGGTTGGACAAGCATTAAAGGGTGCTGTTTTTACCTCAGCTATGCTTGACAGATTAGGGATGAACACAAATCCAGCCTGGGATGCAGAACGGACAGATTTGATTCAATCGGTTCAATTTGATGACAAAGAGAAAATGATTGCCTTTTGCCAAGCCATTCAATTTGCTTCTCCTATTAATTCACATGTAACAGCATACCCAGCTTATATGCCTGGTTATGAAGATGATGTGATCATGGCTGCGGGAACATTTATACAAGGTGCAAGTATTGAATTAAGCGCCGATGGACCAATACGACCACCGTATGTTGCTTATATACAGGGAGGACTAACCTATTCACATGTGAAAATGGCCATACTGATCGCGTTAAACCGATTAGCTGAAAAACAACTAATTGATTTCAATTAAGTCGTAGATTTTATAGAGAGCTTTAATATTTCTCTTTTTCTACAAAAATTCCATGTTATATAAACTAACATTATGTTGACAGAAAAACTGACATTTCATATAATAAAAATATGAAAGAGAGAAATGGAGGGACAGCAAATGAGCGGAAGTGATATCCGTCGTTCCATGCCATTATTTCCAATTGGAATTGTGATGCAGCTTACAGAACTATCTGCAAGACAAATTCGATATTATGAAGAGCACCAATTGATCTCTCCGGCAAGAACTGAGGGAAACAGAAGAATGTTTTCTTTGAATGACATTGATCAGCTTTTAGAAATAAAAGATTTGATCGAGCAAGGTGTAAATCTTGCAGGAATTAAGCAAATTTTTTCTGTGAAAGAGCAACAGGTGCTATCAGAAGAAATAGTGAAGGAAGCAGAAAAAGCAAGACGTGATCTGTCCGATGATGAGTTACGTAAAATGTTGCGCTCAGAGCTTATGCATGCTGGCCGTTTTAATCGCTCGTCGTTGCGTCAAGGTGATATGTCACGCTTTTTCCATTAATAAAAAGAGATTTACTATTCAAGGGAGGAAACAAAATGGCTAAGTTTACAAGAGATGATATTACAAGAATGGCAGAAGAACAAAATGTTAAGTTTATTCGTCTGCAATTCACTGACATCTTAGGAACAATCAAAAACGTTGAGATTCCTATCAGTCAGCTTGAAAAAGCTTTAGACAACAAAATGATGTTTGACGGTTCTTCTATCGAAGGTTTCGTTCGTATCGAAGAGTCAGACATGTACTTATATCCAGACTTAGACACATGGGTAGTTTTCCCTTGGACAGCTGAAAAAGGTAAAGTGGCACGTTTAATCTGTGACATCTACAATCCAGATGGAACTCCATTCGCTGGTGACCCACGTAACAACTTAAGAAGAATTATTAAAGAAATGCAAGACTTAGGATTCTCAGATTTCAATCTTGGACCTGAGCCAGAATTCTTCTTATTCAAGCTTGACCAAGCTGGAGAGCCTACACTTGAATTAAACGACAACGGTGGATACTTTGACCTTGCTCCAACAGACCTTGGTGAAAACTGCCGTCGTGATATCGTGTTAGAGCTAGAAGAAATGGGCTTTGAAATTGAAGCGTCTCACCATGAGGTAGCTCCAGGACAACACGAAATCGACTTCAAATATGCTGATGCATTAAGTGCTTGTGACCAAATCCAAACGTTCAAGCTTGTTGTTAAAACAATTGCACGTAAGCACGGTCTACATGCTACATTCATGCCGAAGCCATTATTCGGAGTAAATGGTTCTGGAATGCACTGTAACGTTTCTTTATTCAAAGAAGGCAAGAATGCATTCTTCGATCCAACTGGAAACTTAGAACTAAGTGATACTGCTCGTCAGTTCATCGCTGGTATCATTAAGCATGCTCCAAACTTTACAGCTGTAACAAACCCAACTGTAAACTCTTATAAGCGTTTAGTACCTGGTTACGAAGCACCTTGCTATGTTGCATGGTCTGCTAGAAACCGTTCACCGCTAATCCGTATCCCTGCTTCTCGTGGAATTTCCACTCGTGTAGAAGTACGTAGCGTTGACCCAGCTGCTAACCCTTACTTAGCAATGGCTGTATTACTTGCTGCAGGACTTGACGGAGTGAAGAACTCTTTAACACCACCAGCTCCAGTTGACCGCAACATCTACGTTATGAACAAAGAAGAGCGTCAAGCTGTAGGTATCGAAGATCTACCAGCTACACTTGCTGCTGCTTTAGATAACTTAAAGTCAGACGAAACAATGGTTTATGCTCTTGGAGAGCATATCTTCGAACACTTCGTAGAAGCAAAAGAGATCGAGTGGGATATGTTCCGTACGCAAGTACATCCATGGGAAAGAGAACAATACATGTCAATGTATTAATCCGTTCATAGAAACCCTCAAACACTTTAATGTGTTTGAGGGTTTTTTGTATGTTGTTAATGGTGGAGGACGGTTATAAAACTAACTTGAAACGATTTAAGGCTCGTGAATAAAAATCTCAATTTTACTAAATAATACAACCAATTACAGTTATTTGAAGTTATGTTGCGGGGGAAAAATGATGACGTTTCAAGATGGTCTAAAGCGAGTCGAAAAAGGAACCGACTTAATTAAAGAGGGAAATCATCTTATTATAGATGCGACCATAAATGCCTTTTTTTTCACTTGGCAATGGTGGGTTGCGGTGTTAATGATCATTGTTCCATGGGCACTCTGGGCAATATTCCGTAAAAGGGAGAGCTCAGCACGATTGCTTTTTTCAGTATTTATCGTAATGATACTATCTACAACGATTGATGCGTTAGGAGTGGAACATGGAAGGTGGGTTTATCCAGTAAAAGCCATTCCAATTCCGACAATAAGTTATTCGCTTCGTTATTCTCTTATGCCGGTCCTTATTATGTTTTTCCTTCAATACAAACCGAACGTTAATCCATTTATAAAGGGAATCATTGTGGCTGGTATTAGTGCATACATTGGGATGCCGATGATGGCGATGATGGATATGTATAAGAAAATAGATTGGGCTTATACCTATTCATTCTTTATCATATTGTTCTTGTATCTTGTGGCTCATTGGTTTAGTCGAAGAAAGAGCTTTGAGCCATTGTGATAATAAGAAAAGCAAGCATCATTCGATGCTTGCTTTCACTAATTAATGAATATGACGATATACTCCAATAACTTTTCCAAGAATAGACACATTTCGTAGGATAATTGGTGCTAGGGATGAGTTCTCTGGCTGCAAACGAACATAATCCTTTTCTTTGAAGAACCTCTTCACTGTTGCTTCATCTTCCTCAGTCATGGCAACAACGATATCACCGTTATTCGCTGTTTGCTGCTGCTTCACAATCACGTAATCACCATCAAGGATACCAGCCTCAATCATACTGTCTCCCATAACCTCAAGCATAAATACTTGTTCATCCGCAGGGGCAAGACGTTCTGGGAGAGGAAAATACTCTTCCACATTCTCGATTGCAGTTATAGGTATACCCGCAGTTACTTTTCCGACTACAGGAACGTTAACAATATTATATTTTGGTATATTACTTACTACCTCATCAAGATCCAGAATTTCAATTGCTCGTGGCTTTGTAGGGTCTCTGCGGATATACCCTTTACTTTCAAGTCTAGCTAAGTGGCCGTGTACGGTTGAACTTGACGCTAAACCAACAGCTTCGCCAATTTCACGAACGGAAGGCGGATAGCCCTTTTGTTTAACTTCTTCTTTTATATATTCTAGTATATCTACCTGACGTTTTGATAGTTTTGTCATACTTACCGCCCCTCATTGGTTAATCTTGACTTTATTATAGCATGTTCTACCAGTGCATACAAACATAAGTTCGAATAATCGTTGACACAAAACAGATGTTCGGTCTATAATATAAATATAAATACGAACATACATTCTAATAGAGGTGTTTTACATGAAAAATTTATGGAACAAATACTCATATGCTATTATTCTAGTTGTCTTATCTATCCTATCGTCTATTATTTTAGTAATTTCTAATGATGAATCAGTTGAGGAAAAATATATGGCTGTAACAATTAATGAAGGGGAAACACTTTGGGATCTTTGTAAGGACTATGCAGATAAACATGCATTATCTGAAACAGAGTTTGTTTCCTGGGTGGAAGAAATCAATGATATTAATGGAAATGTATTATTAGTAGGAGATAAGATCTATATCCCTGTTGAATTAAACGATTCCACTGTTACTCAGCTAGCATCGAAATAGGAGGGATTATGAAGGCAATTATCTATTGTAGAGTTAGTACTGAAAAAGAATCACAGTACTCTTCTCTAAAAAGGCAGGAAGAAGAACTATTGAAGCTATCACAACAACACGGAATGGAAGTTGTTGAAGTGATAAAAGAACAGGCGAGTGGATATGACTTTGACAGAGAAGGTATTTTGCTCCTGCTGTCACGATTAAAGGAAGAGAAAGTAGAAGCTGTCCTAATTCAGGATGAAACGAGACTTGGTAGAGGAAATGCCAAAATTGCTTTGCTTCATTGTATACTTAAGGATAACATCAAACTTTTCAGTGTATCACATAATGGTGAGTTACAATTGTCCGAATCGGATTCTATGGTTTTGCAAATTGTAAGTATGGTAGAAGAATATCAGCGAAAGCTTCATAATAGTAAAATTAAAAGAGGAATGAACAGAGCTGTTCAAAACGGTTACAGACCAGAGAAAAATCTGAAAAACAAAGGTGTTCATGCCGGGAGAGAACGTATTGAAGTACCGATAACAGAGATTGTACGGTTACGAAACAATGATTTAACATTCTCTGAAATCGCTGCTACTTTAAGAGGGTTTGGTTATGATATTTCAAAAGCTACAGTAAATCGGAGATATCTTGAATACATAGAAGAGCTAAAACATCAAAAAAATATCTCACTAAATGCCAACAAGTCATAAAAATCGTTGGCATTTTTTGTTATTCGTACCTCTTTACGCTTCTTCCTTGTCAAAGACTATAACTTTTAGTAACATGATTTCTATTAGTAAAACTAAAAGAGAAGGAGCAAAGAGATGCTACCGAAGGGAAAAATGGCTAGAATCAATGAACTAGCAAAAAAAGCAAAAGCTGATGGATTAACTGAGACGGAAGCAAAGGAGCAGTCAAAGCTTCGTAGTGAATATTTACAAACATTTCGATCATCTATGCTAGGAACGCTCCAAGGTGTAAAAATTGTTGATCCTTTGGGTGATGATGTTACACCTGAAAAGCTCAAGAGATTGAAAAATAGTAAAAAACTACATTAATCCACTAAATTTATTTACCAAAAAATGATAGAAAACACTGAAAATTAAAAAATATATGTTTTTTTTCTAAATTTATTAAGGCAATCTGTTGTATAAATAATAGAGCAGATATAATATTAAAAAGTGGGATTATTGAGATAAAGAATAGGAAGGGTTGAAAAAATGTTTGAACAAAAAGATGTACTAGCAATTAACGCAATACGTACTTTATCAATTGATGCAATTGAAAAAGCTAATTCCGGCCATCCAGGTATGCCGATGGGGGCTGCTCCAATGGCTTACACTCTGTGGTCACGTTTTATGAATCATAACCCTAAAAACCCAGAGTGGTTTAACCGTGATCGTTTTGTTTTATCTGCAGGGCATGGTTCTGCATTGCTGTATAGTCTTCTTCACTTATCAGGTTATGGCGTAACAATGGATGATCTTAAGAGTTTCCGTCAATGGGGAAGTAAAACTCCTGGTCACCCTGAATTTGGACATACCCCAGGTGTAGATGCAACGACTGGCCCACTAGGACAGGGGATTGCAATGGCAGTAGGTATGGCAATGGCTGAAAGACATTTAGCAGCCACTTATAATAAAGGCAACTACAATGTAGTAGATCATTATACATATAGTATTTGTGGTGACGGTGACTTGATGGAAGGTGTTTCTGCTGAAGCTGCTTCACTAGCAGGACACTTAAAACTTGGTCGCTTAGTTGTATTATACGATTCAAATGATATCTCTCTTGATGGTGACTTAGATCGTTCATTCTCTGAAAGTGTTGCAAAACGCTTTGAGTCATATGGTTGGCAATATCTTCGTGTAGAGGATGGAAATAATCTTGAGGAAATTGCAAAAGCAATTGAAGAAGCTCAAGGTGATCAAAATCGTCCTACACTAATTGAAGTAAAAACAGTAATCGGATACGGTTCTCCAAACAAATCAGGTAAATCAGATGTTCATGGTGCCCCACTTGGAGCTAACGAATTAAAGTTAACAAAAGAAGCTTACCAATGGACATTTGAAGAAGATTTCCATGTTCCTTCAGATGTATACGACACATTCAACAAATACATTGTGGAAACTGGTGCAAAGAAAGAAAATGAGTGGAACGACCTTTTCGATTCTTATAAAAATGAGTATCCTGAGCTTGCTCAACAGTTAACATCTGCTATTAACGGTGAGCTTCCAGAAGGTTGGGACAAGGACCTTCCTGTTTATCCTGAAGGAAAAGCACTTGCTAGCCGTGCATCATCAGGTGAAGCACTAAATGCTATCGCTAAGAACACTCCTTCGTTTATCGGGGGCTCAGCTGACCTAGCTGGTTCTAATAAAACAATGATTAAAGGAGTAGGCGATTTTACTCCTGAATCGTTTGAAGGTAAGAACATTTGGTTTGGAGTTCGTGAATTTGCGATGGGTGCTGCGTTAAATGGTATGGCTCTACATGGTGGAGTAAAGGTATTTGGAGGAACATTCTTTGTATTCTCTGACTATTTACGTCCAGCAATCAGATTAGCTGCATTAATGGGGCTTCCTGTAACGTATGTGTTTACTCATGACTCAATTGCAGTAGGGGAAGATGGACCTACGCATGAGCCAGTAGAACAGCTTGCTGCATTACGTGCAATGCCAAACTTAGGTGTTATACGTCCGGCAGATGGTAATGAAACTGCAGCAGCTTGGAAGCTTGCGCTTGAATCAACTGATCTTCCAACAGCTTTAGTTTTAACAAGACAAGACTTACCAACCATTAAAGACACGGATAAAAATGCGTACGAAGGCGTTAAGAAAGGTGCTTATGTCATTTCTCCAGCATCTAAAGAACAAGCAGATGTATTATTACTTGCTGCTGGGTCAGAAGTAGGTTTAGCTGTTGAAGCGCAAAAAGCACTTGATGCAGAAGGAATTTCAGCTTCAGTAGTAAGTATGCCTTCATGGGATCGCTTTGAAAAGCAATCTCGTGAATATAAGCAAAGTGTGATTCCTCCAACTGTTAAAAAGCGCTTAGCTATCGAAATGGGATCATCTCTAGGATGGCATCGTTATGCAGGAGATGAAGGGGAAGTATTAGGAATTGATACATTCGGTGCTTCTGCTCCTGGTGAAAAAATCATGGCAGAATACGGATTTACAGTAGAAAATGTAGTTGCTAGAGTGAAGGCTCTATTATAAGTTTTAAAAGGCTGTTCTAATAAATAGAACAGCCTTTTTATTTTGTATCAAGACCTACGACTTTTTCCGACAAAAATAGTGGAAGTTTTTGACGACGAAAGACAAACGTTCTATTTCTACTTCTTTATAATAGAGAGAAATAACATTTGGTCAGACGAGGAGGAAACTTGGTGAGAACATATCAGTTGTATTTAATCGATGATGAATTTGCCTCTCATTATTTTGGTAGGGAAAAGATGTTCTTTGATCTGTTTGCTGAGTATAACGAATCCTTCGGTGAACTAAAAAATATATTAAAAAAACAAATTCAATTTATTACGAAGCCACTATCCACACTTCGCCTTCAACAATATATTCTTCAACAACTAGGGAAAAATCAGGATTTTGAACACAAACAGGGGATATACTATATTCAAAATGGAAACGTAAGCTCTGCGAAGCTAGAGATATTTGAAAAGCATATTACTCTCCATGCATTTGGTAGCTATGATGCAGAGACACTTTTCTTCGAAGTTCTACGTAAAAGTGAGAGTTCCTTTTTGGCAATTGACCTTGTACATGAACGTTACGGGTGGCTTAGACCAATTAAGGAAAGAAAGTTGATTTAAAATAGGAGAAATTGCACAGCAAATATTGTATAATAGCATTTGGTTTAGTACACTGTATGATAGACAACATGAAGGAGGAAGTTTAGTATGTGGACGCATATTCTAGTAGGCGTACTTGCTTTAGCAGCAGGTGTTGCACTAGGTTTTTTCATTGCTCGCCGTTACATGATGAGCTACTTAAAGAAAAACCCACCAATTAATGAACAAATGCTAAAAATGATGATGATGCAAATGGGAATGAAACCATCTCAGAAGAAAATCAATCAAATGATGTCAGCAATGAACAAGCAAACGGGCAAGTAATTTGTCACGGACAAGCCCTTGTACATAGGCTTATGGTTTGATTGACTCAATCCCGAATAAAGACCACCTTTTCTGCTCAAAAAACAGAAAAGGTGTTTTTTTTATTCTGCTGAATCTCTTTCCTGTTTTTTTCGTCTTCTCCTTATCGGAGGTTCTTTATAAGTTAAGCTGTGGACTTCAGTCCTAATAATGTTCCTAAGAAATTGCTCTAAGAAAGGATAGACTCTACCTGTATAATCTTCTAATGATTTACATTCATAATGAACAGGTAAGTAAACACTATATTTACAGGTAATCTCATAAGCTGGTCTGTTTTTTTGATCAGTTATTTCTTTATAGCTATGTATTTTAATGACATTATGGTTCTTTCGAATAGAAAAACGATGATTTAAATCGTATGTTAAAAACGTGACGTATCCAATTGCATTAACCACCTAATCACACTCACCCTGTAAATATTTATCTCATCTATTATACAGGACAAAGTGATTTCGTTCATCACCAGACTAATTTTTGATAAGTAGGATAGGAAATGTCCATCCTATAGAGGAGGAGGTGTGGGAATATGGTACGTATTCATAACCCAGTAAAAGGAGATAAAAGTAAGCTAGGTACAGATAACCAGAAGCATGGTGGAACAATGGAAGAAGTCGACCAATTTTCAAATGCTATTTATCAGGCCGTTCATCCAGGTAAAGGTGACGATGATAAAAACAACAATAGTACAAAATGAAAACGCCATCATGGCGTTTTTTATTGTGAAGGACTAATTTAGCGCCTATGGTTACCAGTATTTAGTGGATTGAGGGAACTAAATTTGATTTTAAGGCCTGTGATTTCCAGGAATTAGTGGAATGAGGGAACTAAATTTGATTTTAAAGCCTTTGATTTCCAGGAATTAGTGGAATGAGGGAACTAAATTTGATTTTAAGGCCTGTGATTTCCAGGAATTAGTGGAAAGAGGGAACTAAATTTGATTTTAAGGCCTGTGATTTCCAGGAATTAGTGGAAAGAGGGAACTAAATTTGATTTTAAGACCTATGATTTCCAGGAATTAGTGGAACGAAGGAACTAAATTATGAAGTTGAAATAACAATACTTCACCCATTCATTAAACTAAAGGAACAATACCAAAACACTGCAAGTATCTTCCTAATTTTCGCAACATTTGGTAAACTATTCTAGTTACAGGAATTGTTTTTTAGGGTTGGGGGGCTGTGGAGAATGAAAGTTTTTATTGATTTGATGTGGTTTTTCAAGCAGGAGAAAAAAGCGTATATCACTGGGGTTCTTCTGTTGTTAATTGTAGCATTTTTGCAGCTTGTTCCTCCAAAAGTGATTGGGCTTGTAGTCGATCATATTGAGCAAGGGTCTTTAACGATGAAGCTGTTAGGCACATATTTGCTCCTGTTAGTAGGAGCAGCTCTAATGATGTACATACTCAGGTATTATTGGAGAATCATGATCTTTGGGTCAGCGGTTAAGCTCTCTATGCAGTTGAGAAATCGGTTGTTTCATCACTTTACTTCAATGTCACAATCCTTTTACCAAAGAAGAAGAACGGGAGATTTAATGGCCCATGCGACCAATGACATCCAAGCGATACAGCAGACGGCTGGTGTGGGGGTACTTACTTTTGTTGATTCTCTCTCTACAGGTGGATTTGTCATTTTAGCGATGGCTTTTACTATTAGCTGGAAACTTACGTTAATTAGCTTGATTCCGATGCCTATTATGGCAATTTTAACTAGTTGGTACGGAACATTACTTCACAAGCGTTTTCACCTCGCACAGGAAGCTTTTTCATCGTTAAACGATAAAACACAGGAAAGTATCACAGGAATCAAAGTGATAAAAACCTTCGGACAGGAAAAAGAAGATATTGAAGATTTTCGAAAGCAATCCCATGATGTTGTGGATAAGAATATTTCTGTTGCTCGGGTGGACTCCTTATTTGATCCAACGATTTCCATTATTGTAGGAATTTCATTTTTTCTTTCACTCACATTTGGTGCTAGATATGTCATTAATGGGGAGTTAACGATCGGACAGTTGGTTTCTTTTACAACATATTTAGGCTTATTAATTTGGCCAATGCTTGCCTTTGGTTGGTTGTTTAATATTGTTGAAAGAGGGAGAGCCTCTTATGATCGCGTTATTGCCTTATTAAATGAAAAAGCAGATATTGTGGATGAAGAATCAGCGATAAACGTGACTCCGAGCGGGGATGTTACTTATCATATCCAGGAATTCACCTATCCGAACGAAGCAGAGCCCATCCTACAAGAAATTCATTTTGAACTAAAAAGGGGACAAACACTCGGTATTGTAGGAAAGACTGGTGCGGGGAAGACGACGTTACTAAAGCTATTGATTAGAGAATATGATGTCACCAATGGTCAAATTACATTTGGTGGAAAGCAAATTACTCAATATAAAATTGACAAATTAAGAGAAGCGGTCGGCTATGTTCCACAAGATCATTTCTTATTTTCTGCTACGATCGGTGAAAACATCTCTTTCGCTAAGCCTCTATGCGAAAAGGAAGAGATACAGGAGGCAGCGAAAATAGCTAATATTCATGATGATATTACCCAGTTCACCGACGGTTATGATACTCTCGTCGGTGAAAGGGGGGTGTCGTTATCTGGTGGGCAAAAGCAGCGTATTTCCATTGCTCGTGCTCTATTATTAAATCCAGAAGTTCTCATACTAGATGACTCTCTTTCAGCGGTCGATGCTAAAACTGAAGAGGCGATTTTGACATCGCTAAAAGAGAACCGTGAGGGAAAGACAACCATCATTACATCTCATCGACTAAGTGCCATTCAGCATTCCGATCTTATTTTGGTCGTTGAAAATGGACAGATTGCACAATCGGGTACACATGATACATTAATGGGTCAAGAAGGATGGTATAAGGAAATGTACCTAAGGCAGCAATTGGAAGATCTTGTGGAGCATGGAGGATAAAAGATGGAAAATCAGCAGTTATCAGAAGGGAAGCAGCAGTGGAAAGTATTAGTTCGGCTCCTCGCCTACGCTAAGCCACACACAAAAACGATCGTGTTGGCATTTTGTCTCCTATTACTTACTACCATTGGCGATATACTTGGCCCTATTTTAGTAAAAGTATTTATTGACGACTATTTAAAGCCTAGAAACCTTTTGTTTGAACCATTATTTATGCTAGGTGCCGCGTATTTAGGTATCCAAATTTTAAACGTCATTATTTCCTATTTTCAGCTCTTAAAATTCCAAGAGATTGCCTTGAAGATTATTCAGGAGATTCGGATTGATATCTTCTCAAAGGTACAATCGCTTGGACTGAAATTCTTTGATAAAACTCCTGCTGGAAGCATTGTATCTAGAGTGACAAATGATACCGAAGCAATTAAAGATATGTTTGTGACGGTGCTAGTGACGTTTATTCAAAGCGGGTTCCTCATTACAGGTATTTTTATTGCGATGTTTATATTGGATGTTAAACTAGCAATGTTTTGTTTAGTCATTCTACCAGTGATTTTTTTCATTATGAGCTTGTACCGAAAACTAAGCTCGAAGTTTTACCATGATATGAGGGAGCGCCTAAGTCAGTTAAACGCAAAGCTAAGTGAATCGATTCAAGGCATGGGAATCATTCAAGTTTTTCGTCAGGAAAAAAGAATGCGAGAAGAATTTGGAGTGACGAATGATAAGCATTTTGCTGCAGGCATGAGGAATATCAAAGTAGATGGCTTACTTTTACGGCCTGCAATTGATCTTGTATATGTGGGTGCCTTGATTATTGTTCTGAGTTATTTTGGTATTTCATCATTTGATAGTCCCATCCAAATAGGAGTGTTGTATGCATTTGTTAACTATCTAGATCGATTCTTTGAGCCAGTAAACAATATGATGATGCGTCTTTCTTTATATCAGCAGGCAATTGTCGCTGCTTCAAGGGTATTCAACGTTCTTGATGAACAGGAGTTATCGCCTTTACAAAAGGAGACAACTAATAAGATTGAAGCGGGTGAAGTAGAGTTTCGTGGTGTTAGTTTTTCATACGATGGAAAAAGAGATGTGCTAAAAAATATTTCCTTCACTGCAAAACCGGGTGAGACGGTTGCTCTAGTTGGCCATACCGGCAGTGGTAAGAGCTCAATTATTAATTTAATGATGAGATTTTATGAATTCGAAAGAGGAGATATTTTAGTGGATGGGCATTCCATTAAAGAATATCCCGAAAAAGAACTTCGGAAAAAGATGGGGCTGGTTCTTCAAGATCCTTTCTTGTTTTTTGGAACCGTAGCAGATAATATTCGCTTGCATAATGAGAAGATGAGCATAGAAGAGGTAGAATCAGCTGCGAAGTTTGTTCAGGCACATCCATTTATTGAAAAGCTCGAAGGAGGATACGAGCATCAAATGGTGGAAAGGGGATCTACGATATCCAGTGGACAACGCCAACTTATTGCCTTTGCTCGGACGGTAGCAGCTAATCCAAAAATATTAATTTTGGACGAAGCAACCGCCAATATTGATACAGAGACAGAAGAAGCAATTCAAGAAGCTCTTGCACGTATGCGAAAAGGTCGAACAACGATTGCCATTGCCCATCGTTTATCAACCATTCAAGATGCCGAACTCATATTAGTGTTGCATCAAGGGGAAATCGTCGAGAGGGGTAGTCATCAGGAATTACTGTCACTTAGAGGGTTGTACTATAAGATGTATCTTCTGCAAAATAATTTAGCCGATAAAATGGAGGACGTTGTCAGCTAAAAAATAAACAGCTTGAGGTGCTTTGATCTCAAGCTGTTTTTTAATAGGTGGGAACCTTTTTTAAAAAGATACGGTTATATTCATTTAATAGATTGTCCAATTCCTGACTGTAATGAAGGGCAGTAGAAGAATTCAGTCCACTGATCATAGCGATCTCGATTAGCTCCGCTCGTTTCTTTTCAATGAGTGCTAAAAATTCCTGTTTTGACAATTCTGTTTAGTCCCTTCCAAATAATATCCAAAGTCTTTCGTGAAACTATATACATAGTATACCCAAGAAATAGGAGAATTTCAAAAGAAAAAATCTAGAAATAGACAATTTTGTTTGGTCATTAACATTTTTTCAGGGTTCTTACATACAGATATACGGAGTAAGGAGCTTGCCTATTTTTTGTTTGTTGTCACAGAATGTTCAATTATTAATTGTTATCTTTTCTATTTATCTTTTGATAGAATAAACAAGAATGATTATTTTTAGGAGTGGTTACATTTGACCGATGTAAACGTATTTATTGCACTTGGAGCCGGCTTTTTGAGCTTTATATCTCCTTGTTGTCTTCCTTTATACCCTGCTTTCCTTTCGTATATTACTGGTATGTCAGTGGGAGAGTTGAAGACGGATAATGCCATGCTACAAAGACGCAGCTTATTACATACATTGTTTTTCTTAGTTGGATTTTCAATGATTTTTATTGCCATCGGCTTTGGAAGCTCCTTTATAGGTGAGATTTTTGCTGGCTATCAGGACCTTATTCGTCAATTAGGCGCTATTGTGATCGTCTTTTTCGGCTTCGTGATCGTTGGTATTTTGAAACCAGAATCGTTGATGAGGGAAAAGAGATATGAATTTAAACACCGTCCCTCAGGATATTTTGGGTCGGTTTTAATAGGAATTGCTTTTGCGGCTGGTTGGACACCTTGTACTGGTCCTATCTTAATGTCTGTAATTGCCCTGGCAGCGACTAACCCCGGGTCAGGTATGGTATACATGATTGCTTATATTCTTGGATTTGGGATTCCATTTTTCATCCTATCTTTCTTTATTGGAAAATTACAATGGATCAAGCGTCATAACGTTTTAATAATGAAAATTGGTGGCTATATTATGATAGTAATGGGAATTGTCTTATTTTTTGATTGGATGACAAAAATAATTATCATTTTTACCAATATGTTTGGTGGGTTTACAGGCTTTTGATTTAGAATTCTTTCTGTTATAATAAATAGGAAAATAGTCTTAAATGCGTTGTGAGGATTCTGTCGATAATAGTCGAAATATTCTTTTTGTCATAGATTGTAAATTTCGATATATTTAAATATGTGTTTGATTTAGAGATAAGATTCTGTTGAAGTGTTGAGGGGGTACCAGCGATGGCAAAAATATTAATCGTAGATGATGCAAAATTTATGAGAATGACCCTTTCAGACATTCTAATTCGAAATAACCACGAGATCGTGGGAGAGGCCGAAAATGGCAGAGAAGCGATCGCTCTTTATCATGAGCTACAACCAGACTTGGTTACGATGGACATTACAATGCCTGAGATGAGTGGCCTAGAGGCCATGAAAGAAATTAGAATAACTAACCCTCAAGCAAAGGTCATTATGTGTTCCGCAATGGGCCAACAGCGAATGGTTGTAGAAGCCATTGAAGCAGGAGCTAAGGATTTCATTGTAAAGCCCTTTGATGAAGGAAGGGTAATTGAAGCTGTAAATCGTGTTTTAAGCTAAATATAATAGATGCTGACTAGTCGTTGATAGTCAGCATTCTTTATTTTCAGTATAGGCTGTTTTTGCACAGTTTATTGTTATGAAAACATGTGTAGATAGAAAAATGTCTTAGAAAAGAGCCTAAAAACATTCTTTTGTTTCTAGCGTATACGTTATAATAATAGGGAAAATATTTTTAGATTGGGATGAAAGAATATGAACAACATGGTTGTTGTGTCATCAATAGGGGCAATTGGTATGGCAATGCTGGCCATGTTCGTCCGTATGAAGGCGGCCAAAAAGCCAGCAACGGTAAAAAAGATCATACTACCTCCATTATTTATGAGTACAGGGGCACTTATGTTTGTGGTCCCGATGTTTCGAGTGACCTATCTAGAATTGTTTGAAGCGATGGCGGTTGGGTTAGTCTTTTCTATTTTGTTAATAAAAACTTCAAAGTTTGAAATACGTGATAATGAAATATACTTACAACGCTCACGTGCATTTGTATTTATTTTGTTCGGACTTCTCGTGTTACGTATCATTCTAAAGTTACTATTAAGCTCTACAATTGATTATGGGGAACTAAGTGGAATGTTCTTTATTTTAGCTTTTTCCATGATCCTTCCGTGGAGAATTGCTATGTATCTTCAATTTAGAAGATTCCAGGAAAAATTGACAAAATCATAAGATTACGAACGTCAAGTCATGATGGATTTGGCGTTTTTAACAAACAAAAAGACCGCTTTATGTAAAAAGCGGTCCTTTAAAATAAGTGCTGATATGGCGCCATATCGATTTTATTTTCTGCAAGCTTCTTTTTCAAAAATTTATGGTCGCGTTTTGGTGTTGCTAAAATATATCCTCGAATCACGAGCTCTTCAGTGATTGAAGGACGCTTTTCTTCCACGGCTAGCTCACCGATTTTCCCAGCGATTTTTTGACGAGCCACATCGCGAAAAAGTTCTGGTACAGGGCTTACAAGGTCTTCAAGAAGATCCTTTTCAGGCTGTTGCCAAAGATCGCGAGTCTCATTCACAAAGTGCTCCTCCCAATCGAGGACAGACTTTCCATCTTCAAGAGGCATTCTTTTTAAAAACTTACGAAACATAAAAAATCCACCGATTGCAAACGAACCGACTAGTATTAACACCCAAAAAATAATAAATAGTGAAAACCAACCACTTAACATAAACTCACCTACAAAACATTATTAATACTATTATTATAGCCAAACTTCTAGCAGGGAGACAAGACGAACGTTTTGAAAGCGATTAAAAAAAGGGGAGAAGGAGAACTGTATGACGAAATTATATATATTCGAAGGAGTCCCAGGTTCAGGAAAAACGACCAGTGCCAAATGGTTAGCAACTAGATTAGGAGGAAGTGCAAGATTATTTTTAGAGGGAGATCCACAGCATCCAGCCGATTATGAGTCTGTCGCTTGTCTAACTGAGGAGCAATTGAATGTGATTGGACAAGAGTGTCCTTCGGTTCGGAGTATGGCGACTCGAAAAGGAGAGAGATATTACATATCTTACGCAAGTTTATATGAAAATGATAAAGAGTTATTTGAGAGATTAAAAGCTTTCGATGTGTATGAACTTCCAGTAGAAGATTATGTAGAAGTTGCTTTGGAAAAATGGAAGGAGTTTGTTGAACAAGCAAAATCAGGAGTCCATGAGTACATACTAGAGTGCTGTTATTTACAAAATCCGTTTACATTCTTACTAGCAAAACATAACTGCTCAAAAGAGATTATTTTCAATTTCTTACATAAGATAACCAATCTCATTTTGGAACTAGATCCAGTAATCGTTTATTTTGAACAGGATAACATAGCAGAGAACTTAGAGAAAATCAGGCAGAAACGTTCTGTGGATTGGTTTGACTTTATTACCTGGTATTACACGGGTCAGGAGTATGGGAAAGAAAGGGGACTGTCAGGGGTAAGTGGAGTGCTTCATTTCTTGCGGGAGAGAAAGCAGTCTGAGAAGGAGTTTCTCCGTGGTGTACCGGTAAGATCAGTGATCATAAATAACACGAATGCTAATTGGGATAATATTCATGATCGACTTGCTCTAGAATTAGGCTTAACAGTAAAGTAGTTTTCAAGTGGTATATTGGGATAAACACTTGAAAAATAGACTTAAGTGCTCCATAATAGTAACCGTGTCGTAAAATGTTGTCTAAAAACCAACATTTAAGAACACGGTTCTTCTTACGGGGCTGATTGGGGTACTGGTGTCCTCCACGGTCTTCAAAACCGCTTGTGTCCTGCGTGCCAGGATAGCTGGGTTCGATTCCCAGGCAGTCCCGCCAAATCAAGATTTTCAACGTTTTCTACATATAATGACCTGCACGGTCTTTTCGGTAAAAATCAGCAAGACCGATGGAGTCCGATTCGTGAAACCGTACGGGACATTTACTCTTAGTCGCCTATTAAAATTCATAGGGGGCTATTTTTATGCAACAGAAAACAATTCGTAAGTATAAACGTGGGCAAGGCACTAGAAGTACGAGAAAGGTGACCGATGAACTTACTCTGTATGAGATGTTCGATCGGTTTATGTCAATGAAGAAAACTGAGGCACTTTCATCCAGGACTATTAGGGACTACTATAGTAACTTTGAGTATTTTAAGAAGTATATAGGAGAGGATCATTCTGCCGAGGAAATTACTATAGATCTTTTCCGCGGCTTTATTGGCTATATGTTACATGAATTAGAACTATCTCCTGTAACCGCAAATGTCAGAATAAGAACAATGCGTGCTTTTATCCGTTTCTGTTACTATGAGGGGTTCATCGATACACCGTTACATGAAAATTTTAAGCCGGTAAAAACACCGGAGGATACCTTAGAGTCTCTGACAGCCACTGAAATAAAACAACTATTATCTGTGATTGATGACGATCTATATACCGGTTTTAGAGATAAAATAATCATTCTAGTAATGTTAGATACCTTAGTAAGAATTTCCGAGTTAGTAGCGATCAAACGTTGTAATGTCGATTTAAAAGCTGGGTTTATAAAGTTGGAAGCAGAAGAAACGAAGACAAGGAAATCTAGGAATGTTCCTCTGTCTACAAAAACTATTAAATTACTTAATGAGTATATGAAGGAAACAGAAGACTTTGAAACAGAATACTTGTTTCTTACGTATGATGGGCGTCAAATCAATCCGAGTACTATCCGGATAATTTTAAGAGACTATGGTAGGCAGGCAGGAATAATAAATAAGCGAGTTAGTCCTCATACCTTTAGACATACAGGTGCTTTACTTTATATTATGAATGGTGGAGACCCTTTTTCATTACAGAAAATTTTAGGTCATAGTCACATGAATATGGTCCGGAAATATATACAAATGACAGATTTTGATGTTAGAAGGCAGCACAACACTTTTTCACCACTAAATAGTATATTCGGTAAATAATAATAATTAACCGTCCTACCTAGGGACGGCTTTTTTTTAGTGATTTTCGACACAAAAACGTAATTTTTGTCAGAAATTTATATTTTATTAGGTGCTAAAATTATCCTGGGTTATATCATATTGTTAGGAGGGATTAAATGTTTCAAACTATTAATGGTGTTCAACTTAGGGAACACGATGAAACAAAAATACTGCCTAACGTCTTAGAAAGCGATTTGAAATTGAGTTTTGGACCACGTATATCTAAATAAGCTAGTATGCATCTACATAATTAATATCCCTGTTAAAGGCTATGAGAGAAAATACGAGTTTAAACGGTTAAAAGATTATGGGAGAATGTGGATGTATGTAGTTAAACATAAAGATTATGTGGATAGTAAAAAAAATATGGTGAGGTTTGTAGCCTGATCCACGATAAAATTGGGCAATATCTTGAAAAGGAATATGGATTAAGTCCAGTAGGTAAGTTTATTATTGAAAGCATGGATAGAGTTAATGAATCCTCTAAGGTATAGTTTCCAACTTGGGAGAGGCGGGTCATTTAACGATCTCCTAATATGGTATTCATAGTATTAGAGTGATAGAAAAGGGCTGTTTACCCTGCTGACACAGGTGGGTAAGCAGCCTCAATTTTGTATTATTGGTTTTTACCCGAAGGATAAAAAGATTTCCGCTTATTGTTGTCTTCCAAAATCTTAATATTTCTTTTGGGTATTTCAAAGAGGTAACTATCGGTATCCAACATGGTATGAGAGTATCCTGCCTTTTTAAATCTGTTTGCTACCTTTTTAGAAAGGGTTGATACAGTTGCAACTTCATCTTCTTCGTTAAAAATAATTATAGTTTCCTTTTCCAATCTACTTAACATTAGTGAACCTCCTCTCATAAAAAACTACCTTTCATATTAATAACGGAATGAAGAATTAAATCAGACAAGCTTTCATAAACCTGCTTATCCCTGTGTGGCTACGAACGACTTTAATGAAAGTAAATTTATTTTCGTTATTCCGAAGGGTTTACTTAGATAAACAATAGTCAGAGAGAGATAGATTCGTTATCTATACTATTCACATAAGAAATTGGTATAATTTTCTTATACAAAGGAGAGGTGGATTGGAAGATGGTAAAAGAAAAATACGTTTCACCGGAGTTAGGACTTGAAGCCTTTAATTGTCCTAAATGCGGGGTTTATAGTCATCAAAGATGGCATGTTATATGTGAAGAAAGTTTAAATAATTCGTTATTTATTACGAAATTAGAAGAAGAAATAAAGAATTTTGTAAAGCAGGGAATTGATATACATACTACAGCCAATGTTAAACATAAATATATTACTTCATTAAGTCGTTGTTTTCATTGCAATGGTGTTTCCTTATGGGTGGAAAATAAGCTAATCTATCCGAATTCTACACTTGTTGAACTGCCTAATTTTGATATGCCAGCTGAAATTCAGGCCTTATATAATGAAGCAAGTTCAATTGTAAACTTATCTGCTAAATCGGCTGCTGCTTTATTGAGACTCGCTTTGGAAAAGCTTTTAATTCACGTTGGGGCCAAGCCAGGAAGTATTGACAATATGATAAAGAGTCTTATTGAAAAAGATGTAATATCGGCTTCCGGGACTGTAAGGAAAGCTTTAGATTCTTTACGACTAATAGGAAACGCAGGGGTCCATCCAACAGGTATTAATCTAGATGAAGATCCAAAAGCGGCAATGGCTTTATTTAAAGTAATAAACTTTGTAGTTGAAAAGCTTATAACGGATGTGAAAGAGATGGAAGAAATATATGCCCTTGTTCCGCAAGAAAAAAGAGAGAGTCTTGATATAAGGAGAAATAAGTAAATAAAATAGTTTGCTGAGTGAACCTAGGAAATTATTTAGAGATTTGTAGGTGAGAATTTTGATTCCAAGCAGAGAACAACTTATAAGGATTTTTGCAGATAATTATTTTTACTTCCTTAAGTGTCTTCCCTTCGGAAATGAGATTTATATGAAGGGAATGGGTGAAGCAAGAAATAAATTCTTAGCAAACATTCACATTACTACTACAAAAGAGTATTTGCCATATAGATATAAGGATTGGCGATATTCTACCGATTTTGTTAGTGCGAAAGCGTTAGAATTACTTAAAATGAGAAAATGGGGTGAAAAAGAATTAGTCTTCGAACATATTGTTCCGAAATCAAGATATATTAAAGTCGAGTGTGAGAGTGCAGCAGAGAGAGGGGAAATATCGCCTGACTTTATTTATAATCTTTTATTAAAGTATTATTGGACTGCTACGATACATGAAGAAGAAAATGGCCGTCTGGAAAAGGATAATATGCCTGATGGATGGGATGGTATAAATATTTTTGCAAGATATAATAAAGCGAAGGTTGAATTACTTAAACATGATAAGAGTTATTTTATAGTTTGATAGGTGATATTTTAAAAATACTGTTATTAAATGCTACCATCCCAGAGAATAAAAAAAGCAGCCCTGTTTTATTTTAGACGTTTATGGGCTGTTTAATTTTATAAGATTTATCGAAAATGCCGTTTCTACATAATTAGGAAATCCTATATTTAATGAATGTGTTGAAATAGGCTTCAATGTACGCTAAAAGTATGAAATGCCCATTTCTGTCTTAATAGCTATATCTTTCATTCGTTCCTCACTAATCATTTTTTGTCTACTAAAAAGCCTATAAACTCGGGTATTTGTCTACCTTTTTATCGTTATTCTTTATGGACATCGTAGCTTTTACTCTTTTTATTTGAAATAGAATTTATTAAAATTAGTTCTGTTTGATCCATACCTTGATCCAGAAATAGTTGATAAATAGCTTTTTTCTGCCGATCCTTAAAGTTTCCTTGGTCAAGGTGGTATTTAACATTTTGTATCGTACAATTCAGATGGATCGCCATATGCTTTAAACGAATTTGGTAAATGCTTTGAAGTATATTAATAGTTTTAGTATCTAATAGGTCCAATAACTGTTTTTGATCATAGACTCTCATATACAAATTCTCCGATCTCTCAATAATATAAAAGCCAATCCGCGTAAGGAGAAGGAACGGATCGACCTTAAAGTTTGATAAACTAAACACTTATGTTCATACAGTCTTCTCCCCTATATAAGGACGTTTGGATATCAACTAGTTCTACATTCAGGTATATAGATTAAAAACTACAAATCGCTGTTAAGATAATTCTCTAATAAACTTCTCATTCTTTTTGAAGGTATATATAGATTAATAGATTCTCCTTTTCGAATTCTGCTTCTCCAGATCCACTGAATTAATTCCGAAAGTGCCATTAAGTCTTCCTCAACTTGTAACCCCTTTGATCGAAAGAATTTCAATTTATAAGGTTGCATATATCTATTGATAACATATGCTAGGGACCGCCTGTCCTGGTATTCATTTGTCGCCCTGGAGTTAAGCGGGACAAATGCTTTCGAGTATCCCTTTCCTTTTAATTTAGTTTTATGGTCTTTAAAACAGGTCCACATATTAACTTGGGAAGAAGTTTTAACGTTATTTTTAAAATATGTTATTAGGTTTCTTTGCATTTTTTCAACATTTATTCTGTTACTGTCTTTTTCATACCATCTCTTTGACAAGGTATAATCTTCCTTACCAATATCATTTAATTTGCCGTGATAGATGTTGATTAAGGATTTAATTTTCTCCTTTTTATACGGTACTTTCTTTTCGTAATCGATTAATTGGTATAGTCCATTTTCAAGAAGAGTGATAGCTTTATAGTTATAAGAAACATGGTTCATATCAAAGTAATGTTTTTGATCAGAACCATTAAATAGGTAGGTAAGAATATAGATTTCTTTAAAAGCCATAAAAGCTGTAATAGGAAAAGTCCAAAACAAAATGGAATTCTCGAAGTAAATTAAGTTTTTGGTATCCGACAACCTCTTCAAATCATTATACTTTGTATCCTGATAGGGACTTTTTTCGTTCCAAATGACTGCACCTGTATTAGGATCTACAGAGATCATCTGACTGTTATATAAAAGATCAAAGTCATGCTTTTTTAGTTCGTAAGGACTAACTACTTCAATAACTTCATCCTGAATAAGAACATAATCCTTGTTCGCGATAAGTTCAATTAGTTCTAAATCGGCCATTTCAAAAAGCCTATGGGTAGTAGCAATATTAAATCCACCTCGGACTAGATCCTTAAAATTAGCTAATTTACCATTGCCTTTGTTTTCTGGATCAAAAATTTTACAATTCGGGACGCTATTCTTTATCCTATCGAATTCAGTTAGGAATGGTGTAACAAAAATAAAGCTGGTTGAATTTGAAGTATTTTTCATATATTGAATTGCCCAGGAAGTTTTACCTGACCCCATTATTGAATCTACTATAGTTATATTAAACATATTAATTTTCCCCTCCACTTTAAAAACGGGGGAAGGAATCATTTCAGACATAAAAAAGTAAGAGAATATAAAAGTTCTTAAATTTATTAGAACTGCTGATATATCAGCATTAAAATGGCTATCCGTTAAAGAGGTAAATATAAAAGGTACTTTTTTGAATTACCGTATAAGGGTTATCACCCTTTATAATCCCATGAAGTATTCTAGAAGATGTAAGGCATAAATGCCTAACATCTTCTAGAATACTTCCGAACCAAAAAAAGCTTCTTCTATTAGATGTGACTTCCGAAGCGATAGCGAAGGGAGGAACCCGCGAAGCGGAAATTCACATAAGGAAATTCAACTAAAAAAATAAAGGCATAAAGTACTATTTTCTTGAAAAAGCCCTTGTAAATGTCATGCAAGGAAATATAGTTTTGTTATAAAGCCCATTACAGCAACAAACTTGGATGAAGCTAATGTCAGTTTATGACATGTCTCTCTTAATGAAGTAATTTTAAAATTTAAAAGTGCCATAACTTTTAAGGAATTGACACTAATACAAGGTCCTTTAAAATCAAGGTATAGATAGGTTTCTATACTTAGTGTCATAAATATAAGCAGAAAAGGGCCCATAAAAATGAAATATGGATATGCTAGAGTAAGTACGCTAACACAGGATCTTGAAACACAATTAAAGCTTTAGAAAAGGAAGGCAGTGACAAGGTTTTTTCGGAGAAGATTACTGATACCAAAGCGGATAGGCCGTTATTGCAGCTATTAATAGAGGAGATACAGTGGTTGTAAAGAAATTAGATCGTTCCCCAGGTCAACAGTGTGCTTTTGCAGAGTTTGAACGGAACGGGATATGATTGTGGAACGCACTCAGGAAGGTAATCACTAAGCAAACGAGACGACAAATAAGTGTAGGACGGCCGAATAAATTCACTAAGAACCAGAAAGAACACGCTTTGAGGTTACTAGAACCACTTTCATATAAAGAAGTTGGGGAACTGACAGGCATCTCTAAGAGTACTTTGATAAGGGACGAAAGAAAAATCAAACAATAATTTTAAATAAAAAATAACGTTGATGGTAAAGGTAGGTGTGAATATGTTCAAATTTCCAAAGAACAATTTCAAATAAGGTGTAAGAATAGCAAACAGCAAACCCGACCTAGAGGTACAAAACACTAACGCCAGAAGCAGCCAGGCATTGGATCTCGAGGACAACCAGGGTAGTAATCATCCTTAAGAACGGCAAGCCCATAACCCCATCGGAGGAGTCCCTCTAAAATGCTTCGGTAAAAGACCTCTTTCCTAATTTTCAAAATGAATTTTTCAGTTGGAAGTTTTGAGGGAAATTGTTATATTTTTAAAGGTAGTATTTTATAAATAAATAGAATTATAAATGTTTTGAAAGGGAGATAATGTGGGGGAGTATTTTCAGGATTTTTTTGATGCACAATCTAATTCAGACAATAAAGAAGTTAACAGACTAAAGGAAAATTATCTGTATACATTAGCAGTAGTATTGGATAAAAAATGTTCAGATGCAGATAAAATTCTTGTGGACTTTATTAAATGGATTAATTTAGATTGTGTTAGTATTACAAGAGATTTAACTATTAGTAATATAATAAATGTTGCGTTTAATGTTGATTTTTCTACATATATACATGTATGGAGTTACAAAGACATGATTTCTGAAGTTTCAAATGGCGTTTATGGCCACGATTTTAATGTTTGGTTAGAAACTAATATACCAAATGCACCCCAAGGTTGGAGAGACAATATTTATAATCAAGCAGTGTTTGAGTCTAGTGAAATAGGGATGAAGCTAGTTCCTCATGGAAAATGGCAAAATTCTTTACGTTTTAGGTCGAAAGCTGAGGTAGTGATTTATGAAGAGTTGCTTAAGGAGGATATTCTTTTTTTTCCTTTACCTTATGGTATTATGAAAAACAACTCTGAATCTCAAAATAAAGAACCCGACTTCCTTTGTTGTTATAGGGGAAAATGGGGGATCCTAGAAATCCAATCTAAAAAATATCACAATGTGGAGTACGATACGGAACGCTCAGAATGGTTTAAACAGCATAACGCAGATAGTTATCCTGTTCTTGATGAAAAATGTTTAGCACGACCACAAGAAGTTGTAACTGGGTTTATTCGTTGGTTAAAGAATAGATAAGAAGAGTCAGCCAGTGGCACGACTCTTCGATAATAAAAGTGTAACCTTACCAAGATGGTTTAGTAAGGCCCGAGGAGTAAAAGAGATAGGAAGAAAGGGAGAGAAAAACCTATTTTTCTTTCGGATTTTTGTCAAATATATACACTTAAGGTTGCGAATGTACTTCGAACAAATGTCTATTTTGCGAAAGTTTATTTTAGTATTTCTATCTTAGATCCAGGAGGAATCGGTTCGATTTCACCTTTAAAGATTGAAATTTGAGAAATAGGATAAACCTTGAATTCTGATTTTATGATCTGGCCTCCATCTTTAACGAATTTCCTAGTTTAAATCGGCTTTCCCGCTACTCTAATTGCTAATATTTCTTTTATTGATCGGCTAACGGTCCTTTTTGGTACACCGCACAGTTCTGCGATCTGACTGATTGAAGGATAACACTCTCCATTCTCATCCATAAAGGTACAGATACAAAGAAAGATCTTTATGCCGGTTCCTGAAAATATTGCAGCTAATCCGCTTTTAAAGAATGATAAATGCACTTTTAAAAAGATTCCTAGATCTTTATATTTGTCCATTATTTTCACCGCCTTTCAAATTAATAACGGCGTGAGATTTAAAAGCAGACACTCCCCCTAGAGACTATTCTAAATCGTGTTTAAAAATTTTTAACAACCTAGTGACATAATTTAATTTGAGGTACTGTCATATTCTTAAAAGGGGTACTGTCAAAACTTATACTTAACAATAACCATATAACAATAACCAATTTAACTAAATCCATTAACTATTAAGCTTCGCTTTTTTTACTAGGAATATTAATAGACACTATGGTAAAGAGGTTATATTAGAAAAAGATAATTAATTGAGAAATATAGAAGGTCTGGCCGCCAATCACAAAAAGTCTGTACCTCGAATGTCAGACTGGTTCTTAGTCGCCGGTAGAATCTGTTTATCAAGATTGAAACAAAAAAAGAAACCTTCCTTTAATAGAAAGATCCCTAGTATTAAAGCTTTATAAGTTTTTGTTGATTAAGTGTCTAGCATATCCCATTCATCCCCGAAGATCCAACGTAGTGCAGAAAGCTTTCCGTTTAACATTCCCCACTCAAAATCATCATAAGGTCCTAAATTTTCCTTACCGTACTTTTCCCTGATCTTTTCTGCTGCTTTTAAGGCACCAGTCCAAATATCCGGAGTAACTTCTTCTAATCCCTGTTCAACCTTATATTTCAAAACAAGGTGCCTTTCATGCCAAATCTTATCAAGTAATTCCCCAATTACTTCTGATATTATGTCTTCCGTTCTCATTTCATAATGGAATTCTTCATCTTCGATATCAGTTGAAACGTTTTTCTTTGAGAGGAATTTTTCTAGACTTTCTAACTTATGTGATAGTAATTCATATCTACGATCACGTTCAGCAAAAAATGCAAGTTGTTCTTCTACGGAAATTTCAATATCAAGAAATTCAAGTCTAACTCCATAGTTATTTGGGCTGTTCAGGATACCAACGTTTCTTTCTAAATGGAAAATATCAACAAGATGGTCAGTTGAATTTTTTAATTCAGATCTTTCTGAAAGTGTTAATTCCTGGTTTGTGATAAAGATTAATCCATCCACGTTATTCAAAGTAACACCTTCAAGATCACTTAAAAACTTATCTTTAATTGATCTAAAAGATTTTTGACCTCTAGGGAAATAACAACCTGCTACCCAATCAATATTATTTTTTATACATTTAATATCCTTAATACCATCCCGTCCACCTAAAGGGTGGGAAGGATCAATTGATTCATAGCCGTCTGAATTTATTAATAGACTAGATAGCCTTTCAGCTGCTGCTTGTCCTTTAGTCCATTCTAAAAGCCTGTACCAAGTTTCTTCTCCATTTGTTCTTCTTCTATTACCTGGCATTTTCATCACCTGCTTTTGGTTGTTAATTGGATGGGTTAATTTTAACAAAATAATACAGTGCAGGAAATAAAAATAGATAAAGGATGAGTTTAGATTACTATCTTTAATTTTAATGATTTAGGGTAGTATCCAGCAGTAAATCCAAAAACTGCTGCACCGGATGTCAGTCTCCAGAAAATAAACTAAAATCCTATTACACCAATGTATTATTAGGGTAGAAATGCCAGGGTAATGTCATGTGGGCAGGTTCTCTTTTTCTTTATCGATTCAAAACTACTCAATTTAAGTGAAACTATAAAAATCTTTATTGAAGAGAATAAGGTGCCACAACCACCAAAAGGATCAAAAGAAATTTCGTATTATTACTTAAAAGGACCATAGCCCATGTAAAGCTTAGTCTTTGAAGTGTCTGTTTATTTCTTCAGCAACGAAGAGAAGGACAGCTATGCCGGCCCTTTTTAGTGCTTTTACTATAAATTCCTTCTTCATTTGTTTCTCCCCCCTATATTAGACTTCAATATATATATAAAATTTATCCTTAGAAATAAAATCTCTAGTAAGAGTTATAAGTATACTTTTAAATAAAAGTTTACATTCAAAACGTTGATTTTAAAGGGGGGTTCAGCGATGGCGAAAAAAGAACACATTATTGACGTGCAGCCGATCCGATCGAAGGAACAAATTGAAAATATGAAATGGGCCCTTAAGCGATTCTGCAGCAATCGGGATTATATCCTTTTCTTGACCGGCATTAATACCGGTTTAAGGATTAGCGATCTACTGAAGTTAAAAGTTAAAGATCTGAAGAGAAAGAAGAGGATCATGATTTTGGAAGGAAAGACAAAAAAGGCTAGGTCCATTCAGCTAGACAACATATACAGAGAGATTCAGGAATACATAAAGACCCTAGATGATTCTGAGTGGCTATTCCCGTCAAGGAAGGGAGACAAGCCGATAACTGTGGTTCAGGCATATCGGCAGCTTAATAAGGCGGCAGAAATGGCGGAGATCACAGAGGGGATCGGAACTCATACGATGCGGAAAACGTTTGGCTATTGGCACTATAAACAATTTAAGGACGTTGCCCAGCTGCAAATAATCCTTAATCATGCCCATCCTGAAATTACGCTACGCTATATCGGAATCACGGCGGAAGAGATTGAAAACAATCTAAGCAACTTTGTACTTTAGAACAGCACATTCTCCATAGGAATACTGAGTGAAAGGCCCGTAACAGGGCCGATTTTGCCCGTTTTAGGCCCAGCCGAAAAACAAACCCCATAGCAGCCTCAATATAAAAGCCCCAAAGCCAGCCCAGGACCCGAAGCCTAAGCCAAGCCCAGGCAGCACAAGCACACAGTACCCAGGCCCAGGATAAGTACCCCAGCAGCTAGCACCCGGCCAAACCAGGCGGGTACTTAGCACACCCAGGAACACCAAGACGAACGTAGCAGTTCAGGCGATCGTGGCCAGGAACCATCCCGGCATACCGGGGGCCAGGGGGCCTAGGATCCCGGCAAATGGCCCGTTAAAAATTTTTATAATATTTTTTAAAATTCGGTTATTGTTTTGATAAGTTAACATTTACCACGAGATACTCGACCATCAAGCTTTATAGGAAGATAGTGAAATTTACATACTATAAGTGCACCGAGATCGTAGAATGTAGATTTTATTTGGTCCCATAAAAAGAACATATCTTTTTCTAATTTTAGTAAAATAATAGATAAAAATGGTGTAATTGATCTTCGAATAAGGTCAAATTCACTTTATTAATCGACATTTTTTTATGTTTTAAGTCTTAAATTTTACTTTATAAGCGTTTATAATAATATTATTACCAAATTTCGACATTTCAAGAGAGGGCTTAGTGTATGTGTATCTCAATAAAAGTTTTTCCTGCGGCAAACGGAGATTGTTTTTTAATAGGAATAAAGGACGATATAGGTATAAAACATATTTTAATAGATGGTGGGAAGGGAGAATTGTGCCATAGTAAGTTAAAAGATCAATTTGAATGGTTGGAAAAACACAATCTATGTATCGATTTGTTAGTCGTAACCCATATCGATGATGATCATATTGGAGGAATAATAAAGCTGTTCCAAGATAAAGAAATAAATAATTCAATTATAAACAAAGTCTGGTTTAATTCTGGAACTTTAATCTCAAGTAAACTAGGTGGAGAAGTTAATCGAGATTTATCAATTATCCCGGAACCCCAATCAAAAGAGATGAGTGTTAGACAAGGGTTAACCTTTGAGGGTTTACTTGAAAAAACAAATATATGGGATAAAAACCTTATCTATTCTGGACAGAAATACAATCTGGATACTGTTAACCTTATAATATTGTCTCCAGATAATGATACTCTTAATGAGTTAAATAGAAAATGGGATTCCGAAATTGAAAAAATGAAAAAGAAAAATAAAAAAAAGAGGAAGATGGCGTCAAGTAACGATTACGATAAAACAATCGATGAACTTTATTCAGAAGAATTTCAAGAGGATACATCCTTATTTAATAAAAGTAGCATTGCTTTTGTTCTGGAGTACCAAGACTACAAGCTATTAATGTTAGGCGATTCTCATCCATCAACTATAGTTTCAAGCCTGAAAAATTTAGGCTATTCGGAGGAGAACAAGTTAAAAGTTAACATAATGAAAATTTCTCATCATGCTAGTAAAAAAAATACAAGCGACGAGTTACTTAAACTAATTGAATGTGAGAAATTTATTATTAGTTCAGATGGAAGTAAACATGGCTTACCAAATAAGCAAAGTTTAGCTAGGATAGTGAGAAAAATGAAAAAACCGGTGACATTTTATTTTAATTATAGTTCTATGGATAGAATTTTTACTCCTCAAGAGTGTACAGACGAAAACATAACCTGTATTTACTTAGATAACACGAACGATTATACAACGGGGTGTTAAACGTGGCTATTGACTATAAATCTAAATACCGAGAATTAGCTGTAAGTATAAAATGTATTGATTCCGGGGGATCAGGGTGCCTGTTTCAACCATTTACTAATGAATATACATATGTAATAACTGCCAAACACTGCTTAGAAGGGACTGATGATACACCTCAATTTTTCGAGATTAAAGATATAAAAATATTTTCAGAAATTAGAGGGATTGAATTAACAGTCCTAGATTATTATTTACATGACGATGAAGATATAGACCTTGCAGTTATTAAAGTACATTATATTGAAGATGTACCTAAAACGTTAACAACTAATCCTAAAGATAATTGTTCTCTTGGACTTTATGGTTTTCCGAAAATTTTAGAATCTGATGACGCTACTGCTAAATTAGGTAATTACTTAGAATGTAAAAGTTCATTTAATTATCCAGATAAATACATTATTGAATTCAGGCCAGAAGTCCCTATTTCAAACATCACCAATAATACAAGGAAGACCATGGGGGGCTATTCGGGATCAGGTATATATTTAGAGTTAAATAATAGTTTATATTTGATAGGCATCTTTACAGAATTGAAGGAAAAAGATGGTGCTTTCCAAGGACTTTGGGGCTTTAACGTTACAGCTATAAACCAGATTTTATATAAAAAAGGTTTAGCTTTATTAATACCGGAAGAAATATTAAATTTTGAAAAATATATAAATACTGCATTTGATAGTAATGAAGTCTATATTAAAGCGGTTTTAAAAAAGAACGCTAAAGCATTATTAGATCTAAAACCTAACGACATTGCTGCATTCCAAAGAGAAAGATTGTATTTACCATACAATAGTTTTATTGAAGGAGAATTACTGAATCCAAAATTATGGGAAGGTTGGGTTTCTCTATTGACATACTATTATATGGAAACGTCCCAACTCCCAGATAAAGAGAATTTTAATTTAATGAGAAATGCTAATGATTATAACCATAATATTAAACTGTATTTTACTTCTCATAAAACAATATCACCTTGTATTATGGATTTGCATGTTGGCTGTTACGAAGATCTTGAGAAAAATGATTTAATTGTTATCAATACTAAAGAAGGTAGCCCAGGATCTAAAAGTTTCAATAAGGATAGGACAAAACGTATATTGAGTGACATATATCGCGTACAACTAATTGAAAAAGGTATAGATATTGACGATCCGGACCATCAGAAAGATGTTCAGTTTATTCATATTGATCTGTTTACAGACTCGTTTGCTAAACATGATGACATTCAAACACTATCAGAATTAGAGGAGAAAATAAAGAATAGTATTAAAGAGGTGTTTAATAATGTTCGTTAGTAAACCTGAAATAATTAATAATATAAAAAAGGATAGTGGAAATAATTTATTTGATTTGGTTGAATGTCGAGTCAAAACTGAAGATAAATATAATCTTTATATATTTACAATTATATTAGATGATCAGAAAAAATTAGTAGATGTTTGGAAAGAAATCTGTGGTGACATAGCAATTTACTTCCAAACAGATTTAGAAAGAAATATTGAAATATGGAATATTTACGTATTGTTCTTAGTCGAAGGCAGTGTCGATAGTCAGACACGTTATTTAATCGAACAAAATAAGTATTCTTCAAGAAAATTAGTCATTGAGGATGTTAAAAGTCCCGTAGATAAAAGAAAAATTGATTCTATTATAAATGAGAAGCTATTCAACTTAAACATTAACTATACTTCTAGAACAAGCTATAAAAACGAACCCCTTTCAAAGTCATTAGAAACAAAATACGGTACTTTATTTAAAGTAATTAAAAATAATCATAGAGAAAAGCCTGCAGTTTTATTAACTAAGTATCTGGAGTTGTTAAAAAATGAATTTTAAATTAAAAGGGATAGAATTAGAAGCTTTTAGAATTTACCAGGATAGGCAGCTTTTTAACTTTCTAACTAAATCAGGGGAAGTTGCCAACCTTATTGTCATTTATGGACCTAATGGTTATGGTAAGACCTCGTTTATTGATGGAGTGGAATGGGTTTTAACGGGAAGTATAAATAGAATATCCAATAATTCTATTCTTAAAAATACTGCTGAAAGTGAGAAGGGGGAAATTTTAAAAAATAGAAAAAGTGGTAAAGAATATGGAACAGTACGATTGATTGCTGATAATGGACAGACTTTAGAGAAGAATACTAAAGTAATTGGAAAAAATGGTAGGAAAACTGATTATGCCGAGGGAGACCTGATTTCAAATCCAGATATTTTTAGTAATATTAATTTCTCCGAATTTTCAACGCAGTCAATCCTAGGACAAGATAAGATAGATTCTTTCCTTCGTTCGGTTACTCCTAAAGACAGATATGACACTTTAACAAACTTTTGGGACGATGCGAACGATTCCGAATTATTTAAGAGTATATTAGGTATGAATATTGAATCTGAAAAAAAACAAAAAAATATTAGAGAACAGCTTCAGGAAATAAACAAAGAGATAGAAAGTTTAGTACTTAGATCAAATATTATTATTGAAATAAACAACCTAGTAAAAAAGTTTAATCAAACCAAATTAGAAGATTTAGATTTACCAGAGTTCAGTAAGAGTAGTAATGCAGAGGCATATATCAGTTTAATAATCTTGTCAAATTCCAGGCTGAAATCAAAAAGACTTAAAGTAGAAAATAAATTATTAACATCTGAATACTTAGTTCAGAACTTCGAATTGTATAACAATAAGAAAAATGAACTTGTTCAGATTAAAGAGGATATAGAAGAGATAAATACTTCATTGACAAAATTTAATAATAGAGAAGAAAGACTTAATTATTTAAATGTTATTGTATCTCAGATCTATGTCCTAATTAGAAAATATAAAAGCTTAAAAGAATTGTTAGATCAATTTAATAATTTCCAAGAAATACTGAAGAAAATTTCTAAATTGGAGGAGTCAAATAGCGTATTGACTAAGGAGATTTCTAAATTTAATACCCTTAGACTCTTAGAAGAACAACAATTAACTCAAACTAAGAATGAGTTAGCTACTATAATGAAAATGAGAGAGGATACTGAAAAAAATTATTCTAAACTGGATATTAACCTTGAATATTATAATAGCTTACAAAATAGAAAATCTCATTTATCAAAAAGATCAATACAAATTAAAGATTTAATTTCTATTCGATGGAACAACAAACAAGAAATTATGAAAAATAAGTTAAAGTTTGAGTCTCTTCGTACATATGATGTGAAAAACATAATTAACATTAATAATGAATATACACAATTTGGAACTATTATTAACCAAATTAAAGAGAGTTATGAAATTAAAGTAAAAAGGGAAAAAGAATTAAAGCAACTTGAACTAGAATATACTAAATTAGGAGAACTAAACGAACAGTTAAATACTATTTTTAAAGTTGGAAAAAAATTTATAGAGGACTCCCGTTCTGTTTCTTGTCCTTTATGTAAAAAAGAATATGAAAACTTTGAGACTTTAATAAAAAATGTGGATAAAAATTTCTTAGAGGTTGATAGTTTAAACAGAATAAGGAAAGAAATAGAGGGACTTACGGAAGTAATAAAAGAGGAAGATAATAATCTAAATAAAATTGTAAAATCATTTAGATTAAAGGTAGAAGAGGAGATAAATAACCTACTTGAAACAGAAATGAATAATGAAGAAAAAATAATTTCTAATAACATAATAAATGACAAAATCAATTCTAAGTTAAATAAAATATCCCTTGAAGAAGAGAATTTAATAAGTTTCTTTGAGAACTTAGGATTAGATGTTAAAAACAACGATCAAATCTACATTAATGATTTTAAATATACTCTTAATTCAAAGTTAATAAATTATAATGTTTCTATTGAGGAATATAATAAGAAGGTAAACGAGAAATTTAATAATCATACGGATTTTTCCAAGACGGTTAAACTTAAAGAACAAGAAATACAATCTAATAAAAATAGAATTAGTGAACTAAAGGAAAACAATATTTTAAACAGAGTTAATAAACTTATTGAAGATTTAAACGTTGAAAGTAATATAGATAAAATACAAGAAGTATATGAAATGAATAGACAGGATTTACTAGTACAGCTAAATAATAGGCGAATAATTTTAAATCAAATAAATATATTAAATAAAGAATTAGGAACTATAAATCTGCAAGAAAAAAAGACGCAATATGAGGAAAAACAGAAAAGTTACCAAGAATTTAAAAATTATATTGATAGTTATGAGTTAAAGTTTAAAACTCTATTAGAAAAAGATGTAGTGACAGAGGCAGAGGTTGAGATTTACACTAGCCATGAAAATTTAGTTTCTGAGATAAATCGCATTGATAAAGGGATATCAGTTCTAAATGAACTTAATGAGTTTACGAAGTATATTGAAAATAATATTGCATTAAAAAATAAAGAATCAAAAAAAAGAGATCTAGAAGAAGAACTAACAGTTTTAATCAGGGGAAGTGAAGAACTTTTAAGGGCTAAAGAGTATATAACGAATCATATTAAAAATAAAATTGGAAATACATTTAATTTGGATTCAATTAATAGTATCTATCAACGTATAGACCCCCATCCTGATTTTAATAATATAGCGTTTGAAACAGATTTCACTAAAGAAAAACCGGAATTAAATATATATGCTTCAAGCAGAGAAGAAAAACTAGCCCCAATATTATACTTCAGTGCAGCCCAAGTAAATATTTTATCTTTAAGCATATTTCTAGCGAAGGGACTTATTATGAAAGAAGAAGGGTTAAATACAATTTTTATGGATGATCCTATACAACATTTAGATAACTTGAATATCCTCTCTTTTATAGATCTATTAAGAACCATTACCAATGATTTAGATAAACAAGTAATTCTTTCAACCCATAATGAAAATTTTTATAAGTTAATTAAGAGAAAAATGGATCCTAGCTTTACTAAATCTAAGTTTATTGAATTGGAGTCATTCGGTAAAATAAAGTAAACAAATTAGTAGAGATCTGAAATAAGGGGAAAACACATATTAGTGGTTTTCTCTTTTTTCGTAAATATTGACCTTGAAAATAGGGTTCAGATAATTCATAATTAGAACCGTGGTAATTAAGAGTAAAACCGTATAGGAATTCAATAGAAAACCGTACGAGTATTGTGCAAAACGTTGATTTAATGGTGTTTATCGGGGCTGATTGGGGTACTGGTGTCCTCCACGGTCTTCAAAACCGCTTGTGTCCTGCGTGCCAGGATAGCTGGGTTCGATTCCCAGGCAGTCCCGCCATATATTTTAGTGTTATCAACGGTTTGAACAGTTTTTTGATTGTGAATTGTATCGGGATAAGCTTAAGATCTAACTAGTATTTTTTTGCAAATTTCATAGTCAAAGTGTGACCATCTGGTTGTACTAGTGTGTCATAAGGAAGCCGATGTCTTGATATAAGAAATCGGCTTCTTTTGGTTAGCAATATCCACAACGATAGCAACAGTTTAAAGTAGGGATGTTTAATCTTCTGCATTCTTGAACACATGGATCATCCTCAGGTAAAAAACCATAGTAAAAAGAATATGGATAACTCCCATAATGATATGGCTGTGTATTATAAGGTGATGCAGGTGTGTATGTTGTTGGCGTTAAGTAAGTATTGTACGAGTAATAATTACCACTCGAAGGATTCATACGACATATTTCTTCACATTCAAATCTCTGCCCGCCCATTAAAATGCAATTCCATGTTTATGGCATTATAAAAATGTAAGGTTCGGCATTTAATTTGTGCAGGCCCCGAGGGGCCTGCACAAATTAAAAAAACCACTTGTCAACATTCCAAAATACACATACACTTCCTGTTGGGACAAACAAGCGCAGGAGGTATTAAGGAGATGTTGGCAGTGGCCGAGATTAAGTATATCAGACATGAGGTTAATAATAAAGATTGCACTTATACAGATGTAGCAAAAAGAACGGGAAAGGATCCTAGAACGGTTAAGAAGTATGCAGATTTAGAAGACTTTAACGAACAGATAAAGAAGGTTCAAACAAGACAAGCTCCTGTATTAGGTCCAGTAAAATCTATCCTAGATGATTGGATTAAGGACGACTTGCGTAAGAAAAAGAAATTTCGAAGAACAGCTAAGAGAATGTGGGAAATGTTAAAAGAGCTTCATGAATTCAAAGGTTCTGATCGTACCGTTCGGGATTATGTTTCTTTCAAGAAAAAGGAGTTATTACAGGAGTCAGAACAAGCTGCACTTCAATTAGAGTCTATTCCAGGAACAGCACAGGTGGACTTCGGGGAAGCTCCGTTTATATACGCAGGTGAAGAGTTAGTCTTGCCATACCTAGTGATGTCTTTCCCTTCGAGTAATGGTTTTTATTTTCAGGTATTTCCTTCTCAGAACAAGGAGTGTTTCCTTGAGGGAATGAAGAGAGTCTTTCATCATATGGGAGGAGTGCCAAAAGCAATTCGGTTTGACAACCTGTCCCCTGCCGTAAAGAAGATCCTGCCGAATGGTGAACGGCAACTAACGGATGAGTTTGAAAACTTCGTTCTCCATTATGGGTTTGAGTGCGAGTTTTGTAATCCTAATAGTGGGAATGAAAAGGGGCACGTAGAATCAATGGTAAAGTATGTGAGGAATAACTTCCTTCTCCCTAGTCTTTCAATTATTGAGCTTGATGAGTTGAATATGAAGTTGTGGGAAAAAGCTGAGAATGATAGAAATCGAAAGCATTACCAAAAAGAAAGTTTAATATCTAATCTGTTTGAAGAGGACAAGGCTGCCTTTCTACAACTACCTTCCAAGGAATACGAGTGTGTTAGATATGAAACATTGAAAGCCGATAAGTATGGATACATAAAATTAGATTTAAATCTGTATTCCACTTCACCGAGGTATGCACAAAGCAAGGTATTAGTTAAGATATCCTACAACACCGTTGAGATATTAAATGATGAGCATCAATTGGTAGTAAGTCATTCTCGATTGTATGGACAATACCGCAAATCGATGAAATGGCAGCCTTATTTAAACTTAATGGCCAAACGCCCTACGGCACTTAAGTATACTAGCTTTTATGAACAGCTACCCGATGAATGGAAAATGTATTTTCAGTCCTGCACGGTGGCTGAAAAGCCTGAAGCATTACGTTTATTGTCGACCATATTAAAAGATTACGATTTCACCTTAATAACACAGGCTCTTGTCATCGCTTCAGAGCATGGACACCCCTCTATCGAAGCTATTAAACAGGTATTCTACCAGCTTATTAACGGTCGAGGAGTGCGAAGTGAGATAAGACCAGCAATAGCGTTACCAGAACTACCTAAAGCGACTAGAGGACTTGATCGTTATGACCAGCTCCATAAAGGAGTGACAAGACATTGAACCAGCAGATTCAGTCCTATGCGAAGCGATTAAAACTCAGTTGGATTAGAGAACATTATCATGAGGTACAGGCAACAACTCATGAAGACTTTTTACTTAAGCTTTTTGAGGAGGAAATCCAACAAAGAGAGGAACGAAAAACCAATTTATTACTGACTCAAGCTACCCTTCCTAAAGTGAAAGGAAAACCATTTGATTGGACAGAAGTTCAATTGCCCGGCGGGCTAACAAGAGATTCTCTCTTGAATGGTGAATTTATGGATCAACAAGAGAATGCCATTTTCTATGGTGGAGTGGGCGCAGGGAAAACATATTTAGCAACACTGATCGGCTTAAATGCCATACAGAAGTATGGCAAATCAGTCAAATTCTACACTGTGGCAGGACTGGTCAACCGTCTTCTCGATGCCAATGAAAAGGGCACGTTAAGCAAACTGTTTAAGCAGATCGAAAAACTAGATTGCTTGATACTTGATGAGTTGGGCTATATCCCTCTACATAAACAGGGAGGAGAATTACTGTTTCAAGTAATTTCAATGTGTTATGAGGCAAAGAGTATCATCATTACAACTAATCTTCAGTTTGGTCAATGGAACCATGTCTTTGGCGATCCTATATTGACAGAGGCCGTCATTGACCGACTCATTCACCACTCGCATCTTGTAGTGTTCAATGGTGATAGTCATCGTTACAGAGAATCTATTTTACAAAATTAGTGAATTAAGACAAGTTGACAAGTGGCTACATTTTTAACTGCCGTTTAATGCATTTTTTAGTTGCCAAATACAATTCCATACACATTCCTCAGATGGTTGACGATAATACAAAAACAATCACTCCCTATTTCAATCTTAGTTTTCACGATATTATATTTGGCTGGATATTTTTGGGTGATTGTCCAACTATAATTGGGTCGTTGTCTTCCAAGTTTGGATAAACAAGGTCATACCTCCAACTCTTACCTCATTAGAGCATAACTAGCATAATAAAAATAAGTAGTGTAAAAAGATTAATAGGAAGATTTATTCACCGCACAGTGTGTTCCACTCGTGCGTTTTTTTTCGCTATGAAATGAAATCTAGAAAGGTTTCCTTTTTTTTACCCAAACAATTCACTTACAAACAACCGACCAACTAGTTTATAATAATAGGACGTCCAAATAGGATAGAAGTAGGAGTTTGACACGAAGTAAAGCAAGTGGGTGAATACGATAGATATCATTGAAACACGGGTGAGAGGTTTTATTGGAGATATTCAACACCCTAAACAAAAAAAGAAGATTAATATTAACGATTTAGAGCTTCAGTTGCGTAAGCTGATGGATGATTATTTTGAGATGGATGGTTATTCGTTGTTTTATCATTCCATTGAAACATTGCAGGCGGAAGGGCAATTAATTCCTATACAAAATAATCAAAACAATGGCAGAACACCGGCGTTACCCTTATATTACTGGGTGAATATAAAAGTTCAGTCTACCAAGTGGGATCGTTTGGAGATGATGAAGTTAAGTGATCAGTTTGATTTTTCATTTTATGAACGTCATCCTGAATGGCAAACGGTAGAGGAATGGAACCGAATCCAGAATGTGTATACATTTCTCCAAAGTAATCAGGATCGAGACATCGTTTCAATTGAAGAAAGAAGCTTGGAGCTGTTTGGTTATGAAAAATTTTTACTAGATAGTGAGAGTTTCCCTGAGGGTAAAGGTTTTTTAGGTAGAATTGGAGTACTGGAAGAGCAATTAAAAATGGTGAGCTATGGAGAGCCTTTTGTATTTTGGATGAAACAAGGAAAAGAAATAAAAGATGTTCAGAGGGTACTAATTGTTGAGAATCTATCTTTCTTTCATACTTCCATTAAGTTATTGGAGGATAATTTACTGGATTATGAACCAGAACTCATTATTTATGGGGAAGGGACAAAGATTGAACGTAGTTTTTCCTTTTTCTTTCGAATGTTTCCGCCCAAATCCTATCTGTTTTATTACATAGGAGATTTAGATGCTTCAGGATATGGAATCTTGGTTCGACTTATTGAAAAGTATCCAGAGTGCTGTATTCAGCCTGCCTTAAAGATATATCGTAAAATGCTTGAATGTATAGAACGAAGAAATGACCAGAAATCTGGTCAGACGCAAAATGCAAAATACCGTGATTCCTTTTTCCAATGGTTCACCGAAGAAGAACAAGCATTATTGCTAGAATTATGGCAGGAAAATAAGCGGATTCCGCAAGAAGTATTAACAATTGAAACATGGAGGAGATGGATGTGAACGAATCATGGGAAGGCTTCGCCCAGCGAATGCAGCGATTAAATCCTCTGTTTGAGCTTGGAAGAGGAATGGAAGTGGGGGAATTAAAACCTCATATCCAAACCATCCTCATGCAAGTGCTCCTCACTATTTTTTATAGAGAATTAAATGATGATGATCATAGAAGCAAATCAGATATTAAGTATATGGTCGAAGATTCGATTAAACAAATGAGACTTTTAGCTGACGATAAACAGATTGAACGAATCACGAGTGGTCTTTTATATCAAGGGAAAGAAGAATATAGTAGGCCATTTGAAGCCTTATATTACGACGAAATAAGGCAATCTTGGGAAACGCAAACTTTCCGATATGTCACAATGGATGAATTATATACGAATCTCGAAATAGGCGGCTCGATCGTTTATAAATTAACCGATGTCGCTCAAGAAATGATATTTATGAGCCGAGAAATGGCTGAGGAATTCTCGATAACGATTGAACAGCTCTATAGTATGCAATTGATAAAAAACGGTAATTTTAGAAAAGCTACTCGAAACCTCGATCACCTCATTTCACGAGTTAACCGCTTAATGGCAAATGAATTCACCTTCCAAAAGGAAATGATCAACAATCCCAAAATTTTATTGGTTGAAGAGGAAAGACAAAGAGCAGACAATCGTGTGGAAATAGAAAAGCAATTTGAAGAGGAAAAAAATCACTTTCGAACGATTACTAGTATGATCGAAAAAACGAAGCGCAGAAATGAAGAAGATGACTCTATTCAGAGGGAATTGATTCTTCTCCAAGAAAAAATAGGTCATACAAGGCAATTGCATGATCGTTTTGCAAAGCTTGTTATTCAAAATATATCGTATGAACTGAAATTAAAAGCTGAAAACCCTTCATTGTTCTGGGAAAAAAGCATGGTTTCCTTTCGCGAGCATGTGTATGAAAATTGGTTATTTAAAGAAGGCGTTCAGGATTTTAAGGCTATAGAGAACGTTCTATCTCCCATATTTTCACCGAGGAATGAGTTTATATTGCCTCTTGATTGGATTTGGGGAGAACAAGAATTCGAAGAGCAACACTTATCGGATATTGAAGTGATAGAAGAAGCAGAAGAAAACGAAACTCGCCTGCGAGTAACGAACTGGGATTCGGTAATTAAGGCGTGGAGTTATGTTTTTCAGTTTTTACAAACAAATAAAGAGTTTTCATTATCCGATCTTGCAACCATGCCATTAGAAGTACAGGATTTGTGGTTCGAGGAATCTGAAACGATTGATTTATGGATGATGTTTGATAAAAAGCCTTTAAAAGTTCAAGTGTTGCACCGGAAGGAAGAAACACTGAGCGATGAGAGAGAAATCCTCCTGCACAAATTAATGAATGAATATCCACAGTTTCAAGTGTTTGAAGGGTTGAAGATCTTTACTATGTTTGATCCTCAAGCGGAACCTTTTGTATGGTATCAAACGAAAATTACCCCTTTTAAAATTTGTATAGAGGAGGAGAAACGATGAATGCAGAAACAATCAAAAAAGCGTCAGCGGTCTATTTTACGTTATTAAAAGATAAAGTGATTGACGAAAATAGTGAACACTTCCAAACTTTCTTTGATCCAGAAGTCAGACAGACGGTTTTATTATTAGCAGACGAATCAGGCACGTATATCATTGAATCACCCAAACGCATTCATTTAGTCGTTCAGCCAACGGGCTCGGTATTCGCAACGAATTTCACTCATATGAAAGAGAAGCACCGCCAAATCGAAACGAAAAAACATTTTCATCTAATTAGCGTTATCATCATGTCTTTCTTAGCAAGTATAGACCGCAATCAGGCGGCAAAAATTCGAACGAAACGGGAAGGCATTAGCTATTATGCCTTGGAACGGTATGTTAATGATTTGATGATGAATTGGGAGAAGATTCTTAAAGAGAAACCAAACTTTGGTGAGGAAGAACGACTGGATATGAAGGAAATGGTGACCACATGGAAATACATGGAGGTCGATACCGAGGATTATGGGATGAAAAAAGGCAATAGAAGAACGAGAATCGGATTAATTGCCAGCTCTATGCGGTTATTAGAGACGGAAGGGTTAATCGTCCTACTTGATAGGGATGATATTCCAAAGGTGATTCCAAAACAAGAGCTTTTTGAAAGAATTGAATACTTGTATCATGATTATGACCGATATGAAGTATTAAAGAAATTAATGACAACAGAGGAGAATGAGCATGCCGAAAATCCATCGAATTAGAATTGTTGGCCTGAAGTATGATGGCATGCAAAAGCAATACAAAGATACGACCTTTAACTTCCATAATGAAGAAACGTCAACTAATGGTCTGATCGCTATGATGAACGGGGGCGGAAAAGGTGTGTTTCTGCAAACGGTCTTTCAAATCCTCAAACCTGGAACGTCTTGGGGAAAACAAAATAATCGTTATTATCAGCAATTTTTCTTTAATAATAAAGAGCAGTTTATTCCTTATACCTTTCATGTTCTCATTCAATGGGAATTAGACGGTGCTGATCGGAGACATCTAATTACTGGAGGAATGTTCTCTGCTGAACAAAGGATCTCGATGAGTGAAGAAGGCGGAGCCGAAAATAAATCTTTAGAACAGGAAGCAAAGATTCTTCCCAATATTACATTTTACACGAGAGAATTTGAACGGAAAGAAGAGGCTGCCGTTGAGCATATTCCACTGTATGAAAATGATGAGGTTGCTGACAGTGAAAGCTTAAAGGATTATCTGAAATGGAATGGATATGACGTTTATAAGGATATGAAGAAGCACAATCGTATCCTTGATACATACGGCATTAACCGTAAAGATTGGGATATTATGAAGGATATCAATAAGGACGAGGGCGGAGTAGGAAAATACTTTGAGGGAGCCGAAGATGATCATTCTCTTTTCCAAAAACGAATTATTCCTACCGTTAGTCAAGTCTTACATCGAACGGAACACCAAAAGAATGATTTGGTCGAGATTTTTAAGAGTCAGGCTAGTATTGCCAAGGATCTGCCTGTTCTTTTAAAAAGAGAGCAAGCCCATAAAGAATTTTTAGAAGATATTGTTCCCTTTGAAGAGCATTTAGCAAAAGGGGTCGAACATAAAGAAATTGTTCAGGAAAGTATCAAGGTCGGAAGACAACTTCTAGGTGCATTAGAACATTTGAAGACAACAGAAACGGAAATGTTACTTACGTTAGAAAAAGACATAGAGAAGTTAACACTCAAGCAAGAAGACCTACGCTATCAAAAAGATAATTTGGAGTATGCAAAAGCTCATCGAGAGGTCATGGCGTGGGATAAGAAATTAGTAGAAGAAAGAAAAAAACACACCTCCTCTCAAGAAATAGTGAAAGAGAAACTGGAACGAAAAGAACAGCTCGTCTTTCAGTTATTATTGAAAGAGTGGAGTGAGAACGAACAAACGATTCGCTCCCTGTCACAGCAAATTGCCATATTAGAGCAAAATAGTGGCTTAGAGCAAGTGAATCAAAGAATGGATGAAATCAAGAAAGAAGTAGCAGAACAATGGGAGCATTCCTATCTAACTATACAAGAAGGTGTTAGGCAGTACTTGGGCTATCAAAAGTTCTTAAAGAAAAAAGAAACGGAGCTCACGCAACAGGATAAGCAGAAGACAAAAGAAATAGCTCAAATTAGTACGGAAATGGATTTTTTATATACACAAATACATGCCTTTGAATCAAAAGATGCAGCACTCATCAAAGAATTTGGCGACCGCTTAACCTATGACTTAAAGGGCTTGGTCGAATCTTTCTCTAAACAAATTGAGGACAAAAAGGCTACCTTAGAAGAGATACAAGCAAAAGATAAAGAATCTAGTGAAAAGCAAAATTCACTAGCCTCTTCCCATGGTACGCTTGTCCAATCCATTCAGTTTTCAGAAGAAAAGTGTGCGGAATTAAAGATAGCAAAAGACCAACAAGAGCAAAGAGAATCAAAATTATTGGATAAACTTCATGGTTTATTGGATGATGTCACTGCACCGTTTACTCACTCTCTTTTATCAAAGTATGCGTTACAGATAGAAGAACTTCTGGCGTGTAACAGACAACAAGGAGAACAAATTAAAAAAGAACTTTGGGAAACGCAGCTCGATCATTCCTTAAATGATGAGGGTTTCTGGATTGCAAATAAAGATGTGAAAGAATTAAAAGAATGGATCGACGAGAAGACAGGTATTGATGTGTTTTATGGTACTCAGTTTCTTCAATCATTACGTGCAAAAGATATGGCGAACTATTGCTTATCGTATCCGCTCCTTCCATATGGTTTAGTCGTAAGCCAGCATCAATGGCAAAAAATTAATCAGCAGGTTCTATCAGGAAGAATGTTTAAAAGTCCTGTTCCGATTTTTATGCGTGAGGAAATGAACAGCGACAATCACCAACCATCCTTTGTCATCATTAACGGAACCGAGAAAGAGCTGTTATCGGATAAAAATCAATTCACCCACTGGAAAATTAGTATTGCTAAACAAATAGAAGAAAAGAAAGATACACTTATTGAGATTGAAAAAACAGAAAACTCTTTACGTCGTATGTTAAAAGAAATCGATCGGTTTCTATCAGGTCAGTTATCAAGTGATATTGAAAAAAACCTAAATCAGGAACAGAACGCTCTTCTTGCTAAGAAAGCAAATTTACAGGAAATCACCATACAGCAAGAAAAGGAAAAGGAATTACAGCTTCAGTTAAAAGAGCAATTGGAACATACAAAGCGAAAAATAGAAAAACTTACAAAAGATGTGGAAACATTAGAGGATTTTGAAAAAGAAAAAACCCTTCATCAAGAAAATAAACGGGTGAAAGAAGAAAAAGAGAAACAAAAAGAAGCCTTGGTCCTACAACAGCAAGTATTAGGAAAAGAGCACCAACAGATTGTGGAGTTACAAACCAAGTGGAATCATACGTATGTAGAATGGAAGCTGACAACAGAACAGAATATCAGGGAGATTGCCTTCTTTATTGAAGGAGCGGCTTTTCCTCCTGATGAAAAAGTAGACCAAAGTGAAGAAGTTCCGCGCCTATCCACTCATTTATTAGAAGAGATAAATGGGAGAATTGAAGAGTTGAAACAGCTTCAAAAATCAAAAGAAGAACAAGCTAGAGAATTACTCGTTATTCAAGCAAAGAAAGAAACTGAACAAAAGCAGCAAACAAAATTAGAGAAAAAACTCAAAGCAGCAAATGAGGAGTGGGAAAAAGCCTCTGAACCTGATGAACCGATTAGCATATTAGAAAATATGATGCAAACGGCACAGAAGGAAGCAAAGGCTGCGGAAAAGGAAGAGCGTGAACAAGGAACGGCTGTAACGGTAGCAGAAACGTCCTTACAGCATGCGACCGAACAACGCGAAAAGACAGGCAAAAAGATAGTAAAGCATGAAAAACAGCCTGAAGAATGGGCAGATCTTGACTTAGAAGTGAAGGAAGTAGAAATTAAAGACCAAACGAAGATAACGAAGGATTCATTAAAGAAGACGGAAAAACGTCAGAAAGAAACAGAAACAAATATTGCAAGTTATGAAGGAGACTTGTTAACTCTATCAGTGATCTTAAAGGAAGAGGCAGCAGCATTTACCGATCATGAGCTAGAAAAAATTAAGACTAAAGGGAAAGCGTGTATCTTATCCTGGTGTGAAGAACATCAAGAGATTCTAGAAGAAGGACAAGAAAAGCATGCGAAAATTGATCAATCCTTGCGTAACCTAAAGCTTGCAATTGAAGGAAAGGATTGGGAGATTCGTTTTAAGAATGAAGTTTTAACTACATTAGACCATATGGATACAAGGCATTACTCGCATATTCAAAGTATTGTGAAAAATATGAAGCGGTTCTCACAAAGTGGCTTAGAACAATTAGAACGTGACAAAGAGAGGGCAGAAAAGGCTCAAAACTTCTGGGCTAGTCGAGCTAGTATGAAAGTAATGAGTATTTCAGAAGCCATTCGTTCTATGATTGCGAAAATGAAGCTGAAAAATGAACGAGGATCTTTCCCACTCGTCCAATTAAAAGAAGACATCTTGCCTAAAAAGGCGGAAGATATCGAACCGCTCCTAAAACAGCACTTTGTATCGGCCATAAATAAAATTACGAAGCAATTTGATATGATTGATGATCATAATCGATTATTAGATCAGGAAATTAAACAGCTTATTAGTGACGAGCAAATTTTGTTTGTATCACTAAGAAATCGATATCCTGAGCTACTTGTCTATAATATGAGAACGGATAATGCCTTTATGTATGGGAAACCGCAAAGAGAGCATTACTCCACTTGGCAGACCATTAATCAAGGTTCTAAGACAAAATCGGATGGCAGTGGTGGACAAAAGTTATCAGCCCGTATGGTTATGATGATGATGTTATTATCAGTTAAAAGCGAAACCGATCAAAGCTGGGTTCCTTTAGTCTGTGATAATCCGTTCGGACAAGCTGCATCCACACATGTACTTGACCCGATCTTTGCAGTTGCCGATAAGTTAAAATTCCAATTCATCGTCGTCACACCGCCCGAACTGGTGAAAACAGAAATCAGCCAACGATTCGACTCCTACTATAAATTGGACTTCATTCGTGAAAAAGGAAAAGAAATAGTCTCCGACACCATCGTTCCAGCATTTCGGATATTTCAAGGAGAAGAAGTTGTTCAATAGGTTTTAAAGGATTATTTAGTTTTTGACATAATTCATTGATCTTTGATTTAATGATTAAATATTATACTAGTTGATTGGAGCGGAAGGTGCTTGACTCCTGGGGGATTAGCTTTACAGGCGAGACCCCGCAGGAGCTAGCGACGAGGAGGCTCGACGAAAGCCCCCCGGAAAGCAAGCGCCTGGAGCGGAAATCAACCTTTTTTTAACCCACCTTATATACGAAGGTGGTTTTTTTTGTATTTATAACATTTGAAAACACTGTTTTTTGTTATAAAAAAACTGAATTTTAAATTTTATCCACTAAATCGTACCCATATAATAGAGTTGAATCTTTATACCATGTATTCTTTTACACATTTCCTTTAACCAACTATATACGAAGGAGGTAATCAACATGCAAAGACATGAAATTGAACAGAAAATAGAGCTGCTAATTGATAACCTGATTAACCTAAATGATCCAGACGGGAAATATGCGATTCCACTTGCAGATGGAAGAAAAATCGATAACAAGAGTTTTAATTATTGGGAATGGACAGCAGGGGTCGGCCTATATGGCATGATGAAATATTATAAATTAACGAAAAAAGAAGAGATTTTATCAATTATTATCAAATGGTTCGATGATCAGTTCAAAGAGCATCCAGTTGAGAAAAATGTTAACACGATGGTACAAATGTTAACGCTTGCATTTTTATATGAAGAAACAGGTAATCCCACATACCTTCCTTATTTAGAAACATGGGGGGACTGGTTATATCATGATATGCCAAGAACAAAAGGTGGGGGAATTCAGCACGTAGTTTTCGGTTCCGAAAACTATCAGCAATTATGGGATGACACGCTAATGATGAGTGTTATGCCACTAACGAAGATCGGCTTATTGCTTAACAAGCCCGAATATGTGGAAGAGGCAAAAAAACAATTTTTAATACATATCAAATATTTGTCTGATAAAAAGACAGGTTTATGGTTCCATGGCTGGACGTTTGAAGGCAATCACAATTTTGCTGAAGCGTTATGGGGACGTGGAAATTCATGGGTGACGATTGCCATTCCGGAATTTCTAGATTTAGTTGATTTAGATGAGACAGACGCCGTTCGTCAAATATTAACGGATACGCTGGAGCAACAATTGGACGCTCTTGAGTTATGCCAAAATGAAAATGGTTTATGGCACACCTTGTTGCTAGATCCAAGTTCCTATGTAGAAGCCTCCTGTACCGCTGGTTTTGCGTATGGAACGCTAAGATCCGTTCGTAAACGCTATGTTCCAAAAAGATACTTGAATATGGGATTAAAGGCTATTTCAGCCGTTATAGAAAATATTAATGAAAATGGAGAATTAGAGAAAGTTTCAGCTGGAACTGCAATGGGAGATACACAAGAGTTTTACAAGCAAATACCAGTCACTGCCATGCCATATGGACAATCAATGGCCATTCTTTCATTAGTAGAATACTTATATCACAGAATCTAAAAGAGTTAGGGTTATTAAATAAGGTGAGGTGAACGAAATGAATATTGGCATTAGAGCTCATGATATTGAAAACCGTCCGCTAGAAGAGTTAGTAAGAGAAATAGCTGGGAAGGGGCTTACCTCTGTACAGTTAGCGCTGAGTAAATCATTCGATATTATTAATACAGAATTAGGTAGTTTAAGTCCTGGGTTAGCCAGATATATTGGGAATGAATTTTCGAATCAACATGTCCAAATTGCTGTATTAGGTTGCTATTTTAATATGATCCACCCAGACCTTGTGGAGAGGAGAAAAGGAATCGAACGATTTAAAGAGCATATCCGCTTTGCAAGGGATTTTGGGTGCAGTATTGTCGCAACCGAAACGGGTAATGTAAACGCAGACATCATCTATACAGAGGATAATTTTAAAGAGGAACCTTTTTTAGAAGTAGTTGAAAGTGTTCGTGAACTTGTTCAAGAAGCTGAAAAATTTGGTGTGATTGTAGGTATTGAAGCAGGTGTGAATCATCCTATCTATTCGCCAAGTGTAATGAAGAGATTGTTAGATACCATCCCTTCGAATAATCTTCAAGTTATTCTTGATCCAGTAAATCTGTTAACGATTGATACGTATGAGAATCAGGATGAGATTTTTCAGGAAGCAATGGAGTTATTCGGTGATCGGGTAGTCGTTCTGCATGCAAAGGATTTTATCATCAAAAATAACCAACTCACAACGACTGCAGTGGGTAAGGGATTATTAAACTATGATTTCATTTTAAAACAGATTAAAGAAAAGAAACCATATATGAATATTTTATTAGAAGAAACGAAGGAGCCTTATATTAATGAAAGTGTGGCTTTTTTAAAGGAAAGATATGAATTGTTTTAGTATTTTGAAAAGCGGGTCTGATTCGGACAGGGAAGTTCATTCGAGTAAGATTTAAGTCCAGATATTCTTTATTAAAAAACTTTGGTTACTAATTGGGGGAAGAACCATGAAGAAAATTGTTGTATGCGGATTAAGTAATCGAGCATTAGGAATGTTCGTTTATTCCATCCTTCAACAATTTGGTTCACATAATCAAATTGTAGGATTACTTGATTCCGATAATCGAAGAATCGAACTTTGCAAAGAGCGCTTTCCGGAATTACTAGCGATTCCCACATATGAACCCGATCATTTTCAACAAATGATCGACGAAACAAATCCTGATACGGTGATTGTCACAAGTAGAGATGATACCCATATCAATTATATATTGCAAGGATTAGAGAGAAACCTAGACGTTATTACAGAAAAACCAATGGTTACAAATGCAAAAGATGCTAGAAGAATCATAGAGGCGGAAAAGGTGAGCAAAGGTAAGGTGATTGTTGCCTTCAATTATCGATATAATCCGTTCCATCGAAAAATTAAAGAGTTGATTTTAGAAGGGAAAATCGGAAAAGTCACGTCTGTTGATCTGAATTGGTATATAGATACATACCATGGTGCCAGCTATTTCAAAAGATGGAACCGTAATCGGGATTTTTCAGGAGGATTATCAATTCATAAGTCTACTCACCATTTTGACCTTGTCAATTGGTGGCTTGATCAAAAACCCGAAGAAGTGTTTGCCTATGGAGCCCTCCATTATTTTGGAAAAGACGGAGAATTTAATCCAAGTCCAACAAACAACCGTTATTGCAGTACATGCGATGAAAAACATTTGTGTCATTACTATATGCGCTGGTCCGACCGCAGAAATAATGTGAATGCGAAAGATGACCATATTAAAGCAGATAGCATTGAAAAGTCAGCACAAAACTATACGCATTACCGTCCGGATTCATGTATTTTCGATCATTCTATTGAAATTGAAGATACCTATGTGGCGACTGTAAAGTATGACAAAGGTGCGTTTTTGAGTTATTCCGTAAACTTCTCTCTTCCGTATGAAGGCTATCGATTAGCGATAAACGGTACGAAAGGAAGAATTGAAACAACTGAATACCATGAGCCAAGCCGAATTCCGTTTGTGGTCCCTGAACAGACGATTGAGTTTTATCCGTTATTTGGCGGGGCCAAGGAGACGATTCATGTTCTTCAAACTGGAGGAGGCCATGGGGGAGGAGATCCAGTTTTGTTGGAGGATCTGTTCTTAGGAGTCGATCAAACGCGCTCATACCCGATTTTAGCAGGTGCAGAAGCAGGAGCGTATTCCATTGCTGTTGGTGAAGGGGTATGGCGTTCTGTAAAAGAAAATAAGCCATATAAGATAGAAGACTTATTACGAAATAACGCAGATTTTTCTTTAACAAAGTAGATAACCAGCAAAAGGAGGATAAAAATGCCACAATTAATTCTCGAGCAAAACAAGGTTTCTCAGGCCATCGACCGCGTTGTCGAAAGGACCTTTCAAATGGATTTCGGATGGGATTGGCCAGGTGGAGTCGCTTTATATGGTGTAGCAGAAGCATACGAGGTAACCGGTGAGGAGAAGTACTTGCAATACATCAAGGATTGGGTCGATGCCGAGTTAGAAGATGGTCTTCCAAGGCTGACCGTAAATGCTTCTTCCATTGGTCATATTCTATTAACCTTGCACAAGGAAACGAATGAAGAAAAGTATATCGAATATGCCACTCAAATGGCAGACTATTTACTCCATGATGCCGAGCGCTTTGCAGATGGTGTCCTGCAGCATACCGTTAACGGAGGTAAGTATCAATTTCCGGAGCAAGCATGGGTGGATACGATGTTTATGGCTGGGTATTTCCTGTTGAGAATTGGCCATCTGTTAGATAGGGAGGATTATTTCAACTTTGGTTTAAAGCAATACCATGGACATGAAACATTTCTCCAGGATGACATGACAAACCTATACTATCATGGCTGGGACAATATTTCACAAAATCATATGTCCTCGATTTTTTGGGCAAGAGGGAATAGTTGGGCAGCCTATACAATGGCACGAGCACTTGAATTGATTGAGGTTCAGCATCCGTCTTTTATGATTATCCAGGGGTCATTACGTGACCAATTAAGTTCTTTAGTTCGCTTACAATCAGAGTCAGGACTTTGGCATACCATTGTAGACGATCCTACCTCTTATCTTGAAACATCTGGATCAGCTGGGATTGCTGCTGCACTATTAACAAGAGGGAAGCTATACAACAAATATATTCAAAAATCGGTTGAGGCAATCCTTGGTCAAATCAGAGAGGACGGTTCGGTGATGGGAGTATCGGCAGGAACAGCTGTTATGTTCGATGCTAACGGTTACAAAGAAGTTCCTTATAAGCGAGTCCAGGGTTGGGGACAAGGGCTTGTGTTAGCCTTTTTATCACTACTTTTAAAAAGAGAGAATAAAGACTTGTAAACATTGAAACCTGTGGTAGTAGAAAGCTTCCACAGGTTCTTTTAAATCAATAGATTCAGGATTGTGTGATAAAGGAGGAAGGAAATGAGACCTTCATATGTGGTGATTGACAGAAATTCAGTAATTTATAGCCCAGAAACTGCCTCAACAGCAGTTAGGCATGCAGTTGAGATGATTAGCCGGGATCATGAAAAGGTACTGGGAAAATCACCTTCACTTGAAACAACTTTCACAGAAAAAGTGGATATGGTTATTAGATATGCTGAAACAGCAGATGAATGTCCTGAAAGACCTGAAGCTTTTGGTTTTCGGTTTCTGGAACAAGACGGAAAATGGTCTTGTCATATTATCGGGTATGACGATTTAGGAATTATCTACGGGTTGCTGCATTACAGCCAACAATACTTAGGGGTTGATCCTTTTTGGTATTGGGCGGATATTCCGATAAAACCGAAAACAAACATACATATTCCAACGACTGATTTTGATTCTGAAGAAAAAGCAGTAACGTACCGAGGCTGGTTTGTGAATGATGAAGTTTGCCTGATCGGGTGGAAGGAGGAATATCCACCAACGGAAGAGGTATGGTATCCCGTTTTTGAAGCGTTATTAAGATGCGGAGGAAATATGGTTATCCCTGGTACCGACCTTCCGAGGCATGGGATTCAAGCAAAATTAGCATCTGAAATGGGATTGTGGGTAACCCATCACCACGCGGAGCCGTTAGGAGCCGAAATGTTTTTAAGAGCATTTCCTGGTGAAAAACCAAGCTATAAGGAACATCCAGCGTTATTTGAGTCGTTATGGGAAGAAGCGATACAGAATCAGAAAGAGGACAAAATTGTTTGGGTGTTATCATTTCGGGGTCAAGGGGATGCGCCATTTTGGCTGTATGATCCGGAATTCGATACACCTGAAAAACGGGGTAAGATGATATCTAAAGTGGTGCAACGACAATACGACATGTTATGTGAGTCTGTAGAGGAGCCTGTTTGTTCTATGGCTTTATACGGTGAAATTGCAGAGTTATACAAAGAAGGACACATCGATGTCCCGGAGGGAATTATTAAGATTTGGGCTGATAACGGCTATGGAAAAATGGTGTCGAGAAGACAAGGGAATGAAAACTATCGAATACCGGCTTTGCCGACTGCGGATGATTTCGGTGAGCATGGAATTTACTATCATATTACGTTTCATGATCTTCAGGCATCTAATCATTTGACCATGTTTTCCTCTTCTCCTGAACTCATTAAGGAAGAAGTAGAAAAGGCTTTACATGCGGGCACTAACTCCTATGTTCTGGTTAATAGTGGCAATATTCGTCCTCATCTATACCCATTGGATGTAGTGAAAGAACTATGGACCTATGGCCAAGTAAAACTAGAAGAGCATATACAAACATTCATGAACCGTATGTATACATCACATACGAAAGAAATCTCACAGCTTTACAAAAGCTACTTTGAAAAAACGATTTCCTATGGTCCTCATTCAGATGACAAAGCAGGAGAGGAATTTTATCATCATCCAGCAAGAAAAATCATTGGGCATTGGCTAGGAGGAAAAACGAATATTCCTCATCCGAGACTGATCTGGGCAACTGGTGAGATTCCTTTTAAGGACCAAGTTTCCTGGTTTAAAGAAAAATGTGAAAGCGCAGTTGATGGGTGGGCAGAGTTATTAGATCAATGTAATGTTTTATCCAATCAGCTTTCAGAGCAAGACCGAAATCGTTTCTATGACCAATTTATCATACATGTTGAACTTCATTTGTCGGGCTGTAAAGGTTTTATCGCTTTATGCAATGCCTATCTTTCCTATGTTAAGGAGGAATATCCGCTTTCATTTGTTCAGTTGTATCAGTCAATGAAGGCTTATAAAAACGGTCAACATGCTCTCAAACGTGCCGAAGTTGGAAAATGGGAAAACTTTTATCGCGCGGACTGGTTAACGAATATAGAAAGTACGATTTACTCTCTAGAGGCAGCCAGAAAATTTGTACGAATGCATGGGGATAGTCCGGAATTCTTTTTATGGTACAAGGAATATTTAATGCCAGAAACAGAAAAGCATATTTATTTGGAAAATACCCATCGAAATCCATTATCTGATGATGAATTAGCTAAAAGGCTAGAAGAGAAATTCTTCAGTAAGGAGGATAAGAGGTGAAAAGCGATGAAACAACTAATCGAATCAGGCTTTTTTTGGCTGGAGATTCGACCGTAGCAAGCTGTCCTCGGAGTGAGGCACCAATGGCTGGCTGGGGCCAAGTGTTTCAGTCTTTTTTTACAGAGGATATTAAAGTTCTTAACTTTGCGAAGGGTGGAGCAAGTACCAATACCTTTATTGAGCAAGGGTATTTAGATATCATACTTGAGTTCATTCAGCCGAACGATTACCTGTTTATACAATTCGGACATAATGATCAGAAATCTTTTGGTACCGAGCCCTTTACAAGCTATCCGTTAAACTTGACGGAATATGTAAATGGTGCACGAGAAAAAGGTGCAATTCCGATTCTCGTTACTTCTGTTCATCGAAGAAATTTTGATGAACAGGGACGGTTAGTAAATACTCTCGGGGACTATCCAAGCTCTATGATTCAATTAGCAGAAACACTCGACGTACAATTGATTAATTTATGGGAAAAGACAAAAAAGCTCTATCAAGCATGGGGTCCGGAAGATTCGAAAAAATTGTTTGTCTGGTTTCATGAAAATGAACACCCAAATTATCCGAATGGACTTCAGGATAACACTCACTTTTGTGAGTCAGGAGCAAAAGAAGTCGGAAAGCTCGTAATAGAAGGAATAAAGGAATTAAAACTGCCGATCATGTCTTTTATTAAAGAGTAGATTGATAGACTTACAAAGAAGAGAAGGTGAAAAATATGGGGAAGAAGTTATATCATGGAGCAGCCTATTACCCGGAGCTTTGGGATGAAAAGGTGATCGATGAAGATATTAAGCTAATGAAACAGGCAGGCATTAATGTAGTCAGAATGGGAGAGTTTGCTTGGGCAAGTATGGAGCCAGTAGAAGGAAAGTTTGAGCTAAGCTTTTTTGTGAAAATCATTGAAAGACTCTATGAAAATGGCATCGAGTCTGTCATGTGTACACCAACACCCACTCCACCCATTTGGTTCAGCCATGATCACCCAGAGCGTATGTATATGGATCGAGACGGGAAGGTGATGGGGCATGGTTCGAGACAGCATGCTTGTACCAACCATCCTTATTTTCGAGAAAGAGCCGCTATGATTACCGAAAATCTAGCAAAAGCAGTCGGAAGCTTGCCTGGAGTAATTGGATGGCAAATTGATAATGAGTTTAAGTGTCATGTGAGCGAATGCATGTGTCATACGTGTAAGGAACAATGGCATCTGTGGTTAAAGTACCGCTATGAAACAATAGAAAACCTAAATGACGCTTGGGGCACGAAGATTTGGAGTGAATATTACCATAGCTTTGAACAAGTGCCGCAGCCAGGTCCTGCTCCTTTCTTACACAACTCATCATTAAGTACGATGTACCAGATCTTTTCAATGGAGAAAATTGCTGAGTTTTCCGATGAACAGGCAGAGATCATTAGAGAGTATTCTAATGCACCTATTACCCATAATAGCTCTGTCTTTTTCAGTGTAGACAACGAAAGGCTTTACGAAAACTTAGATTTTGCTTCGTTTGACACTTATGCCACCATCGATCACTTTGAAAATTATTTGATTAATCATGATTTGTGGAGGAACTTCAAAAAAGGAAAGAATTTCTGGGTCATGGAAACAAGCCCATCCTACGCGGCGTCGTTAGAAAGTCATGCCAATCCTCATCCAAATGGCTATCTAAAAGCAGAAGCAGCAGCTGCCTATGCATTAGGTGCTGAAGCGTTTTGTTATTGGTTATGGAGACAGCAGCGTGCAGGTTGCGAACAGCCGCACGGGTCTGTAATCAGCGCATGGGGGAAACCGACCGTTGGATTCTCAAATGTGCTAGAAGTAGAAGAAATGCGTAAAGAAATTGAGCCAATTATTTTATCAACTAAGCCTTCTCAAGCAGAATTGGCTATTACGTATTCTGACCGGGGCAAGGCCTTCTTAAAGACCGAGCCGCATCGAGAATTAAATCACCGTACGTTAATCACAGATTTCTATAAACGAATTTTATCCATGGGAATTCATCGTGATGTCATTCCTGAAGGAGCGAGTCTAGACGGTTATAAACTGTTGTTCACCCCTTTTATTCCGTATTTATCTTCCGATTATATCGCTCGGGCAATCGAGTTTGTAGAAAAGGGGGGGATTTGGATTGTTGGACCATTAACAGGTGGCCGCACCGAACATCACACGGTTCATACAGATAGAGCTTTAGGAGAATTGGAAAAATATGCTGGTGCAGAAGTGCTTTACACCTACCCAATGGATGGTACTGGAAGCATCGGGCGTGCTTTTGATATGGCTGCACCACTAGGGAATTGGAGTTCCGTGTTCGAAGCAGATTCTAAAACTGCCGTTGGAATCATTGAGGAGGGGCTATCTAAAGGGAAAGCCTTTCTAACGGAGCATCAACTTGGAGCAGGAAAAATCGTCATGCTTGGGTCATTGCCACTAGGAGAAGCAGGAGACTTGCTGTTGCAGAAATTAGTCGATCATTATTCACAGGAAGCAAATCTTACGATGAGAACCGATGTTTCACAAGGTACCATCGTAGCCCCAAGACAAGGAGATGGGTACACCGTTTGGTTTATCATCAATATGGATGGGAAAGGGGGTTCTGTAACAATTCCTAAAACAGGTGTAGATTTGCAGACGAATAGTGCAGTTGAGTGCGGAAAACTAGAGATCAGCAGCTTTGAATATAAGATGATCCAATTTAAGGAGGAGTAACGATGATTCGTAAAGCATCTGTTATGAAAGTGTTTCCTGGCTGCCATGATGAATACAAAAAACGTCATGATGAATTATGGCCGGAAATGGAGCTTGAATTAAAGAGTCACGGAGCGCATCACTATTCCATTTTTTTAGATGAGAAGACTAATAGTCTCTTCGCATATGTAGAAATTGAGAGTGAAGAAAAGTGGAATCAGATGGCGAAAACGGATATTTGTCAAAAATGGTGGGCGTATATGATGGACATTATGGAAACGAACCCGGATAACAGTCCCGTTTCAACAGAGTTAAAGCAGGTGTTTTATTTAGACTAGAAAAAAAGAGAGACTATTTACGTAGAGTTAATGGTCTCTCATTTTTAGTTTGAGTCTATTCATACGGATTGAAGTTTATAACAATAACAGGGGGATAGTTTATGCATAGCTTGCATTGGGCATGGAGCTATATCCGTCATTTTAAAGGAAAGTTATGTATTGGTTTATTATTAGCATTGGCTGTGTCTGCCCTTAATATGGTGAATCCTTATTTAGCAGGGAAAATGGTTGATGATGTGATGTATGGAAAAAATATAGAAATGCTATGGACCTTGGTAGCGTTAATGGTCGGTACGACGATTGTGAGGACTTCCGTTCGATATGGATATCAGATCATGTTTGAAAAAATATCTCAAAATGTCATTTTTAAAATGAGAGAAAATCTTTATGATCGCCTTCTTCAATTGGATTTTACTTTCTATGATCGTACCAAAACAGGAGATATTATGGCTCGTATGACAGGTGACATGGAGGCCATTCGCCATTTTACCGCTTGGACGATTTATATGATCTTTGAAAATGCAACCATCTTTATATTTGCTATCGTTTTTATGTTTACCATCCACCCACCATTGGCATTGGCCATTTTATCGATAGCACCAGTGATCGCATTTTTTGCCTTCCGATTATCGCGCGACGTTAAGCCAACATTTACGGATATTAGAAATCAGTTTGCGAAGCTTAATTCAGTCGTTCAGGAGAATATCAGTGGAAATCGGGTGGTTAAAGCGTTTGCGAAAGAAAGCTATGAAATTGAAAAATTTTCAGTCGAAAACGAAGCTTTTATGGATCGAAATTTGAAGTCTGCAAAAGTATGGGAGAGATATTTACCTGTACTTGATTCCCTTGCAGGTGTATTAACAGTAGTAATGATCTTAGTTGGTGGGGTTATGGTCATAAATGATTCACTCACGATTGGAGAACTCGTCATTTTTAATTCTTTGATTTGGGCGTTAAACAACCCCTTGCGGATGGCAGGTTGGTTGATGAATGATGCACAAAGATTTATTGCCTCTGCTGAAAAAGTGGAGGAATTGCTCCTAACAAAATCAAAGATGAAGAATGGTGTGGAAAAAAGTACCACGCAGGAGAAATCAGCTACAGTTGAGTTTGACCGTGTTTATTTTAGCTATGGTGACGGAATGGTTCTAGAGGATGTGACCTTTGATGCTCATCCCGGGCAAACTGTGGGAATTATTGGCCCAACTGGATCAGGAAAATCAACATTAGTGAATTTGCTTAGCAGATTTTATGATACGTCCAGCGGAGCCATTAAAGTTGGCGGAAGGAACGTTAAGGAATGGGATATTCATCAACTAAGGTCATCCATGGGAATGGTCATGCAGGATATATTTTTATTCTCTGATACCATTGAAGGAAATATTGCCTATGGCAATCCCAATGCAACACTAGAGGATGTTCAAGCGGCGGCTAGAAAAGCTGAAGCTCATGATTTTATTACAAGTATCCCAGAAGGCTATGACACGATTGTTGGGGAAAGGGGAGTAGGATTATCAGGAGGACAGAAACAGCGGATCGCACTTGCAAGAGCCCTTTTGAAAGACCCAAGTATTCTCATTTTGGATGATACCACCTCAAGCGTGGATATAGAAACAGAGGAAAGAATTCAACACACACTTCAAGCTATTCAACAACGGAAAACTTGTTTTATTATTGCCCATCGAATTTCGTCTGTAAAAGAGGCAGATATCATTCTCGTAATGAATAATGGCAAAATCATTGAAAAGGGAAATCATGAAGAATTATTGTTAAAAAGAGGCTACTATTACCATGTTTTTCAAAATCAGTATGGGAACTTTGATATTCACCTAAGTGCAGGGAAGGTGAGATAAAGTGGCACGTAATAAGTTTAATGTAGATGAAGAGCTGGAAACACCTTTTAGTATTGTTCACCTAAAAAGATTACTTGTGTATGTGAAACCTCATAAAAGAACTATTCTATTAACTGTACTCATCATGCTTCTGGCAAGTGGTGCGAATTTAATTGGTCCATATCTAATCAAACAGGCAATAGATAAGGAAATTCCAGGTAAGGATATTAATGGGTTAATGATCTTAGCAGGGATTTATTTTGGGGCCTTAATTATTACTGGCATTTGTATGAAATACAGAATCCGAATGATGTCTCGAATTGGTCATGACGTGATAAAGCAAATTAGAAAAGATTTATTTACTCACTTACAAAAGCTTTCTTTTTCATTTTTTGATAGCCGGCCACATGGCAAAATATTGGTCCGGGTAGTTAATTATGTTAATGGGTTAAGTGATTTATTATCAAACGGTTTGATTAATTTAATTACCGATCTCTTTAGCTTATTGGTCATTATCGGCTTTATGCTTGCGATTGATGTTAAGTTAACGCTAGCTGCGATGGCTGGTTTTCCGATCCTTGCAGCAATTATTTTCTTAATAAAAAATGCTCAGAGGAAAGCATGGCAAAATTTAAGCAATAAGCAATCGAATATGAATGCTTATATCCATGAAAGCATTAATGGAATTAAAGTAACCCAAGCTTTTGTCCAAGAGGAAGAAAACAAGAAAATCTTTCATGGAGTTTCCAATGGGTATAGAGGAACATGGATGAAAGCAATTAAGGTTCATTTCCTACTATGGCCCGCGATTGAAAATATTTCGGTATTAACCGTTTCTTTGATTTACGTTATTGGAATCAGTATGATTGGAAACGGCATTACAGTAGGAGCCTTGGTTGCATTTGTAGGATATATTTGGATGTTTTGGACGCCGCTAACTAATATCGGAAACTTTTACAATGCGATTATCAATGCATCTGCTTACCTAGAACGAATTTTTGAGATGATGGATGAAAAACCGACGATCTTGAGTGAACCCGAAGCAACCGAATTAGGTGCTATTAAAGGTAAGGTAGAATTTGAGAATGTCATTTTTGGTTATGAAGAGAACGATAGAAACCTTGATCGTATCAACTTCAAAGTGAACCCGGGAGAAACCATAGCCATTGTTGGTCCAACAGGCTCCGGAAAAACAACGATTGTCAATTTGATTAGCCGTTTTTATGATATTAATAGCGGATCCATAAAAATAGATGATGTTGATATAAAGTCTGTTAGTGTTATGTCCCTTCGGAAGCAGATGGGAGTCATGCTACAGGACCCATTTATTTTTTCAGGAACCATTATGGACAATATCCGTTATGGTAGATTAGAAGCTTCTGATGAAGAGGTCATGCAGGCTGCAAAGGCAGTGCAGGCACATGAATTTATTAGTCAGTTAAAAGAGGGCTATCATACGGAGGTAAATGAAAGAGGAACAAAGCTTTCAAATGGACAACGGCAGCTGATTTCTTTTGCTAGAGCATTGCTCGCTGATCCGAAAATCCTTATTTTAGATGAAGCAACATCTTCTATAGATACCGAGACAGAACTTGCTCTGCAAAAGGGACTTGAGGCTTTGCTTTCAGGAAGAACTTCTTTTATCATTGCTCATCGTCTATCTACGATTCAAAATGCATCCCGAATCTTTTTTATTGAAAAAGGGAAAATTTGTGAAGAAGGAACACACGATGAATTAATTCAACAAAAAGGACTATACTGGAGTTTATATACTGCACAATATTCCTCATTAGTTGTTGGCTAATGGTTCGCCCCCGAGCTGAGTACTTGGGGGCTATTTAATATGTTTGAATATGTTACAACCATGTTTGGATTATTTAGAAAAATCCAACTCTTTAATTATTTCCTTTGAAATATACTTTGATAATGGTAAAATTTAATTAACACGTACGTACAAATTTTTTATGGGGGTTTCCTTGTGTTGAAATGACGACGCTTACATACGTACCTTTTTACCTACTATAATATGAAAATGGAGAATCACTCTAATGAAAAAGGCTTTTCGTCAATTAAAGAGGCGATATGACAATCTAAAAATAAAATACAAACTTTTTGTACTCGTTTCATGGATTATGGTTCTTTCATTTTCTTTTACATTCTTTGGATTAAGCTATGCCTTTAAAATGTATGATGAACAAATATATAGTAAATCCTCACAAGTGTTAAGTACATCTTCAAATAGTATAGAGAATGAATTAAAGAGGATGGAGGATGTTTCCTATAATATTTTAACGGATCCACAAATCCAACAATACTTGTCTTTAATTTTGGAAGACAGTACAGAATATGAAAAATTTCGATTGCGTAACCAAATGAGTGATAAACTTCTTAGCTATGTTAATAAAGAAACTTACATCCAATCAGTGTATTTAGTCGACGCAAATGGCGAAGAGTACGCTGTCGGTCCCAAAAACTTAAAATTGTCAGAGAGGCAAAAAAAGTATGTTACCGAGATGGCCATAAGTGCGGATGGGAGCAATGTATGGCTTAATCCAAAGGAAAATGATTTTACCATCGCTACTGCTCGGGAAATTAGACAGTACCGAAACCTAAGTTTTGACACCTTAGGTACACTCGTCATTTATATCAACATGGATAAGCTTGTAGGAAATATTTTAGAGGGATCGAAAAGGATGGATGGAGAATTCTTTATTGTTGATCATAATGACATTATTTTTCCAAAGGAAACCAATTTCCTAAAAGATCACTTACTAACATTAGACTCTGGCTATCAGATAAAAGAAATCGATAAAAGAAGTTACTTTCTTGTTTCTATTAAGTCGAATTACTTTGATTGGGGTTATGTAAACGCAATTCCCTTTAATCAAATTTTCAACAATATTAATCTAGTGAAAACTTTTTTAATCATTATATTTATTTTGATGTTCGCTGTTGTAACGGTATTAGGAATGCGATTTGCAAGGAACATAACGATTCCTTTAGAAAATCTTGTAGCCGGCATGCAACACGTAAAGGTTGGTGATTTTAAAGAGGCCAGAAAGGAAACGCTTAAATTTTCCACGACTCAGGATGATGAAGTAGGAAAATTGCAACAAAACTTTCAAACGATGATCCAACAAATTGATGAGTTGATCCATGAGGTTTTTTCTAAGCAGCTGACGATCAAGGAAACAGAGTTTAAAGCATTACAGGCTCAGATTAATCCCCATTTTTTATACAATACATTAGAATCAATCAACTGGTTAGCCAAGGGAAATGGACAAACTCAAATTTCGAAAATGGTTGAAGCGCTCGGTTTTTTATTGCGCAATTCTATCTCTTTAAAAAAACCATTGATTACGGTAGAGGAAGAGCTTGATATCGTTAAAAATTATATTATTATTCAGAGTTATCGATTTGAAGACCGATTGGATTTTCAATTGAATGTGAATACGGATCTTTATGGATATTCTATTCCCAAATTAACATTACAACCCCTAGTGGAAAATGCCATTCACTATGCCTTAGAACCAATGATTGATACTTGTAAAATTGAAGTGTATTCAATTGTTGATCGTGACTCGTTCCAACTTATTGTGGAGGACAATGGTCCAGGAATGGAGCCTGCCTTTATTGAAAAGTTAAAAAGGGGAGAAGTGAAAACTAGAGGACAAGGGTTAGGGTTATCAAATATAGATGAAAGAATAAAGCTTTCTTTTGGAGAAGACTATGGAGTTAGGATTGAAAGTGTGCCAAATGAAGGTACAAAAGTAATCATCGTACTACCGTTTGATAAGGGGGGAAATTATGTATAAGGTTTTATTAGTAGATGACGAAAGAATCATTACTGACGGAATGGCAAAGGTAATTGCCTGGGAATCGATAGGGACCACATTAATAGGAACGGCAAGAAATGGCATCGAAGCATTCAGTGTAATTGAACAAAAACAACCAGATATCGTTATTAGTGATATCAAAATGCCTGGAATGAACGGGTTAGAGCTTGTTGAAAAAGTTAACAGCGTGTTTCCACACATACGATTTATTCTCCTATCAGGCTTTAGTGAATTTGATTACGCAAAACAGGCAATGGCATATGGAGTGAAGCACTATCTATTAAAACCATGTAATGAGCACTCGATTATGGATGCTGTAACGGAGCTTTGTGAGGATTTAACACAAAGACAAAATCGGGAACAATTTGTTCAACAGATGAAAGGTACCCTTGAAAGTGTTATGCCCTATGCAAAGGAACAGATGTTAAAGGAAATTGTTACGAATCAGTATGAAAACAAAGATTTAGATTACTATCATAAACTATTTCAATTAGATTTACATTCTTCTAAAGTCCGGCTCGTTTTATTCCAACTTGAGGGAGAATTCTATTTTGAGCATATGTTTGCAATCAAAAATATAGCGGAACATATTTTGGCCTCTTATATACTCAGCTGTACAGTTGGGGAAACCGTATTGTTATTAATTGAAGATGATGAAGACACACTTAGTCTTCATAGCCAAATTGAAAGAATTAAAAAAACATTTTTTCAATATTACCAAATAGATTGTACGATTGCTATAAGTGACGAAGGAAGCATTTGTCACGCCAATAAATTATACAAGGAAGCACTGGATTGCCTTTCATACCGGTTTTATTTAAATGAAGGAGGTATCATTACTACAAAGGATATCTCCAATCCATACAATCTAGCGGAAGGAGATTTTTATTTTGATGATCAAAAATTTTGCCGCCTAGTAAAATCGGGTTCATGGGAGGATGTTAAGAACGAAATCAGCACTTTTATTAATCATTTAATCTATTTAAAACTGGATATTCATACGACCAAGTCTTATGTCATACAACTCTTTAATTCGATGATTCGTTTGTGTGAAGCAGAACAGATGAATAATTATTTAGGTCAATTAACCGTTTTGATAGAAATGGAAACGATACAAACGATGAAATCCTTTTTTGAAAGCGTTGCCCAAGAAATAACCTCTTTATTTTATAACCAAAATAAGAAGAAACACTCTGCCATTATTAATAAAGTAATTGATATTATTGAAAAACATATGGGAAATCAACATCTATCCTTGCATTGGGTTGCGAATGAGATGTTATATATGAATGCTGATTATCTAGGAAAGTTATTTAAGAAAGAAACTGGCGAAAAGTTTTCTAATTACCTAACCAAACAAAGAATTGAAATGGCTATTAAGCTTATTGAAAAAGAAAACGATGTAAAGGTGTTTGAAATAGCAGAAAAAATTGGGTATGGGGAAAACCCTCAATATTTTAGTCAGGTCTTTAAAAAACATACAGGATACACTCCATCAGAATATAAAAAAGAATCGTTACAAGGGCAGTAAAAAATATAAAAAAGGGGAAATAACGATGAAAAAACTATTATTTTCAACCTTATCCCTAGTAATGGTATTTTGTGCTGGTGGTTGTGTAAAACTCGACCTGCTCCATTCGGCAGCAAGTAAGGAACAGGAGAGGGTTACTATCAGGATTGCCTGGTGGGGTGAGCAGCCAAGACACGATTATACAATGGAAGTAATTGAATTGTTTGAAAAAAAATACCCCCATATAAATATTGAACCAGAGTATGCTTATTGGGATGATTATTGGAAAAGACTAGCTCCGCTGGCGGCTGCAAATCAGCTACCAGATATAGTGCAGATGGATCTCCTATATTTGAAAACGTATAGTGAGAATAATTTTCTTGAGGACATGACTCCTTTTATCGAAGAAGGAGTGATTAATACAGAGGATATTAGTGAAGATGTTCTTTTAGGAGGAAAAGTTAATGGATCCATGTACGGTTTTCCACTTGGTATGAATGTACCTGCTATTATTGTAGACCGAGATTTACTTTCTTCAGCCATTGATTCGTTTCCACAATCCAACTGGACATGGGCAGACTATGAAGAAATTGTTTCCAAGGTACATAATGCAAAGGGTATTTATGGAACCAATGGTATGAAATCCGTTGACGTGTTTTTTTCGTATTATTTACGAACAAAAGGAATGAATTTATATAATAATAGCGGCACAGGATTAGGCTATGAGGAAGATCAGTTGTTTATCGATTACTTTGAAATGCAATTAAGATTGCTAGAAAAAGGTGCCTTTCCAAGAGCGGATGAAGAAGATCAAATTAAGGGAATTGAGAATGGGTTACTTGTAAATAAATTAGCTCCTATGACCTGGGCTTATTCCAATCAATATATCGGATTATTAGAGACTGCCAACCGTGAACTTGATCTTATTCCCCCTCCGGGTCCAGGGCAAGGTGACGGACTAACATTAAGACCGAGCATGCATTTTTCTATTTCTAAAAGTTCCAAAAATAAGGAAGCAGCTGCGCTATTTATTAATTTTTTTATCAATAATATTGAAGCAAATCAAATCATAAAAGGGGAAAGAGGAGTACCTATTTCTTCAACAGTTGCCGAAAAAATAGTAACCATACTTTCCGAAGACCAAAAAAAAGTGTTTGATTATGTTTATCAAGTAAAAAATAATAATCCTAAAGTGGAAAAAGCAGATCCGTTAGGCGCTATCGAGGTAGTCAGTTTACTACAGGATATATCTGACCAAATTCTTTTTAAGAAGATTACCCCAAGTGAAGGAGCGAAAATGTTTAGAACAGAAGCGAATAATATTCTCTCGAAGAAAAACTAGATCCTATTTCCTGCAGTAAGGGCTCCATTGAACAAGAAATACTACTTGTTCAAGGAGTCTTTTTTGTTTTCAAATAAATGTCTGATTTTTAAACAAATAGGACGGAAAAATGGATTCAGAATAGTTGGAATTGGTTGCATAATAAAAATGTAAACACTTACATAAAAGTGTGAGAAAAGAAGGGGGAAAAAGAATGAAAAAGTTTTTAGTGTTAATCTTTACTTTTGTTTTAGTTTTTTCCTTAGCAGCATGCAACAGTAGTTCACCTAGTAGTAATGAGTCTGAAGAACCAAAAGAAGACAATAAAGAAGAAAAAGTAACTCTTCGTATTGCCTGGTGGGGTTCACAACCGCGTCATGATTACACACTTAAAATAATTGAAATGTATGAAGAAAAAAATCCAAATGTAAAAATCGAAGCAGAATATGCTGCATGGGACGATTACTGGAAGAAGTTAGCTCCACAAGCTGCTGCGAATGAACTTCCAGATATTATCCAAATGGATTTATCTTATTTCTCACAATATGCTCAAAACGGTCAAATCGCTGATCTAACTTCTTATGTTGGTAATGAAATTAACACAGCAGATATTGCTGAAAATGTTATCGATGGTGGGAAAATTGGCGATAAACTTTATGGAGTTAACGCAGGTGTAAACGTGGTTGGTTTCCATTATGACCCAGCGGGACTTCAAAAAGCTGGTGTAGATTCAATCCCTGAAAATTGGAATTGGGATGATTACCTGGATATCGCTGCAAAAGCGAAAGATGCAGGATTGTTTGTAGATACAAGCATGAAAGCCGATGTATTCTTTAACTACTATTTAAGAACAAAGGGTGAGTCTTTATACAGTAAAGATGGCGCTTCTTTAGGATATAAAGATGACCAATTGTTCGTCGATTTCTTTAAAATGAGATCCGATTTAATTCTGGACAAAGCAGTTCCAACTCCAGACTTTATGGCTCAACTGAAAGGGATTGAAGATGATCCTGTAGTTACACAAAATGCGATTGGTATTTGGCAATGGTCTAACCAATTCGTAGGTTTACAGCAAGTTGCGAATAGAGATCTTGCTATTGCTCCAATGCCAGGGCCTGACAGCGATAAAGGTTTATATTTAAAGCCAAGTATGTTCTGGTCTGTTGGAAATAATTCGAAAAATAAAGAAGAAGCTGCAAAGTTTATTGACTTCATGATCAACGATATCGAAGCGAATAAATTAAATCTTGGTGACCGTGGTGTTCCTGGTTCTGCAACTGTTAAAGAAGCATTAAAGCCACTACTTTCTCCAGCTCAAGTTCAAGTATTTGACTATGTTGAGTGGGCAGAAGGAAACAGCTCTGCATTTGATGGTCCAGACCCAGTAGGTGCTGGTGAAATTATCGAGACTCTAGATAGTTTAGCTGAACAAATGGCTTATGGAAATCTTAAAGTGGAAGATGCAGCAAAACAGTTTAGACAGCAGGCTGAAAGCGTCTTATCGCAAAACAAATAATAATTTCCAAAGATAGCTGATCACCTTTTCGATCAGCTATCGCCCTTTCATCTTATGGAAACGAGGTCAAAGAATTAAGGAGATGAACCAATGAGTACACCTGTGATAAAGGGAAATGCAAAAGCAGATCTTCCAATCCGTTCTATAAGCAAAAGAAGCCGTATCATCAAGGAAAACTTGACAGGTTATGCGTTTATTAGCCCTTTTGTTATTGGATTCCTTGCTTTTACATTCATTCCAATCGTTGCATCTTTATATTTATCATTTACAAACTATAACCTATTTGCACCACCCAAATGGATAGGATTAGAAAACTACATAAAAATGTTTACAGGCGATCCCCGCTATTGGCAATCGTTAAAAGTGACACTTATTTATGTGTTTGCTGGGGTTCCTTTACGACTCGCATTCGCATTGTTAATTGCCATGATGTTAAACACAGCTTCTAAAGCAGTAGGACTATATCGCTCATTGTTCTATTTACCGTCTCTAATCGGAGGCAGTGTCGCTGTTGCCATTATGTGGCGTAATGTGTTCGGTGATATTGGTATTGTTAATATTTTACTAGAATTAATTGGAATCCCAACCGTTAGATGGTTTGGTAACCCTACAGCGGCATTATGGATGCTTATCTTCTTATCTGTATGGCAATTTGGTTCTTCGATGTTAATCTTCTTAGCGGGATTAAAAGGTATTCCAAAGAGTTATTATGAAGCAGCAAGCGTGGACGGAGCAAATGGAGCTCAGAAATTCTTTAAAATCACTCTTCCAATGCTAAGCCCAGTGATCTTATTCAATACGGTCATGCAGACAATTGCTGCATTTATGACGTTTGTTCCAGCCTTTATTATTTCAAAAGGTACCGGGGGACCGTTAGACGGAACACTTCTGTATTCTCTATATCTATTCATTCAAGGGTTCGAGTTCTTTAATATGGGTTATGCTTCCGCAATGGCATGGGTCATGCTCATTATTGTGGGTATATTAACAGCTGTCATCTTTAGTACTTCAAAATACTGGGTTCACTATGAATCAGAAGGAGGCAGATAATCATGACATCGAAGTTAAAGTCACCAAGATGGTGGATCTATCACATACTTGTCGGCGGATTTGCTATATTAATGCTGTATCCAGTTATTTGGCTCCTCATGAGTTCCTTTAAACCTAGTGATACAATCTTTATTACTGCGAAATCACTCATCCCAGATCCTTGGATTTGGACCAACTTTGCAGAAGGGTGGAAAGGGATTGGCGGCAATTCCTTTGGGGTGTTTATTAAAAATACAGCCATTCTGGTGGTTATTACACTAATTGGACAAGTAATATCCTCTGCCTTTATTGCCTTTGGATTTGCACGATTACAGTTTAAAGGAAAAGCACTTTGGTTTGGAATCATGATGGTTACCTTAATGCTTCCACACGATGTGTTAATGGTTCCTCAATATATTATTTTCTCGAAGCTTGGTTGGCTTAACTCCATTAAGCCACTCGCTATCCCAGCATACTTTGGACATCCGTTCTTTATTTTCCTCCTAGTACAATTTATTAGGACGATACCGAGAGAGTTAGATGAAGCAGCGATTATCGATGGATGCGGCACCTTTAAAATATTTACAAAGATTATTTTGCCACTAATTAAACCAGCATTAGCTACGGCATCGATTTTCTCATTCTATTGGACTTGGGAATCCTTATTAGGACCAGTGTTATATTTAAATAGCCCGTCAAAGTATACTGTTTCCATGGCATTAAATATGTTCCTGAGTAATGAAACAGTTTCTAACTGGGGCTCCATGTTTGCGATGTCGGTTGTCACGTTAATTCCTGTATTTGTTATTTTCTTTCTCTTTCAACGTCATGTTGTGGAAGGAATCAGTACGAGTGGACTTAAAGGCTAATAGGTACATCAAATTCTGGAATTTGTCTTATTCCTTTGCCACTTCATAAGAGGGAGTGTAAGCAAATCCGAAGTGGCAAAGAAATGTATGAATACGGAATAGTTTTTAGTGGGAAAAAGGAGGATGACTAATGGAAACTTCTGCTTTTATGGGCGGTTTTTATAAACTATTGGAATGGATATCAAGACTGGCTTTCTTAAACATACTTTGGATTTCATTTTCCTTATTAGGACTTATCCTTTTTGGTTTTTTTCCAGCAACAGTGGCTATGTATTCGGTTGTTCGAAAGTGGATGTATGGAAAAGAAGATGTATCTATATTTAGGACCTTCTGGACTGCATATAAACAGGAGTTCGTAAAAAGTAATCTTCTAGGATTGATTATTTTTACGATCGGAGTCATTTTGTATATCGATTTTCACTTTGTAATTCAAGCAACGAATAGCTTCGTGTCGATCCTTTATATTCCATTTTTATTAATTTCTTTTATCTTAGTTTGTATGGTGTTTTATATTTTTCCAATGTTTGTACATTATGATATGAAAATTAGTCAGGTGATTAAGAATTCATTTTTTGTGATGATTATGAATCCTATTTCAACCTTTTACATGTTAATTGGTAGTTTTGGTATTTGTTTTGCGCTATCTTATGCACCGCCAATCTGTATCCTTTATAGCGGAAATCTGCTCGCTCTATTTATCATGAAACCTGCAACCATGGCCTTTGAGAAAATAGAACAAAAATCAAAATTACTACTACAAGGACAGTAAAATCCGGGCTCTCAGTTTATTGAGACCCGTTTTTTAATGACTTGCCTAAACCATTCAGAGAGAAGGGAATGTAATGGAGAAAGATGTTTCAAAACAAGTACTACTATGGAAATCAACAAACATCAAAGATGATGATAGAGATGATTCTCCTAATATAGAACTGTTTTTATTAGACGGGGAAGGCTCCCATCCAGTCATGATTATAGCACCGGGAGGAGGCTACTCTCATCGAGCAAGCCATGAGGCTTATCCTGTTGCTAATTGGCTCAATTCAATAGGTATTTCTGCCATTGTTCTTAATTATCGTGTCGCCCCTCATAAACATCCACTTCCACTTCATGATGCTCAAAGGGCGATTCGAATGGTAAGATACCATTCTACTAATTGGAGGATCGATCCAAACCGGGTAGGGATATTAGGATTTTCTGCCGGAGGACATTTGGCATCCACCGCAGGAACACATTTTGACTTAGGAAATCCAGTGGCCGAAGACCCTATAGAACGGATTAGCTGTCGGCCTGATGCCACGGTTCTTTGTTATCCGGTGATCACAATGGGAGAATCGACTCATGCGGGAAGTAAGCTAAATATTTTAGGTGAAAACCCAAGTGAAAAACTGATTTATCTGTTATCGAATGAGTTACATATTAATGAACATACACCGCCAGCATTCCTTTGGCATACAGCTGATGATGCATCAGTAGACGTGGAGAACAGCTTCCTCTATGCAAAAGGGTTAAGGAGAAATTCCGTTCCTCTTGAACTACATGTATTTGAAAGTGGTCCACATGGATTAGGGTTAGCGGAGGATCATCCAGAAGTAAAAGTTTGGCCAAAGCTTTGTGAAAAATGGTTAAGGAAAAGGGGATTCTAAACCTTAACTGTGATTTCAAGAAAAATAGGAGGGAAATATGCTATCAAAAGATGAGATAAGGATTCGTGATCCTTTTATCCTTACCGACCATGATTCAAAAAGCTATTATTTGTATGGAACAACAGATGCAAATGTTTGGGAAGGACAGGCGACAGGATTTGATGCCTATAAAAGCAGAGACTTAGTAAACTGGGAAGGTCCATTTCCCGTTTTCCGACCGGACGCATACTTTTGGGCTAATCAGCAATACTGGGCACCTGAGGTTTATTTTTATCATGATCAGTATTATATGTTTGCTAGCTTTAAAGGGGAAGGAAAATGTCGCGGTACTCAAATCCTAGCTTCAGAACATCCATTAGGTCCGTTTTCACCTCTTTCAGAACATCCGATTACTCCCAGTCATTGGGAATGTCTTGATGGGACGTTATTTATAGATAGTAACGAAAAACCATGGATCATTTTTTGCCACGAATGGATTCAGGTTCAAGATGGAGAAATCTGTGCCCAACGCTTATCACTTGATTTTCAATCGACAGTAGGCGAGCCATATTTTTTATTCAAAGCGTCAAGTGCAAACTGGGCAGTCCCGGTGAGAGGGGAGACGGAATATATCACAGACGGACCTTTTCTGTATCAAGATCAAAAAGGACGGTTACAAATGCTATGGTCAAGTAGAAGTCCTAAAGGGTATGCGGTTGGAATGGCTATATCAGAATCTGGTGATATCCGTGGGCCGTGGGTTCAGGAGAAGGAAGCTTTATTAGACGAAGATGGCGGTCATGCGATGCTATTTAAAACTTTTAATGATGAATTAAAATTAGCCATTCATTCACCCAATCGATCCCCAAATGAACGACCAGTATTCTTATCTGTTTCAGAGCAGGATGGAAAACTAGTTGTAGAAAAGTGAAAGAAAAAACTGTGTACCAATTTTGGTTAACACAGTTTTTCTTTACTCTAAAAAATTTAATTAATCAGTGCTTGTAGGGGTGCGGGAATTCTTCCGCCGCGATTGATCATTTTTTGTGAGCTGAATGGATTTACACCCATAACCGGTGCTCTCCCAAGAAGTCCTCCAAATTCAACCATTTCCCCTTCTTGTTTTCCAGGCACAGGGATAACCCTTACTGCTGTTGTTTTTTTGTTAATCATTCCGATGGCAGCTTCATCTGCAATCATTGCGGATAGGGTAGCAGGGGTAACATCTCCAGTTATGGCAATCATATCAAGTCCAACTGAACAGACGCATGTCATTGCTTCAAGCTTTGATAAGCTTAAAGCACCGTCTATAATTCCACGAATCATTCCATTATCTTCGCTGACGGGGATAAAAGCACCGCTTAATCCACCAACATATGAACTGGCCATGGCTCCACCTTTTTTCACTGCATCATTCATAAGGGCCAAGGCTGCGATCGTTCCATGAGTACCCACGCGCTCAAGACCAATTTCCTCTAAAATTTCTGCCACACTATCATTAATGGCGTTGGTAGGAGCCAAAGAGAGATCCATAATTCCAAACGGAATGCCAAGCCGCTTGGCTACCACTCTACCGATAAGCTCACCTGCACGTGTAATCTTGAACGCTGTTTTTTTGATAATATCAGATACTTCTCCAAGGTCAGCTTGAGGGTGTTTTTTTAACGCGTTTAATACGACACCAGGGCCGCTAACACCAACATTTATAACAGCTTCGCCTTCTCCAGCTCCATGAAAAGCTCCTGCCATAAATGGATTATCTTCAACCGGATTACAAAATACGACGAGCTTAGCACAAGCAATTCCATTTTGATCCTTTGTCCGCTCGGCTGCTTCTTTGATAACATATCCTAATTGCTTAACCGCATCCATATTGATACCTGTGCGAGTGGTGGCCACTGAAACAGAGGAGCAAACTCGCTCTGTTACACTAAGGGCTTCTGGCAAGGCTTTAAGTAGGGTCTCATCACCTTTAGAAAATCCTTTGTGAACAAGTGCAGAGAATCCTCCGATAAAATCTACACCTAATTGCTTTGCGGCTAGGTCAAGCGTTTTTGCAAGCTCCACGGTTTGTTCAACGGTTGCACTTCCTAGGATTTCAGCAATCGGGGTAATAGATATACGCTTATTAATAATCGGAACCCCAAATTCCTTTTCTGCTTCTTCTGCTACTTTCGTTAAATCCTTAGCATAAGTAGTTATTTTATGAAATACATTTTGCTGCATTTTATGGAAATCGGAATCCGCACAATCACGGAGACTGATTCCCATTGTTACTGTTCGGATATCAAGGTTTTCCATTTGAACCATTCGTATTGTTTGAAGGATTTCATCCATTGCAATTGTCATATACAGTCACCACCTAACTAAATTCTATGCATTGCTTGAAAAATCTCTTCAAGCTGAATGTTTATTTTTAAGTCCATTTCCTCTCCAACTAAATCCAGTTGGTCACGGAGTTTTGACAAATTTTCATTTCCAGTCACGTCAATAATCATCATCATGGTAAAAAAATCTTGTAAAATTGTTTGGCTGATATCCAAAATATTCATATTATTTTCAGCGAGAATAGATGTCACTTTTGATATAATGCCAACCTTGTCCTTTCCAATCACACTTACCACTGCACGTCTTCTTTCCATTCGTTCCACCTCATTATTTTTTTGAAATAAAAAAAAAGATTGGAGTATCTCCAATCTCGGGTAAGAAGAGTGTGCAAAATATTATTATGCAAACATTCTCTTCTGTCCTTTTGCCTGAGATTGTGAATCCTTCGGCGCCGTATACATACGGTCTCTCCAGAAGCTGCTCCGGTAATAGTTTGATCCACTACCATCATGGCGGCTGTATTGAATTAAGTTAGATATTATCAATAAATAATAATTCAGTCAATTAAAATTTGTGAAAAGTAAAAAAAGACCATGTCGATTTTGACTTTTCTGAAAATTGTTATTGAAAAATGGTAAAAAAGAACATATAATCAAAAATGAGCATAAACGAGCAAAAACATCCACGTTTATGAATGAATGTAAACGATTTATGAAAGCGCTCTATTTTGGGAGGTGAGGCTTATACATAATAGAGGAAAATCTACTAGATACTGAATTTCTATTTTCCTGTAACAAAAAAAAGCAAGAAAAAAGTACGATTCAGGGGGACCCACGACCAAATGGAAAAAACCCCTAAATCATACCTCTATTTGAGTATGCCTAAAATTATATAGAATTTTAGAACTCATTTTTATGGTATGGCAAAACAGACTTTTTTTCAAGTATTTTAAAAAATGACTATTATTCTAGGAAATTATTATTTGGAGGTTTTGATACCATGAAAATTATGAAGAAATTTCACATTATATTATTCGTATTACTCTTAACTTTATTAAATGCTTGTAGCAGTGGAGAGAGCTCTTCTACCAATGCTACGGATGAAAATAATACTGATGATAAAGAAAAACAACTTAAGATCGGGTTGACCGTTCCAACTTTAGGGAATCCATTCTTCGTAGCCATGTCCAAAGGGGCTGAAGAAGTTGCTGCTAAGTATGATGCTGAAGTCATTACAGTGAGTGCAGATCATGATCTGGCAAAGCAAACGGCTCAAATTGAAGACTTTATTACAAAGAAAGTGGATCTCATTTTGCTAAGTCCATTTGATTCGGCTGGGATTGCAGGTGCAGTTAGTCAAGCAAAAGCAGCTGGAATTCCAGTTGTCGCTCTTGACGGTTTTGCAGAAGGCGGTATCGACTCAGTTGTGATGTCAGATAATGTTCAAGCGGGGAGATTAGCTGTCGAGTACCTAGTAGAGCAATTGAATGAAAAAGGAAATATTGTCATTATTGATGGACCTCCTGTATCAGCTGTCAGAGATCGAATTAAGGGCTTTAATGAAGTGATAAGCAAATATCCTGACATTAAAGTGGTTGCTAACCAGAACGGTGAAGGTAACCGTGAGAAGGCGCTAACTGTAATGGAAGGAATATTATCTGCCAATAAGAAAATTGATGCCGTTTTTACCATTAATGACGAAGAAGCTGTCGGAGTACAAATTGCTCAAGAACAAGCTGGTAGAGAAGATGAGTTCTTTCTCGTAAGTGTTGATGGTGCTCCTGCTGCAGTTGATGCACTGAATAAAGGTGGTAGCTTTGCAGGTACTTCAGCACAGTTCCCTAATCAAATGGTGATTGATGGTGTAGCTTTAGCATTAAAAATAATAGACGGAGAGAAAGTAGACTCAGAAGTTCTTATCCCTACTGAATTCATTACTCAAGAAAATGTTGATTCATATAGTGGGTGGTAATCAGTACCCCTCGCAATGAAAAGATAAACATAGTGCTCTAATATCGAGCACTATGTTTACACCAAATGTAATGTAGGGAGGGGCAGTAATGAACGGAACGAAAGAGAAACAAACGAAGCATCAATCTATAAATGAACAACCTATTATGAGTATGAAGGACGTATCAAAGCAGTTTTCTGGTGTGAAGGTGTTACAAAACGTTGATATTGAACTTTTTAAAGGGGAAGTTCATGCATTAATGGGTGAGAATGGTGCAGGGAAATCTACTTTAATGAAAATAATGGCAGGTGTGTATCAGCCTGATGGCGGATCGATCGTCTACAAAGGTGAAGAAGTGCAGTGGAATCATCCCATGGATGCTAGAAGCAAAGGCATTAGTGTTATTCATCAAGAGATAAGCTTATCGCCCAACTTATCCATTGGAGAAAATATATTAATGGGTACCAGGTTAAAGAAAAATAGAATGGGCTTAATTAGCTGGAACGATATTTATGAAAAAGCTGAAAAAATTTTAACTTCCATTGGCTCTTCATTGGATCCTCGAGCGGATGTTAGTTCATTAAGTGTCGCTCAACAACAAATGGTGGAGATTGCTCGTGCATTATCACTTAACTCAGAAATATTAATTATGGATGAACCAACCGCCTCTCTAACAGATAAAGAAATAGAGAAGCTTTTTATAATCATAGACGAATTAAAAAGAAAAGGTGTTGCGATCGTTTACATTTCTCACCGAATGGACGAAATTTTTAAAATTTCCAATCGTTTTACCGTACTTCGAGATGGTCGTTTGGTCACAAGCGGTCCAATATCGGAAACAAATCCTACGCATCTAGTAAAACTTATGGTAGGAAGAGAATTAAATGAGCTGTTTGTAAGAGAGAGAAGTGAAAATGATACAGGAGCGAAGATTCAACAACCAGTACTCGAGTTGAAAGGTGTCTCCGACAAAAAAATCGTGAAAAATGTCTCGATGAAAATTTATCCTGGGGAAATTGTTGGTTTAGCAGGACTAGTTGGAGCTGGTAGAACAGAGCTCGTGAGAACCATCTTTGGATTATCTGAATTGTCTGAGGGCGAAATAATCATAGAAGGTAACTTGGTTCAAATAAAGAATCCAATTGATGCAATAAAGCTAGGAATCGCCCACGTACCTGAAAGCAGGAAAGAACAGGGTTTATTACCCAATCTATCTGTCAAAGAGAATATCATGATGGCACAATATCCTCTGTACCGTAAATTTGGGCTTTTACAATACAAGAAAATCAACCGTGAAGCGGATCGTTATATTGAGGAACTTGGAGTCAGAACGGCATCAAAAGAACAAAACGTAATGGGCCTTAGCGGAGGAAATCAGCAGAAAGTCGTAATTGCAAAATGGCTTTCCATTGGTCCCAAGGTACTACTGCTCGACGAGCCTACACGTGGGGTAGATATAGGTGCGAAAACAGAGATTCATAAAATTATTAATCAACTAGCTGAAAAAGGACTTGCTGTATTGATGATCTCTTCTGAATTACCCGAAATACTTGGAGTGAGTGATCGGATCGTAGTAATGCACGAAGGCAGAATAAGAGCTGAACTTTCTCATGCGGAAGCAACACAGGAAAAAATAATGTTTTATGCTACAGGAGAGGTTAAATGATGAATATAAATGTACAATCTACTAGACCAACAGTTGTTACATTCAAAGATCGTTCCAAACAAATATTTAATCAGCTGGGCATGTTAATCATTCTTGCTTTATTAATCGTAGTTATGAGTGTGATCGCACCAAATTTCACAGATTCAAGTAATATATTAAACGTATTGAAGCAAAGCTCGATTACAGCAATCCTGGCTGCTGGAATGACGGTAGTTATTTTAACGGGTGGGATAGATTTATCTGTTGGATCGACTCTCGCTTTAAGCGGTGTAATATCTGTTTTACTTTCAAACGCTGGAGCACCTGTTGGTTTAGCGATGTTAGCTGGAGCTGGTGTTGGATATGTGGCTGGGGCGATTAACGGTTATTTAACAGCAGTACCCAAACTACCTGCGTTTATCGTCACCCTTGGTAGTATGACATATTTAAGAGGATTAGCGTATGTCATTACAGGTGGTTATCCCGTAGTTTTAGCATCAGAGAAGTTCAAGTTTATTGGAGCTGGTGAAATATTTGGAATACCTACTCCGATTTATATCATGGCCATTGTTTATCTCATCATGTTTGTCGTATTGAAATATACGATGTTTGGACGTCATGTCTATGCGATTGGTGGCAATGAAGAGGCTGCCCATTTAACAGGAATTAAAGTGAATCGTACATTAATAAATGTCTACTCGATCAGTGGGTTACTGGCAGGTATTAGTGGAGTGGTGATGGCAGGACGATTATTCTCAGGACAGCCAATGGTAGGTATCGCGTTTGAACTGGATGCAATTGCAGCTGTCGTTCTAGGTGGTACTAGTTTTGTAGGAGGTCGCGGCAGAATACAAGGTACCATCATTGGGGTGTTAATTGTGGCTGTCTTAACAAATGGAATGACCTTACTTAACGTAGATTATTACTGGCAACAAGTCGTAAAAGGGATAGTCATTGTGATTGCTGTTCTTCTTGATCGACTGCGAAGTAAAAATTAAGAATGGATGAAAAAATGGTTGTAGATAGGGGGAAATGCTACGTTTCTAATGAGGAACGTAGCATTTTTGGTTTAATCATCCACTAATTTGGTCATAAAGAATAAAAAAGTGGATGTGATTACAATGGAAGAACATGAAGGGAATTTTGCAAAAGGATTTACTTGGGCTTTGGTGATTAGTCTTCCTATATGGATAGGGATTTTTGGGATTATTAAATTCATTTCCAAGTGATGATTGTCGTGTTTGAAATTTTTTAGATTTGGGTAAAGTCCAACACGTAATTCTAGGATAGGAGCGGTATATATGACGTTAATATCTAAGATACTGTATAGTTGGCACAACTTTCGAATGAATTATCATTTTTTATTAGTGGAGAGCTGTTTGGATGATGACTTGAGAAGTAAGCTAATAAAAAAATTTGAATATCATAAAGGAAAGGTAAATCAGTTAAAAACCAACCCCCATTCACTAAGATGAATGGGGGTTGGTGACATTTGATTTACGCACTAATCTTAACAACTTTCCCTTCTTTACGTTTCTTCGCATATTCAGCAGTAGCTGTATAAAGGACGTCAGAAGATGAGTTAAGAGCCGTTTCACAAGAATCCTGTACCACACCGATGATGAAACCAACTGCAACTACCTGCATGGCCACATCATTCGAAACGCCAAATAAGCTACAAGCTAAAGGAATAAGTAGAAGTGAACCACCAGCAACACCTGATGCACCTGCAGCGGAAACAGCAGATAATACACTAAGGATAATGGCAGTACCAATGTCTACTTGAATACCAAGCGTGTGAACAGCTGCAAGAGTCAGAACAGAAATCGTAATCGCAGCACCAGCCATATTAATTGTTGCACCTAGTGGGATAGAGACAGAATACGTGTCCTTATCAAGATCTAGTTTTTCACACAATGTCATGTTGACAGGAATATTTGCCGCTGAGCTTCGAGTGAAAAAGGCAGTAATTCCACTTTCTTTTAAGCACTTAAACACTAATGGATATGGATTTGTACGAACATTTACATAAACAATGATTGGATTCACCACAAGAGCCACAAAGAACATGCAACCAACTAAAACTAGAAGTAATTTTCCATAGTCTAAAAGAGCAGATAGTCCGTTTGCTACAATTGCATCATACACAAGACCCATAATACCAATCGGTGCTAAGTTAATTACCCATTTAACGATTTGAGAGATCGCACTTGAAAAGCTCTCTAGTAAGTTTTTTGTAGAGTCATTAGCACTACGTAAAGCAATACCAAGAAGGATAGCCCAAGTTAGAATACCAATATAGTTGGCATTTATTAAAGCATTTACTGGGTTATCAACAATATTAAATAATAATGTTTGTAAAACTTCTACAATTCCACCAGGAGGTGTAAGGTCCTCAGCCCCTGATGTAAGTGTTAAGCTTACTGGGAAGATAAAGCTTGCCACAACTGCAACAAGTCCTGCTAAAAATGTACTGGCAGCATACAACCCGATAATAGATTTCATATTGGTTTGTTGACCACTTCTGTGCTTAGAAATGGCATGCATAACTAGGAATAAAACTAACACTGGGGCAACAGCCTTTAGTGCCCCTACGAATAATGAACCGAAAATAGATACCCATTTTGTCGCATCCGGAATAGCTAAAGCAAGGATGATTCCGATAATCATACCTACAAGGATTCGTTTAACAAGGCTCACTTCGTTCCACTTAAGAAAGAGATTTTTCATTTGACCCTCCAATTTTATAATATTATTATGAAGACTAAGAACAAAGCTATTTTGCTTTGCTGCGTTAATATCTGTTAGTTTAACATGAATATTATAAATTGTGAAACAAATTATTATATTGAAATATTAGAATTTTTGTTTAATTTACCTTTATAGTGTTTAGTTATAAATATTTAAATGTTCAGAAAATTATACAAATATTACTCACAAAATAATAATCTTGATTTTTAGTGTTATAGGAACATCTTCAGTCATACACTTTTCTTAATAGTATTTCAAAGGAGATGAAGGGTATGATCCATGAGATGCAAAAAGCACTTCTACTCGCGGAAAATATAAAGGGTTTTATTTGGTTTGTTGAAAAACATAAAAACAGCTTTATGGTAGAATCAGATAAAATGTATCAAGTAAAACTATTTATTAACGAATATAAATTTAAAATTATTGCGGATGAACTTCATAGAATCAACCAGTTTGAATGGGACGGAAAGTACACACACTATTTAGTTGATAGTTTTCAAAAAGGAATCGCCACTATTGATGAATATGTAAAACTTAACTACAATGATTTGTTTATATTGACCGCCAGACTGTATACACTTAAGAATCTTAGCCATTCTTTTCAAATTCATTAGTCTATTCAATTACATAAGAAAAATTAGAATGTGTTTGGTTAACCCGAAGTTTGTGTTAAAATGAAATTCCTTGGCAGGGGCATTATTTTGTATATTTGAATGTGTGAGGAGCAGGGGGCTAATGTATAGTCCCCTGCTTTCTTGTTTTTTATGAAGAAACTGGATCGAAGTTCATTAAGTCATATTATTATTTAGAGAGTGTTACAATTCTACTATTAAAAAGATGATAAATCATAGCTTCTCCGTAAAAGTGACGAAAATGATCTTGTTTTTTAGTTTATAGTGTAGGTATTTTTAAAAATACCCATGAATTATAATCTAATTACAGATATTTCTGAACATTCTTGAATATTCCTTCTCCGCTTATTTTGACTCCATTCTATAAAGCTTCCTGGTAATTTTTCTCTTATGTTTTGAAAGCGGATACAAAAAGTAGGAGTTAACTGTTTGAGTTTTTTTAGTGGAGGTGAAAGGTTTATTTTTATTATTTATTGACACAAATTGTTACGAACTAATTTTACTCTCAAGGTTTAGGAGATTCGGAATGTTGCAATTAAACATGGTTAAAAGGGGGACTAAAAATGAAAAAGTTTTGGAAATCTATTTGTTCGTTTAGTTTGATGTTAATTTTAGTGATAGCTTTGTCAGCTTGTAATACGGAAACTTCTAGTAGTAATGATAAAAATGATGGTGACGGTGATAAAGAGGTTATAAAAATTGGAGCTATTTTTGCCGAAACCGGTCCTGCTTCTACTTTAGGAAAAACTCAGGCGAATTATGTGAAGCTCATCCAGAAACAATTAGATGAAGCAGGATCTATCAATGGAAAGAAAATTGAAATTATTATGCAAGACTATGAAACGGACGATACAAAAGCTGTGATTGCTGCAGACAAATTAATTTCAGAAGGGGTAGTTGCGGTTGTTGGTGCCACTCAAGCTAGTACCTCAATGGCAATCTTACCCAAAATTTCTAGCGAGGGAATACCACTAATGACAGTGGCTCCTGTTAATCCTGAAGCGAAGGATATTTATCAAATGGCACCAAGTAACTTAACGAATGCTAACTTAATAATTGAATTCTTAAAAGAAAATAATATTTCAAAAGTAGCCTGGATTAATGCTCGTGATGGGTTTGGAGTAGAAGGTCTCCCTTCCTTTGAAAAGGTAGCAAAAGAAAATGACATAAAAATCGTAGCACATGAGGAATTTGATGCAACTGCTACGGATATGACGGTTCAATTAACAAATATTCGGAAAGAGAATCCAGAGGCAGTAATCGTTTGGTCAAGAACACCAGGTGCTGGAATCGTAGCTCGTAACTTTAAAGCTCTCGGATTTGATATCCCTATGATTCAATCTTCTGCCTCTGCAAATAAAGGATTCTTAGACCAAGTGAAAGATAATAATGAAAATATCTACGTAATTGGTAGTAAATTAAGTGTTGTTGACCAATTACCAAATGGAGAGCAAAAAGACAGATTAGAAAAGTTCCGTGAAGATTATCGTACAATGTTTAATAGTGATCCTGATAATTTTACCGCACATGCTGCGGATGGGTTTCATCTATTAATTGAGGCGATTAAAGCAGGAAATACCACCTCTGAAGATATTCATAATTACTTAAAGAAAGAAGTCAATAAGTATTCTGGGTTAACGGGTTCATTTGAATTACAATCCGATTATGTAGGACCTTACGAAGATGGATTTTCAGTTCTTGGTATTGAGAATAATGAATGGAAGTATTATGAGTAGAAATAGTTCCATCGGTGTTTTTTTAAAGAGTATCTAAATGGTAAGAATAAAAAAGACCAATGGCAGAAACATAGGCTCTGCCATTGGTATTAAGAAAGGAGTACCACCATGGAATTACTCATGCAATATATCGTAACGGGGCTAACAGTTGGAAGTATCTATGCTTTATTAGCCATCGGTTTTGTGACTATCTATAACATTACCGGCATATTAAACTTTGCCCAGGGTGAATTTGCGATGATTGGTGCGCTGACTTGTATTACTTTTGCGAATGCTGGACTACCAATGTATGCATCTATTATTTTAGCTATCCTTATCTCAGCTACCATAGGGTTAATAGTGGAACGTACGGCTATTCGACATGCTAGAAATACATCAGTCATTATCTTAATCATTATTACAATAGGAGTTTCCACCTTCTTAAAGGGAATGGGATTAATTATATGGGGGACCAATCCGAAGCAACTTGCTCCCTTAATTAAAATGGAACCCATTCATTTTATGGGTGCTGTTATTAACCCTCAAAGTATTTTTATTTTCATCGTTTTATTGATTCTGTTAGCTGTACTATACGTATTCTTTGAAAAAACTTATATCGGTTCCGCATTAAGAGCTTGTGAAAAGAATCCACGTGCCGCGAAACTTATGGGGATAAATACAAGTACCATGTCAGCCTTGGCTTTCACTTTGGCTGCCGCATTAGGGGCTATTGCTGGTATTTTGATTACCCCTATTACTGACGCAACGTATGAAATGGGATTTCTAATTGGTGTTAAAGGATTTGTTGGGATGGTCATTGGTGGGATGCATAGTATTCCAGGTGCTGTAGCAGGCGCTTTAATTGTCGGTTTGTTGGAAACCTTTTCTGGAGGTTTTATCTCCACGTTTTATAGTGATGCGATAACATTTCTCGTATTGATCCTTGTTTTATTTTTTAAACCGAATGGAATATTTGCAAGAGCTTCAGGTGAGAGAGTCTAGTAGGGGGGAAATAGATGTCGAAGCTAGAAAAAGTCTTATATGGAAATCGATTGAAACCTATCCTATTTTTAGTGGGACTTATTTTGATTTTACCACTCGTAGTAAAGTCTCCGTATATTTTTACCATTTTAATCTTAATAGGAATTTATTCGATCGTCTCTCTAGGTTTATGTCTGTTAATTGGTTACGCAGGACAAATATCCCTCGGCCATGCAGCCTTTTTTGGAATAGGAGCTTATACGTCGGGTGTGTTAACTACTAGTTTTGAGCTTTCACCCTGGTTAGCACTTATTATAGGAATGGTTACTACTTTTTTTATCGCTTATATAATTGGAATACCTATTTTAAAATTGAAAGGACATTTTTTAGCTCTTGCAACACTTGGAATTAACATCATATTTTATATTTTAATTTTAGGTCTTAATCAGTTAACAGGTGGAGCCGCTGGCTTAATAGGGATACCTTCCTTGTCTTTATTTGGATTACCGCTTACAGATAAATTATTTTTCTACTTCTTTGTATGGACGGCTGCTGTTCTTGTTCTATTATTATCACTAAATATCGTCCGTTCTCACGTTGGGAGAGTGTTAAGAAGCATTCACGATAGTGAAATAGCAACAGAGACACTTGGAGTGAAAGTGGAGAATTATAAAGTTGCTATTTTTGCATTAAGTGCTGCTTTTGCATCGCTAGCAGGAAGTATGTATGCTCACTATATTACCTTTGTTGCCCCACCTACATTTTATATAACAAAATCAATCCTGTTTTTAATTATGGTAATGGTTGGAGGGGCAAGCTCCGTTTGGGGTGCGATTCTAGGAACAACAGTTATTATGTTTTTGAATGAGATCATTCGCTTTGTAGGACACACTTATTTTGGTATTAGTGGAGAAGTAGAGATTGTTGTTTACGGATTAATTATTATTTTGATTATGATGTTTTTACCAAAAGGGCTGATGCATGTTATTTCAAAACCGATTCAAAAGTTTAAGCACAAAAAGAAAGTAAGTGTTAAGACTCATAAAGATATGATTTCTCAAAAAGGAGTTTAATAGGTCATGTCAAAACTACTTGAAGTAAGAGGATTAACAAAACGATTTGGTGGAGTTACAGCGGTCTCTGATATCAGTTTTGATGTAGGGGCTGGAGAAATCGTAGCAGTCATTGGACCAAACGGTGCAGGCAAAACAACTTTATTTAATATGATTTCTTGTTTTCTTTCTCCGACAAATGGAGAAGTATACTTCAAAGGTAATAAATTGACAGGACAAAAGATTCCCCAACTAGCTCACTTAGGGATATCAAGGACATTCCAGAATTTACAAATATTTAACAATTTGACTGTCCTTGAAAATGTAATGATGGGTGCTCATGTCAAGTTGAAAACCAATGTGGTGAATGCTGCCTTCCGACTCCCAAGGATTTTAAAGGATGAAAGAATTGCCTATGACCTAGCGTTAGATGCGATTCATTTAGTTGGCCTAGAAGAATTAATGTTCGAACAGGCAGGCCAGTTATCATATGGCCTTCAAAAGCAGTTGGAGTTTGCAAGAGCCATTGTTTATAAACCAGAACTAATTATGTTAGATGAACCAATGGCAGGTTTGAATGATTACGAAACCAGTCGAATGGCAGGTTATATTAAAAAGTTGAAATCAGAAGGTAGTTCCTTTTTATTTGTTGAACATAAGATGGCGACGGTGATGGAGCTTGCTGATCGTATAATCGTCCTTGATTTTGGAAAGAAGATCGCGGAAGGAACTCCTGAAGAAATACAACAAAATGCAAAGGTAATAGCTGCCTATCTAGGAGAGGAGGTTGTCTAATGCTGAAGGTTGATGGCGTAAGTACCCATATTGGAAAAATAAAAATTCTTCATGAAATCTGTTTTCAGGTGGAAAAAGGACAAATTGTTTCTATCATCGGTGCAAACGGAGCTGGGAAAAGTACGTTGTTAAATACGCTTGCTGGACTTTATCGGCCAACATCTGGAACGATTATCCTTGAGAATGAAGTTATTAGCGGCTATCCAGCTAATAAGGTAGTTGAAAAAGGCTTAAGTCTCGTTCCGGAAGGCAGACAAATCTTTACTAACCTAACTGTAAAGGAAAATTTATTGCTTGGAATGTTTTCAAAATATTATAAGGAGAAGAAGCTAGCAGAAGAAAATTTAACGAAAATACTTGATATGTTCCCTGGTTTAAAGAAACATTTGAAAAACCTTGGTGGAAATTTAAGTGGTGGAGAACAGCAAATGTTAGCCATTGGTAGGGGATTGATGTCAAATCCTAAAATCATCCTTCTAGATGAACCTTCCATGGGTCTTGCCCCGAAAATAGTAAATGAAATACTTGATACATTAATGATAATTAAAGAGGATTTAGGAACAATGGTCATATTAGTAGAACAAAATGTGAAAGCTGCACTTAAAGTGTGTGACGAAGCCTATGTTATTGATCAGGGAAGAATGATTATAAATGGAACAAGAGACGAAATAAGCTCTAATCCTCAGGTGATCTCAGCTTATCTTGGCATTAAGTCAGCTGGAGCATAAAAAACGACAAATAGAAGATAAATAAATAGATAGAAAAGTTTCAGTTATTAATCCCAAAGAGTAATCTATGGGATTTTACTGTTTACTAAAAAAAGAGTATAGTATTTTTAGTTAGTAAATTTTGAATATTTTTTGTTTTCAAAAATCAAATTCAACAATGAGGGGAATGAGCTATGCCAAATACAGTAAAAGATCACCTTATGAAAAAATTAGAAAATCATTTACGATCGACTGCCAGACAACTAGTAAAGTTTGATACGGAAGAGGAAGTACTACAATATTTGACAGCTTCGTTTCAAAGTGAGCTTTATTGTGATTTTGTAGGAGTTATCTTAAATCAAACAGGAAACTTTGTGACTAAAGCTTGGAGTGGAAACGTACCAGAACTGACCAACTATTTTCCCCTTGAACAAAAGTATTGCTCCAGCAGACTTCTCCGACAAAGCCTAACGAATGAAAACGCTGATCCTCCTGAAACCTGTAATTTATCTAGAGTACTTAAAGAGGCAAAAATAAAAACATGGTTTACTGTTCCTTTATATGAAAGCGATTCCAATTTAGGTTTTTGTATCATTGGATTCTTAAACTATGTTCCACTATTAGAAATGGAGGCACCTTTTGAAGAATTCGGTAAAGATATTGCTGTGGCAATGGAAATGGCTAGGGAAAAGAAATCACAGTTAAAAAAGATCGAAGGGATTGAATGGATTGGCAAAAACCTTTCTCTTAATGCTCCTATTGAAAAGCACATTGAAGAGTTAACATTAAGAGCTGGAAAAGGAACAAATGCTGATTTGGCTTGTATTTATTTATATGACGAAAAGGAAAATTGTTTTATATTCCAACCGCCTTCCTATGGAGAGAAACAACATCCTGATTCAATTATGATTAAAGATAATTATATGCTGAATAAATATTTTCCATTTCTCGAGAGGCCAGGAGGCACTCAACTAACCATCCCTTTAATCATAGAATTACGTACAATTGGAGTATTGCATATCGAGAACAATAAAGAAGATGTATTTACAGAAAATGACTTGAGACTATTAGAGCTATTGTCTAATCATGTAGCGACCATGTTAGAAAATGCACGACTATTTAACAGTGAGAAGGAGCATAAAAATCGCCTCCAATTTCTTTTAGATTTCCAACAAGCGCTTGTAAAAGAAACAATAGAAGTGGATGGTTTTGATGGCATTACCTCAATGCTTTCGAATCTATTTCAAAATCCAGTTATTTTATTTGACCGTTTTTTGCAGCCAATTTCAGTCCATATGAATAATAGAATCAATCAGGGTCAGCTTCTCGATCAACTTACCGAAATTGTACAAAGAGAAAAGGGAAAATTAAAAAGTCGAGACTACTTTTTAATTAAGGATTCAGGTGATCCCTCCGCCTTTTTTTCGTTCTTGATGGTACATGGGGGAGGAAGTTTACTAGGATATCTTGCCGTACGCAGATTGGGCCAAGAAATGGATGAGATTGATCGTTTAACAATTGAACTTGCTCGTAATATATATTCACTCCAATTTATTAAGCAAAAAATCATACTAGATGCAAAAGAACAGACAAAAGATAGTTTTATTAGTAAATTATTATCTAAACAAATAGAAGATAAAGAGGGAATTTTACAGTTTGCAAATGTTTTTCAATGGGACCTATTTCAAAGCCATCAACTATGCGTTTTGTCTATCATTTTGGATGAAGATGAAGTAAAAGGATCCAACCTTTTTGAACAACAGTCAAAAAGGAACCTTGTATGGGATTATATTAAATCACATTTACTAGAAAAAGATTATGCCATCATAACGGCAACCCATGAGGAGAAAAATGTGTTAATAATTCCATGTGAAAATGAAGGGACACAATCGAAAAAATTTTGGCAATTACTTTATACGAAGATCAACAAGTGGGTGGGGGAAACCAATATAAGGTGCAAAGTGTTTATGGGGATTGGAGGAATGACTAGTAACATACAAGACTACTTTTTAAGTTATCAGCAAGCCATTCAGGCACTAAATATTGTCAATAGCCGATTACGTCAAAAAGGTTATATGCTATTTGATGAACTTGGTTCATATGCGATCCTTCATCACTTGAACTACTCCATGGAAGTTGCCCTGTTTGTAAGTAATCAACTTGGACGGCTTCTATCTTATTCAGAAGGGAAAAATACCGATCTTTGCAATACTCTTCATACGTTTCTACAAAATAATGGGAATGTTAAAAATACAGCTGAAGAGCTTTATATACATAGAAGTTCTTTGCTATATCGCCTTGAAAGAATAGAATCTCTATTAGATGTTCAGTTAAGTGATGCAGAAGTGAGATTTAATTTAATGCTAGCTTTAAAACTTCATGATATGTACGGCCAAGAAATAGAGAGAAACGTCTTATTAAGATGAAAGTAGCAATCTAAAAATGGCCATTAATCTTTAATAAGATTAATGGCCATTTTTCTAATTACCTTTACTATAATAAGACGAAAAATCATAAGTATTTTCCTACATAGTGTAGGTACAAGGAAACAATCATTATTAGTTATAATGAATTTACAGAAATTATTAAAAATTCAAAAAAGGAGTTGCGACAATGACCACTCAAACAATCGGTGTTGTAGGAGCTGGATCCATGGGGACGGGTATTGCAAACCTAGCTGCAATTAATGGATTCAATGTTGTATTAAGAGATATTGAGGAGCGATTTTTAGAAAACGCTTTAAATCGAATGAGTAAGTTTATGGATAAAAGTGTTTCAAGAGGAAAATTAACAGAAGAACAGAAACAAGAAGCATTAAGTCGTATACAAACAACCACTCAATTAGAGGATTTGAGGGATGTTGATATCGTAATTGAAGCGGTTATCGAGGATTTAACATTAAAAAAGGAAGTATTCTCAAGTCTCGATCAAATTGTCCGTGAAGGCGTCATTATCGCGACAAACACATCCTCTATGTCAATCACTGAGATTGCTTCGGCAACGACTCGTCCTGAAAGAGTAGCAGGAATGCATTTTTTTAATCCTGCACAAATCATGAAGCTAGTAGAAGTGGTGCGTGGATATAAGACTAGTGATGAAACGGTAGAAGAATTGAAAGCGTTATCTATAAAGCTAGCAAAAGAACCAGTTGAAGTAAAAAAAGACTCACCAGGATTTATTGTTAATCGTATTATGCTTCCACAGTTTATCGAAGCGATCAAACTAGTTCAAGAGGGAGTGGCCTCTTATGAAGATATTGATAAAGCAGTGAAACTGGGATTAAATTACCCAATGGGCCCATTTGAGCTTCAAGATTTTGCTGGAGTAGATATTGGTTACCATGTAATGGAGTATTTTAAAAAAGAGTTTAATAACAACTTTTATGCACCGCCACTTCTTTTAAAGGAAATTATTCGAGCAGGTAGATATGGGAAGAAAACAGGTGCAGGATTTTACGATTATGAATAATGAACGGAGGAAAAGCGAATGAGTTATGAATTTTTACTATGTGAGATTAACAAAAATGTGGCTGTTGTTACAATTAACCGCCCACCTGTAAATCCCTTGAATACAAAAGTTTTTCAAGAATTAAATACTATATTTGGTGAGCTTGAGGCAAATGATGAGGTGCGGGCAATTATCCTTACTGGAAGTGGAGAAAAAGCATTTGTTGCAGGTGCTGATATCAATGAAATGGCTAACCTTGGCCTTGTTGGAATTAATAAGATGAACAAAATTTCAAGAACGGTTTTTTCAAAAGTTGAAAATTTAACAAAGCCTGTTATTGCAGCAATAAATGGTCTAGCTCTTGGTGGGGGATTAGAGCTAGCACTTGCTTGTGATTTACGGATTAGTTCAAGTAAAGCTAAGTTTGCATTCCCTGAAGTAGGACTTGGTATAATACCTGGCGGGGGCGGCACACAGCGTTTGCAAAAAATGGTTGGCCAAGGAGTAGCGAAGGAACTTCTTTACTTTGGGGAGATGTTTGATGCCTACCGTGCCTTAGAATTAAATATGGTTAACAAAGTAGTCCCACTTGAAGACTTACTTGATACAGCACAGGAATGGGCTCTAAAGTTAGCCCAAAAACCACCAGTGGCTCTACAAATGTTAAAATTAGCCGTTAATACTGGAGGGAACACGGATCTAGAATCTGGCTTAATTATTGAAAGTGCTTGTTTTGCAAACGCTTTCTCTACGGAGGATCGAAAGGAAGGGTTACAAGCATTTATAGAAAAGAGGAAACCAATTTTTGCAGGAAAGTAAGGAAAGTTTTTATCAAATGAAGTATTCATAAACAATATGGATACTTCATTAAATAAAAATGTCTTTTTCGAGGGGTGATGAAAAGAGTGGGAAAAGATCGAAATCTATTTACGGTATATGGAATTTTGGATTCTTCATCAAAAAATTATGGTGAAAATGAAGCATTATTTGATTTGAAAAGAGCAGTTACTTACTCACAGTTAAAAAGTGATGTTGATAAATTCGCAGTGGCTTTAACGAAACGAGATATAAATAAAGGGGACCGAGTTGCAGTATCGTTACCCAATTGGTACGAAACAGTTGTTATTTTTTTTGCCGTAGCAAAAATTGGTGCTATCCTTGTCCCGTTTAATCCTAAATATAAAGCTCATGAAGTGAACCATATACTAAAAAATTCTGAGCCAAAAGTAATTATTGTCTCTGAAGAATTTAACCATAATTTTGGGTTGAAAGAGGTACTGTTTTTAGTAGAAGAGGTTATTACCGTCCGTTTTTGTTGGGAAGGACTCTTACCCTTTCACGAAATCATGGACGAGGAATCTGTCTATCTGGACGAAGTACCAATAGATGTAGATCAGGACGTATTTTGCATTTTATATACCTCTGGTACGACGGGTGTTCCAAAAGGCGTCATGGTTACTCATCGTAGTGTTGTACAATCTGCTAATACAATGGGTGTGGAACTCTTTTTTTCCGAAAAAGATATACTAATTCTTCCTGCTCCTTTATTTCATATATTTGGTATGGCAGTTAATTTGTTTTGCGCTGCCTTCACAGGTTCTCGTATCGTGTTATTGGAGAAGTTCCAACCAACTGAAATGCTCCGTTTAATTGAACAGGAAAAAGTAACGATTTTAAATGGCGTACCTACCATGTTTATTAAACTACTAGAAGTGGAAAACTTCGATCACTATAATTTGTCTTCGCTACGAACTGGTGTTGTAGGAGCATCCCCGATTCCGCCATCAAAGGTGAAAGAAATTCGTTATCGTATGGGAATTAACCTTTGCCAATCATTTGGAATTACTGAGACGGTTACCGTTACAATGACTCCATACGATGATAACGAAAAGAATATTACAGAAACTTTAGGAAAGCCAATCCCTGGAGTAGAGTTAAAAATTGTTGATAGTAATCGTAACGCGTTGGCGCCTGGAGAAAAAGGGGAAATCGCGATTAAGAGTTTTGGCACAATGAAGGGATATTATAAAATGCCAGAGCATACAGCAGCAGTGATCGATCATGAGAATTGGTACTATACTGGTGACCTTGGCACTCTTAATGATCAAGGCTATTTAACATTTGTCGGTAGAAAAAAAGAAATGATTATTCGGGGTGGACTTAATATTTACCCACAAGAAATTGAGTCTGTACTCGCAAGGCATCCAAAAATAGTAGAGTCTGCTGTAGTAGGTTTGCCTGATGAGACCCTAGGAGAATTAGTGTGTGCGGTTGTTCAATTGAAAAGTGGCGAAGAGTGTACAGAGGAAGAAATCATCAATTATATAAAGAACTATATTGCCTTATATAAGGTCCCTCAAAAAGTAACTTTCACAAGTAAATTCCCGGTAACAGCAAGTGGAAAAATTCAAAAAATAAGGCTTCGCGAAGAAATAAGTAATAGTAATCCTACTATTCAAAGTTAAAGGAGGTAAGAAAAATGAAATCGGAATATCATTTTCAAGTACGTTGGGGAGATACGGACGCGGCAGGTATCGTTTATTATCCAAATTTCTTTAAATGGATGGATGAAGCAACACATGCTTTTTTTACAAAAATAGGTTATCCTTCTTCAAAGCTTTTTGCAGAACAGCAAATTGGGGTACCTCTGTTAGAGGCGAATTGTGCTTTCAATAGCCCCCTCGTGTTTGAAGACCATATTGTGGTACAAAGCTCCATAGAAGAGTTGCATAACAAAGTCTTTAAAATTAAGCATGTTTTTATAAAAGAAGGCCAAATCGTTGCCGAAGGTTATGGAGTCCGTGCATGGGCCTCTTTTGCTGGTAAACCAAAAGCCCAAACTATCCCAGACTATATTCGTGAAAAGATGGTATCTCAAGTCAAAGCAATGGAGGGATAGTTAAATGCTTATTGAAAAAAGACAAAATCATCCATTTTTATATACTGGTAGATTACTAGGGGACATTCTTACACCAGAGGATTTTCATGATGTACATCAAATGCTAGCAGATTTGGCAAGTAAATTTGTCATGAACGAGGTTTATCCAAAGTTGGGGAAAATTGAAAATCAGGAGTTTGAGGAAACCGTCTTATTAATGAAAAAAACTGGTGAACTAGGTCTTATACGTGCAGATATCCCTGAGGAGGATGGTGGTCTTGGATTAGGGAAGGTTAGTGCAACCATTATTTCTGAAAAGATGGCACTTGCCCGTTCGTTTGCTATTACTTTTGGAGGTCAAACAGGGATTGGAGCATTACCTATTGCTTATTTTGGAACGAATACCCAAAAAGATAAGTATCTTCCAGAAATTTTAAGTGGGGAAAAAATTGCTGCATATGCTTTGACAGAACCATCTTCAGGAACAGATGCAATGAGTGTAAAAACAATAGCCATCTTATCTCAGTGTGGAAATTATTATGTATTAAATGGGGAAAAACAATGGATTACAAATTCTGCGTTCGCTGATATTTTTATCGTGTATGCGAAAGTGGATGGGACACAGTTTACCGCCTTTATTGTTGAAAAGAGCTTTAAAGGTGTGTCTACAAGTGCAGAAGAAAAGAAGATGGGGCTTAAAGGGTCTTCTACTCGATCACTTATTTTAGAAAATGTACGGGTTCCTATTGAAAATGTTATTGGAGAAGTAGGCCGGGGACATAAAATTGCTTTTAATGTATTGAACATCGGCCGTCATAAGATTTCTGCAACATCACTCGGTACAGCTAAACGAGCTATTGAACTGGGAGTAAAATATGCCAACCAACGAATGCAATTTGGTCAGTGTCTTTCTGCGTTTAATCTAATTAAGAATAAAGTGGCTGATATGGTAATTAAAACGTATGTCAATGAAAGTGCTATCTATAGAACAGCGGGAATGATGGAAGAAGGCTTCGATTATATGAAAAAAACTGGGGCTGATTTTGCTACTACAATTGCACTTTATGCAGTAGAGTGTTCCATTAATAAAGTCATGTCTACAGAAGCACTAGATGAAATTGTTGATGAAGCGGTTCAGATTCACGGTGGTTACGGTTATATGAGAGAGTATGAAATTGAAACCCTGTATCGTGACTCTAGAATTAATCGAATCTTTGAGGGAACAAATGAAATTAATAGACTACTCATTGCCACCACTGTCTTTAAAAACCATGCAGATTTATCTGAAGGCGAAGAGTGGAAAAATGGGTTACTTCAACATGAAAGACAGATTCTTCAACTAATAAAAAAACTATTTCATGCTGCTATTCAGTCTATAAATAAGAATAGCCTTAGTAATTTTCAAATAGAGCAAGAAATTGCCGCATTACTTGCTGATATGGTTATTACTATTTACGCTATTGAAAGCGCTATTTTAAGAACTGAAAAATTAATCATGAGATTGGGTGAGGAAAAGAACAGACAGAAGCTTGATTGTACTAAAGTATACACTCATGAAGCTTCTCAACAGATTGCACTCAGGGCATTAAACATGATTAACCATTTTGGTGATGAAGAAATCTTTTCTCGATTTGCTAGTCGTTTGATCATGAGCAGTTCAGAAAATAATGTGTTAATCAAACGAAGAATTGCTGATGTTGTATTAGAGAAAGAACGTTATTATTGTTAATTTGATCGCTTTCATCTGAGCGTTTTATAAGGAGTGGTGAAACATGAGCAATATCGTTTTGGTGGATGGGGCACGAACGGCATTTACAGAAATTTCAGGTACCTTTAGAGGGATATCAGCTACCGATTTAGGGGTGGAAGCTGCACGAGGAGCGATTCTAAAAGCGAATATTAATCCTGAAGATATTAATCACGTCGTCTTCGCAAATGTTCAACAATCAAGTAAGGATGCACATATTTTAGCTCGTCATATTGGTTTAAAGGCTGGTCTACCTGTAGATGTTCCAGCTTTAACAATCAATCGCTTATGCGGTAGCGGTGTTGAAGCAATTATCACAGCAGCAAGGTATATTTTGACGAGTGAAGCAAAGGCTGTACTTGCTGGTGGAACAGAAAGTATGAGTAATGTTCCTCATGTTATTCCAGGGATGAGGTGGGGTAGTCCGCTTGGTGGACCTGCCATTGAAGACTGGGTATGGGACGGATTATACGATACCGTTGGTGACTGCACGATGGCTGATACAGCAGAAAATTTAGCCGAAAAATATGGCATTTCTCGTGAAGAGGCTGACATTCATGCACTTACCAGTCATGAACGGGCTCTAGCCGCAATCGAAAGGGGATATATGGCAGAGGAAATTGTTCCAGTTGAAGCAAAAGAAAGGAAAGCAAGTAAAATCGTTAATCAGGATGAACATGTCCGAAAAACCAGCCTGGAGAAGCTTGCGAAGTTAAAGCCTCGTTTTAGAGAGAATGGAATTGTTACGCCGGGAAATGCAAGTGGAATGGTCGATGGGGCAGCATCAGTTATTATCACTTCTAGTGGGTTTGCCGCTGAAAAAGGATTAAAGCCAATCGCAAGACTAGTATCGTGGGCAGTGGTCGGTGTTGACCCAAAATATATGGGGATTGGACCTGTTCCAGCGATTCAAAGCGCATTGCAAAAAGCAAACCTTACACTGAAGGATTTGGACTTAATCGAAATCAATGAAGCATTCTCGGCACAGTATCTTGCTTGTCAAAAAGAGCTGGGATTTGATCCTGAAATTGGAAACGTAAATGGTGGTGCGATTGCTCTAGGACACCCACTTGCCGCTAGTGGAACGAGAATTACTCTTGCTCTAGCTTATGAATTACAAAGACGTGGTGGAAAATATGGTGCATCTGCTGTTTGCATAGGTGGGGGACAAGGAATCGCCACGATTTGGGAGAGGTTATAAAAATATTTAATCTGAAAAGAAGTAAATGTAATCGCACGGTGAGCTTTCACTAGTGCGATTTTTTTATACATAGAAAAAGGAATCAAAAAGAGACAAAACGAGACATATGTCTCACTTTGTCTCTTTTTTATCTTTGATTTCATTTTGAAACCCCTAGTGTATTGCTTTTTATGTTGGCACAATTCTTGCAATAAAAATGGTGTAATGAATTTTTCCTAGGAGGTTGGAATAAATGAGAGCATTGGAAAGCAAAGATGTGGCTTTAACTAAGGAAAAAGCACAGTGGATGTATCAAAAGATGTTAGAGATTCGTAATTTTGAGGACAGTGTTCATGAGTTATTTGCACAAGGGATCTTGCCAGGTTTTGTTCACTTATATGCGGGAGAAGAAGCAGTAGCTGTAGGGGTATGTGCCCATTTAAATGATAAAGATAGCATTACAAGTACTCATCGTGGGCATGGACATTGTATTGCTAAAGGCTGCGATTTGAATGGTATGATGGCTGAAATTTATGGAAAGGTGACAGGATTATGTAGAGGTAAGGGCGGTTCTATGCATATTGCGGATCTTGATAAAGGGATGCTTGGTGCTAATGGAATTGTTGGTGGCGGATTTCCACTCGCTTGTGGATCGGCTCTCACGGCTAAGTATAAAAAGACTAATAATGTAAGCGTTTGCTTCTTTGGGGATGGTGCTCAAAACCACGGGACTTTCCATGAAGGCATTAATCTAGCTGCAATATGGAAGCTTCCTGTTGTGTTTGTTGCTGAAAATAATGGCTATGCAGAAGCCACTCCTTTTTCCTATGCATCCAGCTGTAAATCGATTGTTGATCGTGCGAGTGCCTATAACATTCCTGGTATTAAAGTCGATGGGAAGGATGTTCTTGCCGTTTACCAAGCTGCTGAAGAAGCAGTTCAAAGAGCAAGACGTGGGGAAGGTCCTACTCTTATTGAGTGCGTAACGTATCGTAATTACGGTCACTTCGAAGGGGATGCTCAAAAATACAAAACAGAACAAGAAAGGCTAGAGCATAAAACGGAAAAAGACGCAATCTTACTTTTTAGAAATCATATTGCAAGCGAACAGATTTTAACGGAAAAGGAATTAGTTGAGTTAGAAGAATCGGTTGAAGAAGCTGTAAAACAAGCGGTGAAGTTTAGTGAGGATAGTCCATATCCTAACGCCTCTGATTTATTAACCGATGTGTATGTGTCTTATTAATAACTATGATCCATATAAAAGGAGGAATCAATCATGACAAGAAAATTGAGTATGTCAGCTGCAATCAATGAGGCTATGAAACTAGCGATGAGAAAAGATGAAAATGTCATTTTAATGGGGGAGGATGTTGCTGGAGGAGCGCAAGTTGACCATCTGCAGGATGAGGATGCATGGGGCGGTGTACTAGGAGTAACAAAAGGACTTGTACAGGAATTTGGTCGTGATCGAATTTTAGATACTCCAATTTCAGAAGCTGGTTATATGGGGGCAGCAATGGCAGCAGCATCCACAGGACTCCGACCAATTGCGGAGCTTATGTTTAATGATTTTATCGGAAGTTGTTTAGATGAAGTATTAAATCAGGGAGCAAAGTTCCGTTATATGTTTGGTGGGAAAGCACAGGTGCCCGTTACGATTCGGACGATGCATGGAGCAGGTTTTAGAGCTGCAGCCCAGCATTCTCAAAGTTTGTATGCGCTGTTTACTGCGATTCCAGGCGTGAAAGTGGTTGTTCCATCTACTCCATATGAAGCGAAGGGGTTATTGCTTGCTTCTATAGAAGATAACGACCCGGTCATCTTTTTTGAAGATAAGACACTATATAACATGACAGGTGATGTTCCAGAAGGATATTATACGCTTCCATTAGGAAAAGCAGATATCAAACGCGAAGGTTCTGATGTGACGATCGTTGCAATCGGAAAGCAGGTGCATACCGCATTAGAAGCTGCAGCCACACTTGCAGCAAGTGGAATCGAAGTGGAAGTCGTAGATCCTCGAAGTCTTTCACCATTGGACGAAGAAACGATTCTTTCGTCGGTAGCAAAAACGAATCGACTTATCGTTATTGATGAAGCAAATCCAAGATGTAGTATTGCAACAGATATCGCAGCGCTTGTGGCAGATAAAGGGTTTGATACCCTTGATGCACCTATTAAGCGGATCACTGCACCACATACTCCAGTACCATTCTCGCCTCCATTAGAGGACATTTATTTACCGAAGCCAGAACGTGTGGTTAAAGTGGTGTCTGAATTGTTAGGTACACCAATTGAAGTATAGATAGAGAGCTGGAAGGAGAGGAAATCATGGCGGTAGAAGTAGTAATGCCCAAACTGGGAATGGCTATGAAAGAAGGGACTGTTTCCGTATGGAACAAAACAGTAGGTGATAGGGTCGGAAAAGGTGAACCGATTGCCAGTGTAAGCTCCGAAAAAATTGAAATTGATGTTGAATCCCCAGCAGAAGGAACCGTATTGCAAATTGCGGTTCCTGAAGGTGAAGGAGTTCCTCCAGGTACAGTTATTTGTTATATCGGAAATCCAGGAGAAAATATAGGTTCTGTCACGAAAATACTAGAAACAGAAGGTGAAAATGAAGCTTCTGCTTCTGTGCAGCTGGAACAAACGGAGCCTAAAAAACTAGCGAGAACAGCTCGCGATCGTATTAAAATATCTCCAGTTGCTAGAAAAATGGCTGAGGCTGGTGGATTAGACATTGAAAGCATTCAAGGAACAGGGCCAGGAGGCAGAATTACCAAGGAAGATGTACAAGAAGCATTAAAACAGGCACGGTCGCCACAAGTTGACGAGGTAACTAAGCCTGCACATACTTCAGTTGAATCGCTAGAAGAAAGTCAACAAATTCCTGTTACCGGTATTCGAAAAGTGATTGCGGAAAGAATGTATGACAGTCTCCAAACATCTGCTCAGCTGACCATTAACATGAAAGTGGATGTATCAAATTTAATTGCCTTGCAAAAGCAAACAATGGAAACTGTTCAAACTCATTTTGACAATAAGTTAACCGTTACCGATTTTATCGCAAGAGCTGTAGTTCTTTCGTTAAAACAGCATGAGCAAATGAATAGTGCTTATATTGAAAACACTATCCATTTATACAAACAGGTTCATCTTGGAATGGCTGTGGCCCTTGAAAGAGGATTAGTCGTTCCTGTAATCCGAAATGCTGATCAATCAACTCTTATTGACCTTTCTAGAAGTATTAAAGCACTAGCCAAAAAGGCGAGAGAAGGGCAGCTTAGTCAAGATGAAATGCAGGGTTCCACGTTTACTATTAGTAATCTAGGTGCTTATGGAGTCGCTCATTTTACGCCTGTATTGAATCCACCGGAAGCTGGAATCCTTGGTGTAGGTGCTGTGTATGATACCCCTGAATTTGTTGGCGAGACTATCGAGAAAAGAAGTATCTTACCACTTAGCTTAACGTTCGATCACCGTGTACTCGATGGAGTTCCGGCTGCTGCCTTTTTACAAACGGTGAAAAAGTTTTTAGAAGATCCTATCACGATGCTTTTTTAGAAAGAAGGGGATTCTTTTGAATGGAATTATGATTATTGGGGGTGGACCTGCTGGTTATGTGGCTGCGATTACGGCAGCCCAGCAGGGACATGAAGTAACTCTTATTGACCAAGGGCCCTTAGGGGGGACTTGTTTAAATGAAGGATGCATGCCAACGAAGACTCTTCTCGAAAGCGCAGAGGTATTTAATCAGGTCCAGCATGCAATTGAATTTGGCATACGACTCCCACTGGACGAAATAGAGGTTGATTGGCAAAGTATTCAGCAACGGAAAAAACAAATTGTTTCCACTCTTGTTCAGGGGATTCATTATTTAATGAGAAAAAACAAAGTGAAAGTGATCAATGGAAAAGCTACCTGTTTAACCAGCCAAGTGGTTCGGGTAGAATCGGAAGGGATACAAAAAGAAGTTTCTGCCGACAAACTCATCATTGCAACAGGTTCAGAACCAGTTGCTTTACCTTTTGCTCCTTTTGACGGTCAGTGGATCATGAATAGTAGTCACGCTCTGTCAATTAAGGAGACTCCTGAATCTATGGTGATTATTGGTGGAGGAGTGATAGGCTGTGAGTTTGCTAGTGTGTATAGTAGATTGGGTACGAAGGTGACTATAATCGAGATGTCTTGCCAGCTATTACCGGGTGAGGATGAAGATGTGGCGGCCATCTTACATAAACAGCTAGAAGACGATGGTGTCACCATTCAAACATCAACAGCGGTTAAGGATTTACAAAAAGAAAATAAGAAAGTAGTTTATGAAAACGAAGAAGGGTCTAAAGAGCTACATGCAGACCTTGTGCTTGTTTCAATAGGTCGGAAACCGAGAGTACAAAATCTAGGCCTAGAGCATATCGGGCTTGATTTTTCCAATAAAGGAATCTTCGTGAATGATTGCATGGAAACGAATATTTCAAACATCTATGCCTGTGGAGACGTGATTGGTGGGATTCAACTGGCACATGTCGCTTTCCACGAAGGAAAGGTAGCAGCATTACAAGCTTGCGGAGAGGAAGCTCAAGTCCATTATCGCGCTGTCCCTCGCTGTATTTACACTTCACCAGAAATCGCTAGTGTAGGGTTAACGGAAAAGCAAGCAAGAGAACAATACGGTGACATCCGAATAGGTGAGTTTCCTTTTGCTGCGAATGGAAAGGCACTCATTTCAGGTAAGCAGCTTGGAAAAGTAAAAGTATTAATTGAACCGGAGTTCGGGGAAATCATTGGGGTAACCATTGTGGGAGCGCATGCGACAGAACTCATTGGTCAAGCGACGGTTATGCTTCATGCTGAAATGACAACGGATTTATTAGAAAGCTTCATTGCTGCACATCCCACGCTTTCAGAGGCGGTCCATGAAGCGTTGTTAAATGCCATAGGTCATGCGGTACATGTTTAAAATAATAGGAGGAATGGTAATGAGAGCTGCTCTCTGGTATAACAGAGAAGATATACGAGTGGAAAGTATTCCTGAACCTGTTGTAGAAAAAGATCAGGTAAAAATAAAAGTATCGTATTGTGGAATATGTGGGTCGGATTTACACGAATATCTAGCGGGGCCAATTTTTATACCCGTTGAAGAGCCGCACCCCCTCTCGGATGATCAAGCTCCGATTGTGATGGGACATGAGTATGCTGGTGAAATAGTTGAAGTAGGTAATGAAGTTAGCAGATTCAAGATAGGGGACCGTGTATGCATTGAACCGATTTATAACTGTGGAACGTGCGCTTCATGCTTAAAGGGACATTATAACGTATGCGAACAGCTCGGGTTTATAGGTCTTTCGGGTGGGCTTGGAGGTTTTTCGGAATACAGTGTCGTCCCAGATAAGATGGTTCATAAAATTCCTGACCATATGTCATGGGAACAGGCTGCACTTGTCGAGCCGACAGCTGTAGCTGTACATGCTGTTCGACAGAGTGAAATGAGAATTGGGGACTCTGTCGCAGTTATCGGTACAGGACCAATCGGTTTATTAGTTATTCAAGCAGCGAAAGCAGCAGGAGCAAGTCAGATTATTGCGGTTGAGGTTTCTCCTGAACGTCGTGAAATAGCGTTACAAGTAGGGGCTCATATGGTCATCGATCCAATGGAAGTGGATGCCGTGGAAGAAATAAAAAGCTATACGAATGGCTTAGGGGTGGATGTTGCCTTTGAGGTGGCTGGAATTGATGCAACAATTAACACAGCTATCCAAGCGACGAAAGCCGAAGGGAATGTAGTAAACATTAGCATTTGGGAAAAACCAGCTACTATTCCGGTGAATAATTTTATTTTAACTGAGAGAAAGATGACAAGTATTATTGCTTATCGTAATATTTTCCCCCAAGTGATTCAATTGATAGCGAACAGCCAAATTCAAGCTGAAAGACTAATTACCAAAAAAATCTCCCTAAATCAAATAGTCGATGAAGGGTTTGATGCATTAACAAGGAGTAAGAATCAGATTAAGATTTTAGTAGACCCATCTCAATAATTTCTAAGCCTTTGCGTAATAAACGTAAAGGCTTTATTTTTTGAATTTTCTATATACGACTGATTACTCATTGAAAGCGAATACACCCTTTACTATAATGATAGTTGGAGATATATTCCTACACAGGTAAAAACGTGGAAAAACTTATCATGGATAGAGGAGGTTTCATGGATACTACCTTTTATTTTGATGCTTGGAAGCGTTTTATTAAGGAAGGCGTGCTCGATTCAGCTCGATTAAATAAAAGAATTCTAGAGTCATGGTACAGGTGTAAGACAGAAAAGGTGAACCCTTATCTAAATAAAGCGCACTATGTACTCACCCATGAGGAATTAAGTGCAAAAAAGGAGGAACATGCTCTTCTTATCGAATTGGCTACCCCTTTTTTAAAGAAGATGGATCAACCAATAAAAGAATCGGGCATGATGGCCTTATTGGTTGACCCTGATGGATATGTTCTTTCCTTGTCTGGAAATGAAAGAACGTTAACGAATGCAAAAAAAATAAATTTTGTTGAAGGTGTGCGGTGGACGGAGACAGAGGTAGGTACAAATGCTATTGGAACAGCGTTACAAACAAAAGAACCAGTAATCATTCACGGGCCAGAGCATTATTCGGTTGCTTCTCATCAGTGGAGCTGTTCGGCCACTCCAATCGTTAAAGAAGATGGAAGATTGTTAGGAGTGATTGATGTTTCTTGCCCAGTAGAGTCTTCCCATCCTTTTATGATTGGAATGGTAACATCTATTTCCTATGCGATTGAAAAAGAAATCACTAGTAGGTCTTACCAACAAGAAGTAGCCCTTATCCAACAAGCGCTGATTCTAGCAGAAACACATAAAAATCACCTCTTCATAGTCTGTAATCATAACAATCTAATTCTATCTGCAAGTAAACCCATCCGAGAAAAATTTCCCCAAGTAATTGGTATGCACCTTCATGAGTTACTACATAACAAGTATAAGATTGATTTGGAAATGTCTTCTTTATTAACGGAGGACTACCGTAGCAATGGAAGATGCTTCTTTTTATCGGAAATCGTTAAAGAACAGAACCGACTGTTTTTTTCTCATTCAGAAAATACGTTTCTTTTTAAAGGGGAAACAGGGGTCAGTCTTGTTTTTCAAAATACGCTACAAAAGATAAAAATCGTAGCTCCATCTGATACCTCTGTTTTTATTACAGGAGAAACAGGGACAGGAAAAGAACTGATTGCTAGAGCTATACATGAAAATAGTCTTCGTAAAAACGGACCGTTTATTTCCTTAAATTGTGGGGCCATACCAAGAGATTTGATGGAAAGCGAGTTATTCGGTTATGTAGAAGGAGCTTTTACTGGTGCGAGACGACAGGGGTATAAAGGGAAGTTTGAACAGGCAAATAAAGGGACCATTTTTTTAGATGAAATTGGAGAAATACCACAAACGATGCAAGTTGCTCTATTACGAGTGCTTCAGGAGAGAAAGGTGACTCCGATTGGAAGCATAAAGGAAGTACCTATAGATGTACGTGTCATTACAGCAACCCACCGTGATTTGTCAGAGCTAGTAGGGAAAGGGGAATTCAGAGAGGACCTTTATTATCGATTGCATGTGTATCCAATTGAAGCTCCTGCTTTACGAGATAGAAAAGAGGATATCCCTCATCTTGTAAGTTATATTTGTCAAAAATACGACTGGAGCATCGGTCAGTCGGAGGGTATAATGGATAAATTAATAGAGTATGATTGGCCTGGAAATATAAGAGAACTAACCAATATTTTGGAGAGGTTGCATATTATGCTTCCAGAATGGCAGGGATCAATTCAAGCTCTGTGCAAGGAGATTCTGCCTACTAAGCAAATGCCAAGTGAGCCTAAGGATGAAATAGAATCAACCCAAAACCAATTAAAGCCACGTGAAAGAATTCAACGAGATCTCATGCTGGATGCATTGAAAAAAACAAAGGGGAATGTCACAGCAGCAGCTAAATTGCTTGATATCCCAAGAAGTACATTTTATAAGAGGTTGCAGAGGTTTAGTTTGTGATGTTCCTGTGAAGCTGGAGGAGAAGTAGTAGTTTTTATGACATTTTAGAAGATAGAAAGGAGGAAGTTCGTTGAAACTTCCTCCTTTCTATTATTCACTATTTCGCTTTACTCGGCCAAATCAACCCGATAATCACGCCAATAAAAGCTGGAAGCATCCATCCAAGTCCAATTTCATAAAGTGGTAAATAATCTAAATAAATAGTTTTAATTGATTCAAAAAATCCTACTGTTGTTTCAGGTAAATAAGCTGCTAAAGTACTATACCCATCAATGATACTGACAAAGAACGTGAGAAGCATCGATGCAGCGAATACGCTTTGTTTTCCTTTAAATAAGGGTGAAAATAAAGCTAATAAGATAAGAACAATCGCTAACGGATATAAGAACATTAATACTGGGATAGCAAACAAAATGATATTGTTCAAACCGAAATTCGCTATGGCAAAAGAAACGACACATAACAAAAGTACAAACCAACGGTAACTTACTTTTGGAAATACATTATGGAAAAATTCACTACACGCCGTAATAAGTCCAATACTCGTTTTTAAACAAGCGAGAACAATAATAATCGCTAATAAAATATTACCGAATGATCCGAAGTAATGCTGAGAAACGGCAGCAAATATCTCCCCGCCATTCGTAAAGGTTCCAACTGCGGTTATACTCGATGCCCCCATGTACGTAATAAGACCGTAAATAAGCGTCATAAGTCCCATTGCAAACACACCAGATTGCCAAGTTGCTTTGGCAATCGCTTTTGTTTGAGTGATGCCTTGGCTTTTAATCGTGTTGATGACTACGATTCCGAAAGCAAGGGAGGCAAGGGCATCCATTGTGTTATAGCCTTCTTTAAAGCCTGTCATAAAGGCTAGGTTTTTATAGTCACCTGTTGGTTCACCAAAGTCACCCATCGGCTTCAAAATCGCAGTCACAATTAATATAAATAAAAATAGTAAAAAGGCCGGTGTTAAATATTTTCCAACGTAGTCCATAATCTTTGCTGGGTTTAATGAGAAATAATAAACAATGGCGAAAAATACAAGGCTAAACAGTCCAAGCCATAAACTTGCTGAGTCTGGATTAATATACGGTTCAAAGCCAACAACGAATGGTACGGTTGCCGTACGTGGGATCGCAAAAAATGGTCCAATTGTTAAGTAAAGGGCCATCGCAAATACGACACCAAAAAGTGGATGCACGCGGCTTGCTAAATCACGAAGGCCTGTACTGCCAGATAGGCCAATTGCTAGGATTCCTAAAAAGGGAAGGCCAATCGCTGTTACTAAAAAGCCAATCAATGCAGGCCAAAAGTTAGTTCCTGCAAGTTGTCCTAATTGGATTGGGAAAATTAAATTTCCTGCTCCAAAATAAAGACCGAATAGCATTGTGCCGATCAATGCGTAAGTGGAAAATGGTATTTTCTGTTGCATGTTGATACTCCTTCTAGATGTTTTTTTGATTAAACTACTATATTAGGAACATATTTTAGTAGTCACAATAAATTCGAATATATAGATTTATCGTTCTATTGTCAATCTGACTATTCGATAATAACGATCCTAGACAGAAGGAAAGTGAGATATTATAAGCGAATTTAAATATAAAATAAATGAAATTGTCAAATTGGTTGAAAGGGTGATATTGATGTGGTACCAAAATAAAATAACTAAACTACTAGGATTGGATTATCCGATCATTCAAGCACCTATGGCAGGCGGTGTAACAACTTCTAGGCTTGTCTCTTCGGTGTCAAACGCCGGTGCCTTAGGGATGATTGGTGCTGGATATATGCAGCCTGATGAGTTACGTCATCAGATAAGGGAAGTAAAAGCTTTAACTACTAGAACATTTGGAGTTAACTTATTTATACAAGAAACACCAAAGATTTCAGATGAAGAGATTAATGAAGCAAACGAACTCTTACAACCTTTTAGAAACACATTAGGGATTAAAGGGGAATTACCTACATATGAAAATGGTTCTACATTTGATGAAAAACTAAAAATTATCATTGAAGAAAATGTGCGTGTGTGCTCGTTTACATTTGGGATTCCATCAAAGGAAGTAATAAAAGAATTAAAAAAACATAAGATCATGGTCATTGGAACAGCCACAACTGTGAATGAAGCTATTATCAATGAAAATGTTGGGATGGATGCTGTTGTGGTTCAAGGAAGTGAAGCTGGGGGGCATCGGGGAACTTTCGCAATAGATGCACAAGAAAGCCTAGTTGGCCTAATGGCTTTAGTACCTCAGGTCGTGGATCATGTCACCATTCCCGTCATTGCCTCCGGCGGGGTGATGGATGGGAGAGGTTTGATAGCTTCTATGTTTTTAGGAGCAGAGGGAGTTCAAATGGGGACAGCTTTTCTCACTACGACAGAGAGTGGAGCACATGAACAGCACAAAAATGCTATTCTACAAGCAACCGAAGACGAGACAATGTTAACTACCGTGTTTTCAGGAAAACCGGCTAGAGGAATTAATAATCAGTTTATGAAAGAGCTAAAGAGCAGAGAAAACTTATTACCAGCTTATCCTCTTCAACATTACTTAACTAGTCATATCAGAAAAGAAGCTGCAAGACAAAATAATCCTGAGTATATGTCTCTTTGGTCGGGTCAAGGGGTTAGGATGAGTCAACGTCAATCTGTTAATGAACTTATCTCTGGTATAGTTTCTCAGGTCGATCAGTTGTTGAAAGAATTTTGAGTGTAAAAAAGCCATTTAGCTATATCAGCTAGAATGGCTTTTTTAACTTATTACTTAATTTAACTGATCAGCTGGACCAAAGAATTCAAAATGAATCTTATCAGAAGGAATTCCTAGGTCTTTTAATGCGTTATTTACAGATTTCATGAATGGAATCGGACCACAGAAGTAGAAAGAAGAGTTTTTATCTTTAACGATAGAATCAATCCATGGTAGGTCAATATATCCTTCTTTATCAAACTCTTTGTTCAATGCATCTATTTCTGTTGGCTTTTCATAGCAGAGATGATACTCGATATTCTCCGATTGATTGGAAAGTTCTTTAACATGTTCATGCATAGCGTGAGTTGTTCCGTTAATAGCAGCGTGAATAAATGTGACTTTCCGATTTGGCTGTTGAGAAGCAATGGTATTTAGCATACTAATCATCGGTGTAATACCAACACCACCGCTTAAGAATACAACAGGTTCGGCAGATTCCACATCTAAAACAAAGTCACCAGCAGGAGCTGTCACTTCTAAAGTATCTCCTTCTTGGATGGTATCGTGTAAGTAAGTGGATACTTTCCCGTTTGGGATATGTTCAGAAGAAGAGGTTTCCTTTTTTACACTAATACGGTAGTACTCTTTTTCAGGACTGTCAGATAAGCTATACTGACGAATATGTGTGTACTCTTCGCCGGCAATTTGTACCCGAATGCTAATATACTGTCCAGGAGTGAAAGTAGGAATCCCCTTACCATCCTTTGGCTGTAAGTAGAAAGAGGTGATTGCTTCACTTTCTTTTATTTTCTTAGCGACAGTGAAGTCTCTGAAATCATTCCAGCCACCAGATTGAGAAACCGTTTCCTCATACATTTCATTCTCTACTTGAATAAATACATCAGCAATGACACCATACGCTTTCCCCCAAGCGTCAATAATGTCATCGGTCGCAGCATCGCCAAGTACATCTTTTATTGCCAATAATAAATGTTTTCCGACGATAGGATAATGCTCAGCTTTGACTTGTAAACTTCTATGTTTATGGGCAATTTGTCTAACAACGGGTAGAATGGCTTCTAAATTATCAATATATGCAGCGGCAGCATAGACAGTATTCGCGAGTGCTTTAGGCTGTCTGCCTTGTTTTTGATTGGCATGGTTGAAGATATTTAACAACTCTGGATGATTTGAAAACATCATTTCGTAGAATCTCTTGGTAATGGCTTCCCCATGTTGTGCTAAGACAGGAACCGTAGATTTAATAATTTCAATCGTTTTCGAATCTAATGGACTTGTGGCTGTTGTCATGTTAATCTCCCCTTAATAATATTCTCACAGTGATAAAGATATATTTTAAATACATGTTTATTTTAGACATTGATGATTACTTAAAGCAATATTTTGAATACATGTTTAACAGAATGTTCACATTTATGATGAGAAAATGTTATTTATGTTATATTTAAATTACTAAAATGCAATTGAGAACAAGGGTGATTACCATGCAATTAACCGCATATACAGACTATACATTACGTGTACTGATCTATTTAGGAATGCAATCGAGCGGTGAAAAATCAAATATTAAAGAAATTTCAAGTTTTTATAACATATCGAATAACCATTTAAGTAAAGTGGTTTATGAATTAGGGAAGCTTGGGTTGATTGAAACGGTTAGGGGACGAAACGGAGGAATTCGGCTAGCAAAGGAGCCAGTTCAAATAAATATTGGGTCAATTGTTCGTCTGACAGAGAGCCCTATTAATATGGTTGAATGTTTTGATGAGAAGAGAAACACTTGTCGAATTAGTCCAGCTTGTAAATTAAAACATGTATTAAATGAGGCATTACACTCTTATCTAAAGGTTTTAGACGGATATACGTTAGAGGATTTGCTGCAAAATAAGGAAGAGTTAAAGACACTATTTTAATATAAGTAAAAGGTTGCTCTGGCAACCTTTTACTATTTTCATTCATCTAAAAAACCGATCTTAGTACCTTCAAAAACAGCGATAAGGATGGATTCAAATTGTTCTTTTTCCAAGCAATGACAAGCTCAAAGTCTTGGTCATCAAATTGATCAATTTCCACAAAACGAAGTGAGGAGCTAGAAATCGTTTCAAAGCTTTTAGGTAAAATGGAGATTCCCATTTCTGATTCCACAAGTATGGGTACCGTATCAACAAAGCGAGGCTGGCTGACTATTTTGGGAGTGAAGCCATGTTGCTCGCATAGCTGGACAATAAAATCGTACGAACCGACAGGTGAATCGTGACGATTATGTATGATGAAGGGTTCCTGTGCCACATCTGATAAAGTAATTTTTTTGTTGTTTACTAGTGGATGATTTTTGTGCATAACAATGCAATACGGTTCTTTGGCAACCGTTTCAATTTCAATTTCTTCTATTCGATGAAGACCGGAGGGGAGGGTTAGAGCGAAATCTAGTTCCCCATGTTCTAATTCATCTTTTAGCATTTTACTAGGAAAGTGATTTAAATGGAGTTCAACTTTTGGATATAAATCACGAAATCGTTTGATGACTTCTGGTAGGAAACTTCGAACATGTACCGCCAAAAAACCAATAGAAAGACTACCGATGATACCTTCATCCGTTTGCTTTGCTTTTTCAATGGCCCCGGATGTTTTTTCCACTATCTCAATGGCTTCTTTGAGAAAAACAGAGCCTGCAGGGGTGAGCTTGACGGAGCGTTTGTTTCTGATAAATAGTTTTACGCCCACTTGATCCTCTAAATCAGCAATTTGCTGGCTAATCGCGGATTGAGCAACATACAGCTGATTGGCAGCTTTCGTAAAATTTAAATGCTCGGCAACAGTGATAAAATAACGCAATTGGCGGATATCCATAAGACCCTCTCTTGTCATGATTTTTCTATTATTTTATCATAGAATAAGAGAATAAAAGGATAGGGAAGGAAAGTTTCCCATATATCAAACAGATGTCTAGCTCAATAAAATAGCAAGAGTAATCAGAAATCGTGATTACAGAAATCAAACTCTAATATTTCCAATTCTTTCGATTTCGTTTTATGGTTAAATGTGAAAGCGCTTTATAATAAAATATATGCTAGGGGTGTGGTGAAATGGTCGTACAGGTCGTTGGAAAATTACCTAATGAAGGCAAACCATATTATGTTCGAAATGGTGAGGGTGAAAGATACTTATTCGGAACACAGGTAGCTTCGGTCGTTGCTACAACAAAAAGTACTGGTGATATGCTAGAAATCGTTCAATTATCAGGCGGAAAAGGGGACTATTTTCCAGCACATATACACGAACAAGCCCAGGAAGGAATTGTCGTCCTTGATGGTAGACTTGAGGTAGAGATCAATGGAGAAAAGTACCTACTAACAGCAGGAGATTATGTTCACATCCCTGCAGGCACGGTTCATTCGTATTGCATGCAAAGTCATCGAACACGCTTTTGGTCTTTTACCATTAACGGAACTGTGGCTGAGCTATATCCACTTATTGGTGAGCCTTATGATAAATTTGAACGTCCACCGGTTTGTAAAAACCCCCTAGATTTAGACTGTCTAGCAAACATTCCTAGTAATATTGATATAAAATTGATTGATCGAAAGCAAGTATCCGAGCTTGCTCAGTTGGTGAAAGGTTGTGCGATACCAAAGGAGCCTAAACCATACGTTCTTGAATCTGGAGAAGGAGTACATCTTTTGAGTGGAGATACGGTTCATTCCCTTCTTACTACGAAAGAGGCGACTGACGGTCATTTTATTGCTTTAGTATCTGAGGGACCAAAGGGGTTGCCGATTGGAGAACACGCACATGAGTTTACAAATGAAACCTTTATGTGTCTGCAAGGAGAAATGACTCTCTGGGTAGATGGAGAAGAATTGCATCTCTTGCCAGGAGATTTTGCTTACGTTCCAGCAAAAACGCCTCATCGTTTCCGTTGTGATGCCCACTATACGAAGTTTCTAGGGGTATTAACACCAGGAGATTTTGAGGATTTCTTTCGAATTCTAGGAGATGAATATGAACATCCTATTTTTCCTAGCGAACCTGCACCTTATCGGTTTGATCGAGTCATTCAGCGAATTCAGGAAATTGATTTGACCCTATTAGGAAAGCCTCCACGTCCCTCTGATATTGAAGAGGTTAGTTGAATATGAGTTATCGAGTTAGAGTTGTACCAGACCTTGTGTTTTCCTCCCCCAAAGGAAAACCGTTACTGCTGGATTTATATTTGCCACAACATGCAGAGGAACCTTTTCCCGTTATTGTATGGATACATGGGGGAGGTTGGAGAATTGGGGATCGGAAGCTTGGGCCAGATTGTTGCCAATTTTTTGCCGAAAAAGGCTTTGTGATGGCCAGTATAGAGTATCGTTTGAGCGGGGAAGCCTTGTTTCCAGCACAAATTCATGATGTGAAGGCGGCCATCCGATGGCTCCGTTCGGTTGCTGATAAATATCATTTAGATAGTGAAAATATAGGATTATGGGGTTCATCTGCTGGCGGACATTTGGCTGCATTAGCCGGAACAACAGGATCTGGAGTTCTTGAAGAGTTGGAGCATGGATGTGCTGATTTTTCCTGTAATGTCCAGGCAGTTGTGGATGGATATGGTCCAACAGATTTCTTGCAAATGGATCTCCATCATACATCTGAGATGCCTTCCAATGATCCAGAAACGGACCGTCTTCATCCTACCCGACATCACTCTGATATGAATTCTCCAGAATCTCAATTACTTGGAGCTCCTATTCATTTGGTACCTGACCGAGTGCGAGAAGCCAATCCCATCACGTACATTAAAGGCGGAGAACCCCCTTTTCTGATTATGCATGGAACAAATGATACGGCAGTACCGGCACATCAAAGTGAATTACTTTATCAAGCTCTCTTAGAAAAAGGCAATGATGCCACGCTATGTTTAATAGATGGTTTTGGCCATGCCTTTTTCAACAACAATGATTTGGACAAACATGAACCTTATTCTGCTAGGCTTCGTACGACTCGGGCAGGGGAGAAAGAACTGACAGAAACCACCCACGTTAAAATATTTGAAATGATTGAAAGGTTTTTTGAAAAACATTTAATGAAAATGGACTAAAAGGTACTCCGTTCAGCGGTGTATCTTTTTTTTTACGCATCAATCATCTGAAATTGCGATTTCTCAAATAACATCTATGTATTTCAAAAAAGTTTTATTCTGCCTTATCATTTTAATTACAGGCTAACACAATGGCTAGATTGAAAAACGAGGAGGAGTTTTCTTGAAATTACTAACATATTCCGTAAATAATGATTCACTCAGACTAGGTGTTTTAGTAGATGAAAATACGATTATCGATCCGCACCAAGCGTATATAGAGCAGTTAAAGAAACAAGGGCAACAAAGGGCAAAAGAGATTGCGAACGCTTTACTACCGATTAATCCTGTGGAATTTATTGCAAATGGGGATGTGGCTATACAGAAGGCAAAAGAAGCCATTGATTATGCAATTGGACATTCAGAAGAAACATCGGCCATCTATAAAAAAGATATGGTAGAAATTGGACCACCGGTATTAAAGCCAAATAAGATTATCTGTGTTGGTTTGAATTACAAGAATCATATTATTGAAATGAAGCGAGATTTCCCAGCTCACCCGGTTATTTTTGCTAAGTTTGCAACAGCGATTGCAGCTCCTAACGACGTCTTTCCACTTAATTCTGAGTTAACGAAGAAGCTAGATTATGAGGCAGAATTGGCATTCGTGATTGGGAAGAAAGGAAAGAACATAAAGGCAGAAGATGCTTTAAATTATGTGTACGGCTACACGGTGGCTAATGATATCACGGCTCGCGATATGCAAAAAAGAACCATTCAATGGCTGCAAGGAAAAACACTTGATAAAAGTCTTCCATTAGGACCAGTTTTAGTAACGAAGGATGAAATTGCAAATCCCCATGCACTTGATATTTCTTTAACCGTAAATGGTGAAGTAAGACAACAATCGAATACGGAGCAGCTGTTGTTTAACGTAAATCATCTAGTTGAATTTTTATCTGGGATTTGTACGTTAGAACCAGGTGATATTGTTTGTACGGGAACTCCAGGAGGTGTCGGTGAGGCGCAAAATAAGTTCCTTCAAGATGGAGATGTTGTAAAAGTCGAAATTTCAGGGATTGGAGCAATCTTGACGACGATTAAGGAGGTGAGTGTTTCATGACAAATTTTCAAGAGCCGATTCGGGATATTGCTCATTTAGCTCATATAGAATTGCTATCACCTAAGCCAAATGAAAGTCTTGAATTTTACCAGGAATTACTTGGGATGACCGTCATTAAAAGTGAGGGACAATCCGTCTATTTACGCGGCTGGGGCGATCAGCAGCTGTATAGTCTGAAGCTAACGGAAGCCAAGCAAGCTGGGCTTGGTCATGTGGCGATGAGAACCATTTCTTCACAAGCACTTGAACAACGTGCAAATCATCTAAAGGATAGTAAGTACGGTATCGGATGGACTGACGGAGATTATGGACATGGTCCTTCCTATCGTTTTATGGATCCGGCTGGACATAAAATAGAAGTCTTTTACGAAGCGGATAGGTACATGACACCGGATCATTTAAAGCCTGGGTTAAAAAATATGCCGCAAAAATATTCTGCGAGGGGTGCAGCAGTTACACAGCTTGATCATATTAATTTGTTTAGTCCTGATGTGGAGGCGGATAGTTTGTTTTATCGTAAGTACCTCGGTTTCAAACTAAGTGAGCAAGCGGTAACAGAAACAGGGAAACAAACAACGGCTTGGCTACATGTGACTAATAAGTCGTATGATATGGCGATTTCATTAGATAAAACCGGTGCCCAGGGACGTTTTCACCATGCCGCCTTTAAAGTAGAGACTCCAGAAATGGTTCTTCGAGCGGCAGATGTGTTTTTAGATAATGGAATTTATATTGAAGCTCCTCCTAACAAACATGTGGCAGGACAAACGATGTTCGTATACGTGTATGAACCAGGAGGCAATCGGATTGAAGTATGCTCGGGTGGATTTTTAATTTATACACCTGATTGGGAAACAGTCACATGGACTCCAGAAGAACGAAAAAAAGGATTAGCTTGGGGATCGCCTCTCCCAGCTACGTTCCACACATATGGTACACCAGATATTGAGAAATCAAGTACAGGAGGGTGAGGGAATGAACAAGATGTTAAATAAGTTAACTCATGAGGAAGCTATTGAGCGTGCGAAAGAATTATCTGTCATGATCCGTTCTCGTTCACGTGAAGGGGAAAGCTTGAGACATCAACCACAAGAAAACATTTACGATTTTATTGCATCAGGTTTAGTCCGCTCGCTGGTGCCTAGTCGATGGGGAGGACACGAACTTGATTGGAAAACATTAGCTTGTAGTGCAATTGAGGTATCAAAAGGAGATGCCTCTGCAGGCTGGTGCTATTCCTTATTGTTGCTTCATAGCTGGATGCTTGCTTTTTTCCCGAACGACGCTCAGAAAGATGTATGGAAGGACAATCCAGATGCTTGTCTAGCCACCTCCATCAATCCAAGTCCGAATTCTGAAATCCTAAAAGAAAAAGGTGGATATCGTCTAACTGGGAAATGGGGATTTTCTTCAGGTATTAACCACTGTGATTGGGTCATGATTAGTGCGGCAGCTCCACGAGAAGATAGCCAGAAAGAGAAAAAAATGTTGTATTTTCTTGTACCGAAAAGCGAATTGAGAGTAATTGATGTATGGCATGTTGTGGGAATGAGAGGCACAGGTAGTAACTTACTAGAATTAACGGATGTGTTTGTCCCTGAATACCGCACGATGGAGTTGAATCCGTGGAATCTTCATGGCATTTCTCCTGGGATGGAACAAAATAAGGCTCCACTCTACCGGATTCAACTGTCAGCGGTTATGCCGGTAACTTTATTATCTGTTATTTTAGGAGCAACAAAGGGTGCATATGACATTTGGCGGGATATGGTGATTGGAAAAAATAAATCCCGTAAAGGAGAGCCTGTCGCAAACTTAACACATCAACAAATCCGACTTGCCAAGGTAGCAGCTAAGCTGGAAGCGGTAGAAGCCCTCCTTCATAAATCATTGGAATTAGTAGAATCCGGAAGAGTACTTGATTACAAGGAACGAGTTAGTTTGAGAAGAAATTATTGCTATTGTGCGGAACTCTGTACCGAAGCAATGGAAACCATTTATACAAGCAGTGGAGCAGCAGCATCTGCCGAAAGCCATCCATTACAACAATTTTGGCGTGATATTCACGCTGGAGCACAACATACCGCATTTAATTTCGATTGGGTAGGAGAGCTTTATGGGAAGTTGGAGCTTGGACTTCCTGTGAGTGTAGAATACTAGAAACGGAGGAGTGAACATGACAGTAAGTGCAGACAAGTTGACAGTTGATCTGATTTCTTCTTTGCAGGAAGAAACCATGGTTTCTTTGATTACAATAAATGCGGAAACTAATTTACCACAGTTAAGTGTAGTTTCGTGGGTCCATCCTTCAGCTGATGGAACGAGGATAAAAGTGGCGCTTGGCCATAAAGCATCAAGTATAGAAAATATTCGAAAGAATCCTAACGTAGTATTAGGGGTGATTGGGGCTGGAAGCTGTTATTCGGTACAGGGAAAAGCATCCGTCTCTGAAATAAAAGAACTCACGATGAAACTATACGTCGTCACCATTGAAGTGGAAACAGTTGAGAACGTGATGTTTTACGGAGGTAAGATCACAACAGAACCTGCTTATGAGAAAACGTATAATAAAGACTTAGCTATTAAATTGGACACAGAAGTTTATGAGCTCCTAAGTGAATAATGAAAAACGAAAACCAAGCCAACCACTTATTGAGTGATTGGCTTGGTTTTTTTAATCTAGTAAAGATTGTATTCCTTTTGTAATTGACACCTTTGGCGGCCAAGCGCAAAGATCGAAGGGAAAATCAGAACCTGGAACGACTCGATCTCCACCTACTGATTCCACTAGAAAATCTATGCTTGCAGGATTCCATAAGACTGTATCATACCAGAAGCGTTTTAAGTACTCTGATGGCTTTCCTTGCAGGTTGGAGGAAACAGCTCCCCATTGTTCATATCCTTTATCAAGTCTACCGATTTGATAAGGAAGGAACCCACCGCCATGAGCAAATAATATTTTAATGTTAGGGTAATTGTCGATCAAACCGCTTAATAGAATATCAGTTGCACATACGGTTGTTTCCCATGGGACACCAATTAGATTCGGCATCATCCAATTTTTTAATCGTGGATCTTCACTTAGCAATGGATGGATGAAGAGAATGGCTTTCAACCGGTTTGCTTCCTCAAAAAATGGAATGAAAAAGTCATCTGAAAGCATTTTACCAGCTGCTGAAGGTCCAATGATTGCTCCTTTAAGCCCCAGGTTCATTGCGTCATGTAAAATTTGTGCAGCACGCTCAGGGTGGTTAAGAGGAACGGTGCCAAGAGCGGATATGCTTCCAGTTTGTGTAACGAGTTTTGACAAAGATTGATTGTATACTTGGGAAATGTCAGCGGTGATGTTTTGTGGGAAGTCATACATAAAAAGCTGTGGAATCGGTGAAATCAAGGAATAAGAAACACCAGCTTCTTTTTGTTTGTGAAGATACAGGTCTATGTCGCTAAAGGATTGTTTTAATTCAAAGCCCCATTTTTCATTGACTACTAAAAAATCATCTTTGTTCTCTTCCTTTTTAATCCATTTGGCATTGACGAGATCTTTATGTTCCTTTAACCAAGTAAGAACATCAGTTGGGATAAAATGAGTGTGAAAATCATGCATTTTACGAATTCTCCTTTATAATTTTAATAGAATTTTACCAATAACCCATACGGTTTGATATTTCCATAGCGGCTTGAATCACTTTCTTTGAGTAGCCTGGAACTTTGTTTGCTTGTATCCTTTGTTTTGGTCCTACAATTGCTAGTGCAGCGATGACTTTTCCTCGATAATCATAGACAGGTGCAGCGATCGAGTTCACCCCTTCGAGAATTTCTTCACTGCTAAAAGTGTATCCGTTTTCTTTTATTTGTTTTAAATGGGTTCGAAGTTTACTAGGGTCGGTAATGGTGTTTTTCGTATATCTTGTTAAGCCTTTTTCAATGACTCTATCAACCAGTTGATCATCCGAATAGGCTAATAACACCTTACCCGAGCTCGTGCAATAAGGAGGATTTCTTTTTCCAACATTCGTTAACACACGAACAGGGTGGTGGCAATCGACCTTTTGAAGATAAATGACTTCATCATTATCAAGTACAGAAATATGGGCGGTTTCACCAATACTTTCGACCAGACGGTTTAATACGGACTGTGATTCTTTGTAGATGTCCATATGACTATTAACGATTCCGCTTAAAGAGAGGATGGATAGACCGAGTCGATACTTTCTTGACTCTGGATTTTTATAAACAAAACCCTCGGAAGCTAACGTAGCCATAGTCCTACTAACAGTGCTTTTATTAATACCTAGAGAAGTAGATAAGTCACTAATCTTCTTTTCTGGTTCTTCCATCGTAAAGCTTCTTAATATTCTCAAAGCATTTTTTACAGATGATAAATGCTGGTCTTCTTGTTTTTCCGTAACCATTTTGTATCCTCCTTTTTTCATCATTAGAAACAGAATAAAGATTGTTTCTCTATAGTGGAGAATATAGCAAATAAATCCAAATAAATAAAGTGAATATTTATAAAGTTTAAAATAAAATAAATTTTTTGTGTTTTGTTGCGTATAGAGAAACTTTGATGTTGATAGCGTAAAAAGTAGTGAGTAAGATTAAAAATGTGAAGATTGATAACTTTTAGGAGAATCCTTTCCAATTTAAAAGAAGAGATTTTTCTAAATAACAAAATGTAAGCGTTTTAATTATATGAAGAGGGGGATATAAGATGTTGAAAAGAGGGATGAAACTTAGTTTTACAATGTTAACCTTGATTTTACTAGTATTTGTGTCAGCTTGTTCGAAAAGTTCTGGGGGAGAACAAGCTGCATCGGATACGAAATCAATTACCTTTAAGATGGGGCATATGAACTCTCCTGACCATGTTCAAGATTCGAAGGCAATGAAACCGTTCAGTGAAGAAGTAGAAAAGCTTACCGATGGCCGAGTAAAATTTCAAATCTATCCAGGGGGAGCACTTGGTGGCCCTAAGGATACGTTAGACAATATTACAACCGGAATTATGGATGCGGGTTGGGGGTTACATGGGTATAACGCAGGAAAGTTTCCAACCCACTCTGTTCTTCAGCTTCCATTCCTTGCAAACGGGACGGGAGAAGAGTTAAGTGTTGTTGCTCAAAAGCTTTATGATACGTTCCCTGAAATCCAAAAAGAATATGACGATTTAAAGCTGTTATGGGTTCACGCAGCTGATCCGTACGCAATTATCACAAAAGGAAAAGCGGTCAGAAGCTTTGAAGACGTGAAAGGTTTAAAGCTTAGAACGCCGTCTGTTGAAGCAGGTGAAATGATTAAGTCATGGGGAGCAACCCCTGTTTCCTTACCGGCACCAGAAATTTATGATGCACTTCAAAAGGGAGTCATAGATGGGGGCGTCTTACCTGTAGCAGCTATTAAAGATTTTAATCTTACTGATTTAGTAGATTACGTTACATTAGGAAACTTCAACACTAGTATTTTCTACGTTGCTATGAACAAAGATAGCTGGAATAAAATTTCTCCAGAAGATCAAAAGCTCATTGAAGATGAACTGCTAGGTGAGCCAATGGCGAAAATGGCGGGTGCAGCGTTTGATTATCAAAAGGGCTTAGCGGAAACAGAAGCGAAGGATGCAGGAGTAGAATTTATTAATCTGGAAGAGAGTGAACTGCAAAAATTTAAAGATAACTCTGAGGATGTAAAGGGAAAATGGTTATCTGATATGGAATCAAAAGGGGTAGATGGACAAAAGATATACGATGAAACAGTAAAGCTTATTGAGGAATAATAGTCTTCCAATTTGGAGGTGTTGGCAATGGAACAAGAAGTAAGAAAGGAGGTTTCGTTGAGAGCTAAGGCTCTTGACGAACTTTCCTTTTTAGAGAAAGTTATTTATCCATTCGAGAAAGTCGTTCTTACTTTAAATAATGTTCTTCATAAGGTTTCAAGTGTCATTTTGTTTCTATTAATGTTTCTTACGACAGCAGATGTGTTTGGTCGATATTTTTTTAATAAGCCTATTACAGGTACGTACGAACTGACAGGATTGGCGCTAGCCATGATCATCTTCTTTAGCCTTGGTTCAGCACAACTGAAAAAAGATCATATTGAAATTGACTTTTTAACGAATATGATGCCAGCAAAGGTTCAACACGCACTTTATGCCTTTACTTCCCTCATCTTATTTATTCTTATGTCTCTAACCTCTTGGCAATTATTTGAGTATACGAAGAGAATCTATTTCGGAAATGAATTAAGTGGAGATCTTGGTTTACCTCTTTATTTGTTCGTAATATTTGCGACAGTCGGTGCGATTTGCTTTACATTAACGTATCTAGTCGATTCGTTAAAATCCTTTCTAAAGGTGGTGAAAAAATGAGTCCAGAAATGATAGGGGTACTAGGGATTGTGTTACTCTTGGTTCTCATCTTATTAAGGGTTTCTGTAGGACTTTCTTTATTTTTAGTAGGGTTTTTAGGTGTATCTTGGCTATCTGACTGGCAGGTCGGATTGTCACAGCTTGGCTCCTCTGCTTTTGGTACTTCTAATAACTATGGGTTAAGTGTTATTCCACTGTTTATATTAATGGGGATGTTTATGTCTAACACAGGTCTTGGGAAGGATTTGTTTAATGCGGTTGATAAGTGGATTGGCCATTTTCGGGGTGGTCTTGCCATTGCCACGGTCGGTGCGGCTTCCATTTTTGCAGCCATATCTGGATCTTCCAACGCAACGACGGCTACTTTGGCAAAGATCACCATTCCAGAAATGAAAGAATACAATTACCGGACGACCTTTTCTACGGCAGCAGTTGCAGCAGGTGGTACTCTGGGAATATTAATACCTCCCAGTGTTATCTTGATTTTATATGGGGCATTAACGTCAGAGCCAATCGGTCCTCTATTAATTGGAGGTTTGGTACCGGGAATCATCATGACTCTTCTTTTTATGCTGATGATCAACATCCAAGTTCGCTTAGACCCTTCCATTGCCCCTACCAAAGTGGAGAAGGCGACCATCGAGGAAAAATTCTCTTCTTTAAAAAGTGTTTGGCCTTTTCTTTTAATATTTGCGATTAGTATCGGGGGAATTTACTTTGGGGTTTTCACGCCAAGTGAGGCTGGTGGCATTGGAGCCATTGGTGCCTTCTTCCTTACTCTATTAACGAAGCGATTGAGTTTTAAGGGGCTTATTTCTTCCTTAGATGAATCGATCCGATTGACGGTAATGTTGTTTTTAATTTTAATCGGTGCATCATTATTCGGAAAATTCTTAGCGCTAAGCCAAATTCCGATGTATTTAACAACGACTGTCGGATCACTAGACGTTTCTCCTTATCTCATCATGGCAATGATTCTTGTAGTCTACTTTATTTTAGGAATGTTTTTAGAGGGAATTGCCATCATGGTACTCACTCTTCCTATTGTTTATCCTTTGATTACTCAATTAGGATTTGATGGATTATGGTTCGGAATCATTATGGTGATGGTGCTTAATATTGGAGTTCTTACACCGCCTCTTGGATTAAGCGTTTACATTATTAGTGGTGTGGTAAAAGATGTTCCCATTCAACAAATTTTCAAAGGAGTTATCCCAGCTATTGTTACCATGGTTGCATTTACCATTGTTCTAATTATCTTCCCAGAAATCGTCACCTATTTACCAGGTTTGATTGAATAGAGAGCCTAAAGGAGGAGTTAATCCATATGATCAAGAAAACATTGGATGAAAGAGCATTTCACTTATTAAAAGAAAAAATGGAGGAAGGACTACTTCCACAATGGGTCTTAACGGATCCAGATATCTTTGAACTTGAAATTGAAAAAATTTATGGACATTCCTGGCAGTTTCTTGGCCACGAAACGGAAATCAAAGATCCTGGGAGTTATGTGACACGCTGGATGGTCAATGATCCGGTACTGTTAGTTAGAACTCGTGAAGGTGAAATTAAAGCATTTTTAAATTCATGTACCCATCGTGGAACACAGCTATGTACAGCTGATCGAGGAAATAAAAAAACCTTCACATGTCCCTACCATGGGTGGAGTTATAATTTGAACGGTGAATTAGTGGGGATTGTAGCCGGAAACAAAGTGTATGGAGAAGAAATGGATAAATCAGAGTGGGGGTTAAGACCGATCCCTCAAGTTGAAATGTATCAAGGAATGATCTTTGGAAATCTTGATAAAAATGCAGAACCTTTAGAGGATTATCTAGGGGAGATGAAGTGGTACTTAGATATTCTTCTTGGCAGAAGTGGTGGGATGGAAGTGCGAGGTCTCCCACAGCGCTGGGTAGCGAAAGCGAATTGGAAGGCGACTGCTGAAAACTTTGCTGCTGATCCGTATCATGTACAAACAACTCACCGCTCCACGGTTGAAATGGGAATAAGTCCGGAAGATCCTCTGTATGCCGGCTATGGACATCAGGTAGTAATGAAAAATGCTCATGGTATTAATGTGATCACCTCAAAGACAGGAAAAGCAAGAGTACCATTCCAAGGAATGCCCGAATCTATGTGGCCATTGTTTGAGAAGCATTTAACTCCTGAACAGCTAGAGGTTCAATCGAAAGTCACTGTTTTCGTAGGGGGAGTTTATCCCAATCTATCATTTGTAAGTCCCATTCACGGAACGGAAGGTCACTTACATAATTACTTGAACTTTCGAATGTGGAGGCCACTTGGTCCAGATAAGGTTGAGGTTTGGTGCTGGTTTTTAATTGATAAGGCAGCACCGGAGGAATATAAAGAGGCTGCCTATAGAGGGTATCTAGGTTCTTTTGGACCTAGTGGAACACTAGAACAAGATGATACCGAAACATGGGCCCGTATTGTTGAAGTAAGTAAAGGCTTAATGATGAGAGACAAAGAACTGAACTACAATAGTGTGAGCAATTATTTAATGGGGTACTCGCACGTGGAACCGGACGAGAATTTCCCTGGACCGGGGACTGCTTATCCAACGACTTATATAGACGCTTTATCAAGACGGATGCACGAACAATGGCTCGAAATGATCTCCAAGGGGCTCTTTAAAGAGGAGGTTAAGCAATGAATCTAGATATTCAGAGAAAGGTGACACCCGAGCTCCATCTTGAGATCACGACATTACTAAATAGAGAAGCGTATTTCCTCGACAATCGTAAATACAAGGAATGGTTGGAATTACTCACCGATGACCTCGTATACAGAATGCCATTGAGAGAAACGATTGAAGGTGTAGGGGTGGATGATATTTCTAAAGATATGGCTTTCTTTGAAGAAACGAAGGTCTCTCTAACTACTAGAGTAAACCGCTTGTATACGAAATCTGCTTGGGTAGAAAACCCGGCAACTAGGCAGCGACATTTTATTACTAATGTAACTGTAGAGGCAACGGAAAAGGAAGATGAGTTCAAGGTAAGAAGTTATTTCTTATTTATGAGAAGCAGAGCCTCTACTACCGATATTGAACAAATGTTTGGGGAGCGAAATGATATCATTCGAAAAGTAAATGGTGTGTGGAAAATCTCCTCACGTACAATTTTTCCAGACCAATCGGTAATCACTACGATGAATATGAGTATGTTTCTTTAAAAAAAGTATTAACTAATACACTGCCTCCTGATAAAAAGGAGGCATTTTAATTAAATTTTCAAAAAAGTATAGATTGTTGCATATAGAGCAACAAGAACGTTGTTGGTGCGGAGAGTAAGCGGTACCATGTAGTTAATAAAAATAATTTATTATTAGGAGGACACACAGCATGCAGGTAGAAACGAAAGTAAAAGCGATCAATTGCTTACATTTTATTAACGGTCAATTTGTTGAATCACAAAATCATAAAACCTTTGAAAATATCAATCCTGCAACAGAAGAGGTATTAGGCACAGTGGCAGAAGGAGGAAAAGAGGAGGTGGATTTTGCCGTTCGTGCAGCAAGAAGAGCATTAAATGGACCATGGAAGAAGATGACCCTGGTTGAGCGCTCCAAAATCCTTCGCCGCATTGGTGATTTGATTCTAGAAAGGCAAGAAGAATTGGCGATGCTTGAATCATTGGACACGGGGAAGCCATTTTCATTAGCAAACAAAATCGATGTTCCGCGTGCAGCGTATAATTTTCACTTTTTCGCCGATTATATTACTTCTGTTGGAACGGATGCGTATCAACAGGATGATCAAGCGATTCATTATGCTTACCGTCGACCAGTAGGGGTTGTAGGAATTATTAAGCCATGGAATCTCCCATTATTACTTCTCACCTGGAAGCTGGCTCCTTGCCTTGGTATGGGGAACACGGCGGTTATTAAACCGGCAGAATGGACTCCGATGACAGCAACGGTACTAATGGAGATTTGTAAAGAGGCAGGCGTTCCAGATGGAGTCGTGAATCTAGTCCACGGTTTTGGTCCAAATTCTGCTGGTGGAGCAATCTCCGAACACCCAGATATTGATGCTATTTCTTTCATTGGAGAACCAAGCACTGGGGCTAGCATTATGAAAGCTGCAGCTGACTCTTTGAAAAAACTTTCATATGAGTTAGGCGGGAAAAATCCAAATATTATTTTTGCTGATTCTGATCTTGATGAAGTGATTGAAACAACGATAAAATCTAGCTTCATTAATCAAGGGGAAGTTTGCCTTTGCGGATCTCGCATTTATGTTGAACGACCAATTTACAATGAATTTATTAATAAATTTGCTGAAAAAGTAAGAGAATTACGAGTGGGTGACCCTTTAGCTGAAGCCACCAATGTGGGTGCTTTAGTTAGTAAAGAACACTATGAGAGAGTTAATAGCTATATCGAGATTGCTCGTAATGATGGAGCGAATATTCTCACAGGTGGAAAGCGACCAGAAGGAATGGAAAAAGGGTATTTCCTTGAGCCAACAATTATCACTGGCCTAGATCGAAATTCTCGTTGTGTTCGTGAAGAGATATTTGGACCGGTTGTAACGGTTATGCCATTTGATATGGAAGAAGAAGTGATCATGCAGGCAAATGATACACATTACGGGCTAAGTGCAACCATCTGGACAAATGACCTGCGTCGTGCACACCGAGTAGCACACCAAATTGAAGCGGGTATTATTTGGGTGAACACATGGTTCCTTAGAGACCTAAGAACTCCATTTGGTGGAATGAAAAATAGTGGGATTGGTAGAACCGGAGGAATGCATAGCCTTGATTTTTACTCTGAATTGTCCAATATTACGATCAAACTGTAGGGAAGGTGGGAGAAGGAAATGTCAATTGTAACAAATAAAATAAGAGAATACGCTGCCCTTTTATCTGATGCTGAAAAGACAGGAGTAGGGACCAATCCCCTTACGACATTAGATCCAAGTCTTTCTGTAACGGAAGCGTATCATATTCAACTAGAAAACATTCAAATGAAAGTGGAACAAGGAAAGAAAATTATAGGGAAGAAAATCGGACTCACCTCTCTTGCTATGCAAAAGCTTCTCGGGGTGGATGAACCTGATTATGGTCATTTGCTAGACAGTATGGAAGTAACAAATGGGGGTACGATTTCAATCGAGAAAGTTTTGCAACCAAAGGTAGAAGCCGAACTAGCTTTTGTTCTAAAAAAGGACTTAATAGGCCCAAATATTACGACACTTGATGTCTTACAAGCAACGGATTATATTGTCCCTGCACTCGAAATTGTAGATAGTAGAGTGAAAGATTGGAAGATTAAGCTTCCTGATACGATTGCAGATAACGCCTCTTCCGGTTTCTACGTACTTGGAGACAGAAAAGCCAAGGTGGACGAAATCAATCTCGAATTGCTTGGTATGGTGCTTTCGAAAAACAATGAAATTGTGAATACCGGAGTGGGAGCTGCTGCTCTTGGAAACCCAGCTACATGTGTTGCTTGGCTAGCAAACAAATTATCTGAATTCGGTATTCCTCTGAAAGCAGGAGAAATTATTTTATCTGGCGCACTATCGGCAGCTGCGGATGCGAAAGCAGGAGATGCATTCTCTGCTAGATTTGCTCATCTTGGGGAAGTAAAAGTTCATTTTTAATAGGAAAGGATGGGTGTTATGGGCAAAGTGAAAGTGGCGATTCTTGGATCAGGAAATATCGGTACAGATCTTATGATGAAGCTTGGACGGTCAGAGGTTCTAGAGTTAACGACGGTAATTGGAATTGATCCTGATTCTGACGGGTTAAAAAAAGCGAGAGAGCTTGGATATGAAACGATAGATAGTGGTATAAATGGTTTCTTAGAACGCCCAGAACTGGCTGATATCGTATTTGATGCAACGTCAGCGAAAGCACATATACGGCATGCAAAGCTTTTGCGAGAGGCAGGCAAACAGGTTCTTGATTTAACACCAGCAGCGGTTGGGCCACTTGTTGTCCCGCCTGTAAATATAAAAGAGCATGTAGACGCAGATAATATTAATCTGATTACGTGTGGGGGTCAGGCTACGATTCCAATGGTTCATGCGATACACTCTGTCCAACCAGTGGAATATGCGGAAATTGTTGCAACCATATCTAGTAAAAGTGCGGGTCCGGGAACAAGGGCAAATATTGATGAGTTCACAGAAACGACCGCTCGTGGAATTGAAAAAATTGGTGGTGCAAGAGTGGGAAAAGCGATCATTATCCTGAATCCAGCCGAGCCTCCAATCATGATGAGAGACACCATCCATGTTTTAGTAAAAGGCAATCAGGTGGATGAAGAGGGGATTACTCGTTCCATCAAAGAAATGGAAAAACAAGTGCAAGAATATGTACCTGGATATAAGTTAAGACAGGAACCCATCTTCAATGGAAACCATGTGACTGTATTTATTGAGGTAGAAGGTGCAGGTGATTATTTGCCGAAGTATTCTGGAAATTTGGATATAATGACGGCAGCAGCTGTAAAAGTGGCGGAAGAATGGGCAAAACGTAAAATTTCACAAGCCATTTTATAACAGAAAGGAGGAGCTAAAATGGAAGAAAAACGTGATGTAATACTGACGGAGGTTGCTTTAAGGGATGGTAGTCATGCGATACGGCATCAATTCACAGTGGAGCAGGTTACTCAAGTGGCAAAGGGGTTAGATGAAGCAAATGTTCCTTATATTGAAGTATCACATGGAGATGGATTAGGTGGGTCCTCATTGCAATATGGATTTTCTCGAACGAATGAAATGGAATTAATTGAAGCAGCGGCTGCAACAGTAAAGCAGGCAAAAATCTCTGTTCTTCTTATTCCTGGAATTGGAACGAAGCAAGAATTAAAGCATGCAGCACAGCTTGGTGCCAAGATGGTGAGAGTGGCGACACATGTGACAGAGGCCGACGTCGCCCCTCAGCATATTTCTCTTGCAAAAGACTTAGGCCTTGAAACGGTAGGCTTCTTAATGATGTCTCATATGGCTCCTACCGAAAAGTTGGTGGAGCAAGCAAAACTAATGGAGAGCTACGGTGCGGATACAGTGTATGTGGTTGATTCTGCGGGAGCTCTTTTGCCACATGAAGTAAAGGAGAAAATCCGTGCACTTAGACAAAGTCTTTCAATTGATATTGGCTTTCATGCCCATAACAACTTATCGTTGGCAGTGGCAAATAGTATTACCGCGATTGAAGAAGGAGCCAGACGGATTGATGGAAGCATCCGCTGTCTTGGTGCTGGTGCAGGAAACACTCAGACCGAAGTACTCGTAGCGGTGCTTGACCGTTTAGGTATTCAGACAGGAGTCGATCTTTACAAAATGATGGATGTAGCAGAGGAAATCGTTGCTCCAATCTTAGAAAAACCACAAGAAATCACAAAAGACGGTTTGGTGCTAGGGTATGCAGGCGTCTATTCTAGCTTTCTATTACACGCTCAGGCTGCAGCACGAAAATTTGGAATTGATTCGCGTGATATTCTCGTTGAGCTTGGAAAAATGAAAGTGGTTGGCGGTCAGGAAGATATGATTCTTGATGTTGCAGCTGAACTTGCCAAAAAACTGCAAACGGCGGGATTATAAGGAGGAAATGTAATGGCGACAGTGGAATATAAAGAGATTGCTAAATATTTGATTGCCGGAGAAATAGAGAAACGGGAGGTCGTGAAAGTAACTGAGAATATCAAGCCGGATCTTTCTGTGGAGGAAGGATATCTCGTCCAACAGGAGCTCGTAAAAATTAAGCAAGAAGAAGGGAGAAGAATCGTCGGACCTAAAATGGGTTTAACTAGCAAAGCAAAGATGCAGCAAATGAATGTAAATGAGCCCATCTATGGATATGTGTTTGATTATATGTTGATTGAAAATGGTGGAAAGGTTCATCTACAGGACATGATTCACCCAAAAGTAGAAGCAGAAATTGCTTTTGTAATTGGAGAGGACATTGAAGGACCAAACGTAACAGCAGCAGATGTGTTGTCAAAAACAGAATATGTTATTCCAGCTCTTGAACTGATTGACAGTCGGTATGTCAATTTCCAATTTACTTTACCAGATGTAATTGCTGATAATGCTTCCACATCTAGAGTTGTTTTCGGTACATCTTTTCATAAGCCGGACAAATTTGATCTTGATTTAGTAGGAGTGACACTTTCTATTAATGGTGAAATAAAGGAACTAGGTGCAGGAGCGGCTGTACTTGGCCACCCAGCGGAAGCGATTGCGATGCTAGCAAATATGCTTTCTCGTAGAGGAGAGAAGGTTCGTAAGGGCGATGTGATTTTATCTGGAGCGATTACCAGTGCCATTTTGCTAGAAAAAGGAGATGTTGTCACCGGCCGGTTCGATGGATTAGGTGAAGTATCTTTCGTAGTGACAGATTAGTTATACAAGTTGAGAGAGGAGGCATCTTATGCCAATCATTCAAGTTCAAATGATGGAAGGCAGGCCAAAGGAGAAAATCGCAGAAGTGATTCAGAATATTACAAATACGGTTGCTGAAACATTGGACGCTCCAAAAGAGAGTATTCGAGTGTTAGTGACTGAGATTCCGAAAACTCATTGGGGAGTAGCAGGAGTGCCAAAGTCAAAATCGTAAAGACTATAATAGGAGGTTCATTATGACAATTGAGTTATGTACTTTAGTTCCACATGTTCCAAGTATCTGTCATGAAGATGCAGTCCCAGATTTTCAAAGAAATATGGTAGAAGGATTAAAAGAGGTGGCAAAAGATATTGAGAGAATTGCTCCTGATGTCATTGTGTTAGTATCCTGCCATTGGCCATCTACTTTCTTCCATTATGTAGATTGCACACCTGAGCATAAAGGGATTTTAACAGCCTATGAAGCTCCCGATCTAATTAAGGATATTCCATATTATTATCCAGGAGATGCTGATTTGGCAAACCAGCTTGTGCAAGCTGGAGTGAATGCTGGTTTACAAGTACAAGGAGTAAATGACCCCTATTATATTTGGGATTACGGAACAGTTGTCCCACTAAGGTATCTTGTACCGAAAGAAGATATTCCTATCATTAATCTATCAGTTACTCTTGCTGCTAGTATCGAAGAAACATATAAATGGGGTCAAGAGATTGCAAAAGTTTTGCATGCAACCGAAAAAAAGGTCGTTTTTGTATCGAGTGGCGCTTTATCTCATAATTTAGTGCGCGGCCGACATAATAAGCCAACCGTTGCGGAGCACTCTCTAGATAAGCAATTCATCGAGTTCGTAATGAACAAAGACTATCAAGCTGCTTACGAAATGTTACCTGAATATGCAAGGATGGCTAGGGTTGAGTCTGGCGGACGCCATCTAGCTATGTTGTTTAGCATGCTTCAAAAGGATGATGAGGTTGCATACTTAGCAGATGGGCAATCGTCTGGAAGTTGGAACGTATTACTAACCTTTGATTCCAAAAAGGTCGTAGGCTTGGAAGCAATGGAAGATAGTAAAGCAGTAAAGAAATAAATGTCTTTTAATTAGTAGTTGTGTAAGCGTTAACAATAAAAGGAAGGTGATTTTATGCGAACGAAAGTAGGTATCATTGGAGCGGGGCCAGCTGGATTAATGCTGTCCCATCTCCTGCATCTTCAAGGAATTGACTCTATTATTCTTGAAAATCGATCGAAGGAAGAAATTGAGGGTACGATTCGTGCAGGAGTACTCGAGCAAGGTACAGTTGATTTGCTTAATAGTACAGGAATTGGAAGTAGGATGATGAGAGAAGGGCATATTCACCATGGAATTGAACTTCAGTTTAATGGCCGCAGACATAGAATTGATATGAATGAATTGACCGATGGAAAGAGAATTATGCTTTATCCTCAACATGAGGTGATTAAGGACTTGCTTGAAGCTCGCCTAAAGGCTGGTGGAAAGATCTATTTTAATGTGAAAGATGTTCAGCTCCACGGTGTTGAGACGAACTCTCCAACCATTAGTTTCATACAGGAGAGTGGAACTGAGGTAGAACAAATAGAATGCGATTTTATAGCGGGGTGTGACGGGTTTCATGGACCAAGCCGCCAAGCGATACCAAAAGAAGAAAGAGTAGAAAAACAAAAAATCTACCCCTTTGGTTGGCTAGGAATTCTTGCCGAAACTCCACCAGTACATCCAGAACTTATCTACGTTCATCACGACCGAGGCTTTGCACTATTAAGTACTCGTACCCCTAAGATTCAACGCCACTACCTTCAAGTTGATCCAAAAGATGATATTGCGAATTGGTCAGATGACAGAATTTGGTCCGAGCTACATGCAAGGGTGGATACTTCAGATGGATGGAAAATGATTGATGGACCGATTATTCAGAAAAATATTGTTGCAATGAGAAGCTTTGTTTGTGAAACGATGCAGTATGGAAGATTATTTCTAGCTGGTGATTCCGCACATATTGTACCGCCAACTGGTGCGAAGGGGCTGAATCTAGCTGTGGCTGATATTCAAGTATTAGCAAAAGGAATCAATGAGTTTTATCATTCCGGAAACGAAGATACATTGGAACGTTACTCTTCTATTTGTTTGCAAAGAGTATGGAAAGCCCAGCGATTCTCCTGGTGGATGACAACCATGCTTCATAGAAATGTTGAACAAACTCCGTACGAATATGGAATTCAAATCGCTGAGCTAGACTATGTTACTTCATCCAAGGCGGCTGCAAGAAGTTTGGCCGAAAATTATGTTGGCTTGCCGATGGAGTTTAAAGGACTAGAGTTTAACCAGCAAATCCTAAGCTAATGAAGATCATTTAAAAGCTTGAAGGGGAAAACAGTTAGAGGATGGAATAATAAAAAGGAGTGTTAGGCTATGAGTCAACAGAAACAATCATTTTTTCGATATGAAAATGGTATATTATTCGTTTTGTTTTTGGTTTTTGGCTTGGTATTTATGGATCGGCTTAGCATTATCTACTTATTCCCTTTTGTCGCACCAGAGTTAGGACTGAATAACACACAAATGGGGTTGATCGTTGGAGCGACCTCTATTGCCTGGGGATTATCAACCTTATTATTTGCTAGTTTATCTGACTTTCTTGGAAAAAAGAAAAAAACCTTAATTATTTTTATCCTCATCTTTTCTGCTGCAACCTTTACTTCTGGACTTGTTGGAGGGCTTGGCTCCCTTATCCTTGTTAGACTATTAATGGGAGCATCTGAGGGACCGGTTATTCCATTAGTTCAGTCTTCGATTATGGCAGAATCTACTCCGAAACGAAGAGGATTTAACATGGGCTTTATTCAAAGCTCTGGGCCGCTACTAGGAAATGCGATTGCGCCTGTCCTGGTCGTGGCCATTGCAGCGGCGACGAATTGGCGCTATTCCTTCTTTGCTCTTGCTATTCCTGGAGTAATTCTTGCTATCATATTAATGTTTTATATGAGAGAACCACTCCTACATTCCACTGGAAAAAGTGGAGAAAAACAGGAAAAACCAACTTTCAGCGAATATAAAAGTGTTTTTAAAACAAGAAACGTATGGGTAGGCATGCTAATAGCTATTTTTTACATGATGTATTTATTGGTATTCACTAGCTTTATGCCATTATTCTTATCAGGGGTTTCTGGATACAGTGAAGCACAATACGGAATTGTATTAGGTATTTTAGGAATTGCTATGTTCTTTTGGCAGTTATTTATTCCTTATTTATCCGATAAGGTTGGGCGTAAAGCGGTCATCACCCCAGTGACATTTGTAGCTATTTTCCTACCGTTAGCCATTGCTAATTTTCATAGTAATTTTGCCTTACTAGCTATTTCTGTCTTCATACTAGCTATCGGATTCGGAGGTCAACCGCTTTATCTAGCCATTATTCCCTCCGAGTCAGTACCAAGAACGTTCGCGGCCACTGCAATAGCAGTTATTGTTTTAACTGGAGAGATTATTGGAGGCACTTTAGGCCCGATCGTTGCAGGTGTTTTAGCAGACAAATACAGTTTGTACGCTCCTTTATGGCTGGCAAGTGGAGCTGCCATTGTATTCTTCCTATTATCTTTTGGCTTAAAGGAAACAGCCCCTGTTAAAGTGTCGGGTAATAAGGAAATGAACGAGGTAAACGTACACATTTGATAAAAATCTATTATAACAGATCGTGATCCAATAAATCACGGTCTATTCATTTGGGGTTAGCTTAAAAAAAATGTTGGAAATTGTTGATGGAAAAATTGAAAAAGATTCTATGGTTTTATTGACAACACTGAATATTTGAACTATTCTAAATTTAACAAAGTTGTAATCGCTTTCAAAAGAGCCTACAATCAAATCCTATCAATCACCTATTTATTACTCCTTCTACAAATTTTGAATTTCCTACTTACTAAAAATGGTATATACCAAATATGCTTTCGAAAGCAAAGGACAGTGAATTGAATTTTACTATATAATGTAAATAGAACTAGCAAAGTATTTAACCATTTGAAGCAGGTGAGGAAATGTATAAAGGGGAAGAAGAAACACCTTTTTATCAACAGTTAAAAGACAAAATCATTGATGATATTGAATGTGGGAAATTAAAGCATGGAGATAAGCTCCCATCTGAGAGGGAATTAGCTGAACAATATGGAATCAGCCGGATGACAGCAAGACATACTCTTTCCATATTAGAAAGAGAAGGAGTAGTGGAAAGAAGAGTTGGTGCAGGAACCTTTATTTCTAATTATAAAATTGAAATGGATTTTATTACTTTTAATAGCTTTACAAGGACGATGTTGGGCAAGGGATTAACACCAAGTACCCAAGTGCTTTCTATTAAAAAGAGTCCAGCAAAGCCAGGTATTGGAAATAAGCTGCATATCCCAATTGGTGAAGAAATTGTTATCATTAAGCGTTTGCGAAATGTGAATGGAATCCCTATTTCTATTGAGGAATCCTTTATTCCTTATAAATACTGTCCAGACATTGATCACCGAATTACAAATAATCATTCGCTTTATCAAATGTTAGAAAATGATTATGGAATTACGTTAGTAAAGGCCAAAGAGTATATGAAGGTGAAACTAGCAGAAGAAAGTGATAGTAAATTACTTAGAATTCGATCCGAGAGTCCATGTGTATTACGTGAAGCGGTTGCCTACGATAATCAGGGCCATCCAATTGAATATTCAACATCACTTACTAGAAGTGATATTGTTAGGTTTTATTCTGAGTTACATCTGAAATGACGGTCATTTCAGATTAACAAAAATGGTATATACCAATAGAGGCAAGAGGAGGGGAAAGTGATGAGAGTCATTGGGGTTGGAGATAATGTGGTGGATAAGTATATGTACAAGAAAATTATGTATCCTGGAGGAAATGCACTTAACTTAAGCGTCTATGCTAAGCAACTAGGAGTAGATACAGCTTATCTAGGTGTTTTTGGTGATGATAAAGCAGCAAATCATATTATTGAAACGCTAAATCATTTGCAGATCGATATCTCTCATTGTCGACAGCATCCTGGGGAAAATGGATTTGCTGCCGTTGATCTTGTTGATGGGGACAGAGTATTTATCGGTGGGAATGATGGAGGTGTACAAAATACTCATCCTATCATTCTCACACAAGAAGATTTGAATTATATCCAAACATTTGAATTAGCACATAGTAGTATTTATAGCGGAATGGAAGGAGAACTACACAAGTTAAAGGAAACTGGTATTCTCGTTTCCTTCGATTTTTCAACCGATTATAATGAAAGCGTTTTAAAAGAAGTTTGCCCTCATGTAGATATTAGCCTTCTATCGTGTGGTCAATTACAAACAGATGAAATAAAAGACTTGTTATCATTCGTGTGTTCTTTAGGAAGTTCGATGGCTATTGGGACGATGGGTTCGAGAGGAGCAATGGTATTTAACGGGACAAACTTTTTTGAACAGAAGCCCCATTATGTCAAACCAGTGGATACTCTTGGCGCAGGAGATTCTTTTTTCACGGCTTTTATCCTTGAGTACTTAAAAGGGAAAAAGATACAGGTGGAGGAGGAGCAGTTGATCAAACAAAGCCTTGAAGCAGGAGCGAAATTTGCTGCTCAAACATGCTTAGTAGACGGAGCTTTTGGGTTTGGTATTGAATTCTAAATTCTTCCTAAAAGAATTTAAGAATCATAGATAGATAAGATATGGGGGTGGTGAGGTTTTGGAAGACTAAAACCTTAAAGATTTTATGCTCAAAACAATAAGGAGGGTCAATGAATGAGAACAAAATTATTAATTGTATTTATGCTTATGTTAGCATTGGTCATTACGGGTTGTTCCAGTTCTACCTCATCAAATGAAGAAGAATCGGATAAGATTGTCTTAAAATTTTTGCATAAATGGCCTCAACCACAATACGCCCCTTATTTTGAGGAAGTAGTAAAAGAATTCGAGAGTCAAAATCCAGATATTAAAATTAAGATGGAAGCGATCGCTGACGAACCGATCAAAGATAAACTACGGGTTATCCTTGGGGGAAGTGAGGTTCCAGATATTATGTTCTCTTGGTCAGGTGAATTTGCTAGGAAATTTGTTCGTGCCGATGCCGCCTTAGATCTCACCCCTTATTTAGAAGAAGACACAGCCTGGAAAGACAGTTTTATACCGGCTTCCCTACAGCCATTTTCTTCTGATGGGAAAAATTACGGAATTCCTTTGAGATTCAATGGAAAGTTCTTTGTTTATAATAAGGAGATTTTTGATAAGCATGGTCTGAAAGCACCTAAAACATGGGATGAATTTTTAGATGTTCTCGGTACCTTAAAAGAGGAAGGCGAAACACCACTGATGCTTGGGAATGAAAGCCCTTGGGCAGCTATTCATTACTTAACGGGACTGAACCAAAAAATGGTAGATCAAGAAGTTCGAATGAACGATTATAATCCTCGTTCAGGCGAGTTCACAGATCCTGGGTACGTAAAAGCGATGGAAATGCTAGCAGAATTGAACGAAAAAGGCTATTTTATGGATAACGTAAACTCTAGTTCCCATGATATGGTGAAGCAAATGTTCTTTGCAGGAAAAGGGGCTATTTTCTACGTGGAATTGGAAGAATTTCAAGATGTTGAAAACGCATTGAAAGGGAACTGGGGATTCTTCCCGATGCCGTCTATAGCTGATGGAGATGGAAGTCAAAATTATATAACTGGTGCTCCAGATGGATTTATTGTTTCTTCGAAAACGAAACATCCAAAAGAAGCAGTAGAGTTTTTAAAGTTTTTAACAAGTAAAGAAAACTCATTAAAACTTGTAGAGGATATTGGTTGGCCGAGTCCAATTGAAGGAGCTACGAACCCAGACACGGCTCTAAAGCAAGTGGCTGAAGGTGTGAATTACATGAAGCAAGCGGAAGGAATGGCCGAGTGGTTGGATACAGATGTTCATGCGAAAGTCGCAGACGTGTATCTATCAAACATTCAACTACTTCTTGACGGCTCCAAATCTCCAGAGGATATTATTAAAGAAGTTCAAGCTGTAGCTAAACAAGTGCAGAGTGAAGTGGAATAAATAGAACAGGGCAGGTAGTCATTCTTTATTACTTGCCCCCTCATAGGAGGGAGAAGGATGAAAGAAACATATAGAAACGGCCGAACGGCATTCCTTTTTATTTTACCAGCACTCCTTCTAATCCTGTTTATTGTATTTCTACCGATTGTCCTTAATTTATACAATAGTTTTTTTAGGTGGAATTCCTTTGAGGCAGGAAAAACGTTTGTCGGCTTCGAGTATTATGTAAGGCTTTTTAAAGATCCTGTGTTTTTTACCGCATTGAAAAATAATTCCCTTTACGCGATTATTTCATTGATCTGCCAGGTCGGTGGGGGAATCATTATAGCAGCTATATTAGAAGATAAACTGATTAGAAGGTTTCAACCCTTCTTTAGAACCGTATTCTTTATTCCCTCTGTTATATCGATTGCGGTAGTAGGCTTAATGTGGCAGCTGATTTATAATCCGGAAATCGGATTAGTGAATGGTGTGTTAAACGCTATTGGACAATCAGAGTGGGCTCATTCCTGGTTAGGAGATAGTAAAACAGCGATATATGCAGTAGTTGCCGTGTCACAGTGGCAATATACAGGATATATGACCATGCTTTTTCTTATTGCTATGCAGAAAATCCCGACGGAATATTATGAGGCAGCGATGATTGATGGTGCCTCAAAGATTAACTCGTTTTTTCATATAACACTACCACAAATAAAGGAAATGATTTTGGTCGGTAGTGTCATTACTGTAATTGGAGCTTTCAAGGTTTTTGATGAGGTCTATGTGATGACGTTTGGTGGACCGGGAAGATCAACAGAAGTTCTAGGAACGATGTTGTACCGTTCAGCTTTTCGTAACGATGAAATGGGTTATGCATCCACGATTGGGACAATTATATTTATCATCACCCTGACCCTATCTCTCATCCAAATGAAGTTGGGAAAATCGGGACAGGAGGTGGAATAAGCGGATGACAATACTAAAAAATAGAATCTTTCAAGTGATTATCTTGGTGTGGTTTAGTTTGTTTTCCTTAGTAATTATCTTCCCGATTATTTGGCTAGCATTGAGTGGGTTAAAAACAAATAGTGATTTCTTTTTAAATACCTGGTCACTTCCTGAAGAATGGATATGGGAGAATTACAAGGCTGCATGGGATGCTGGAATCGGTAAGTACTTTTTTAATAGTGTGTTTATAACCGTGGTTTCGGTCGTTACCGTATTACTGTTTGGATCAATGGCAGCTTACGGGTTAAGTAGATTTCGCTTTAAAGGACAGAATATACTATTAATCATCATTTTGAGTGGGTTAATGCTTGCGCCTCAAGTAAGTTTGATTCCTCTATACAAACTGCTTCAAGGAGTTGGACTTTACAATACGTATGGGGCGTTAATTATTCCATATGTGGCTTTCCAACTGCCATTTGCCATTTTTTTAATGAGATCGTATTTTTTATCGATTCCTAGAGAGCTTGAAGAGGCAGCTATTATTGATGGATGTAATCGATGGAAAGTGTACTGGAATATTGTTATTCCAATGGGAAGACCAATTATTGCTTCTTGTGCACTTTTAACTGCTATGAATGTTTGGAATGAGTTCATGTTTGCCTTGGTTTTCATTGAGGATTCAAGTCTTAGAACCATTCCAGTTGGATTGATGAATTTAAGAAGTCAATTAAACACGAACTTTGGAATTCAATTGGCTGGATTAGCTATTTCAGCACTACCAATGATTATCGCCTATATTATCTTTCAGAAACAATTTGTCCGTGGGATATCGGCAGGTGGGGTGAAAGGATAAAAATATATAAGTGTCTATATTGGTATTTTTTACTAATATAGACGAATATAAATGGTATATACCACTAGGGGGGAGCAAATGAAGAAGATTTCCAGAAAACAGATTACTGGTATGAACTTCCATTATTTACATTACCCTTTTGAATACTTTTTGGATGCTATGGTGCATTTTGAATTCCAGCAAATTGAAGTATGGGGTGCCGCTCCGCATATGTATGTCGAGGATTTGTCGATACAGGATATTCGTCGAATTAGAGGGGAAATTCATCAACGGGAATTATCAGTCGTATGTTTTACTCCTGAACAATGTATGTATCCAATCAATCTAGCTGCAAAAGAGACAGAAATAAGAGAGAGAAGTATCCGTTATTTTCAAAAGTCAATTGATTCGGCAGTGGAATTAGAAGCTCCTATGGTTTTAGTTACGGCTGGTTGGGGATATCGAAATGAAAACAGTGAGGAGGCATTAAAAAGATCAAAAGCCTCTCTAGGCATTCTATCAAACTATGCTGAAAAAGAAGGAATCGTGTTAGCGTTAGAGCCATTACAAAAAGTGGAGTCGAATATCGTAAACACATTACCGGATTTAAAAGAATGCCTTAATGAGATTTCTTCTCCTTTTTTAAAAGGGATGGTGGATACTATTCCTATGTCCGTTGAAGGGGAGAATTTAGCAACCTATTTTGATCAGTTGGAGCTTGCCCATATTCATTTTATCGATGGAAAACCAACCGGGCATTTAGCCTGGGGAGATGGAAACCTTCCATTAGAAAGCTATATTCAAACATTAGTTCAGCATGATTACAAAGGTGCGCTTACTCTCGAATTTACTTCAACTGAGTATTTGCTGAATCCAAACGAAGCAATCGAAAAATCTCTTGAAACGTTAGCTCCTTATATAAATTAATTCATAAAAAATGTGGAGGGATTGTCATGTTAAAATTTGATTCAAATCTATTTTTACAATTAGTAGGAGAGGAAGGAATGGCAAAGAAAGGTGAAATTGAAAGAATTGTAGATGATATTTCAAATAAGGGCTTTAAAAATATCTTTTTGATTGGATCTGGTGGAACAGTTGCGATGATGTATCCTTATGAATATATTTTTAAATCGAACTCGAGTTTGGATGTTCATGCGGAGATTGCAGCTGAATTAATAGTCATGAACAATCGTCATTTAACCAAGGACTCTGTTTGCATATTTGCTTCTGTCACCGGTACAACGAAAGAAACCGTAGCTGCAGCAGAATTTTGTAAAGCCAAAGGGGCGACGACCATTGGTTTAGTTGCCATTCCGGATACCCCCCTAGCAGATGCTGTGGATTATTGCATTTCGACAGGCAGGGAAAAGCATTCATTTGATACGTTCTTTGTTCACCTCCAGCTACTTACAGCTCGTTTCATTCATAATCATGGTGAATTCCCTGATTATGAACAATTTACTCAAGAGTTATCACTTCTTCCACAAGGAATCGTTCATGCTGTTGAAGCATTTGACCCTCGTGCAGAGCAATTTGCTATTAAGCACAAAGATACCGGATACCATATGTTAGTTGGAGCAGGAAATCTTTGGGGTAATACTTACTCCTATGCCATGTGTATCTTAGAAGAAATGCAGTGGATTAAATCAAAATCGATTCATGCGGCAGAGTTTTTCCACGGGACATTAGAGCTGGTCGAGGAAGATACAAGTGTCATTTTGTTTAAGGGGGAAGATGAAACAAGACCTCTGGTAGATCGAGTAGAAAGATTTGCTGAAAAAATTACAAAAGAATTATTTATCATTGATACAAAGGAATATCCGTTAGAAGGGATTAGTGAAAAGTTTCGAAAGTTTTTTGCTGTCAATGTAAACTGGGCATTAACTGGTCAGATTAGTGTGTATCTCGAAAGAGAAAGAAATCATCCTCTAGAGCTTAGAAGATATTACCGCAAAATGGAGTACTAAGGGGTGGAAGCGATGTTTAACTTTGACAGGGAGCGATTTTTACGTATTCAAAATGGGGCGATCGGGTTAAAAGACGAATTAGACGAAGTAATAGATGAGTTAGTCGCAAAAGGTATAAAAAATGTATTCTTTGTTGGTACAGGTGGAGCTGCTATCTTAATGTATGCGGCAGAATACATCTTGAAGAATCACTCAACCTTACCGGCTTTTACAGAAATATCGTCTGAATTAATGGTTACGGATCACCAGCATTTAGGTGAACAATCTTTGGTTATTCTTCCGTCTTTATCAGGAACAACGAGAGAAACGGTGGAAGTGGCAAATTTTTGTAAGGAAAAGGGTGCCACGACTATTTGCTTGGTAGGTCATGCGAATACACCACTTACTAAAGCGACGGATTATTCTTTTGTCAATTTTGCAGAGGATGACACATCTTGTGAATCATTCTACCTTCAATCGTTCCTCATCGCTTTTCGATTAATGTATAAGAGACAGGAGTTCCCTGAATATCATCAATGGATGGAAGAGCTGAAAATGTTACCAGAAGCTTTATTGAAGGTAAAGGAAGCTACGGAAAATCGGGCAAAAGAGTTTGCACAAAAGCATAAAGACACTCCGTATCATATCCTTTCTGGAGCGGGAATTGATTGGGGGCAAACCTACTATTATGCCATGTGTATTTTAGAAGAAATGCAGTGGATTAAGACTCGCCCTGTTCACGCCTCTGATTTCTTCCATGGAACACTTGAGTTAGTAGAAGAAGATACAAGTATAGTATTGTTAAAAGGAGAAGGAAGAGTACGTTCTCTGACGGAAAGAGTGGAACGCTTTGCGAACCACTTTTCAAAGGAATTAACCGTGTTTGATACAAAAGATTATCCACTCAAAGGAATATCAGAGCAATTTAGACCGTTTTTATCGCCAATTGTATTGGCAACTCTACTAGAAAGAATAAGTTGTCATTTAGAAGAAGTCAGAAATCATCCTCTCACGACAAGAAGATACTATAAAAAAGTTCCTTTCTAATCATCCTAAAAACTGTAAACATTCTTTGTGTTTACAGTTTTTTATTATTCATATTTCTTTATCTTATCGAAAAATTCTGTTAAAATCATCTACTAAAGCAAGAAAGTAAAAAATGTAAGGGGTTAATCGATGTTAAATTCAGATTTGGATACACGTTTAGAGCCAAGAATTAAGGAATTATATCAATTACATAAGGAACGGTCAGCTAATATTGACTGGAGTTACCATGAATTTATACCGTGGGACAAGGCGATGTCCTTTAAGAGAGTTCCTTGGGATAAAAGTCAAGTGACTCTCCCTGAAGCTGTTATTGTAGCGATTGAGACAGCATTACTAACAGAAGTGAATTTGCCTTGGTATACATCTCATTTGGATTATACTTTTAAAAACTCTATGGAAGTCATTAATGATTTTGTTCGCACATGGACGGCAGAAGAAGACCAACACTCTAGTTTACTTGAAACCTATTTATTGGTGACGCGTAACGTAGATCCGAAACGATTACATGAACTAAGAAAGCGAATGGTTGAAAGTGGTTGGTTCCCTGATTTCACTAACCCATTAGCAACGATGGCTTATACTTCTTTGCAAGAGTTAGCTACTCTAGTTTTTTATAATAATGTCGCAAAAATTGCTAGTCCTCACGATAAAGATTTGGCAACTTTGCTAAGAAGACTAGCGAAAGACGAAGCTCTTCATTATGCGTTCTATCGTGATACGGTGAAAGCACATCTGGAACTGGATCCTAATTTCATTGTATTTTTCGAAGATGTGATTATCAATTTCTCTATGCCAGGTGCCGTTATGCCAGATTTTAGTGAGAGAATGAAAACAATCGCGCTAGAAGCAAATTACGGTCCATTACAGTATTTTGATCAAGTATTAGACGTGGTCGTAACGTATTGGGATATCGAAAACCTTCAGCCTACTACTGAGGAAGCGAAACAATCACAAGCAAATATTATGAAATATCATGGGCGCTTAAAGAGAATTAAAGAACGTCAATTAGCGAAAAAATAAAAGCAAGTGGTAAGGAAGGATAAAATAATGACAACACAATGCGAGATTTGTAAAAAAGAAACAAATAACAGAGTTAGTTATTTGGAGTTAGAAACTTGGGAGTTTGAGTTTCTAAAGAAGGAGAAAAAAACCTTCTATTCAATCTGCTTCCCTTGCTTTGACAAACATACCAATCAATTTATTGATAAAGACACGGATCTAGAAATAAGAAAAAAACGTTTATTATCCGTAAGTAAAGAAATTCAAGAAGAAATAGAAGAAATTCTCACTGTAGAAGTGTAATAGACGTAACCAGTTTCTATGACGAAACTGGTTTTTTTGTTGTTTTTCCTCGTGAACAATATGAACAAAATGATTAATAAGTTTTTAATGTTGTTTAAATGTATAATTCAAAAAATGTTCAAAAGTTATGTAAAATTAGGAAAACGCTTACAAAGGGGGATTCAAAATGTTTTCTATTAAAAAAATCTCAGCTTGTTTTTGTGCAGGAGTATTGGCGCTCAGCCTAGGTGCCTGCAGTAGTGGTGAACAAACAGCAGGATCTGACAAGAAGGAAAAGAGCTCAGGGTACCCTACAAAAGCTATTTCAGTGGTAGCACCATCAGGAGCAGGTGGTGGTTGGGACTTAACGGCCCGCTCGTTGACAAAGGTGTTAGCAGAGACAAAGATTGTGGAACAACCGTTAACGGTTGAAAATAAACCGGGTGGTGGCGGAGCTGTTTTTATGGCAGAATATGCGACCCAACAAGTAGAAAATAATGACATGCTATTCGTTAATTCCCCACCGATTATCATTAATAACCTGAAAAAAGAAGGAAATAGCCCATTCGGGTACAAAAATACAACTCCTCTCGCACAGTTAACGAAGGATTATGGAGCGATTGTTGTAAAAGCAGACTCAAAGTTTACCGACTTAAAGTCAGTTTTGGAAGAAGTAAAGAAGGATCCTAGTAAACTAACATTTGCAGGCGGTTCTGCCCCAGGATCTATGGATCACTTAATTTCAATTCTCCCCGCTTATAAATATGGTGTGGATCCGACAAAAGTGAAGTACGTGTCCTATGATGGTGGGGGAGAAGCGATCACGGCATTGCTTGGTGGAAATGCAGATGTTATTGGTACGGACGCTTCTAGTGTAAAAGAATTTTTAAAGTCAGGAGATGTACGAGTGTTAGCTGTCACTTCAACCGAGCGTATTGGTGGTGACTTCAAGGATGTGCCTACAGCGATTGAACAAGGAGTCGAAGCTGAGTTTACCATTTGGCGTGGAGTATTTGGTCCTGAAAAGATGTCAGAGGAAGCGAAAGAATATTGGGAGTCATCCTTAGAAAAGCTTGTGAATGCTCCAGAATGGAAGAATGAAGTAGAAACACAAGGCTGGGAAATGGAATACAAAAATAGCTCCGATTTCACAAAGTTCTTAGAGGAGCAGGAATCACAGGTTCAGCAATTATTAACAGCGTTAGGTATGGAGAAATAGATAGTAAAGGGGAGGAGGCTTCCTTCTTCCCTTAAGCTTTTTGAAAGGGGAGTACCAATGGATATTAAGTTCGATCGTATCGCTTCTGTCTTGTTTCTAGTAATTGGAGTTCTGTTTATTATCGGCAGTCGAAATCTCGCTAGCACTTCATATGGAAGTTCTGTAGGCCCTGATATTTTCCCTTCCATACTCGGTGCCTTACTTGTCCTTTTAAGTATTCGTTTATTTTACGAAACGATTATGACAAGGAACCATCAGGGTGAAAAGGAGAAGTTGCAATACAAGCCATTTCTTATCATCTTTGTTGCAACACTTTTTTATATTTTGACATTAGAAACAATAGGATACGTCATTACTACCTTTATCTTTTTATTTGTCTGTTTTCAGACAATGGAACGTACAAAATGGGTGAAGTCTCTTATCATATCTGCTTGTTTTTCAGGAATTGTGTATTTTTTATATGTACAAGTGTTAAAAGGAACTCTTCCTGGCTGGCCAATTTGGTTTTAGCTATGAAAGGGGTATAGAGAGGAGAAGGGAAGCATGGACACACTTGACTATTTATTTCAAGGTTTCGGAACAGCACTAATCTGGTATAATATCGCGTTTGCTTTTGTCGGAGTGTTAATAGGAACAGCTGTTGGTGTGCTGCCTGGAATTGGTCCAATGAGTGGGGTAGCACTGCTAATCCCAGTCACCGCATCCATTACAGGTGGGCTTCCTCCAGAGCAAGCAGCTACGAGTGCAATTATTCTACTAGCTGGGGTATATTATGGAGCGATGTATGGTGGTTCGACCACTTCAATTCTACTAAATACGCCAGGGGAATCATCATCAGTTGTTACGACATTAGATGGTTATCAAATGGCAAAAAACGGAAGAGCAGGTAGTGCACTATCGATAGCGGCGATTGGTTCATTTGTTGCTGGTATTATCACGCTTGTTGCCCTCATTGCATTGGCCAAACCACTCTCAGCTGTTGCACTGAAATTTGGACCTGCTGAATATTTTTCTCTCATGTTATTAGGTCTAGGTGCTGTTAGTGGTTTAGCCGGAAAATCTGTTACAAAGGCATTGATAATGACCATTTGTGGGTTACTTCTTGGAACGATCGGAATTGATAATGTCTCAGGTATTGCTAGATTTACGTTTGATGTTCCGTGGCTCTATCAAGGTATTGAATTTTTAACGATAGCTGTTGGATTGTTTGCTCTAGGAGAAGTTTTTAAAACGATCTTAGAAAAAGAAGAAGATGAGGTTCATATTGCAAAAATCAATAATTTACTTCCTTCCAAGGCTGAATTCAAGGAATCAGCTGGACCGATTGCTAGAGGTTCGATACTCGGCTTTTTTGTAGGAATATTACCTGGAGCTGGTGCGACGCTCGCTTCCTTCTTTTCTTATATTCTGGAAAAAAAGATTTCTAAGAACCCTTCAAAGTTCGGTACGGGATCCATTGCAGGGGTTGCAGCGCCGGAGTCTGCAAATAATGCAGCATCGGGTGGTGCAATGATCCCGCTATTAACGCTTGGTATTCCTGGCTCAGGTACCACTGCAATATTAATGGGAGCACTGATGATGTATAACGTCCAACCTGGACCGCTATTATTTGAAGACCACCCACAGGTAGCCTGGGGACTAATTGCTAGTATGTTTATCGGGAATATCATGCTATTAATCTTAAATCTTCCATTGGTAAAAGTGTTTGCAAAAATTATTCAAACACCAAAGCAATTCTTAATACCAATTATTATCGCTATCTCCATTTTTGGTGTGTATGCCGTTCAAGTTTCCACATACGATTTATTGCTGTTATTAGGATGTGGGATTCTTGGGTACTTTTTGAACAAGAACGATTATCCGATCGCACCACTAGTACTAGGGTTGGTGTTAGGACCAATGGTTGAAAATAATCTACGAAGAGCGTTAACCATTTCTAACGGAGATTTCAGTGTGTTTTTGACAAGACCAATTTCCCTAGCTTTTCTACTCATTACACTCCTTTGGCTAATCATTCCTCTCCTAATGAAAAGAAGAGGGAAAGAAGTCATTATTAATGTAGAAGGATAAATTATTTGAAATAGTTCGAAAACTCCTTTTAATAAGGAGTTTTTTTACTATAATGAGAAGAGAGGTGTTTGGATGCGGTTACATACAAAGTTAATGCTTGGAATTTTTATTGTCATAGTTGTGATTGGAGGCTTATTTGGGTACACCTTTAAACAAATCATGGAATCAAATTTGAAAAATGAAATTGGTTTAAAAGCGTTATCTGTGGCCCAATCTGTCGCAAATATACCGGAAATACAAGAAGCTTTTCAGACAGAAGATCCGGCTGCTATTATTCAACCCATTGCAGAAAAAATCCGAAATCAAGTAGGTGCAGAATTTATTGTTATTGGGAACTTAGCTGAGGTTAGATATTCCCATCCGAATCCTATTCGATTAGGACAGAAGATGGTTGGGGGAGATAATAGTCGAGTTTTTAAAGGGGAATCGATTATCTCAGAGTCAACGGGGACATTAGGACCTTCACTCAGGGGGAAAACACCTATTTTTCATAATGGAGAAGTCATTGGTGTGGTATCAGTTGGGTATCTCCAGACGGATATAGAGATGAAGGTGGCAAAAATACAAAAAAAGATATTTGTGGTTACTTTCCTGATTTTAATAGGTGGCCTACTAGCGGCTCTTTTAATCTCTTTAAATATTAAAAAAGCCATGTTTGGATTAGAACCAAAAGAAATTGCCTGGATGTATCAGGAGAAACATGCCATTTTAGAATCAATTCATGAAGGAATTATTGCAATAGACACAGATGGTAGGATCACAGTTGTAAATGAAACCGCTCATAAAATTTTACGTGTACCCAATGAGGTCCTACTCCGGGGTAAGAAAGTTGAAGAGGTGTTAGAGAACACAAAACTCCTAAGTGTGGTTCGGACAGGAATGGCGGAATATGACCAAGAAATGATGATTTTTGGTTCGGTCTATTTGGCTAATCGAATTCCTATTCATAATACGAAAGGGAACGTAATTGGAGCGGTTGCAAGTTTAAGGAATAAATCTGAGCTAGCACATTTACTACAGGAATTATCCCATGTAAAGGCTTATGCAGAGGGATTACGAGCACAAACACATGAGTACTCCAACCGTCTTTATACTTTATTAGGTTTAATTCAATTAGGGTCATATAAAGAAGCAATTGATTTTATATCTCATGAAGTGGATGTTGCGCAAGGGTTCATTCAATTTCTGATGAAAGAAATTCCTGATCCTATAATTGCTGGATTTGTCCTAGGAAAGACTAGCTTGGCGAGTGAATGGAAAGTGAATTTCCTTGTAGATAGAGAGAGTAGTTTTAAAGATATTCCTGATGAGATGAATAGAGACTCGCTAGTCACGATAATTGGGAACTTAGTCAACAATGCTTTTGAAGCAGTAAGGGACAATGAAAAAGAAGAAAAAATGGTAAACCTATTTCTAACCGATCTCGGGAAAGATCTAATTATTGAGGTCGAAGATAACGGAAATGGTATCGAAAGTAGCAAAAGTGATTTGATTTTTCGCGAAGGGTATTCAACCAAGAACAAAAAGAGTAATGCGGGTATTGGACTAAGTCTCGTTCATAAGGAAATTGAAGCTCTTGGTGGGACTATTACCTTTTCAACAAGATCAGGGGAGGGTACGATTTTTACTGTAGCGATACCGAAAAATAGGGGGAGTAAACAATGAAGAACCGTGAGATCGAAGTGTTAATTGTCGAAGATGATCTCAGAATTGCTGAGATACAACAGCGGTATATAGAGCAAATACAAGGGTTTCAAGTTGTTGGGATTGCGGCTAGTTATCTAGAGGCGAGAACATTGATTGATATCTTGAAGCCAGATTTGCTCCTATTAGATGTTTATTTTCCGGATATGAATGGATTGGACTTACTGAAAGAAACGAAACAGCTTGAAAAGCATACAGATGTGATCATGATTACAGCTACAAAAGAGTTAGATAAAGTCCAAGAGGCAATCAGTATCGGTGTGTTCGATTATATGATTAAACCTGTTGTCTTTGATCGTTTTAAGCAAGCATTGCAACGATATCAAGATTTCCATAAGAAACTACAATTATTAGGAAAAGAAAATACGCTTATTACACAGCAAGAGGTTGACAGTCTTTTACGTAAAGAAGTAGAAGTACCTAGTAACAATGATCGCTCATATTTACCAAAGGGAATTGACCCATTAACCCTTGAAAAAGTGCTCGAAGTACTAGGAAAAGTAGGAGTGGGGTTAACGGCAGAGAGCGTGGCAAAGGAAATTGGAGTTAGTAGAACAACAGCCCGCCGTTATTTAGAGCATCTAGTATCGGTAGAAAAAATTGAAGCTGATTTAGCATACGGGACAGTGGGTCGTCCTGAACGTGTGTATATTGTAGATAGATAGGTTGATATGAACCTATGAACCTCTTCCTAATATAGGAAGAGGTTTTTTATGGGCAGTTTGAGCATTATGAACTAGTAGTTAGCAATATATCCAAGGTAAATGCCGGAATTTGTCGAACAATTCCCTTCGTATATCGAACTAAACTCCCTGTTTGTTTTCCGAATATTCTGTTACGTTAACTTGGTAGTCTATTATGTACATAGAAGGGATGATTTTATGAAGAAGCGATTTACGGCTTTACTAGGATTCTTACTAGTTCTATCCCTATTTACACAAGCAGCATTTCCTGTTTTAGCTACTGAAACAGTTGAAGCGTATGATGTGATAGAGTTAGAGACTAGTAGGTCTTTATTCTCATTAACAGAGGCTAGAACAGTAGAAGTTCAAGCGGATTTTGGGGATAAGGTTGATTTGAGTCAACTAGAGTTTCTATTTGGAGGAAAGAGCCTCTCCGAATGGAAAAAGTGGACAAGTGGGACAAATTATAATGGTGAACCTTTTATTAAGGTGATCGAAGAGCCACATTTTGTTGATGGCACAACAACCATCAAGGCAACATTAGAGTTTGGTCTTCCATATAATAGAGACAATCTCTCAAACCGTACGATTCGAACGCAATATCAACAATACATTGGAGACTATGAGCTAGCGTTAATAAATCCTGCAAGCCAAACAAAGGCAGCCAAAACGGTCAAACTTAATGTGTATGATCAATTTCATTTCTATGAAGAATTAAAGCCAACCATTGATCAAGTATTCGAGGAAGCAAATGCGGCAAATGACCGTTATCTTGAGTACCAAAGTCTTGGTAAAACTGTACAAGGTCGAGACCTGCATTTTGTTATTTTAGCAAGAGATCAAGCCGCAGTTGATAAGTATTTGAACGAAACTTTACCTACCGCATTAGAAAATCCTGAAAGTTTATTAGCAAAGCTTGAAAATGGAACAATGGGAGATTATCAAGTTCCCGTGTGGATTAACAATATTCACCCTGATGAAGTAGAGGGTGTGGATGCACAAGTTGAGTTATTTAAGAAATTTGCCCTTGAAGAGGAAGTCACTTTTAATACGGTTGTTGACGATCAGGAAAAACCTGTGACATTGAATGTGGATGAAGTTCTTGATGATGTCATCTTCCTTTATATGTTTACGAATAACCCTGATGGTAGAGTTCTTAACACAAGAGCAAATGCTAATGGATTTGACTTGAACCGTGATAATCACTATCAAACTCAAATCGAAACACAGGAAGTCACTCAAGAGATTGCAAAGTGGACGCCACTTTCCTTCCTTGATATGCATGGATATGTAAATGGGTTCTTAATTGAACCAACTACTCCTCCGCATAACCCGAACTTTGAGTATGATTTACTTTACAGCAATATGATTGACCAAGCTCATGCGATGGGGAAAGCAGGGATTAGTAATTCTGCTTATAACTCTTATGAAATTCCAGCCTTAGATTATGGGGATGGTTGGGATGATATGACTCCCGCCTATACAGCGATGTATGCGATGTTGCATGGGTCACTTGGCCATACCATTGAAACACCAGCATTAAGTCAAAATGGATATGATGCTATGTATGGTACGGGTCTTGGTGCAACACTTTATGTTACTGAAAACAAAGATGAACTTTACAAAAATCAGCTTGAAATTTTTAAGCGTGGTGTAAATGGGGAAGATAATCGTGCCGTTGATGAATACTTTGTTAATGCTAACGGAGAATCAATTGGTCGTGTAAGAGGAGACAATGAAAACTTCTTCCCTGAATATTATGTGATAACAGCTGATGTGGCGGGGCAAAAAAATACTCTTGAAGCAACGAAAATGATAGAGTATTTACTTCGTAACGGTGTAAAGGTAGAACAAACGACAACAAATACAGAAGTAAATGGTGTCACTTATCCAAAAGGAACATATGTAGTTCCAATGGACCAAGCTAAACGTGGATTGGCCAATGCGATGCTTTACAAAGGTGACGATGTATCGGACTGGGGAGCCATGTACGATCCGATCGTTGTTAACTTCCCTGCTTTAAGAGGGTTTGATATTGATGAAGTTCGTGTATCCAATGCTTTTGAAAACAAAACGACAGACGTAGAAAATATTACATTACCTACAGGTAAAGTGGTTGGTAAAACACCAAAACAAGTATTATCAAACACTAATAATGACACAGTGAAACTAGTAAATGAGCTATTAAGAGACGGTAAAGTCGTTGAAAAAGCAGTGGAAACAAAGGGCAAGGTGAATAAAGGTGATTACATTGTAAATACAAAAGATTTAGCTGGTTATGCTGATTTTTATTACGAAGCTTCACCAGTTGGTACGACGCAAAATGTAAAAACAGAAAAATTAACTCTTCCTAAAGTGGCTGTAACGGGGTCATCCCAATTAATTTTCTCGTTGAAGGAATTAGGTTTCGAACTAGTGAGCCAAGCGGAAGCAGATGTAATTATAAGTGATAACGGTACCTTTAATGCTAGTGGTCTTTCAGGGAAATCATATGTTGGTATGGGTGTTTATGCGCTTAATGCTGTGAAAAATAGTGGTTTGCTACCAGGATATGAGTGGGATTACACTAGTGTAGGTCACGAAGGGCTGTTAAAAGCAAAAGTAAATGATCATCTACTAACTTCTGGCTATCAGGCCGATGAGCTTCTGTATACAACCAATGGCGCATGGATTAAATCCGTTCCTAAGGAGGCAGAGGTACTTGCAACCGTAAGTAGCAGTGATGACTTCTATGTTGCTGGCTGGTGGCCAGGACACGAAGAGGCAAAGGGTCAAATACTTGCCTTTACTCAAAATCTTGAAGACACCAACATTACTTTATTTGCTAATGACTTAGCATTTAGAGCACATACGCAGTATAGCTATCGTCTATTAGCTAACAGCATTTTTGCTTCGGTTGGATCTGAAGTAGTGAAGAAGGGCAAAGGCTCTGTGAAGGATAAAGTCATTAAGAACAACAACCAAGTTGAACCGTCCTTCTTTGAAAAAGGAAGAGATAGAGAGTAGAAAAACAAACAGGAAGGTTCTCAATCTCAGGTTGAGAACCTTCTGTTTTTTATTAATAAAAATTTGCAATAATGTGATAATATAACGGTAACCTGAGGGATTGAAGGGAGAAACAAGATGGTATTACATATGGAAGATGTTTCGTTAATAAAAGGGGAAAAGTGGATATTACAGCATATTAATTGGAGCATTCATAAAGGGGACAACTGGGTTCTGTTTGGTTTAAATGGTGCTGGAAAAACCGCTTTGCTCAATATAGTAAATGGCTATTATTATCCAACAAAAGGGAAAGTCAGCGTGCTAGGAAGAAAGTTCGGGAGAGATCCTATTGGGGGTGAACTCCGAAAGCATATTGGGTTTGTATCTTCTTCTTTACAACAAAAATTCCATCCTGGGGATAATGCCTTTGAGGTCGTATTAAGTGGTGCTTATGCTTCCATTGGTCTTTACGAAACACCCTCAGATGAAGTTAGAGAAAAAGCCATCACTTTATTAAATGAGCTTGGCTGTATCCATTATGTGAATCGTAACTATGAGAATCTCTCACAAGGAGAAAAGCAAAGAGTTCTTATCGCGCGTTCTTTAATGACAAATCCGTCTCTACTTATCCTGGATGAACCTACGAATGGCTTAGACTTCATCGCGCGAGAAGAATTTTTAGAAACAATTGAGGAAATTGCTAAAAGAGAACATGCACCAACAATGGTTTATGTAACTCACCATGTAGAAGAAATTTTGCCTATTTTTAATAAAACATTGCTATTAAAAGAAGGACATGTTTTTTCGGTAGGAGATACAAACGAAATGATTTCAAGCGCTAAATTGTCTCACTTCCTTACTATGGATGTAGAAGTGATTTGGAAGAACGGTAGACCATTGGTTTCTAAACGTACAGCAAGTAAAAATTTCTCCTGAGCCTTCTTATGATTTAGAAAGTCAAGTGAAAAAGGGGATCAATTTCATAGATATAAATTTTACAGATTAATGTCCCCTTTGTTAGTGATAAAAACATCACTTGCCATCATTCCTAATTATCGACATATGCTTGGGTAATAGAAAACCAAAAGTTAGAAGGAAAACGAAAATGGAAATAGACCAATGCCATCCTTTGTATTTCATATATCCAGAATGGATCATCCCAAATTCTATTAAAAGTGATAGAAAAGTAAAACTAATTGTCAATTTCCACTTATTTTTCTTTGTTAGGTAATTTAAGTAAAGAATGGAAAGTGAGGTTGGTATAAAGGTATAACTGAGAATATCTCCAATGCCAGCCTTTTTTGGGTGACCAATATCAAAAACATCAATGACCCTAGCAATCATGCCGTCGCTAAACCAAGTAGCAAACCCTACAACTCCAAAAGTAATATAGATTTCCCTCCAAGAAATATTTTTTTTACGTACCAAAAGGGCTGTTACGGTTAATAAAATGCTTATAATTACCGGAAACCATAAGCCCTTTGCGCCAAAATCTAAATTCTCGATGATTTTCTGCATTTTATATACTCCTTATTAAAGTTAGACTTATTTTTTCTCATGGCAATTTTTATATACTAGAAATCCAAGAAAGGTTGCTTTCCAAGAAGGCGACTTTTTTTAGTTACATGAACAAAAGTTGTTAAAGATTTTTTCATAACTGTGATTTGGTTCACTACAGTGATTATCATTCTCAAATTATCATGGAAGTAAGAAAACTAAGGGGGAATCAATATGAGCAAGGACAAGGTTGGAAATCAAGTGGAAAATTTCTCAACATCAAAGGTTGGAACATGGATTTCAGTAGGGATGGTTGCAGGTGTAATACTTGTTTCTTATTTTATTTTATTTGGACTTTATATGAGTCGAGTATAGGGGGGAAAAGACATGCATCTGGATGAAAAAATTTGGCTGACACTAAGTTTCGGCATGATTATGATATTTATGTTAATCACAGGTTACCAGACCTTTGCACTTGAGATGGGCCCACCAAGCCATCAGGAAACGATCGATCCCCAGAAGGTAGATCAAACAGTACCTTTTAATGAACCAGGAATAAAGAAAATCGGTGAGAACGAATATGAAGTGGTCATGACGTTGCAAATATTTAGCTTTACTCCGAATTCGATTGAAGTTCCTGCAGGTTCCAAGGTTCACTTTATTCTAACTTCAAAGGATGTCGTACATGGATTTGAGGTAGCAAACACAAATATCAATGCCATGGTTATGCCAGGGCATATACAGAAAATTACTCAGACTTTTGATCAACCAGGAGAGTATTTAGTGTTATGTAATGAATATTGTGGGGCTGGCCATCAAATGATGACCTTGACCATTAACGTGAAATAATCAAAAGGAGGGACGTACATTGGAAACAGTAATACCATCAAAGGAAAAAGTGGCGGTTTTTAATAAAGCTAATCAAGTGCTTGGAGTTCATTTAGAGGATGCAAGAATCACGAAATCATATCTGTTGGTTGCTTTTATCGCATTACTACTTGGCGGATTCCTCGGTTTATTACAAGGACTGAACCGTGCAGGTGTGTTGGAACTACCTGTATGGCTAAATTATTATCAAATCCTAACAGCACATGGTCTACTACTGGTAGTGGTGCTTTCGGCCTTTTTTACAATCGGCTATTTCTATGCAGGATTATCACATACATTAGGAGGACTACTTCCTAAAGTGAGAAAAATGGCTTGGATTGGTTTTTGGATGAAAATGTTTGGTTTTGTCTTAGTGGTTATTCCTATTTTAATGAATGAAGCGTCTGTTATGTATACATTCTATCCACCTATGGCCGCTCACCCCATGTTTTATTTTGGACTCGTTTTTATTGTACTTGGGGTATGGATGCTAGCAGCAGGGGCTTTTGTGAATGTTTCCCACTGGAGAAAGTCTCATAAAGGACAGCATCTTCCTATTCTTGCTTTCTTTGCTACAGGTGTATTTGTTTTATTAGTTGGTGCAACGGCGTTTGTTGCGGTCGAAGTACTTTTTATGATAATTCCATGGTCACTAGGATGGGTGGATACGATTAATGTAATGGTGGCACGTACACTGTTCTGGGCTTTTGGCCATACGGCGGTAAATATTTGGTATTTAACAGCCGTTTCTGCATGGTATGTCATTGTTCCAAAGATTATCGGAGGTACCCGATTTAATGATTATTTAACACGAGTAGTAGTAATTGCCTTGGTTATTATGAATATCACCGGTGGATTTCACCATCAAATTATAGACCCAGGCATTTCGCTCCCGATTAAATTCATGCACGTATTTATGAGTTTGGCTATTGGTTTTCCTTCTTTAATGACAGCGTATGCGATGTTTAGAGTTTTCGAACGGACCGGTAGAAGAATAGGCGGAAAGGGAGCATTAGGTTGGTTGAAGAAACTGCCTTGGGGCGATGTGCGCTTTCTTTCTCCTTTCATTGCCATGGCAGCGTTCGCCCCTGCTGGAGCAGGAGGGATCGTTCAAAGCACGAACCAATTAAATCAAGTTGTTCATAATACGATGTGGATCGTAGGTCACTTTCATTTAACTCTTGGAATGACAGTAGTGATGACATTTTTCGGTATTAGCTATTGGTTAGTTCCTTTCGTTTCAAAACGTGTTTTGACTCCACAAATGAATAGAATTGGAGTGGTACAAACCATTATTTGGACGATTGGAATGGTTATCATGGCTACATCTATGCATATTGTTGGGTTGTTAGGATCTCCACGAAGAACATCATATACCACATATGGTGAACATGCTGCAGCCCAAGCTTGGGACCCGTATATGATGATGATTGGAATTGGGGCAACGTTTTTATTGATTGCTGTCATCATTCAAGTATACGCCATATTTAATATGATGTTCTTTGCTCCAAAAGGGGAAACAGAGTTCCCTATAGCCGAGGTTGAAGCAGGAGAATCTCCAACACCATATTTAACCGAGCGCTGGGGTGTTTGGGTGATTATCATGCTAATCGTTGTTGCTATGGCCTATGTATTGCCGTTAACAGATATGATCGTTAATGCACCACCAGGATCTCCACCATTTAAAACATGGTAACAATTTTGATAAATAGATAGCTCGAAGGTGTGAGCTATCTATTTAAGCTCAGCTTAGGATATGGATGTGATCTCCGTGCTAAAAAACCGACATACTACTATTTCATATATCGTGGTAATTTTATTTGGATTGGTTTTGTTTTACGTCGGAACAGATGGATTTAAAGCATTTACTGCAGAAACTGCCAGATTAAATAAGCTAAAGGAGGAAAAGCCTCTCTTTCCACAAGTAACATTAGAAGACAGCAAAGGGCGAACGTATTCCCTTTCCGAATTCGAAAATAAATATGTATTAATTACCTTTCTGTATACCTCCTGTGGAACTGTTTGTCCTCAGTTAGAAAAAAATATGGCTGAACTCTATGAGAGACTTCCTCAATATATAGGAAAAGACATCTTATTTCTGAGTATTAGTTTTGATCCCACTAGAGATGACCCAGATAGATTGGAAACATATCGAAAGGCTTTTGGTAGTGATGGCGACACGTGGAGAATGGCAAGAATCGTGAATATGAACGAATTAGATTTGTTGCTGAAGCGATTTGGTGTCATTGTTATACCAGACGGAAACGGAAACTTTACACATAATTCCGCCTTCTATTTAGTAGATAAAACAGGGAAATTAAGTGAGGTAATGGATTATACAAAAATTGAGGAAGCTGCTGATCAAATTGCCACCTTGATTGAAGGTGAAAAGGAGAATAAGAAATGACATCCTTCATATATGGCTTGTTGTTATATAGTTTTCTCATGATTCCTCCGGTAGCTAACTTAGTAGAATCCATAATGATTACACATATGCACATGCAAATGCCTTTCCTTGTTATAGCTGGCTTCTTAATGGGTAAACTCTTTCAACAAAGATTTCCGCTTTTCTTTGAAAAATGGAATAGCAATGGCATCCCTGGAATCACCTTATTTTTGATCATAATTATCTATTGGACGATCCCTCGAACGATGGACGAAGCACTAACCGTACAAAGTGTTGAAGTGTTCAAATTTATTAGTTTGCCATTTCTAGCAGGAATTCCACTAAGAGACAGCTGGAACAAAATTAGCTCCTTTGGAAGGAATGTGGTAATAGTCATTTTTATGATTAAATACTTTGGGATGGGAGCCCTCTATATTTTGTGGCCAAGTCAATTGTGTAACAACTATCTATTAATTGACCAACTCACCCTCGGATGGGGATTTATAACCACTGCTCTTTGCCTGTTATTCTATCTAATTTATGTGTTTATGATTGACCCTTCTGACTATGAGTAAACCGCAAAAATACTAAAATGCCCAACAATGATTTGTTGGGCTTAGTTACTGTTACATACGTTCAAATAGTAAAATTACCTAGTTGTTTCCCTATATTTAATATTTTTAATTTGTTCGGTTTTATTATCGAAAGTGATATCAACAAACACTCCGAATTCTTTACTGTCTGTTTTTAACCAAAGTTTAAATTTTTCTGTTGAGTATTTTGTACCTTTTTCTCTGCCGATGTGAAGATAATCAATAATATTAGCTTCGGGGTATTTTTCTTTTGTTTTCTTCATAGCTATCTGACCCCATTTGGCATAAGGAGGAGCTTGTTGTTCTGCAAATGTCACATCATTAGTTTCAAGGAGTGGATATTCTCCAAACCAGAATAAGCCAAATAGCAAATGAACGGATAGTATAAATTTCATGACCAAAACCTCCTTTGTTATGCAAGATGTTGAAATTTTCATTCATTTTCTAATTTATTATAGCTATCCATCTTTGTAAGCCAAAAAGCCGTAAAGTAAAGTGTGATAAAAATAATAAAATCATACAAAGTCGACCAACTTTTAGGGTTATAAAAATCAATTGCATCAAAGAAATTCATTCCTCCAAAAGCAGCAAGGGATGAGAAAAGAACTCCCTTTAATAGTGGATTCATTTTTGGTTTTATTTGTAGTGCAAACATAACCCCAACAGGCGCTAAAGAGAAGTGGTAGGGTAAGAATAAAAAAGGTGCTAATGGGACGATGACCATCGGATATGACCAGAGGCCTAAAGATAAAGCAGCAAGATCAATTGTTAGTGACAATATGATCGTCATCAAACCACCTAAAAGCAGGCGGCCAGTACTATCTTTCTTCCTGAAAGCAAACCAAGCAATCCATGGAATAATAAATAGGGTGATACCAAGCCACCATTGCCAAGTAGTGACAAATTCTTCCGATACTATTTTTACAAATAAAGAACTGATCTCAGTCAACTCGTTATAAGCTTTTTCTGATTGAACGAGCCCATTCTTAAATTCCATTTCTTAACATCTCCCGAAAGAAGTAATAATATATTATTTTTCATTCTGTAGTAAATTATGTAGGGGGTATTTACGTGACCATTTAATTCTTTCCTATTATGACGAACTCATTAAATTGATTATGATCCTTGACCTCTAACTATTGTGATAGTATAAAAAGTTATTTATATGAATTTTTTGAAAAAGACAAAAAATCATATAAATTAAGATAAAAAAGTAAACGTTTTCAAAAATGAACCCCTCTATAATAAGGATAAATAACCCACTACTTAGTGGATTGAAAAAACTATTACTTTTTTTGGAGGGGAAGTTATGTACAAAAATCCACATTATTTTTCACATTTGGCTCATGTTGAATTAATTAGTCCGAAACTAGAGGAGTCAGCTGATTTCTTTAAAAATATTATTGGTCTAGAGGTATCTGACCGGACGGAATCCTCCGTGTATTTCCGGGCATGGGGAGAACATTATCACCACAGTTTAAAAATTACAGCAGGTGAAGAACCTGGATTAGGACATATCGGATGGCGTGCTGATAGTCCTGCCGCTCTTGAGGAAGCGGCGGCTCATATTGAGAAGATGGGACTTGGAAAAGGGTGGATTGAGGGAGATCTTGGTCATGGTCGAGCCTACCAATTCACTTCTCCAGATGGACATTTAGAAGAGATTTTTTGGGATGTGGAGATATACGAAGTACCTACGGTATTAAAAAGTAAGTGGAAAAATCGCCCACAAAAGAATCCCGGTCGAGGAATTTCACCACGTCGTATCGATCATATCACTTTGCATAGCAATGATGTTACAAAGGATCGTGAATTTTATCAAAATCTTGGATTTCGTTATAATGAAGGGATTTTCTTGGATGCAAATGAACCTGCAAGTCCAGAGATTGGTGCATGGCTTTCTGTTACTAATCTTTCTCATGATATAGCATTCTTGAAATCTCATACGGGAGAACCAGGTGGATTTAATCATGTTTGTTATGCGGTAGAAAGTAGAGAAGAGGTATTATTAGCTGCAGATCATATTATTGAAAGCGGATACAAACTAGCGATGGGTGGACCAACTCGACATGCACTTGCAGAAGGTTTTTTCTTTTATGTTGATGAGCCGGGTGGTAACAGATTTGAATTATATGCAGGAGCACATCTCGTGTTTGCGCCTGATTTTGGTCCATATAGATGGAGTCTTTCAGAGAACCCAAACGATGCTTGGGGAAGAGAAATGCCGTGGGATGCAACGGGGAAAATTATTAAGTAATAGCTAAAGTAAGGGGATGATTTAATAATGTGGCACTTTTTTCCTGATAATTATATGTGGTCTTACCAAGTGGTAAGAATGATTAGCCAATCCTATTTTGGTGGCGGAGAGGTAAATGAAATACTTGAAGCCGCTAGCCGAATGAAGGTAGGAGATTTTGAAAGCTTCCATCAAGAATGGTTGAGACTGGGAAATAAGTCATTAACAACAGCAAATGACGCCATGGATAAAGGATATAAGGAAACAGCTCGATCAGGTTATTTGCGTGCAGCAAACTATTATCGTTGTTCTGAATTTTTTCTGCAGCCGGATGATAATAGAAAACTTCCAACCTATTTAAAAGCCGTCGATTCATTCCGAAAAGGAGGGGAGTTATTACCAAATCCCCCAAAAGCGATTAATATTCCATTTGAACATGCTGTACTTCCAGGATATTTTTTCGAAGCACCTGGACAGAAAAAAGGCCCATTAATGATTATGTTCGGGGGGCTGGATTCAACCGCTGAAGAGCTCTATTATGGACCAGCTCAATTTTTGAATGAAAGAGGAATTTCCCTGTTAGCAGTAGATGGACCTGGGCAAGGAGGAGCACTTCGTCTTCACCATATTCATTCTCGACATGACTATAATCTTGCAGGAACCGCAGCATATGAATGGGCCGTGGAAAACCTGGATGTAGACCCCAATCGAATTGGCATTATGGCGGTCTCTATGGGAGGTTACATGGCCGCGAGATGTGCAGCGTTTGAACCGAGATTTAAAGCATGCGCGATTTGGGGAGCGGTGTATGACTATAATGATGTCTGGGAAAAACGACCAGATCATCACCCATTAGCGAAAATTCTACAACACATATTTGGCGTAGAAGATATGCCTGCCGCAAGAGCAAAGCTGCAACACTACAACCTAAGGGGAGTAGCCGAGAAAATTCAGATGCCAACATATATCGTGCACGGGGAGGATGATCGACAAAATACCGTTGATAATGCTCATAATGTATTTAATGATCTAACATGCCCTCGCTGGTTAAAAATCATTCCAGCAAGTAGTACAGGCTCATCCCATTGTCAGGTGGACAATGTTACAGAAACGTACGAAATGTATGACTGGCTGAAGGAGCAACTAGCAAAATAGTTAGGAGGGAAAGGAATGAAATTTGTCACATTTACCAATACAGAACAACAACAAAGGGCAGGCATTATGATGAATGACTCTGTGATTGATCTTCATCTTGCCTCTAATGGTGAACTTCCAGAAACCATGGCGGATTTCCTTAAAAATCATTCCAAATATATGCCGGTTGTTCAATCATTACTAGAGACAAAAGATCTCCCTTCTATTAATCTGAAAAATATACAGCTAAAAGCACCACTTCCAAATCCAACTAGTTTTCGAGACTTTGTTGCCTTTGAAACACATGTGAAGAATGCAACCAAGCGTTCGGGTAATACGGTGGCAACGGAATGGTATGAAATGCCGATCTTCTACTTTTCTAATCCAAATGCAATGAAGGGTCCAAAGGAAGAAGTGAAACGACCTTCAAAATGTGTCCGTCTCGACTATGAACTTGAGCTTGCTTGTGTGATTGGTAAAGAAGGGAAAAATATAAAAGCGAGCGAGGCGGAAGATTATATTTTTGGCTATACCATTTTAAATGACTGGTCTGCAAGAGATATTCAAATGAAAGAAATGAAAGTGTTATTAGGACCTGCAAAAGGGAAGGACTTTGCCACATCCATTGGTCCCTACATTGTAACAACAGACGAACTTGAACCATACCGAGTGGGGCAACGTTTTGATTTAGAGATGACGGCAAAGGTGAATGGGGAAGTTCTTTCTAAAGGAAATTTTAAAGATATTTATTATAGCTTTGGCGATATGATTGAGCGAGCTTCCGAGGATGTGACTCTTTACCCTGGAGATATTATTGGTTCAGGCACAGTTGGGTTTGGATGCCTGTTGGAGCTAGGTACAGAGGTCCATCGCTGGTTAGAACCTGGCGATGAGGTAGAACTCGCAATTACTGGCCTTGGTTCTCTTACAAATAAAATCATTTGAATATGGTAAGGGGGAGCTTATGAGGAGAATAGTGGACCTGAGTGTATCAATTGAAGAGGATTTAAAGGATCCTCTTCCTTTTTCCATTCGATACGAAACACATGAGGAAGGAGCAGAGTTCGGTGCCAAACTAGTGGGTGTTACTCCAGAGGATTTTCCTGAGAGAATGGGATTGGCTGGGGAGTTCCTTTCTCTAACAAGTCATGCTGGTACTCATGTGGATGCCCCTTGGCATTACTGGCCCACTTCAGAAGGGAAACCGGCCCGTACCATTGATGAAATGCCACTTGAATGGTTTTTTAATGATGGAGTGGTCCTTAACTTCACAGATAAACCAGCTGGATATGCAGTAACGGTTGCAGATTTACAAGAAAAGCTTAAGGAAATAGACTATCAGTTAAAGGCTTATGATATTGTAATGATTCGTTGTGATGCAGATAAAAAAAGATATGAACCTTCCTACAGCGAAATTCATGTTGGGGTAACGGCTGAGGCCACACTTTGGTTGATTGAACAAGGCATAAAAGTAATGGGGACAGACGGATGGGGTTGGGACACTCCTTTATCCATTCAGGCTTCTGATTATCTGAACAACCCACGCCCTGGGGTGTTATGGGCAGCCCATTTCGCAGGTAAGGAAAAAGAATATTGTCAAATTGAAAAACTAGCAAATTTAGATCAGCTCCCATCCTTTGGTTTTAAAGTGTCAGTTTTCCCTGTGAAAATTAAAGGAGCTAGTGCTGGGTGGACTAGGGCGGTAGCGATCATTGATGAAACGAAATGAAGGTGAAAAAAAGTTACTAAATAAATATTGAGGAGGTCCTTAGCTATGACAAATCAATATGTAAAAAAAGTACTTATAGTTGGTGGTGGAATAAGCGGGTTAGCCGCTGCCATTGCGCTTCATAAAATTGGTATTGAGGCTGAAATAGCTGAAAAACAGTTAGAGTGGGATATATACGGAGTTGGAATTATTCAACCGCCCAATGCTCTAAGGGCGCTGAATGAAATTGGATTAGCAGAAGCTTGCATGGAACAAGGAACGTCTTACTCTGGGTTTGATTACTATACTGGTTCAGGGCACTTCATGTTCTATGGACCATCGCCAACCATTGAGGGATATCCTGGAGTTAACGGGATTTCTAGAAAAAAATTACATCATATGTTGATTGAAGCTGTTCAAGAAATTGGAACAAAAATTTATATGGGAACTACGGTTAGTCATCTGGACAACCAGGCAGAAGGTGTTGCAGTTGAATTGAGCAATGGAATAACGGCAACCTATGATCTGGTAATAGGTTCGGATGGAAGTAACTCGAAGGTCCGGCAATTGTTGTTTGGAGAAATAACTCAGCAATACAGTGGTCAGGGAGTTTGGAGATATACACTTCCTAGACCTAAAGAAGTAGACAAAGGGTTATTTTATTATGGTCAAAAAGCTAAAGCAGGTTTGGTTCCCATGTCTGATGATGAAATGTATCTTCTAGTCACGACTCATGAACCCGATAATCCAAGATTTCCGAACGACCAATTACATGTACTGCTTCAGGAAAGACTTAATGAATTTGGTGGGGTTATAGCTGAAGCAAGAAACATGATAGTTGATCCATCACTTGTAGTTTACCGTCCTATTTTTAGTCACTTTGTTGAAGGGCCATGGTATAAAGGAAACGTTGTACTTGTTGGAGATGCCGCACATGGGACAGCTCCGCATCTTGGACAGGGAGCTTCTATTGCGATTGAAGATGTGATTGTGTTAGCAGATATTTTAAAGCATGACTTAGATATTGAAGAGACCTTAAGAGTCTTTATGGAAAAACGTTATGACAGATGTAAATTAATTGTTGATCATTCCAATCAATTGGTGGAGTGGGAATTACTTACCTGGAGTGGAAAAATGAATGACGGGGGAAGAATTGGTGCCTTCGTTAACGAAACCTTGATGAAGATGAATGAACCATTCTTAACAGAAGTAAATCGTCCAATTAGTTAACGAATAAGCCTTTGCTATGTGCAAAGGCTTATTTTTTTGTGGTTGTCGATTTTACCAGTATCCTAAAATAATGATATGTTCAAACGTAAACTATTTCTTTACTGTATAAGTATGCGAATTAGCTATATTAAAAGAAGCTAAATCAAGTTGAATTGTTGCGGGATGAAAGGCTTTAGGGGAGTGCATTCTCAATTTTTTTGCTTGGGATAATTTATAATTATCAGATAATACTAGATATTTTAATCTATAATTCATTATAATAGACTATAATAGGATTAGAAATTAGACAGAATAGGTGTGTTCATAAGTAGCGCTCACATCCTTTCTGCGAATTTAGGATATAGATAAGGAAGGTAAAAATGAGAAAAAGAGAAACTACATCAGACGTTTTCTTAATTGGTGCCGGAATCATGAGCGCTACGTTGGGAACACTTCTGAAAGAATTAGTACCAGAATGGAAAATTACAGTGTTTGAAAAGCTCTCGAAAACAGGAGAGGAAAGCTCGAATGAATGGAATAATGCGGGTACAGGACATGCCGCACTGTGCGAGCTGAACTATACGGTTGAAAAACCGGATGGATCTATAGATATTAGTAAAGCGATAAAAATTAATGAACAGTTTCAAATTTCTATGCAGTTTTGGTCCTACCTTGTAAACAGCAGGCTGATACATAATCCACAGGATTTTATTATGCCACTGCCTCATATGAGTTTAGTTCAAGGAGAACAAAATATAGAGTTTTTAAAGAAGCGATTTGATGCGCTGGTAAATAATCCATTATTCCAAGGAATGGAGTTTTCCGAGGATCCAAAAAAACTAATGGAATGGATTCCTCTTATCATGCAAGCCCGCTCAACCAATGACCCTATAGCGGCTACAAAAATCGACTCTGGAACGGATGTCAACTTTGGCGCGTTAACACGCTTGCTGTTTGCCCATTTAGAGAGCAAAGATGTGCAAATAAACCATAACCATAGTGTGCTTGATATAAAACGTACTAACGATGGATTGTGGCAATTGAAAGTGCGGAATATCGAAAGTGGCACGATTGAACACCATACAGCCAAATTCGTCTTTATTGGAGGCGGAGGAGGAAGCCTCCATTTATTGCAGAAATCCGGCATTCCTGAAGGAAAACATATTGGAGGTTTTCCTGTAAGTGGAATTTTTATGGTCTGTAATAATCCAACTGTTGTAGAGAAACATCATGCAAAAGTGTATGGAAAAGCGAAGGTTGGGGCTCCGCCAATGTCTGTACCGCATTTAGATACTAGATTTATTGACAATAAAAAATCCCTATTATTTGGTCCGTTTGCTGGCTTCTCACCTAAGTTTTTAAAAACAGGTTCTGTATTTGATTTAGTAACTTCTGTAAAGCCGGATAATCTCTTAACGATGTTGGCTGCAGGGGCAAAAGAAATGTCTTTGACAAAGTACCTGATTCAACAAGTGATGTTATCAAAGGAACAACGTATGGAAGAGTTACGTGAGTTTATCCCGAATGCTAAGAGCGAAGATTGGGATTTAGTAGTAGCAGGCCAACGTGTGCAAGTGATAAAGGACACAGAAGATGGAGGCAAAGGTACACTCCAATTTGGTACAGAAGTGATTACTGCAGAAGATGGTTCCATTGCAGCATTACTTGGAGCTTCTCCGGGTGCCTCAACGGCCGTTCATGTCATGCTAGAGATCCTCAAAAAGTGCTTCCCACAACATATAAATGACTGGGAACCGAAAATTAAAGAAATGATCCCTTCTTATGGCCTGTCACTAATGGAAAACCCAGACCTATTAAGAAGAATTCATCACTCAACAGCAGAAACTCTAGGTCTAACCGAGAAAGAACCAGTTTTTAGTTAATAAAAAATATACTGAACCTCTAATCTATTCTTGATTGGGGGTTCTTTTTTTAATAGTGGAAGGTAGATATCTTTTATTAATTTGAATAAATGGACCTACAAAAATTTTACAACACAGAAAGAAAACATATGTTCGGTATGGTATAATAGAGAAGACAATAGCATAGTTGCAGGGTGGGGCGGTTGAGCCTTCCTTATGGGAGGTGACAAGCGTGGATTTGGATTCAGCAATGTTTGTATTAGCATTGGTAACTCTAATCGTACTTTTAATTGATAAAATAAAAAAGTAAAACCCACCCTGTATCTTTGGCCGGAACAGGTGGGCTTTACCTTGTAAAGAACCGTATTTTGATCGCCAATCGCACATTCTGCGATTATGCATTGTTAAAGGTAAGCGTGTGTTCAAAGCACATGCTTATTTTTAATATCTGGATGATCTACCCTTATTATAGACTAATTTTAGTGAAAAATAAATTAATTATAATATAATCTAATACTTTCTAATAAGAATATGTGAAGGAAGTTTAATGAGCTGGTAGTCACTACATATTTCCAATAATGATGCACATCCTACTAATAAATAATAGGACCTAGGAGGAGTTGTAGTGAACCTAGATAACATCATTATTGCCCGGGAGAAGATGAAAGGCGTTGTACATGAAACTCCTTTGGATTATTCCAAAACGTTTAGTGACCTTGCTCAAAACGAAGTGTACTTAAAGTTAGAGAATCTTCAAAAGACTGGATCCTTTAAGGTGAGGGGCTCTTACAATAAGCTAATCTCTTTATCTGTAGAAGAATTAAAAAAAGGAGTAGTAGCAGCTTCTGCTGGTAACCACGCTCAAGGTGTTGCCTATTCAAGTCAAATGCTTGGGATTCGATGTACGATTGTAATGCCAAAGGGGGCACCGCTCAGTAAAGTTCTTGCAACAAGGCAATACGGAGCAGAGGTAATATTAGAGGGAGATGTGTTTGATGAAGCCCTTGCTCACGCTTTAGAGCTGAACAAAAAAAGAGGTGCGACATTTATTCACGCCTTTGATGATGAGTCAATAATCACAGGTCAAGGAACAGTGGGATTAGAGATTCTTGATCAACTTCCTGAAGTAGAGGCGGTTATTTGTCCAGTTGGCGGTGGGGGGCTTATTGCTGGTGTCGCTATGGCTGTGAAGGAAAAAAATCCAAACATTGCTGTATATGGTGTTCAAACGATAGCATGTCCTAGTATGAAACAATCATTAATGGAACAGAAGCCCGTTGCCGTAAAATCTGCACCAACAATGGCAGATGGAATTGCTGTACAAAAACCGGGAGAGAGCAATTTCGAAATTGTGAAAAAATATGTAGACGATATTGTCTGTGTAGATGAAATGGAAATTGCACGGACGATGCTCATGCTTTTAGAAAGAAATAAATTACTTGTTGAGGGGTCAGGGGCTAGTTCTCTTGCCGCATTATTGTATAAAAAAATAAATATAACAAATAAGAAGGTGGCATCTGTTTTAAGTGGCGGTAATGTCAATGTTCATTTTATATCTAGGATCATTGAACGTGGACTTGTTGAGTCAGGAAGGTACGCGAACCTATCTATCATTTTAAAGGATAAGCCTGGAGAGCTTCAACGGGTCGTCAGCTCGATAACGGAATTAGATGCCAATATTCAAGATGTTCATCTCCATCATATGGGGAAGAATATCTATCCTGGCTACGCACAACTCGATCTATCGGTTGAAACAAAAAATAATGAGCATATCAAAGAGCTGTTTAGTGTTTTAAAAGAGAAAGAGATTCAAGTAACGATGGAATCTTAGGAATGTTTTTAGGTTACCAGCCAATTATTTGGTTGGTTTTTTATTGGATTCTAAAGAAAGTAAACAATGGTGTTGATTTTGTTATTGAATTGGTCACCAGAAAATGTTAACGTTAACAAAAAGAGGATGTGAACCTATGGAAAAGTTTATGGGAAGTAATTTTTTATTGAAAAATGATACAGCTGTTACGTTATTTCATGATTATGCCAAAGAGATGCCAATCATCGACTACCATTGTCACTTAAATCCAAAGGAAATCTATGAAAATAAGCAGTTCAAAAATATTACTGAAGCTTGGCTGTACGGTGATCATTATAAGTGGAGAGCAATGAGGGCCAATGGAATAGCTGAGGAGTATATAACCGGTGATAAATCGGACTATGAGAAATTTCTAGCGTGGGCAAAAACTGTACCCATGACGATCGGGAATCCGTTATATAATTGGACTCATTTAGAGCTTCAACGATTTTTCGGAATTTATGACATTTTAAATGAGCAGAGTGCAACTTTTATATGGGAAAAAGTAAACACATTGCTGAACAAAGAAGATTATCGTGTTAGAGAGTTAATCGTTAAGTCTAAGGTAAGAGTGATTTGTACGACAGATGATCCAGTCGATACGTTAGAATATCATGTTTTGTTAAAGGAAGAAAAGGATTTTCCTGTGAGTGTCGTTCCGGGATTCCGTCCTGACAAGGGCTTGGAAATTCAGCGAGAAGGTTTTTTAGATTGGGTGGCTAAGCTTTCTGAAGTTTCTAGTATTGATATTGAAAGCTATGAGGATTATCTAGCTGCACTTGAGTCTAGAGTTCAGTTGTTTCAAACAGTGGGATGTAGAGTGTCCGACCATGCGTTAGATTCTATGGTATATGAGGAAGCTACTTTTGAAGAGGTCGCCCAGGTTTTTGCCAAAAGAGTAGCAGGAAGTCAGATCTCTTTGGAAGAGGAAAAGAAATTCAAAACCTTTACGCTCCTGTTTTTAGGGAAACTTTATGCAGACCTAGATTGGGCCATGCAGTTTCATATCAATGCAAACCGTAATAATAACACGAGAATGATGGGTTCGCTTGGACCGGATACAGGTTATGATTCCATTAACGACGATCAAATTGCTAAGCCATTAGTGAAAATCCTAGATGAATTAGATCGTCATCATAAGCTACCGAAAACCATTCTTTACTCTTTAAATCCTGGCGATAATCATGTAATTGCAAGTATCATAAACAGTTTTCAAGATGGAAAGATACCTGGGAAAATTCAATTTGGGACGGCGTGGTGGTTCAATGATACAAAGGATGGTATGCTGGATCAAATGAAGGCTTTATCTAATATGGGGTTATTTAGTCGTTTTATCGGGATGCTAACAGATTCGAGAAGTTTTCTATCCTATACAAGGCATGAATACTTCCGAAGACTCGTCTGTAATTTAATTGGTGAGTGGGTCGAAAACGGAGAGATTCCCCGTGACATGGAATTATTAGGAGGAATTGTGCAAGGAATCTGCTACAACAATGCAGAAGCTTACTTTGCTTTTCAGGAGGTAGAAGTGAAAGCTTTTTAATGATACAAAAAGGAAGGTCAATATGATTACGATTAAAGATATTGCTAGATTGGCGAACGTATCGCATACAACTGTTTCGAGAGCATTGAATAATAGTCCATTAATTAAAGAGCCAACGAAACGAAAGATACTTGAAATTGCCTCCCAGCTCAACTACTCACCCAACGTGAATGCGAAAAGTTTAGTCATGCAAAAATCACATACGATTGGTCTGTTTTTAACAAGCATTAGTAACGGAACGTCGTCTAGCTTTCTTGCTGATACGATCAAGGGCGTTAACAGTATGATAACGAATGAGTACAATTTATTCATACGAGGAATTGATGATTACGAAGACTATACAAGTATCAATTCACAAAGATTTGACGGCATTATTTTGATGAGTCAGAGTGTTTCAGACAATTCCTTTATCTATCATGTGCTGCAAAAAAAAATTCCTTTAGTGGTTCTTAACAGAGAAGTAGAAGAGACTAGTATACCCAATGTGTTAAGTAATGACACAGAAGGAGCTCGTATGGCTGTGGAGTACTTAATCACAAATGGCCATCACGACATTGCCATTATTGAGGGAACACCAAGTTTTAAATCTTCACACATGCGGAAGGAAGGCTATCTTCAAGCGTTAATGGAAGCTGGGATACCGATTAAAAAGGAATACAGTATATCAGGGAATTATGATATGGAAAGTGGATCTCAAGCGATGGAACAATTGCTTTCCCTTACATCTCCGCCCACTGCTGTGTTTTGTTCGAATGACGATATGGCTATTGGTGCTATGAATACGGTTTTTGCTCGAGGGTTAAGTGTACCGAACAACATATCCATTGTAGGCTTTGATGATAGTGGTTTTTCTCAATATACAACGCCACGGTTGACCACAGTGAAGCGGCCGGTAGAAGAGATTAGTAGGGTTGGTGTTGAGAGACTTCTTTCACTTATTGGGAGAAAAGAGGAGGAAGTTGAGAGAACCTTTATGAAAACAGAGCTAATTGTTAGGGACTCCGTTAGGATGCTGTTATAGCATCCGGTAGTTTTAAGAAAAAATGTTAACGTGTGCATTGATAAAAGGAGGGAGTTTTATTGCAAAGGTTAAATCGAAGCAGCTATCCTGAGTCCAAATCATATCCAGAAAGAGTTCTTCAATTTGGTGAAGGAAATTTTCTAAGAGGATTCGTAGACTGGCAAATTCAAGTTTTAAACGAGAAGGGTGAGTTTAATGGAAGTGCAGTCGTTATACAACCGAGAGGGTTCGATAAAATTGAGAAACTAAATCGTCAGGATGGAGTATACACTTTATATTTACAGGGCATGAAAGAGGGACGTCCTGTAAATGAATTTCAGGTGATAGATTCCATCAGTAGAGGGATTAATCTGTTTACTGATTATAATGAGTACCTCAAATTAGCAGCTAGCGAAGAGCTTCGATTTATTGTGAGCAACACAACCGAGGCTGGGGTTGCTTTTCAGCCGGAAGATCGGTTGTACGATCGACCACAGAAAAGTCTTCCTGCGAAATTGACGTCGTTTTTATACTATCGTTTCAAAGCGTTTTCAGGTGATGTAAACCGAGGATGCATCATTATCCCTTGTGAACTGATTGAAAATAATGGAAAGGTTTTGAAAGAATTAGTCTTGAAATATGCTAAGCTTTGGAATTTGAATGATGAGTTTATTCAGTGGATTCACCAAGCAAATACGTTTTACTCAAGTCTTGTTGACCGAATTGTACCAGGATATCCAAGTGACACCATTGAAGAGAAAACAAAGGAACTTGGGTTTATTGATGAATTAATGGTTGTTGGTGAGCAGTATCATCTTTGGGTCATTGAGGGTCCGCAATCTCTTTATGATGAGCTGCCGGTAAAGGATACAGGTTTGAATACTATAGTCGTGGATGATTTGACACCATATCGCACAAGAAAGGTAAGAATACTAAACGGTGCGCATACGGCCATGACACCTGTTGCTTATTTATCTCATCTCGAAACGGTTGAAGATGCTGTCAATGATCCTGAGGTTGGTGTATTTTTGAAAGAAATGATTACCGAGGAAATTATCCCTACTCTTGAAGGCGAGGAAAAAGAGCTTTCATTGTATGCTGAGGAAGTACTCAGCCGATTTGCCAATCCCTATATTAAGCATTATCTGATGAGTATTTCTTTAAACTCCATTTCAAAGTTTCATACAAGAAATATTCCAACATTACTAGATTATATGAATCATCAACATGAATTGCCAAAAAGGATGGTGTTTTCATTAAGTACGCTCATTTACTTTTATCGAGGGAAAAGGGGAATGGAAAATATTGACCTTCACGACCAGTCAGAGACACTGCAATTTTTTTATGAGGTCTGGAAACGGTATGAGGAGAAGATAGTCACCTTACATCAACTGACAGAAGAAGTGTTGTGTAATGATCAATTATGGGGAAGGAATCTAGCTGTATTTCCGAATCTTGCCCAGGTGGTAGCTAATCACCTTTTGCAAATAGAAGAAAACGGAGTACTGAACACGTTAAGAGTGTTGAATGAAAAAGTATGTAAGTGAGGAGGGGAATCAATGAAGAAAGTGTTGAAAATACATGAGAACGACAATATCATACTAGCTTTACAAAACATAAAAGCTGGTGAAGAGCTTTTAGTAGATGAGATATCAATTACTGTAAAAGAAGAGATTTATCGAGGACATAAAATCGCTCTTAGAGATATCCAAGAACAAGAGAATATCGTTAAATATGGTTACCCAATCGGTCATGCTCTGTCACCCATTTGCAAGGGTGAACTTGTTCATACCCATAATACTCGAACCAATTTATTAGGGACAGAGGACTACGAGTATGTTCCGAATCAGACGGTAAATCCGTATGGGAACGAAAACCGTACCTTTAAAGGGTATAAAAGAGAGAACGGAACAGTTGGGATTCGTAATGAGCTTTGGATTGTGCCGACCGTAGGATGTGTAAATGGAATTGCTGAAAAGATTATCAAGCGTTTTGAAAAACAAGTTGGTACGGAAAATCCATTTGATCATGTACTAGTTTTAAAGCATAGCTATGGATGTTCACAGCTTGGAGATGATCACGAAAATACTAAACGTATCCTTTTAAATGCAGTTAATCATCCAAATGCAGGGGGAATCCTTGTATTAGGGCTTGGTTGTGAAAATAATGAGCTTCCTAAATTTAAAAAATCACTTGGAGAAATTAATGAACATCGGGTGAAATTTCTCGTTTCACAGGCTGTGACGGATGAAATTGAAGAAGGGTTAAAGCTCGTTATGGAAATCTATGAAGCTGCAAGACAGGATCATAGAGTTGATGTACCGCTATCAGAATTGAAAATTGGCTTAAAATGCGGAGGTTCTGATGGATTCTCTGGTATTACCGCAAACCCACTTTTAGGAAGGTTATCTGATTATCTTATCGCACAAGGAGGTACAACCGTATTAACCGAAGTGCCAGAAATGTTCGGTGCAGAGAAAATATTAATGGAACGAGCTGTAAATGAAGACGTTTTTCATAAGGTTGTTCATTTAATCAACGATTTTAAAGAATATTTTCTTGCCCATAATCAACCGGTTTATGAAAATCCTTCCCCAGGGAATAAGGCGGGTGGCATCACGACACTTGAGGATAAATCTCTTGGTTGTACGCAGAAAGCAGGAACCTCTACAGTTGTTGATGTATTGAAGTATGGGGAGGTACTTAGAGTTAATGGGTTAAATCTTCTAAGTGCACCTGGAAATGATTTGATTGCTTCAACAGCATTAGCTGCTGCAGGCTGTCATATGGTTTTATTTACAACTGGAAGAGGGACTCCATTTGGTACCTTTGTTCCAACAATGAAAATATCTACGAATTCTCAAATCTATGAAACCAAACCCCACTGGATCGACTTTAATGCAGGAATACTTCTAGAGGAAGACCTAGCAGCTGAACAGGTACTACAAGATTTTGTTAGCTATATGATCGAAGTGGCTAGTGGGGAATGGGTTAATAACGAGAAGAATGATTTCAGGGAGATTTCCATTTTTAAAAGTGGAGTTACTTTGTAAATATAGGGGCCTGCTTTAATGGATGTTCACTAAAGCAGGCTTTTTAATTTTCTTCTAAAACGATACTGCTAACCACTCTTTCTTCTGTATTCTTGGCAATTTTCGTTTTGTATTCTAGATTTTCGTGATAGTTCATTTTGAAAATACAAGAATAAAGGATATCCAAAATCAAGTGAATGGAGTTATTGGTTGAATAGTAGCCAATTTTTGAATACAGCTTTTCACGGGTAGAAATGTATAACGTACAATCTGAATAGTTTTTTAGACTGTTTTCGCTAAGACTCGTTAATGAAATAATAGGTGTTTTTCTGTCCTTCAATACCTTTGCAATTTTAATAACCTCGTCCGATTCACCAGAATACGAGATTAAAATCGCTGTGTTTCTAGGGGTAGAATTGTTTGCTACAAATATTTGCTCTTCAGGAACATTCATTAATTCCACATGACGATTAATACGAAGCATTTTGTGCTTGAAGTCATATGCCACTAACAGGGAATTGCTTATTCCATATATATTAATGATGTCAGCTTTAGCTAGAAGCTCTGTCGCTTTCCGTAATTCCTCATTTTTTAAAAGTGCCAAAGTATCGTCAATCGTTTCGGTTGCTAAATGACCAATTTTTGAAGCGATGCTCATAAAGCTATCTTCTGGTTCAAAAGGGAAATTTGGATCAATATTTGAAAAATGCTGGTTTAAATAGTGGATTTCCTCAAGATATTTCTCTTTTAACTCATTCCAGCCGCTAAATCCTAATTTTTGTGACAAACGAACGACAGTGGAAGGGGAAGTAAAGGTAGCTTGAGCTAAATCCTTTGTTGACAAATGCTGGATATTTTCCTTTTCTTTTAATATATATGTCGCCAGGACTTCTTCGGACTTTGATAAAGAGTCCATTGATTCAAGCTTATTTGAGATGATCATAATGTAATTACTTTACTCCTTTTTAAAAAGGTATTTCATTATTTGATTAAAAAAGGTAGATAAAAATAGAATGCCATTCTAATCTGCATGGAAAGTCTTTCACTATCAATATTCTTCCTATACTATATCACTATAAGTTAGTGAATGAAATAAACATAAAGCTTATAGGCTGTTTAGGTTCGGGCATGATAAGTGGAGTGATTTTAATAGTAAACGGAGGAACAGATCATGGCATTTCAAGAGAACTTTTTATGGGGCGGGGCAGTTGCTGCACATCAAGTAGAAGGTGGCTGGAATAAAGGTGGAAAAGGTCCGAGTGTGGCTGACGTAATGACTGCAGGTGCACACGGTGTCCCTAGACAAATTACGGATGGAGTTTTAGAAGGAAAGTTTTATCCTAACCATGAAGCCATTGATTTCCACGGCAATTATAAAGAAGATATTGCTCTATTTGCAGAAATGGGTTTCAAATGCTTCCGAACAAGTATTGCTTGGACACGTATATTTCCTAAAGGTGACGAAGTAGAGCCAAACGAAGAAGGCTTACAATTTTATGATGATATGTTTGATGAGTTATTAAAACATGGCATTGAACCTGTCATTACGTTAAGTCACTTTGAAATGCCTTATCATCTAGTGAAGGAATATGGTGGTTGGCGTAACCGTAAAGTGATTGAATTCTTTGTACACTATTCGAAAACAGTGATGAAACGTTACAAAAACAAAGTGAAGTACTGGATGACCTTTAACGAAATCAATAACCAAAAAAATACAGCAAATCCATTGTTCGCTTGGACATGTTCCGGTCTTCAATTTAAGGAAGGCGAGAGTAGAGAAGAAGTCATGTACCAAGCGGTCCATCATGAGCTCGTGGCTAGTGCATTAGTTGTAAAAGAAGGTCGCAAAATTAATCCAGACTTTCAAATTGGTTGTATGATTGCTATGGTACCGATTTATCCATATTCTTGCCACCCAGATGATATGATGCTTCAAGTAGAATCCATGCATGATCGCTGGTTCTTTGCCGATGTTCATGCAAGAGGCCATTACGGTACGTACGCATTAAAAGAGTGGCAAAGAAAAGGGTACAGCATTAAGATGGAACCTGAAGATGCCCAAATCCTAGCAGAAGGTACTGTTGATTATATTGGATTTAGCTACTACATGTCTGACGCAGTAAAAAGCGGAGTCAATCAAGTGGATGAAATTAATGTAGTCGGCTCTAGCTCAAGTGTGAAGAATCCATTTGTTAAAGCATCTGATTGGGGATGGCAAATTGACCCAGTTGGTTTAAGATATTCTCTAAATCAATTATGGGAAAGATACGAACTTCCATTATTTATCGTTGAAAATGGCTTCGGTGCTATTGATGTGAAGGAAGAAGATGGAAGTGTAAATGATGACTATCGTATTGACTACCTACGATCACATATAGAAGAAATGGAGAAAGCCATCGAATTAGATGGAGTTGAGTTAATGGGTTACACTCCATGGGGTTGTATTGATTGTGTATCTTTTACAACAGGTGAAATGAAAAAGCGCTACGGATTTATCTATGTTGACAAAGACAACGAAGGGAACGGAACTCTAGAAAGATCCAAGAAGAAATCTTTTGACTGGTATAAAAATGTCATTGCAACGAACGGTAAAGAGCTAAAATAAATGAGAAAACTGACTTTGGTTTATGCCAAGGTCAGTTTTTTTAGTTAAAATAGAAATTTACTTTCTGATTCTTCTTGATAACAATGCTGCGTGACCTAACAGAATTCCAGTGACAGCAGCAGCGATAAGAGTAATAAGTGCAGTTGGGATATTCTCGAAAATGGGTCTCGAAATATTGGTAAATCCTATAACAAAACCAAAGGCTCCTAATAAGGAAGTAAGAATCGTAAATTTGAAACTCTGTGTGGGAAAGCTTAGCATAGCACTACCGATTAACCCCATAAAAAAGATCGCAAAGATGAAATAGTCACCTGACAGTCCTACAATTAACCCACCTATTCCAAAGCCTAAAGCGCTTAAATACCGAACATCCACCTTTATCCCTCCCTGAATTTCCCCTTAGGATATATATATTCAGATTTATGGAAGAAGGTTTTTGAATAGTCTAACATTCCTGTAAATGCAAGGGTGAATAACTCTAATTAAGATTGTGCAATATAATCTATACCTGTTCAGCACACTTCATTCTTGGAGGGTCAAAAAAATGCAATGGTATATGAAAGTTTTAAAAAATTACGTTGGGTTTCAAGGAAGAGCTAGGAGAAAGGAGTACTGGATGTTTTTCCTGTTTAATTTTCTCTTTACCATGTTGTTCTCAATGATTGAAATGATGCTCGGTATGGGAGGAATACTTTCCGGGTTATACGGATTAGCTGTTTTGCTACCTTCACTAGCGGTTAGTGTACGCCGCCTGCATGATATAGGAAGGACAGGGTGGTGGATGTTGCTCTCCTTTATCCCTCTAATCGGATTAATTGTGATTCTAGTATTTGCAGTATTTGACAGCCAACCAGGTGAAAATAAATATGGACCCAATCCAAAGGGCTACTAACAAGTGTAACCACCTATATTAAATAGGTGGTTAGTTTTTATTTTCTAATATTAAATTTCTATAATAACCGGCAAAATCATCGGTTTTCTCTTTGTTTGAGTAAACAAGTAATGACCAACTGATTTTTTGATATTTTGTTTCATAACATTCCACTGTCGAACGTTTTCTGCATGTAAATCATTAACCGTCTTTTTTGTCAACCGATTAATTTCTCTAATTAAATCTTCGGAATCCTTCACATATACAAAACCTCTTGTGATCGTATCCGGACCTTGGATAATTTTTCGATCCGCTTTACTTAGGGTAATGACAATAACGACCATTCCGTCCTCAGACAGTTGTCTTCGATCTCTTAGGACAATTTCTCCTACATCTCCCACACTGACTCCATCGACATATGTGTCCCCGTTAGGGATGCTACGAGTTTGAACAGCCATTCCATTTTCAACATCAACAACATCACCATTTTTAATAATAAAGGTGTTTCCTTTTTCTACACCAACAGACTCTGCTAATAATCGATGATGGTGGAGCATTCGGTATTCTCCATGGATAGGGACAAAATAAGTAGGCTTCATTAATGTAAGCATGAGTTTAAGGTCCTCTTGATAACCATGTCCTGAAACGTGCATACCGGTTGTGCTTCCAGACCCATAAATCACCTTAGCACCGAGTTGGAACAGATTATCAATAATACGCGAGACATCCTTTTCGTTACCTGGAATGGGAGAAGCAGCTAATATAACTGTATCCCCAGGATAGATCACCATATCTCTGTAATTTCCAGTAGATAATCGGGAGAGGGCAGCCATTGGTTCACCTTGGCTACCGGTACAAAGAACAGCTACTTTTTCCGGAGCCAATTCGTTTGCCGATCTTGCGTCAATAATCATACCTTCAGGAATATTAACATAGCCCCGTTCCATTGCTACTTGTACGACATTTATCATACTGCGTCCAACTAAGGCGAGTTTTCGATTCGTTTTAATAGCTGCATCCACCACTTGTTGAACACGATTTACATTGGAGGCGAAGGTAGAGACGAAGATTTTTCCATCTGCACGCAGAAAAGCCTCGTCCATATGATTTCCTACCATTTCTTCAGAAGGAGTTAATCCTTTTCGCTCAGCATTAGTACTTTCGGAAATTAATACGAGTACACCTTTTTTACCGATCTCGGCCATTTTGTGTATGTCAGAATGCTGGTGGTTGGCAGGAGTTAAATCGAATTTGAAGTCACCAGTATGTACCACATTTCCCTCAGGAGTATGGAGAACAATTCCAAGACAATCGGGAATACTATGACTAACTTTAAAAAAGGAAACTCCGACTTCTCCAAAAGTAAGCTCTGATTCCGCGTGGACCTCGACAAGTTTGGTATCACCAGTTAAACGGTGTTCGTCTAACTTCAATTCAATTAACCCTAACGTAAAACGTGTTGCGTAAATAGGAACATTAAGTTTTTTGAGAAAATAAGGAATTCCACCAATATGATCTTCATGCCCGTGTGTAACAATTAGGGCGCGGATTTTTTCTTTGTTTTCCTCTAAATAAGATGTATCAGGGATGATTAAGTCAATTCCTAATAAACTTTCATCAGGGAATTTCCCTCCACAATCAATGACGATCATGTCATCTCCATATTGAACTACATACATATTCTTACCAATTTCATTTACTCCACCAAGAGCAAAAATGGATAGTTTATTTTGATTCATATGAAAACCTCCTTTTACCAATATAGTTTAGGAATAGTGTTCCCATATATAGGTGGGTTATTATTACCATTCAAGAAGAAGTTCGCGAGTGAGTGTCTCTTACATAACTGAGTGATATTTGAGGAAAATAATGATAGGTATCAGACAAAAGGAGAGGGTCTATCTGAGTCTTGTTTATATAACCATTAGTGCATGGTTGACGATTCTATTTTTTGCTCTACTCCCACAAAAAGTAAACAGAGTGACGAATGTGATTGTATTTATTGTTACTTCTATTGTAGATATTAATAAGCTGACGTTAAACATGTCAACGTTTAGTCTAATTAAGCCAATTATTTCTTATAGCCATTGGTTAGCGTTGGTCGTGTATCGAGATATAACGATGAGTGTAATTTTATTAATTTTTGTTAATGTCTATTACACAAGAAAGGAAAAGAGGGGGAAATGGGGAATAACCATTCTTACATTTTTCCTACTATTGGCTGGTTCGCAGGTGTTACGAGCATTAAATATTATTCAATACACAGGTTGGACCATTTACTATGAGATACTTTGTATAGGATCATTAATAGGAATAACCCTTTTAACTGCTCATATAACGACAAGACTTGATGGTGGAAAAACAACATGACTAATATTATATATGATGACGCATTTAATTGGAATGAGTGGACTGTGTTAATCATTATCAGTTTAGGATTTACCCTTTTTTTTATTCTTCCTAAAAAATTTTCATCTTCTGTTACAGTTGTGCACCTGTTATATGGGGTAGTCATTGGACTTATATTTGATCATACAATAGCAATTGAACCGATTGACTTTTACGATGTGGGAGATCAATCCAAATACCAGTTATTTGATCTCTTTTCCTATACGATGTATGCACCGGTGGGGTACCTATATATTTATTTATATGAACAATTACAATTACCTGTAAAAAAATATTGGCTGATCTTATATATTCTTTTCTGGTCTGCTGTTGGGATTGGTGTGGAATACATAGGAATTCTTACAGGTATTTTCCACTACAAAAATGGATATAAAATCACTTATTCCTATCCTATCTACTTATTTGTTCAAGCATCACAAATCTGGTTATACCATTATCTATTTAAAAGAAAATAAAAGGGAAGCAGTGGTTATGCTGCTTCCCTTTCGCACGATTTATTTGAAAATCCCAAATGGTTTTCCGACCGGAATGAACACTTTTCCAAAATGATTGTTTAGTACAGCAGCGGCTGATCCGTAAAAAGACATAATAGCAATAAGCAATTCGGAGATCGCTGCTACCTCATGGAAAAATTCAGGTGCTACACCTAGAGTGGATAAAGAAAGACCGATAAATAAGAAATCAATAAGAACAAAGATAATAAATAATACTTTATGTGTTTCCATCGCACCAATCGTCATGTATAAGCTAAACAATAAATAGCCAATAAACGCAATCCCTAACTGCTTTGGATCAACAGCAAGTGCCGCATTTTCTCCAAACACACCAAGGGTGATTAACCATGAAGCACCTACACCGAACCAGAAAAGGGCAAATGCACCAAATGCGGTTGTGCCGAATGTATTATTATGTTTCGCATCATTGATCGCAGCGAATAGTTGTGCAAAACCACCAAGGAAAATGGCCCAAGGGAGAACAAAGGAAACTCCATCTGTCCAGCCAAGTTTTTGTGATGATGCAACCAAGGTTACCATAGCAAGTCCAAATAAACCTAGGGCCGAGGGATCAGCCGTAACAACTTGGATTTTTTGTGTTTGATTTTGATTCATGTTGAAATGTTCCTCCTAATTTACAAACATACTTACATAAGATACAAAAATTAATGAGACACTTCAATGAAAAAAAATAGATGTAAGCGAAGTTTTCATCTTGACTTACAAGTGAAAACATGGTGGAGGAACCTTTTTTCGTTCCTCCACCATACCATTATTTTTGCCCTTTTTTCTTCTCTATAGCCAGTAATGGTAGTAACTTTATATCTCATATCGCAAACATTTATTTCCATGTATAATATGAGTGATAAGAAAAAGGTGAGGGAGATTAAAAATGATTAAGATTCGCTTACTTAATGAAAATGATGCAGTAGAATACAAAGAAAAAAGAATAGAAGCACTACAAAATCACCCAGAGGCGTTTAGTTCGAGTGTGGAAGAAGAATTGGAGTATTCAATAGAAGTTCATGCTTCTAGACTTCGTGCAGTCAACGCATATACATTTGGTGCTTTTGAAGAAGACAAACTTGTTGGTGTAGTTACCCTTGTTACTGAAATCAAAAGGAAGCTCAAACATCGCTCTGATATTTTTGCAATGTATGTCTCACCTCAAGTTAGAAGGCATGGGATAGGGAAACGATTAATGAATGCAGCGATAAAGAAGGCAAAAGAAATCGGTGGAGTGGAGCAGCTATATTTAACGGTCTCATCTAATAATACAGCTGCAAAAAAATTGTACGAATCTATTGGTTTTGAACTGATCGGAAGTGATCCTCGCTCCATGAAAATAGACAATACTTATATCGGAGAAGATATGATGGCTCTCTACTTCAAGTAGGAATGTGAGGTAACTTTTTCTATTAACCATTTTCTTTTCATCGTATAATGTGACTAGGGTCAGTAATTTTCACACAGGGATAGCGGAGTGATCAACATGCAGGTTAAGAAAATACATATAATCGGTTCTGTCGGGAGTGGCAAAACAACTCTTGCTAAAAAACTTTCAAATGATCTTAACATTCCGCATTATGAATTAGATAATGTTGTATGGAAAAGGTTTCAAACAGGTGATATTAGAAGATCAGAAAAGGAAAGAGATGCATTTTTGAGAAATATTGTAAATAGTGATGCGTGGATCAACGAAGGTATTCATTATCAGTGGGTGACAGAGAGCTTTGTCAATGCTGAACTAATTATATTTTTAGATACACGCTTTTCTAAGCGAACATACAGAATCATTAAGAGATATTTTTTCCAGCAACTAGGTTTAGAAAAAAGCAATTACAAATCTACTTTTTCAATGTTTATGCGAATGTTTCGTTGGAATACATATTTTGAAAAAGTAAGTAAACGAGAGATTATACAGCTGTTAAAAGAATTCGATGATAAAGTTATTATCATCCGTGACAACAACGAGCTAGTAACATATTTAAGACAGAAGGAAGATGGGGAAAAGTATGGCGGGATTGTCAAAATAGGTGTAGAGGAGAAGCTATAGTGGAATCAAGAGTATCACAAATAAGATCTTTGAATGTAACGGATAAAGAAGTAGCTGAAATCATACTCCAGTTACAAACCCCCTCCTATATGGTGGAGGCAAAGTTGATCGATTTTTATGACATTCCTCCGCTTAAGGATACGGTGGAAACGCTTCAGAATTGTGGTGAGGAATTTTTTGGTTACTTTATAGGGAATGAGCTTTGTGGTTCTATATCCTTTAAAGTGGAAGGAAAGACTTTGGATATACACCGACTGACAGTAAACCCCAATCATTTTCGAAAAGGAATTGCCAATCAACTTTTACGCTTTATAGAAGAGCAAGTGGAGGGCATTGAGAAACTCATAGTATCTACTGGATCTGAAAATAAACCAGCTGTCGATTTTTATTTAAATAGGGGATTTACTATTGAGAAGCTGGTACAAGTGAATGAGCAATTGTCACTTACTTGTTTTGAAAAAAAGATTGCCAGGTAGCTTTTTCTACCTGGCAGAGTTGGTTGAGTTAGTAAAAGTTAAATTGAGTTTCTTTAAGAAAATTTCTCTTTTTTAACACTGATGCTTGGTTTTTTCCCCATTTTCGATGAAAAACTATGCAATAGCATGCCGAACATAACGATAAATAGTCCTATTGTAGCGAGTGTACTCGGTAATGGGGTGGATAAAAGGAGGACTTCTCCCACAATGACAAAAATGACTTGAGTCGACTGTGTTGCTTCAACGGCTGCTAGTTTATCGTGGTTATCTCTAACACGATCTGTAGCGATGAAGAATAATGTTGTGGCAATCACCCCAGAGGAAATCGCGACGATAAATGACTGGGTTATTTGCTCAGCCGAGGGTGGACCCACCTGAACAAATCCAACTCCAGCGAGTAGTAGCCAAAAAGGGAGGCTAGCAAGGGTCATACCAAGTACTCGTTGAAAAGTATCCAATTTTCCCCCACAAATCTCCATCATTTTTCTATTTCCAAGCGGGTAGCAAAATGCCGCCACAAGGACAGGAAAAGTGCTTGCTATCACGATTTCGAAGGTTAAACTTTGAGCGTGCTGCCATTGAATCAATACAACACCTATTAGAATGAAAAACGAAATGAATAAGGCTTGGAACGGGATTTGCTGCCGAACCTTGATCGGCCCATTTTTTGATTCCACCGTTTTATAAAAAAGTGGCCCTAGAAGTACACCTGCTACAATGGTAAGTGGCCAAGTACCAGCGACGAGCCAGCCTGGTCCGAATGCAGCGGCAAAGGTTATTGGTGCATAAAACAAAACAAATCCTACAAAGCTCCATAAAAGCCAAGGAAGTGGATTGGAACGCATTTCTATCCACATATGTTTTAGATTCTTTCTATACATGACGATCATAAATAAAAAGGGTACCATAAAAATGTAACGTAACGAGGAACTCCAAAGCCAACTGCCTCCTGATAGCTCCATTGAACGATTCAAAATAAAGGTAACAGCAAAAAACAAAGAAGCTAAAATTCCTAATGTAATTTCTCTCATATGAGCACATCCTCTCAAACATAACAACATTATAATATATAATTCTTATACAATACCATAAGATTCCAAATTTTTGGAGAATTCGCTTTTCCTAAGAAATAATGGTAAATTTTTTAAAGAAAGGGGTTTTTAAGATGTACGAACAAAAGACAAAGGAAACAGACCGCAGTGTGCTTGAGTTTATTGAACAAGTGGAACAACCAAGAAAAAAGGAGGATGCCTATAAATTGTTAGACATTTTTACGACTACGAGCGGGTACGAAGCAAAGATGTGGGGACCAAGTATTATTGGTTTTGGGAAATACCATTACAAATATGAGTCAGGTCATGAGGGAGAAGCACCACTTGTCGGTTATTCTCCTAGAAAAGCAAAAATAAGCTTGTATTTTGCACCTGGTGATTCCAATCGACAACAGCTTCTTGAAAGCTTTGGAAAACATACGCAAGGAAAGGGTTGTGTCTATATCAATAAACTTGATGATGTGAATGTTGAGGTATTAAAACAATTAATTGTGCAGTCGATTGACTTTTTACAAGCTACATACCCTAATAACGAGGAGTAGAGAAGGATTATGAAGGGAACTTTGGTCTTTGGGAACAAGGATGAAAATCTTCAGTATACGACGAGAATTGGTGTGTATAGCATCATCTTCAATAAAAAAAGAGATCAAATATTGGTGATTCGGACGACTCGAGGAGGGTATTTTTTACCTGGTGGAGGTTTGGAGGAAAAAGAAAATCACGAGGAATGCTTATTAAGGGAAATGCTCGAAGAAACTGGGTTTCAGGTTTTTATGGGTGAGTATCTTGGTCAAGCGAAAAAATACCACCTGGCTATGGGGAAAAATCCAACCTTGAATCATGCACATTTTTACATGGCTACACTTGGTGAAAAGACGCAAGAACCTGTTGAAATTGATGAAGAACCTATTTGGGTGCATATATCCGAAGTTGAAAACTTATTGTTTCATGAGCATCAAGTGTGGGGAGTGAAGCAGGCGTTTGTGAAATTAGGGATTTAGAGAAGGTAAGAGAAAAAGACTGCATTTAACAGTCTTCTCCGCTTTGTTTATTATTAGCTTTGTTTTTGATTATTGCGAATGGGAACATTTTTTGGTGTTTTTGGAAAGCCGTTTTTCCCCTTATCAGGTCCTGTTAATGTGTTTCTTTCGTCAAGAACTTTTCCACTATATTCTATTGGTCTTTCATCTGCCATCATCTTCACCTCCCATTAGTAGGGTGGGTGATTAGGTATGTTTAGATACATGACTTTTAAAGTTATTCATCTAAGTACTTTAAGTACTCGTAATGATCTGTTGGTACAGATTTAATTACTTCACCAGCTTCATTATTATAGATCTCGTATTCCCTGTAAGTTTCAATGATATAACCATCCACGAGTTCAGTTTTTTCTAGCTTTAGTTCTAATGATGCGATAACAGCCTCTTCCTCTTCGTTCTCTACATCAGAATTTGCTTCTGTTGTTTCAGAAATGTCGGCTTCCTCAATAGAAGGAATCGAAGAATACATATTTGTTCCTTCATTTGGATGAGTGAATGTAGAGTTTGGTGATTCCAAATAAGCTACAAGCGCTATGAGAGCAATTATGCTTAGTAAATACATATATTTTTTCATAAATGAATAACTCCTTCACACAATATCTATTAAACTATATGCAAAGTTGTTATAAATAGACCAAGCTGTTAGACTTTGTAAGTTGAGTTATTTTACATCAGAATAGTTAATTGGGATAGGGAGAACTTTTTATAGAAGTTCTCTTTTTTATATTTGCAGAATGATTGACTAACAAAGGTTATAGTTGGTTCATAATAGGGGAAGGTATTATATTGTATGTATTAAGGGAAGTGAAAGAGAAGAACATGCAAAAAACAATACAGATATCAACTTATGAAGAATACGAGGCACTTGAACAGGAATTGGAAGATTATATAGGAAACTACACAGCGGAAAAATTACATTTGGTAATGTACTCTATTCGAGAAGCGGTAAATAATGCGTTTGAACACGGCATAAAAAGCAATTCTTCATTGGTTATTACGGTTACAACACAAATAAGAGATAGTGAAATTCTTATAGAAGTTGAACATAACGGAGATGGATTCAATCACGAAGAAAAGATCATGTCGGTTAAAGATCCAGATCAATATTTTATAGAATCATTATTAAGCACGAGGGGAAGAGGTATTGCCATTATGAAAAAGTGTGCAAAGCATATCTCCTACTCTGAAGGTGGAAGAAAACTAACATTACTATTCGAGTTGGAAAAATGAATATGAACTTTTATCAGTCATTAATTGAAGGTTCCCCAGATTTAATTTCAGTATTAGATACAGAAGGTATTTGTGTCTATGTGAATACATCCTATGAGAAGGTGCTTGGGTACAAGCGGGAAGAAATATTAGGTAAGCATTTTTCAAAGGTGATTTCACTTGACCCGAACTCGTTAGAATATACGCTATCAATTTTCACTTCCGTATTTTCTGGAGAAAAAACAGATGAATTTCAAGTGAAAATATATCATAAAGCAGGGTACCCATTAACATTTAATGTAAAGTACACTCTTATAAAAGAAGAAGGATTTTTACAAATTGTTTTACGCGATATTACAGAGGAACAAAAATTAAAGCAACAAAAAAGTGAATTAACAGAAATGAATAAGCTATTGGCAGACGTTCTTGACCATACCGGAATAGGAATTACTATCACTGATCCACATCAAGAGGATAATCCTATTATTTACCACAATAAAGGATTCGAAAGTCTAACTGGATATAGTTCAGATGAGATTTTGGGGAAAAATTGTAGGTTTCTACAAGGCCCATTAACCAGTAAGGATACAAAAAGGGTCATTAGAGAAAAAGTGGCGAATCAGGAAGAAGTTAAGGTAGAGATATTAAATTATCGGAAAGATGAATCTACTTTCTGGAATGAGGTCTGTATAAATCCTGTTCTTACTGAACAAGGAGAGGTAAGTCATTTTATTGGAATTCAAATGGATGTAACGAAGAAGAAGCTTTTAGAACTTGATTTAATGAGAGATTTTTCTTTATCTCGTGCCATTCAACAATTAATCTTAAGCAAGGATATTGATGATCAATCAATTTCGATCTGTGGTTCTTATTTTCCGTCTCATGAACTGGGTGGGGATTTTTATAAATGGCAGAAAATAGATGATGATCTGTATTTTGTTATGATTATGGATGTGATGGGGCACGGAATTGCTTCTTCTTTGCTAACGATGTCGATTAATGCAGAGCTTACATCAATTTTAAAATATGATACATGCCATCCTTCTTATATTTTAAATAGACTTAATCAACATATGCTTGAGTTATTCTCGGAAGCCGAAAATGAGAGAATGACAAGAATGTATTTTACTTGTATTGTGCTCTTGATTGATATGAAAAACAAAAGCATAGATTACATTAATTCGGGACATCCATCTTTTATCCTTGAGGAAGGGGAGAGGCTAAGAGAAATCTCATCCAATGAAATACCTGTAGGTTTTCTTCCAAATCATCAATTTCAAGCGGAAACTCTCTATTATAAAGATATGTCAGAGTTGTTTCTTTACACTGACGGCCTCTTAGAGTATTTGAATATCTCATTGGCGGAATTAACGAAGAAAAAAGAAAAGGATAAAAATCTCTTTCACCATTTGTCCAAGGAATTGAAAACAAAACAACTTCAAGATGATGTATGTTTTATTCAGATGAAATTATTTTAGAGTAAGCACAAGACCCTCTTTCATAAAAAAGAGGGTCACTGTTTTATTTTTTTAATAGAAGATATAAGAAATAAGGTGCTCCAATAAGGGCCACCATGATACCAGCAGCAATCCCTTCAGGTTCAATAATATTACGCCCAATGGTATCAGCAAATAATAAAAGCCATCCTCCTACAAGAAGTGCAACAGGAATAAACAATTGATTTCTCGGTCCAACCATCGCTTTCGCCATATGTGGCGCCATTAAACCAATGAAGCTTATTCCACCTGTTACGGAAACGGCAGACGCTGCCAATGCAACAGCTGTAATTAATAAAGTGATTCTTTCCTTCTCAATCGAAATCCCAACTCCGATAGAAATGGACTCACCTAAGGCTAAAATATTTAATCGATTCGCCTTGTATAAAGTAAAGGGAATCAACACAAGTAGCCAGGGAAGAATGGCCCATACAAATGGCCAATCAGTTCCCCATATATTTCCTGCCAACCACTTTGCAATAAAGTCTACCTTGGCTCGTTCTGCAGATGAAATAAGAACGATCATTGCACCGGAAAGTGCCATCGAGAAACCGACCCCAACTAATACCAATCGTACAGGCTGAAGGCCAACACTTTTTTTATAAGAAAAGATATAAATAAGTGCTGATGTAAGGATAGCTCCGAAAAATGCAAGGATCGGAATGGCGTAAGCAAATGTTGCTGCGTCGATTGGTGCAAATAGAAAAAAGACTGTTATTGCCACACCAGCGCCAGAATTAATTCCGATAATGCCTGGGTCAGCTAAATCATTCCGTGTAATTCCTTGAAGAATGGCACCGGATAATGCGAGAGCCATTCCTGCTAACAAGGTAATGACAATGCGGGGCAGACGGATGTCAAAGAGAATAAATTCTTCTTTAAAGGATCCATTCCCTAATAAGGTTGGTATTATTCGGTCATAGCTAACAGAAGAATAACCAAGACTTAAACTCACGATCATAGTTCCAAGGATAAGTACGAGCAGAGCAACCACTATGGCTCTTTGTTTTTTTATAAGGCTTTGAAGAATCATGAGAATTCTTTCCCTCCTTTACGAATGATAAATAAAAAGAAGGGGAGCCCTATCATGGCGACGATGGCCGCAACTGGTGTTTCGTAAGGTGAATTTAATGTACGCCCAATCGTATCAGCGAGGAGCATAAAGGTTCCACCAAAAATGGTCGACATCGGAAGAATAAAGCGGTAGTCCGTTCCGACAATTGCCCGCACGATATGGGGCACCAGTAAACCAACAAAAGCTAGATTCCCAGCTAAAGCTACAGCCGACCCTGCAAGAACAATGACAATCACAAATAAAAAGCCTTTTACACGAGTCGTATTCTGTCCCAAGCCTACCGCCACTTCTTCATTTAAACTTAGAATGGTTAGTTGCCTTGATAGAAAAATGGAAAGAATGATTCCGATACTAATGAATGGGACTACAATTTGAAGTTGGCCCCAGGTGGTTCCAATCACACCTCCAGCTGTCCACATCGATACATCCTTTGAGATTTTAAAGAAGATTGCAATACCTTCTGAAATGGCAAAAAGAAAGGCAGATATTGCTGATCCTGCTAGCACGATACGGAAAGGAGAGAATCCCCCTTTTTTTACTGCACTTATGCCGAAGACAAGCAGAGCTCCAATAGCCGCACCAATAAAACAAGCAAGCATGATTCCGTAGTAATTTGCTGATGGAAGCAGGGCAATGATAATTGCTAGTCCTGCATTCGCACCAGCAGTAAGACCTAATAAACCTGGGTCAGCAAGCGGATTTCGTGTCATTCCTTGCATGATTGCCCCAGATACGGCCAGGGCTGCACCAACAACAATCGCAGCAATTTCCCTTGGCAATCGAATTTCTTGTAAGATTAATATTTTTTCACTTGTCTGATTGGATAATAACGCCAGCCAAACATCCTTGAAAGTGGTATCGGCAGCCCCGAAAACCATGGCCATGCTAAACGTTAGTATAAATAAAAGAAGTGCAATGATGCATTTGAAAAAAAACGGTATAGGTTTGTTATTATGTAGCAATCTAGTCACCTCACTTAATACATTTTCAAAAGAAAGAGAGGAATTCGTTGATGAATTCCTCTACGTAAGTAAACTATTTTTCAAGAAAACTCTTAGTAAAGAACTCTATTTAATAGGCGTAGCGTTAGTAATTTACACTGACAGGAGTAAGAGTGGAAACCATATGTTTTCCTTGTATGGAATTCCCTTTAAGAAGGTTATAGGTAATACACATTGGCTTATTCGTCCGCGGATCTCTGCCAATTTCTGCATCGATTTGAAACACTTCTTGTAACACCTCACGTTGAATCACTTCTTCGCAAGTTCCAGCTTTTACAATTTCCCCTGCTTTTAAGGCGATCAAATGATCGGCAAATCGAGCGGCTTGATTTAAGTCATGTAGAACCATGACAATCGTTCTTCCCTCATTTTGATTTAAATCTTGCAACAGCTCTAGAACCTCAAGCTGATGAGCCATATCCAAATACGTGGTAGGTTCATCCAGGAAAATAATATCGGTTTCCTGAGCAAGTGCCATGGCGATCCATACCCTTTGTCTTTGTCCACCAGAAAGGGCATCAACAGGCCGGAATTTAAAATCCATTGTTCCTGTTGCTTCAAGAGCCCAGTCAATGACTTCAAAATCTCGTTTTGTTAAGCGTCCAAACCCTTTTTGGTATGGAAACCTTCCATAACTGACAAGCTCTCCTACTGTAAGTCCACCAACACTTTCAGGTGACTGAGGGAGTATGGCCATTTTTCTAGCTAGTTCCTTTGTATGTTGCTTAGCAATATCCTCTCCATCTAATAGGACTGTCCCAGCTTGTTGAGCAATTATTCGTGTAATGGCTTTAAGCAACGTTGATTTTCCACAGCCATTTGAACCAAGAATGGTCGTGATTTTATTATCTGGTATATGGATGCTGAGGTTTTTCACTATCGTTCGATCTCCATAAGCAACGGATAGTTGGTCAGTATATAAGCGAACCATTGGAAACCTCCTTATGTAAATAATTTATTAATTGATAATGATTATCAGTATCGTATATATTAAATATAAAACGCATTCATCCGCTTGTCAATAAAATCTTTCACCTAATGCGATGACGAATGCGGTGACAGACACCCTTCGTGGACAGAATGGGGGTTTCTGTCCGTGTGGAGTGGACACTTGGTGACAGATTGACAAATAGAGGAATTTATTCTAAATATGGCGAATAATTTTTTGATAAAGATTGGAATGAAAGGATGTACGTATGGAGAGAGAGAAGAAACCATATTTAATTAGAAATTATGAGGAACAGGATGCCAATCAAATTGCCAAGTTTGATTTTATTTCCATGTTAGCGTATCGATACAATGGGGATTATACTTCAGATAATATATTCTGTGCCGTTAGTGAAACGGGAGAAGTTCTCGCTTCTGCACATATTGCTCCTGACCAATCTTGGAGTCTAATCGAAGATCCGAACAAACCTTCGGACTTTGAATTTAAGCTACAGATGGATTTAGCGATAAATGAGAACACTAAGGTTCCACAAGAAGCAGTGGATGATTTAACAGATGCTGTAATGATCAGGGCTAAAACGATTCGAAACCAATACCCCAATAAAAAAATCACTCTTCGACATACGATTGCTGCTGATGATTTAGAGGAGATGGATTTTTATTTATCAAAAGGATTTATAGCGAAACATAATCATTTAGTGATGAAAAGAGATCTAACGGAACCTATTCCTCCATTTCCTCCACCAGAAAATATTAAGATAATGAATTGGAAAATGGAGACTCAAGAAGAACAGGAAATATATTTGCGTGCAGAGGCTGCTGGAGATCCAAACGGGATTTGTTGGAGCTTGAATCATTTAAGGTGGACAAAGTCTGGTGCAGAATGGGATACTTTTACCGCATTTGACGGAAATAATGTAGTAGGCAGTGTTATGACATGGGGACTCGGAGAAGAGAGAAGTGCCACTGAAAATATCTTTGTATTACCTGATTGGAGACGAAAGGGAATAGCGAAGGCATTAATTTCGGAAGCATTAACTTTTTTAAAGGAAAAAGGGAAAACAGAAGCAACATTAGGAGTATTTGGAGATAATCGAAATGCGATTTCATTATATCAATCCCTTGGATATCGTATGTTTTATACCATTATTGAGTTTGGATATGACCTGTAGAATCGGCCTGATGGAGGTTGTTTTTTTTATGGATATGTCACAAGAAAAATTATGTCTTTTCCTGTGTATTCAAAGAGAAAGGGTGCATGTTAATAAATGATAAGGGAGGTGGTAAACTTGCCAAGAGGAAAAGAACTAGAGCAATTACCAATGGCAAATACATTACCTAGTGCCGGAAAAGACACTAGTAATATGAATCGAACGACATTAACAGGAATGACAGAAGGCGATATGCCGAAACCGGCCCAAGTATCTAAAAAGAATAGCTAAGAAAACAAAAACCAAATCTATTAAGCCAGATTTGGTTTTTTAAATGGTAATATATGGATTGTAGAGAGAGGAGAAAAGATGGAAATTAAAAATGGGAAACTAACAATTCGTCCCCTCGGGAAAGAAGATGTGGGTCATCTATCAAAATGGCTTTCAAACCCAACTGTACTAGAATACTACGAAGGTAGAGATCAACCTTTTACAGTAGAGAAAGTGATGGAGACTTTTTTTCTAGAAGAGGAAGGATTATCCCGATATATTTTTTCTTTTGAAGAAAAGCCAATAGGATATATACAAACTTATACAGTGGAAGACGAGAAACAGAAGACGTTTGGTATGGATCAATTTATTGGAGAGACGGATTACTGGAATAAAGGAATAGGAACCCTTCTTATACATACTATGGTTAATTACTTAGTTACTCATAAGGGCACTGCAAAAATCATAATGGATCCACAGGCAAGTAATGAAAGGGCATTACGATGTTACGAGAATTGTGGATTTGAAAAAGTGAGATTACTCCCGAAGCATGAATTTCATGAGGGAGAGTATCGTGATTGCTGGTTGATTGAATTAATAATAGAGAGGTAAGCCCCTGCTTTTAAAAACAAGGAGGAGCAATTTACTCCTCCTCTTATTTCGTATAAATGGCAATCGCATCACGTAAAAACTCAGCTGTACCAGGTTGTTCTTTATCGTAGTAGGCAGTGAATCTTTCATCATCTACGTACATTTGGGCAAGGCCAGCATGTGCTTCTTTACTGTATTTGGGCCAAAAATAACAAAGCCATTCCTTATGCAGCTCAGCTGCTTGTTGCGCAAGCGGACCTGAAGGATCACCACTTGTCAAAGCTTGGGACAAAACGTCTCTTATGTGTTGCTCTAAAGCTGTCACCTTTTGATAGTCCTCCTCAGATAGGTTCATGAGCTTGGCATTGGATTGTTCAACGGTTTCTTTTCCGTATTTATCACGAATTTCTTTTCCGTATTTCTTTTCATTTTCAGCAAGTAAGTTTTGTTTAAATCCTTCAAATTTCTCTTTATTTGTCATGGTTATTCTCCCTTCAGATGCTGCAATGGTCTTTTCTACATTACAAATTAATGTTTCTATTTGTTGCCGTTTTTCTATTAGTTTTAAACGGTGTTCTCTTAGCGCCGCTTCTCCGTCAAACGTAGAGGAGGAGAGTATTTCTTTAATCGTATCCAAGCTAACTCCAAGCTCTTTATAAAAAAGAATTTGCTGAAGACGATTCACCTCTGATTGCCCATAAATTCGATAGCCATTCGAATTTACTCTACATGGCTGCAGAAGCCCAATTTGGTCGTAATACCGTAATGTTCTCGTACTAACTCCTGCCAATTGGCCGAGCTTTTGAACCGTGTACTCCATATTTTTCACCTCCTGATAAAATCACTATAAACCTTTACGTAACGTTAATGTATATAGGAAAATGAAAAAAAATCAAAAAAATGGGCATTCTTAAGCCTTCAATCAAAACCGTATAAAAAAGTAAGTATCGTTAAAAATAATAAAAGTATGATCCAATATGTAATTAAATGTACTTGTTTTTTTTTATTACCAGGACTATAGTTATCTAGTAATGACAGATGTCAAGACAAGAGGAGGGTTACATAGTTGGAAAATAAAAAAATTTCACAAAAGAAATTACTCGGCATCGCAGGTCTTGGTTGGATGTTTGATGCGATGGATGTCGGGATGCTTTCTTTCATTATCGCAGCTCTAAATGCTGATTGGGGATTAACACCTGAACAAATGGGTTGGATTGGAAGCGTGAACTCGATAGGGATGGCTGTTGGGGCACTTGTATTTGGTATTTGGGCTGATCGAATTGGAAGAAAGAATATTTTTATCATTACACTTCTATTATTCTCATTAGCGAGCGGAGCTTCAGCCTTTACTACCACTTTAGCAGCATTTCTCGTTTTACGATTCTTTGTAGGAATGGGGCTGGGGGGAGAATTGCCTGTAGCCTCAACACTTGTATCTGAAAGTGTACCTGCTAAAGATCGTGGACGTGTCGTTGTCCTGCTTGAAAGTTTTTGGGCATTTGGATGGCTTTTATCTGCACTTATTTCTTATTTTGTTATACCTTCCTACGGTTGGAAAATTGCCTTGATTATTAGCGCAATTCCAGCGCTTTATGCTCTTTATTTGCGACTAAAATTACCGGATTCACCAGCATTCTCAAAAAAGAAGGTAGAAAAAAGAACCGTGATTCAAAATATCCAAGACGTATGGTCAAAAGATTATAAACGTTCGACCTTGGTATTATGGGTTGTTTGGTTTACAGTTGTATTCTCTTATTACGGTATGTTTTTATGGTTACCAAGTGTGATGGTGATGAAGGGCTTCAGCATGATCAAAAGCTTTGAATACGTACTAATCATGACGTTAGCCCAATTACCAGGCTACTATACAGCTGCATGGTTAATTGAAAAACTAGGTCGTAAATTTGTATTAGTTACTTATTTATTAGGTACAGCAGCTTCGGCGCTAGTGTTCGGAAATGCTGAAACGACTGCCGTCTTAATGACAGCAGGGATCCTATTATCGTTCTTTAATCTTGGTGCATGGGGAGCATTATATGCTTACACTCCAGAACAGTATCCAGCTGTGATTCGTGGGACAGGCTCTGGGATGGCCGCTTCGATTGGTCGTGTGGGTGGAATCCTTGGTCCATTATTAGTTGGATCACTTGTTGCTGCAGGCTATACTATCGGCTTTATTTTTACGATATTCTGTATTAGTATTGTAGTGGGTGTAGTAGTATTAGCGTTCTTAGGAAAAGAGACAAAACAAATTGAATTAACATAAATTTTACATAAAACCTGTTTCCAAAGTAATGGAATCAGGTTTTTCTTTTTGTTTAAAATAGCAATGGCCTTTAATGGTTACGCTAAAGGGGAACTTATCCTAGAAAGAGGTAGATTATTGAAGGGAAAATTGATACAACGACTCTTGAACACTTAAATAAAGATGAGATATGGCTAAAAGAGGAACTCTCGAAAATGCAAGTAAAGTTAAGTGACGTATTCCTCGCTTCCATAAATGAGAATCTTGCACTACATATATCTCTACATAATCAAAATCAGCCAAACTACATAAACCATTAGGAGCATTTTACTTCCCATCACGTTAGAGATATACTATGATCAATATATCACAAACTTTTAGGAGACGATACATATGACTGATCATTCGAACAAAAGAGAAGAAGTTCTAAAGGCTTTTCGATTTAGACATGCGACAAAATCCTTCGACACTTCCAAAAAAATCAGCGATGAGGACTTTCAGTACATTCTTGAAGCGGCGAGATTATCGCCAAGTTCTGTTGGATATGAGCCATGGAAATTTGTAGTTGTTCAGAATGCCGAGTTAAGAGAAAAATTAAGGGAAGTGTCATGGGGAGCACAAGGACAGCTCCCCACAGCAAGTCATTTTGTTGTAATTTTGGCAAGAACCATAAAAGATACGAAGTATGATTCTGCCTATGTTAGACATCAAATGTTAGAAGTGAAAAAATTTCCTGAAGAGCTTTTTGGGAAAATATTAGAAAGGTATAAGACCTTTCAGGAAGACGATCTTCACTTATTGGATAATGAACGAACGATGTTGGACTGGGCCGGAAAGCAAACGTATATTGCATTAGCAAATATGATGGCAGCAGCAGCTTTAATTGGAATTGATTCTTGTCCGATTGAAGGATTCAGTTTTGACCAGGTACAAAAGATTTTGGAAGAGGAAGACTTACTTGAGGATGGACATTTGGCTGTTTCTGTTATGGTAGCGTTTGGATACAGGGAGAAAGAACCTCGACCAAAAGTTAGAAAAGACTTGAAGGATATCGTTCAGTGGATTGAGTAGGATGTGTAATTTTGAAGTGGGGAAAGAACTCTTGTGTTCTTTCTCCATTTTTATGTTGTAATAAGATTATATTAGTGGAGAACAGTTTATTATGAGAAAATAGAAAAATATGACATATGAGAAGGTGAATAGAAGAATGAATCGAATTATGGTGATTGGGGTATCAGCTGGTGTTGGGAAATCGACGTTTGCTAGAAAGCTTGGGCAGATGTTACATATCCCCGTGTATCATCTAGATACCTACTTCTGGAAATCTGGTTGGATCGAGGCATCAAATGAAGAATTTTCTGAAGCTCAAAGAAAGCTTGTGGAGAAAGAAAAGTGGATCATTGAAGGAAATTACACAAAAACAATACATATCAGAGAATCCAGCTTCGATACAGTAATTTATTTAGAACTCCCCTTACGTACTTGTCTTTACCGTGTGGTAAAGCGCTTCCTTACCAACATCGGTAACACGAGACCTGATATGACGATTGGTTGTACAGAGAAACTAGATTGGAAATTTATCAAATTTATTATTTCCACCTATTTTGCTAGGAAGGAAAAGATGAAAGGGAGACTGAAACAGTACGAGTCAATGGGGAAAAAAGTAATTGTTTTAAAAACTAAGGAAGAAATTCGCTCCTATTTTCAATTAGCTGGAGCACCTCAGGGTGATTCACTATCTAATGACCAATTATGACACAAATAGAGGGGACATGCATAGAATGTAGTAATTATTAGATTTTATTAATAAAGGGGACAAAAGGGGTTAGATGGAATATTTAAACGGGAAATTTCCGGCACCTAACGGTTTTTATAAGACAACTAAGGAATGGTATCGAGCTTATACAGAAATATTTGGAAGGGTAAACACTTTATATAAAGAATTAGAATATGAAGTTGAGCTATTTGATGAGTTGGTATTTCAGCCCAATCCAACTATTAGACCAGTTTGGTCAGGTGGGGCATCTGTGTCGTTAATGCCAAATGGTCGTGTTTATGGAGAAAATGGAATTGTTATAACGCCCGACAATAAGTTATTATGGGATGTTTCATTTGAGTGGTTTACAGAACCAAGTGAACATTCAATTTTTTTTGAAGATGGATTACCTAGTCCAATCAAGGTAGATGAAACCTGTGCTGTTTTAACACATCTTGATAGTTTTAACTATTTTCATTGGATGTTTGAGGTATTACCTAGAATTCAATTAATTCAAAGATCAGGGATAAGTATAGATAAATATATTTTAAATTATACTCTTCTACCATTTCAGATAGAAACACTGAAACGATTAAATATACCAAAGAACAAAATAATCCAAGTTAAGAAAGATACTCACATTCAAGCTAGTAGATTAGTTGTACCTTCGATACCGGATTACGCAAGTAGTTGGTCTTGTGCTTATTTAAGGGATAAACTATTAAACGGTGTAGATCAAAAAAAGAATGAGGAATATGAAAGAATCTATATAAGTAGAATGGGACGAAGAGTCATTGTAAATGAAAATGATTTAATGAAGGTTTTAGAAAAGTATAATTTCAAAAGAATTTTATTAGAGAATTTGTCTGTTCAGGAACAAATAACTTTGTTTTCGTCAGCGAAAATTATTATAGGAGCTCACGGTGCTGGTCTAACTAACCTTGCTTTTTGTGAACAGGGAACAAAGGTAATTGAAATATTCCCAGCTGAATATCTAAACCCACTATATTGGCTCATAAGTAATTTTGTTAAAGCTGATTATTATCATATTATTGGGGAAAGACAAAAACTAGAGGCTCCTAGATTTGATAATATATTTTTAAATATTAAGAAGTTTTCAGATAAAATTGAACAAATTATAAAATAAGGCTCCTTTCAAAGTAAGGGGCCTTATTTTATAGGAATTAATTGTTTAAGATGCTTCCATCCGTTTTCATACTCAATAAAGTCTGGTTTAAATTTATTTCCCCAGCGATTTAAGTTGTCTCGAACAATCCATTCATATACCTCACTGTATAAAGATAGATTATTAGTTTGGTTCTGTTGATGTCTTCTATGATTCAATAAAGTGTCATTAACCCAGCCAATTTGGTAATTATTTTCTAGCAGACGAGAGAGAATTCGGATATCTTCCGCATGACGACCGTCCCAGGGATCATCTACTGGCCATCCTCCAACATCTTTTAGTGCAGTCGTCCGATAAAATCTTGGCCAAACAGATTGGTTTGATAAGAGAAAATCATATTGATCTGAAAAATCCCTGCCTTTAATAATTCTAGTTTTAACACGGTTTCTCCTTTGTGTCACTATATTAATATTACCTCCCATGACAGCTACTTTACTTGAGATGTTTTCCATCTTACCAACTAAAACTTCAAGAGTATTTTGGGGAAACCAATCATCTGCATCTAACGTAATAATAAAAGGAGTATTTACGAAGCTTAGTCCAATATTTAGTGATTTGGATTGTCCGAGATTTTTTTGATTATGTAAAAGGTTTATTTTTTCGTTAACTAAATAGGATTGAATGAATGATAAACTATTATCAGTAGATGCATCATTGATTAAAAGTAGGTTCCATTTATCAAAAGTTTGCAAAAGAATAGATTCTATTGCATCTTTTAAGTAATTTCCGGGGTTAAAAAACGGAATTATTACTGTCACTTTGCTCAAATCTTTCACCTTCTTTTAGGTGTCAGGCGCTATGCCTGACACCTTAATCTGTAAACAAGTTATTATAGTAACTAGAAGTTATTTCTAATCCATCTTTTAAATTAGTCTGGGGAAACCAGGATAATAATGATATGGCTTTTTGATTATCTAGTTGGCTATAAAGAATATCTCCCGATCGTACAGGAGAGTATAGAGGCTCGATATCCATGGGTATGATTTCTGTAATGTATTTATATAGGGTATTGATACTTGTTTTACTATTACAGCTGATGTTAATTATTTCATTATTTCCACGTGTGAGTGCTATAACATTTGCATTTGCCACATCTTTTACAAAAATGAAGTCTCTCGTTTGATTTCCATCTCCATAAATCGTAGGTCTTTGATGTTGAAAAAGCTTAGAGTAAAAAATTGATATGACTCCGCCTTCACCCTTAGGAGTTTGCCTAGGACCATATACATTTGCATATCGTAAGATTGTATAGGATAAGTCATTATGGTCTGAGAATTGCTTTATATATAACTCAGGAGTGTATTTGGAAATGCCGTAATATGATAAAGGCCTTATTGGGAAATCTTCGTGAATGCTACAATCTCCAGATTCCCCATAGACTGCACAAGAAGAAGCGTAAATGAATTTTTTAACTCCGAATTGTTTACAACATTGTAATAGTTTAATCGTAGAAAGGATGTTGTTGGTAGCATCCATTAATGGATTCTCCATCGATGTTGCTATATCTACATTTGCTGCAAGATGAATCACAAAATCGGGTTGTTCACATTGGAAAATCTCTAGTATCTTTGTAGATAATATGTCAGTTTCATATAGTTTAATGTTTTTTGAAAGCCACGTTTTATTTCCAGTACTTAAATTGTCAATAACAATGACCTCATAGTTCTTTTTAATTAATTCCTCAACGGTATGTGACCCAATAAATCCACAACCACCAGTTACAAGAACTTTCATACGGAATCACTTATCCCCAATACGGTTTGATAATAGGAAATCGTTTGTTTAAGTCCATTTTCTAAAGAAACTTTTGGATTGAAACCAAGTGTACTAGCTGCTTTGCTTATATCGGGTAACCGATCGGGTGTATCTTCATATCCTAATCCATATGCACGTTCGTATGGGATATGAATAATATCTGAGTTTGAATTTGTTAAGTCCTTAATCATATGGGCTAATGAATTTATCGTGATTTGTTCAGTCGTTCCGATATTAAAGGCTTCGTTATTTGCTTTTGGGTACATACATTCAACGGTTCCATCGATCATATCACTAATAAAGGTGAAGCATCTTGTTTGATTACCGTCACCAAAAACAGTAATAGGTTCATTTTTAAGTGCAGCTACAATGAATTTAGGGATTACTCCTCCATATTGAGAAGAGGTTTGTCTTGGTCCGTAAGCATTAAAGTATCTAACGATCGATATAGGTAACCCTTTCATTCCATATGCAAAACACATATGTTCGTCTAGTGCTTTTGCAGTAGCATAACACCATCTACTTGTTTGTGCTGAACCAAGTATTCGTTCAGAATCCTCAGTAAACGGTAAATTCGGATTTTTCCCATACACTTCAGAAGTAGAAGCAAATACGACTTTTATTTTATTTTCAAAGGCTAGTTCAAGTACATTTCGGGTTCCATCGATATTTCCATGAATAATTTTTAATGGATCTTCAACCGTGTTTTTTACGCCAAGTGTTGCAGCAAGATGAAAGACTAAATCACAATCTTTCAGTGTCTTCTCTAATAGGGAACGATCCATTACAGAACCTTCAATAAATTGGATCTTTGAAGGTGGAAGGGTTGCAAGGAAAGACTTTCTCCCATTTGATAAGTTATCAATCACTGTAAGATGATGACCCATATTTGTTAACCGTTCACAAAGATGAGAACCTATAAAACCAGCACCACCAGTAACTAGAATTTTCATGGACGACCACCACCAAGTTTAATAATTGTTGCATTTCCTGTTCGATCCTTGACAACATTTCTTGTATCAAAAACTAAGGAAGAGTGTTCAAGAATAGTATCTAATGGTATTTCTGAGTGGTCTGTTAGGATAACGACACAATCCACTTGTCCAAGTGTTTCTTGTGTTAAAGCAGTGCTATTGTAAGTTTTACCATCAATTTTTAACGTAGGAACATAAGGGTCGTGATAAAGTACACTTTTGTTTGTATCAAGAAGGCACTTAAATAGTTCAACTGATTGTGAATCTCGAATATCACTAATATCTTTTTTATAAGTCATCCCATATAGTAAAATAGAAGATTCATTCATTGGCTTTTGAAGGTTCTCTTTTATTTTTGCTTTAATATGTTGCAGAATGGTTTTGTTAACAGTACTAGCAGCAGTTATAAATAAACTCGACATTTCATAATTAGAGATTTTCCATTGTAGGTAAAATGGATCAACAGGAATACAATGACCACCGATTCCAGGACCAGGATAAAAGGCTGTAAATCCATATGGCTTTGTTTTTGCTGCATCAATTACCTCCCAAACATCTACACCGAGATTATCACAGATGGTTGCAAATTCATTGATAAAAGAGATATTGATAAATCGATAGGTGTTCTCTAAAAGTTTTGTTATTTCTGCTGTTTCTGGAGAGGAAACAGATACTACATTTCTATAAATCAATTTATAAAGGTGTAACATTTTTTCTAAGCAACCACTTGTAATACCGCTAACTATCTTAGGAACCTCATCGATTGGCATGGTTTTGTTACCTGGATCAATACGCTCTGGCGAGTAGCCTAAATACACATCTTTACCTACTTTTTTACCGCTTTTCTCAAGTATAGGTAAAATTACTTCTCGTGTTGTCCCAGGGTAAGTAGAACTTTCTAAAACGACAAGTTGATCTTCTTGTAAATATGGAGTAATAGAGTTAGCTGCGGCAGTTACATAACTTAAATCAGGGGTTTGATGGGCAGTAAGAGGTGTAGGAACACAGATAATGACTGCATTTGAAGTGGTAATATCGCTATAATCGCTTGATACATAAAATTTATTACTTTTTAATGCATCCTGAAGCTGAGAACTAGATATATCAGGTATATAGCTCTCGCCATTTAATAATTGGGATATTTTTCTTTTATCTACATCGATTCCCATTACATTCAGGTTTTTTTCAACTAATTTTATTGCTAATGGGAGGCCAACAAAACCAAGTCCGATAATAGTAACAGTAGGTTGATTAACTTCAAAATCTTGCAAACATACACAGTCCTTTCTATTCTTATAATCATACGATGTATCATATGTTGAAGTTAAGCTACTGCTTTAGGCACATATCTTATCTTCTTTTAAAATTGCTTAAAATTATAGATTTATATCATTTTGATTGATTATGAGTTACATATCCATTAACTTCTTAAGCCCTATTTCTTCATCAAGCCAATATTCACCTTCGATTTCACCTGTTATTAATGACTCCATTCCTTGACCAAGGTCAAGTGCAACCTTTCCTCTTTCAGTAGCGATATATGAACTTAGAATAAGTGCGTTTGTACCAGCTGCAAGCAGGCAAAGATCAAAATCATAGGAATCAATTTCTTTTTTTACTTCAGGTATATCAGAAAATTGTTTTATTTTTATGGTTCCTACAATATCGAAACCTAACTTTTTCATTAAGTTTTTTTCAAGTGATCTTTTAACTTCATCAGCGTAATTACAGATGATTAAGATTTTCCTTCCCGCAAGCATTTGGTGGAATTTACTATGTTGGGAGAACATGATAACACGTCTAATATATGCCTCAAAAACATAGTCAGGAGAAATCTTATAATAATCAAAAACCCTTTTTGTTAGGTTTCCGGCTGTAGGAATATTTAAGTTTAAACCAATAATGTTAGCCTTTTTAACGGCTTCGACAGTCAAATCACGAGCTTGTATATTAGGGAAAATTAGTCCTCGGTGAAAATGTCCTCTGTCTAAGTTGTAATTTGAATTGGCTGCAATTGTTTCTGGATCATCCATAATTTCTTCTTCAGATAAAATCGCATATTGTGCCATGACAAATGATTCTGTATAACCTACAGATACAACTGATAGTGGTTGATTCCTGTTTAAGGCATCAATGATTTTATCCAAAAGTTCACTACTGGTTAGTTGAATAGAATTGCCCATTTTTACCTCCCTCTCTCAAAATTGTTTGAATCAACTTAAAAAACATGTTTTGTATGTTTGTTAGTTTAATAACGTAATAAAGTGTCTTTATTCAATCATGTTATCCCGATATTCCTCAACAAGTTTATCAAAATCAAAAGCTTCTCCGTCAATCATGACATCTAGCGCATGACCAAAATCAATAACGACATTATTTGTAGCTTTGGCGAGCTGATTAGTCAATATCGTTGCAGGTACTCCAGCAGCTAAAATTGCAACATCCCATTCGTCCTTTTTATTGACTAGTTCGTTTTGTAGTGACCTTATCTGATTGATTCCTTCTAGTTGTTTCGTACCTACAATTTTCACTCCCATTTTTTCAAACAGAGGCTTTGCTTCAAGAGACCTTCTTCCAACCAATACAACTTTTAAAGGACGTAATATGTTCCAAAAACCCATATCCTTTGACATAGGATGTGTGATAAAGGGGGAACAGACGTACTTTGGTTCGTAATCTAATGATGTTAAAAGCCTAATTGTTTCACTGTGAAAGAACTCATGTTCTTCCTTTGAAAGAAGTCCAACAATTTTTGTAGATAGAAGTGCTCTAATCACTAACTCCTTAATCTTTTCTGGTTCAGCAGTTGCACCATTGTATTGTGCGCAATAATCTAGTCCTTCTTGGAAAGCAGTTGAGGTTGGCCATAAAGAATAATAAATTTCAGCATGACCAAATCGTGCTAACGAAAAAGGTTTCTTATTATGGATAGCATCTTTCATCATCTGTAACACATCTTGTAAACTCAAAAAGCGTTGTTCAAACTCATGTTTAGTTGATTCCATGTAATCACTCCAAAGGATATCTATTTATTGAAAAGTGGGTTTATAGTGGCAGAATCAGGAATTTGGTAATTTCTAGGCATGTTTAGTGAATATTTTTTTAATATTCCAAGGTTATCTTTCACTAATGGAATTTGTTCTATGGATTTATGAGAGTTATAGAAGGTACTTACTTTGTTATAAACCTCAAGAGTTGAATCGAGCATTTTCATATGATGCCAAGCAGTTAAGCCGTAGGTTTTTGCATTATTGGCTAAATAATCTCGTAATTTATCATCTGAAAGGATTTTTTCTAAACGATTGCATAGTTCTTCACTGTTATCTCGAGGGTAAAGCAAACCTGTTTCTCCATGTTCTATCATTTCAGGAATCCCACCAGCGTCTGAAGCAACGATTGGTTTCCCAGCAATCTGTGCTTCAATAATTACAAATGGCAAATTTTCAAGCAAACTAGGGAGTACAAAAACATCTACTTTCGTTAATAACGCAGGAACATCGTCTCTTTTTCCTAAAAAGATCACATTATTTGTTAGGTTTTTTCTTTTAACTTCAGTCTTAAGAAAGTCCCCAAAGTCATCCCATTTATATGAGTCTCCAATAAATAAGCAAATCCAGTCGTTACGAATTTTCTTTAGTTTTTCCAAAGCCTGCAGTAATGAATATTGTCCCTTTTCAAAAATAAGCCTTGCTGAGCATGCGATTATTTTTTTATCCTTTGGAACATTTATGTCTGTAAGTATTGTTTGCTGGTTTTGGAATTCTAAAATATCGATGCCATATGGAATAACCATCATCTCTGACTGTATGGAGAAATGTGTCATCTGATCCTTCAACCAGTGTGAGGGGAGAATGGAATGATCAGATGCATTTGGGCCCAGCGATTCTAATTGTGATATATATTTCCATCGTTGACTGTTTGTAATTTGAGGATTCTTTTTCATTTCAGCTAGAAAAATTTCTTGAGTCAGTGACGAATGAATGGTACAAACCAATGGTGTATTGATTGCTTTAACACGGGATAGGGCATGAGCTGTCACAACATCTTGTGCGTGAATAAGATCATAAGAACTTATACCGAGCTGAAAAGCAGCTATCTCTAGACTATGACGCTTGCTTTCTTTTCTAATAATCCAATCATCTATCTCTAAGGTGTTTTTTTCGAAATATTCTTTTAGTTTCTTATATATTGTTCTTTCTAATTGATTCTTATTGAAGAATGTTCCTTTTTTAAGAAGATAGTAATAGTTATCATCAGGATGGAGAGCTAAAATATCAACATGATGACCTTGACCTTCTAAGCCATTTGCAAGTTGCTTAACATAGGTCCATACTCCTCCTGTTAATGGTAAATATGATCCGTATGCCAATAATATTTTCATATGTCAGTACCTTTCTTTTCACTATTTTCTTAGACTGTTACGAATAATGTTGCCTCTAATAGCTGGGTCGATAATTGATATTAGAAATCAATTAACCGTTGATTTTACCGATATCTAATATTTTTTCAAGCGTAGTCTTTTTATTCTATGTAGTTTGAAATTGGAGGGAACTAGACATTCGTTCGTTTTTAAGACTTTTTATTTTTAATCTTGCTTCTAAACACTCACAAGTTTATCTTGTTTTCAATAAAATATGAGTAACTACCTTAGGAGGGGTTTGAATGACCGATAGTCAAGCCACTATTTTAGTTCCTTTTTATAATCGGCAGGATTATTTAAGGGAAACATTAGAAACTGTGTTTGCTCAAACGTATAAAGATTGGAAGTTAATTTTGATTGATGATGGTTCAACGGATAAGAGTATAGAAACGATTAAAGATCTTTTAAGTGATCCGAGAATTCAAATTATAAGTAATCATAAAAATCTGGGTAAATCAAAAAGCTTAAATAAAGCATTATCGCTTGTTGATACACCATATATACTAGAATTGGATAGTGATGATTGGTTATTTCCTAACACGCTTCAGACATTAATAGAAGAGTTTGAAAATCAGCCTAATGAAGTGGCTGTTGTTAGCGGGAATTTACAGATGGTTGTGGAAGATAGACAAGGACGAATTAAAAGGGTTATTGAAAGGAAAGGGAAAGCCTTTTCTGACAAAATTGAATTTCTTTTTGCTAATCAGGTAGTATGGCCCCGATTTTGTCGTACAACTGCGTTAAAGGAAATAGGTGGTTGGCCAATTGATGATCCATATGAGGGCTGCCATGGAATTGATGATTTACGTTTGTTGTTAAGATTAATCGATCGGTACCGATTCCATTGGATCGATCAATGTCTGTATAAATGTCGAGAGCATGAAAATAATTTGTCAAATAAACAACGAAAAAGAACTGCTGAAATTCGTGAGTGGGCAATAAGAGATGCGCTGGATAGGTGGGGATATGAACTCGAGCCTGTCTTTTATTATGATGAAGATGGATGGAATTATCTTGTTGATCTAATTTAAAAAAATGGATGTTAAAAGTATGTTTATTCATCTCATGGAGGTGTTTCCGATGGTACCTGAAGTCACGGTATTAGTACCATTCTATAATCGAGAACAGTATCTGTGTTATGCATTAGAAAGTGTTTGTAAGCAAACTTATCAAAATTGGAAAATGATTTTAATCGATGATGGTTCAACGGATCAATCTGTTCAAAGTGTCGCTCCTTTTTTGAATGATTCGAGAATAACTCTTATCAAATCTCATAAAAACGAAGGTCAATCAAAAAGTTTAAATAAGGGGTTGGATTTAGTCGATACACCATTTGTTATGACATTAGATAGTGATGATTGGCTGCATCCGGACGCGTTAAATATTTTCGTGAATGAGGCAAGGAGTTTACCAGATACTTTCGCAGTGGTACATGGAAATATTACGGCAGTGTTTCAAGATAAAAAAGGTACTATTTTAAAGGAGGTTATAAAGAAGGGGCAACCAATTAAAGACAGATATCATTTTGTACTTGAATATCCAGATACATTTATTTGTCCACGGTTTTATCGAACCTCTACTGTAAAAGAAATAGGTGGATGGCCTACGAATGATCCTTATGAGGGAAGATATATTGAGGATTTGCCAGTCATGTTACATCTTATAGAAAAATATCGATTTCATTATATGGATAAAACATTGTACTACTATCGACAGCATACAGAAATGTCCACCACAAATATTGAAATTGTTGCAGATAAAATGAAATGGGTAATTAGACAGGCGTTAAAACGATGGGGAGATAGATATGAGCCTATTTTTAAAACCATTGACGATGGTTGGATTGTCGTAGAGCGATTAAAAGATAAAAACGGGGAAAAATAGAGTGGTTTCAATTATTACTTGTACAGTAAGAGATGAATGTATGGACAATGTATTTAAAAATTATCAAAAACAAGATTACAAAGAAAAAGAATTAATTATTATATTAAACAAAGATAGTATGGATGTTGATAAATGGAAAAGACGAGCGGTTTTAGACAGAAACATTAAGATTGTTCAGCTACCTCAATATACTAGCTTAGGAGATTGTTTGAATTATGGTGTTGAATGTTCAAAGTATAAAACAATAGCCAAATTCGATGATGATGATTTTTATGGTCCATATTATATTAATGAGGCTATGAATGTAATCGAAAACACAAAAGCGATGGTTGTAGGTAAGTCTACGTTCTATATTTATTTTCAACAAGAAAAGAGCTTATACTTATATAATTGTAATAACGAACAACGTTTTATCAATCCACATAAACATTACTCCACAAAGGATTTCTTAGCCGGAGCATCACTTGTAATTAACAAAGACGTATTCAAACACGTTACATTTCCTAGCCTGAATCTAGGAGAAGATTCCAATTTCCAACAAGAATGTTTAAAAAATGATATTTCAATGTATTCTACTTCGAGACATCATTTTGCATACATTCGCTACCCATATTCTCATTATCATAGTTCAGACGTAAAAGATTACTTGCTAAAAAAAAGAAGTCGACTAGTTTCGAAAGGCAGTTATTTTAAAAATGTACTCTCTCAAATTAGTCCTTCATAAAAGCAAAAGTTAGGCCCATTAACATGAGCCTAACTTTTGCTTTTATTTATCAGTTAACAACTCAACTGTGAAGCTTTCAATGTCTTTACAACGAATAACAGTTAGTCTTTCATTAACTTTTGGAGATAGCATACCCGGCTCAATAATTTTTACGCAGCAATCTTTTACTTCTTTTAATATTCCTTCAATAAAATCCCCCGATTTTGTTTTTATTGAAACTTCTTGGCCTTCAAACTTCTTTAAAAGATTACATAAGCAATCGTCTTTACAGTCGCAATCATGTTTATCTTTACATTTATCTTTATGTTTATGGCTATGATCTTTTATATCAACTTCCACTTCAACCTCGATTTCTAATTTACAAGGTTTATCTTTATGATCCTCATGACATTTTTTCATATCAAAATCAACATCAACTTTATAAGGTTTTTTCTTTTTGAAACCCATATTTTTCACCTTCCTCACTATTATATTTGTACTATATTCATACAAAATCAAAAATGTCAGGGCTACTCCCCAGAAATAGGTTAAACCTGGGAACTATCGAATGATTATTCATTTAACAAATCTTAGAACACAAAAAAGAGTACATGTGTATGTACTCTTTTTTGCTACTTTTCCTGTTCTTCAATAAGATATTTAAGCATTGAAAGCTTATTATCCCAAAAATGATCAAAATAGCTTAACCAATCTTTGATTTCTGTAAAGGTTTCTGGGTGAAGCTTGTAAATTTTTTCTCGTCCTGTCTTGGTCATACCGACAAGATTGGATTCGGATAATATTCGGAGATGTTTAGATACCGCTGTTCGAGTGATCGGAAATTCTTCGCTGATCGCAGTTACTGATAAATCTTGCTTGGCGAGAAGCATTAATATTTTTCTTCTTGTAGGGTCAGCAATTGCCTGAAACACATCGTGATTTTTGACAGCGGACATTACGCCTCAACAACCCCGCGCAGTTTCACATCAACAAGAGGTCCCCATCCGCCATTCATACGATCACGAATAACTTGATGCGTTTCATTAGCTAATGGAATAACTTCCTCTGTGTCTCCCCAGCCAGAATGAACAAGGGTAAACTCAGTGTTTTCGTCCAACTCTTTTAACTCAAATGTAACCACCCATCCATCTGTCCCCCAAGAAAAAACGAGGCGGTGTGGCGGTTCTAGTTCTAACACTTTGCAAGGACTTGGACCAAATGGTGACTGAATGGTAAACTCACTCCCAACTACCTGTTGAAAGTCATTCGGCATAAACCAAGAAGAAATTCCATCTGCAGTTGCAACTGCATTCCATACTTTTTGAATTGGTGCCTGAAACACTGTTGTTTTTCGAATATCTTGAACTTTCATTTTTCCCCATCCTTTTAAATGATATGTAACCAAAAGGTTTCTTATTGTGATTATACGAAACCTTTTGGTTGCATGTCAACTATCTTTTATTAAGTACCCTTATTATTTCCAAATCGTTTAAAATAAAGAAAGAGTTAAGAAATTCTTAAGATTTTTAATGGCCGAATGTTAAGATTTACTGTTTACTATAAAAAGAGAAGAAAGCTGCTAGAAAGTAGGGGGAGAATGAATTCATACAATGTACTTGTGGTGGACGATGAGAAAGAAATACGTGATGCTATAGAAATTTATTTGAAGAATGAAGAGGTAATAGTTATTAAAGCTTGTGATGGGATGGAAGCACTACAAATTTTGAAAAGACAAGAAATTCACCTCATTATTTTAGATATTATGATGCCCAACCTAGACGGAATCTCTGCTACATACAGAATACGAGAAATAAAAAATATTCCCATCATAATGTTAAGCGCCAAAAGCGAGGATACAGATAAGATATTAGGCTTACAAGTGGGAGCAGACGATTATGTGACGAAACCATTTAATCCCATGGAGCTTGTTGCTCGAGTAAAATCGCAACTTAGAAGGTACGTATCATTAGGTACGTTTGAAGGTGTGAAGAAAAACATTGATTTACATGGATTAATGCTGGATCAAGATTCAAAGGAAGTGACGGTTAATGGTGAAAAAGTAAAACTCACACCGATTGAATATAAAATTGTAGAGTTGCTCATGATTCATGCAGGACGAGTGTTCTCAATCAATGAAATCTATGAGCTTGTTTGGAAGGAGCCTGGATATAACGCTGAAAACACGGTGGCTGTACATATAAGAAAAATTAGAGAGAAGATCGAAATTGATCCGAAAAATCCAAGGTTTTTGAAGGTGGTGTGGGGTATTGGGTACAAGATGGAAAAATAAAATCGTTCTTTTTATTTGCTTCGCTCTATTTAGTTATGGAGTTAGTGGAGTTTTCACATTAATGGTTCATGGCAACAATTATGTGTACAAAGACTATTATCACTCTCCTGAATTCCGAGGAGCTTTTGATGAGTTTGCGAGTTATTTAGGCTTATTCGACCTTTACTCTATCCCGATTGAGGAAGCAAAGAATGCACTCACGGTATCAGAAGAGGAAATTGAGGAACATAAGTATCGATATGGAAGTCTAACCGAACAAATCGATAATATTAATGCCCAATACGAAGAAAGAATTCAAGGGGCAAGAGAGACGGAAGACGAAGATGCACTCCAAAATTTCATCGCAGAAAGAGATGCAAAAATAGTCGATATTACGAAAAACTTTGAAAGTGATGAATACGTAAAAGATAAAATATTAAAGGAAAAAGAACAGAAGTTAGAAGTGCTTTATAAAGAGTTGGAGAAACAACGTCCTTATTTTGAGGAGTATAAACAATCGTTTTCCTATTCTTTAACAAGTTCAGATAATAAAAAGGTATTTGAGAATGTTAATTGGAATGAAATGGATAGTGAGGATTTTCGCTATGTTACAAACCTGACTGTCACAAGAGATTATGCTGTTCACTATGGTGTTTATGATTATGAGTATACAGAGTTGTTAGATTCTGTTACTCCAACTACAGTTGCGATGTATGAAGGGGAAATAGGCCTTGCAAAGTCTTTGCCTGCATCAAACAAATATGTTGTGGCTGCTGAAAACTTTAAGCAAAAACGTCTAATATTCTATATTAATATTGCTTTAAGCGGATTGTCTCTTTTGCTATCGTTGTTAATCGGGAAAAAATCAAAGGGCATACGTGAGGAAGTCAAGAGAATTCAACCATTTTATAATAAGCTACCAATAGATGTTAGAGTCTTATTCTTTCTTATAGCGATTACATCTTCTTTTGCAAATCTTTTTATCATAATAGACGGATATCAATATGCAGTAAATGGGAGTTACTACGATGCCATTGAAATGGTTTTATTCATAGTCATTGGCGGAATCCTGTCGGGACTAGCTTTTATTCAAGCTCTTTTTTTAGCTGTAGAATTGAAAAATTGGGAAACGGTGAAAATGGAGTGGGAAAAATCACTTTTATATAAAGGGTATGTGATTCTACAAAGAGTATATCAAGACACAGCTGGAAATCTTAAAGAAGCCTTTCATGACCGTAGTACTGCAACTCAAATTTTTTTCATCTTGTTCATTCTATTTGGACTCGGGTTAGCGGTAATTATCATTACATTACATCCTGCGTTTTTTCTAGTTTATCTGGTCCTGCTAGCTGCCATTGGATATCCAATCATTATGAGCATTATAAATAAAATCGCCTACTTTAATTCGATTGTAGAGACAACCAATGAATTAGCAGCGGGAAGGTTAGGGGCAGATTTAAAAACATCAGGCAAATCAGTATTATCTGACCTTGCACGCAATATCAATCAATTAAAGAATGGGGTACAAACCTCTCAAAATGAACAAGCCAAAAGCGAGAGGTTAAAGACAGAACTCATTACAAATGTTAGTCACGATTTGAGAACGCCTTTAACTTCTATCATTAATTACACTGTGCTATTAAAAAACACCGAGGTATCTTTGGAGGAACAAAAATCTTATATTGATATTATTGATAAAAAATCAAAACGATTGAAAGTGTTAATTGATGATTTGTTTGAGGTTTCTAAGATGGCGAGTGGGAACATGGAATTACAAAAAGAAGAGGTAGATATTGTTCAGCTACTTCAACAAGCATTAGCTGAATACGATACAGAAATCAGAGGGTCTACCTTACAATTTCGGATCACAAATTCACCTACACCAGTGCTAGCACATGTTGATGGTCAAAAGCTGTGGAGAGTGTTTGACAACCTAATCGGAAATATTCTCAAATATTCATTAGAGCAATCACGTGCATATATATCCGTGGATACCAAGGGGTATGAAGCGATCATTACATTTAAAAATGTATCTAAATATGAACTGAGTGATAATAGTGAAGAACTTTTTGAGCGTTTTAAGCGAGGTGATACATCACGTCATACAGAAGGAACTGGCCTTGGATTAGCGATCGCCCAATCAATTGTTGATCTTCATGGAGGAAGACTTTCGATTGACGTGGACGGAGACTTATTTAAAGTAACTATTTCTCTGCCTAAAGAAAAATTGTCTTTATGATCTAGAACAGCCCATTTATTTGTGTGAATAATAAGGGTGGAAGAACTTCTGTTTAAGAAGTTCTTTTTAAAATAAATATTTGCATTTTACAAATAATATGATATAAATAAAGAGAGGTGAAAATATTGGAAAATTTACGTGATTTATTCCAGTTGTTAACGAGACGATTTGGTATGTTAAATAAAAACTGTTGCTTAGTAGGAGGAATGGAAATTTCCCTAGTCCAGAGTCATATCATCCACGAAATTGACAAGCAAAACAATCCGAGTGTTCAGCAAGTCGCTGACTCACTAGGGATCGATGTGACAACATTTAGTCGGCAGGTACAGAACTTAACAAAGATGGGATTAGTAAAAAAGCAACAGTTGCCTGAAGACAAAAGAGTATATGTGTTATCCCTAACAACAGAAGGAAAGTTTGTTTCTACCTCAATTGATTCGGAAATGAACGAATACTTACAAGAAATATTTTCTCATATGAATGAATTTGAAAAAGACACAGTGATTCGATCCATTAAATTATTAAATGAGGCCATGTCTAAATCCTCGGTATGTTGTAAGCCATACATATAAGCAGGTCAACAATCTTGCTTATATTTTTCAATGAAATATAGTTGCATTTTACAAATAAAAACGAGGTGGGGAATTGTGGAAGAATTAGTAAAGAGTTTTTTAAGTATTGCACTAGAATTAACCGTTTTATTTGTAGGGATTTCTTTTTTAATTAACGTCCTACAAGGCTATATCCCTTATGAAAAAATGGAGAAAATGATGGAGCGTAGCCACCCGCTAGTTAGTGCATTGATTGCCCTTGTGTTTGCCTTCGTCACTCCTTTTTGCTCTTGCTCGACCATTCCGGTTGTGGTGAATTTATTAAATAAAAAGGTGCGCTTTGGTACGGTCATGATCTTTTTATTTGCATCTCCCGTATTAGATCCAACAATTTTGACGTTAATGACAGCTACACTCGGTTGGAAGGTAGCCATTGTTTACACATTGTTAACAAGCATTTTATCAGTAGCGATTGGCTTCAGCCTAGAAAAACTTGGTTTTGAGAATCAGGTGAAAAATGTCATTATGACTGGATTTAAAGATCCGAATAAAAAACTAGACTGGAAAGGGGCGCTATTAGAAACCCTTCAGCTCATGAAGACGGTTTATCCATTCTTGCTAATTGGTGCTGCTCTTGGTGCAGTTATTCACGGGCTTGTACCGACTGAATGGATCACCGCTTACATGGGGGCTGACGACTGGTGGTTAGTACCGATCGCTGCGATCATTGGAATTCCTTTATATATCCGACTTTCTACTATGATTCCTATTTCACAAGTCATGATATTGAAGGGGATGGCACTTGGCCCTGTCATGGCATTAATGATTAGCTCAGCTGGTGCAAGCTTGCCAGAATTGACCCTACTGAATAGTATTTTTCGAAAAAAGCTTGTTGCGGCGTTTATCGCATCCGTAATGTTGATGTCCACTTTATCTGGTTTTTTATTTTATTTAATTTAGGGTGAGTATAAAGATGATCGTATTAAAAAGCTTATTTGGTAAAAAGGATCAAACAAGTTGAGTCATGTTGTAAAGAAGAAAAAGAAAGAAGTGAAGAGAAAAATAAGAACTTTATGCCTCCTAGATTATAGGAGGTTTTTTCTTGGTATTAAATAAAGGACTTATCTTTATGCACCTAGAATATCGGTAGAATACTAATCAAGGAGGGAAATAACATGAGTGAACATTCCATAGACTTTATCGTTTCTTGCATGGCAACAAGCACTCTTTACAAGGAAATACAAAAAATACAAACAGAACATCGTCTGAAATTAGCTGAAATTTGGAGGATTAAAGAAGGGGATCGTGTTCTTGAAATTGGTTGTGGTCAAGGAGACACAACGGCCGTATTAGCGTATATGGTAGGTGAGAAGGGTCAGGTTCATGGAGTTGATCTAGCCTCACCAAGTTATGGTGAACCGATCACGCTAGGTGACTCCATGGCGTATTTAAAAAAATCAAAATTAGGCAAGCAAGTAAAAGTAGATTTTGAGTTCAATATATTATCTGCAAACTTTAAAGTTGAAGAATTTGATGCTATTGTTATTTCCCATTGTAGCTGGTACATGAGCTCGCCTGATATATTGATTGATATATTGAAAAAGGTTAGACCTTGGGGGAAAAAGCTGTGCTTTGCAGAATGGGATACGAGAGTGGAGCAAGCCGAACAAGTACCACATTTTTTAGCCGCTTTGATTCAGGCGCAGTACGAGTGTTTTAAAGAAGTTAGCATAAGTAACATTCGTACACTGCTTTCCCGAAAGGATATCGAACATGCTTTTAAAGAGGGAGGTTGGGATGTGATGGACGAGGTCTCGATCTATTCCCCGAATCTCCAGGATGCTGAATGGGAGGTTCAACAAACCTTACATGCCTTTGAAATGGAATTCGATTCTTTGAAAATGCCAAGAAAAATGAATTCTCTACTTCGTACAGAAATTTCTTTATTGGAGGAGGCTGTAAAGGGGAGAAAAATCAAACCATTGAATGTGTTTGCGTTGGTGGGAGAGTAAAATTAAAAGTCAGCTCCTTTTCAATTGGTTGAATAGGAGCTGACATTTTTACTATCGAAAGGATGGTTTTGATAGCGAGCAAGTAGGATAAGTAATATCAGGTACATAGTACGATAGCTTTTTTAAGAAATAACAAGCTTCCGGAAAGTGGTGTTCAAGAAAACGTAAAGTGGACTGATTTAATACTTCCTCACCCTTATATAACTGGACCATTTTTTCTACTAAACTGGTAAATCCGATAACAGCGATCACGACATCTCTTGCAAATTGGAGTTGTATCGGAAAGCCTTCTGGCGTAAATCGTAAATATCCTTTAATAGCCTCGTTTTTCACAATGAACGACTGGAATATTTGCATGTATTCTCTTGTTTGTGTAACTAGTGCCAGTTCAACTCCATCAAGTGCTCGAGCAAGTAAGGCCGCATGCCCCGCTTGGTCTTCAAGCCATAAATCCATTAAGTCGACAAGTGGAAGGATGGAAGGGGTTTGCCCGTTTACATAAAACCTTAGCATTCGTAAATATTCTTGATTTTCGCCTAGTGTACCATTTAAATAGGTTGGAGTTAAATTCAGGTTCACTTTATTTTCAATGCGTAGGCGCTGAAGATGACCCTCAAAATGAAAATATCCATTGGCAATCGGATAGATCTCTCTTGCGAATGTGATCATTTCAGAGGATGAAACTGATCCTGACGCAGGGAGGCTAGATAGTTTTGAAAGCAAGCCACGAAATAATTGAATATATTGCTTTGCTGTGGTTACATACTCGACTTCACTAGGAGATAAGAAATCGTGAATAAAGTGGGCGTGATCTTCTAATACCTCAAGCCAAAAAGCGTGTTCGTCAAAAACTGAAATGGGTTCATAGCTCATGTTCATACCCCCTGCAAAAATAAACTCAAGTATTACAGTTTATGAGTAACAAGAATGGGTAAGAACGATTAATACCCAAATGAAATAACCCGGGAAAACACCCGGGTTGGACCTATCTATAACGTGTTACATATTTTTCGTATATGACTTGAAAACCGTACATTGCCAATGTCTTAAGTAAGAAAATAATGGATAGTTGTAGTCTATTTAATCGTACAAGAGTAACATATCCCATTTTTCGAAACCCTCGCATCATTCCATAAGTAAACAATGAATCAACAATGATATTAACAATTAAGTACAGTTTGAATTTCCCGAAAGTATATTTTAATATCCAAATGGAACCAACGAAAAATGGTCCGAGAATGAGTGGCAATTCATTAAGTACATTGGGTTTGAGATTAGATGGAAACCACCACCATTTTCTTCGCTGTGCAACCATTCCTTCGATTATGAGATAAAGTGAGATAAAACTGGCACCCGGAAGAAACCTTTTTACTGTCTTTCCGCCAATCAAAGGGACTGACAACCAAGGTAGTATAAAAAGAAGAGCTATATACAAATTAAATTTCTTCAAAGCCATCAGCTTCCTTCTTTACTTATAATAATTTAGTGTGGCACAAGAAATGGAAACGTATGTATTTCTTTTAGAAAAAATTTGAAAAATAATATGCAAAAAATGGTATAGTGACGCATAGAAGCGGGAGTCATGCCGCATAATATCGCCTCCATCCGAGTGTTGGAAAAAGTGGGCTTTGAAAAAGAAGGGATCGCTCGGAAAAATGTAAGAATCAACGGAAAATGGAAAGACCATCAAGTATTAGCGATTATAAACCCACTGGATTGAGTGGATTATAAACCCCTGTCGGTTATGTGTGCTGACAGGGGATTGATATAACTGTGATAGTGAAGAACTATTTAAAAGTCCAATAATGATTCAAGAAAAAGTTTACGAGTGGAATCGTCAGAGTGGTAGCTATTTCTCCGATTAAATAATGCAAGGAGAGTACCTGGACGAGTGTATACATGATGACAAAATTTAATGTGAATCCGATAGAGACTACAATGAAGAAACGCATTAATTTCTGATTTGAAAACTCACCGCCAAAAGTAAACTTCATATTAAGAATGAAAGAAAAAAGTGTCATGATAACAAAAGAAATAATGGAAGAGATTATAGGCTCATTACCTATTCGCTCTACCAATATAAACATTGAAAGAAAATAGATACAAGTGCAGATGCAGCCAACTAAGCTATACATCATAAATTTTTGAACAATGGGTTTCCTAACAAGCATATAGGCATCCTTTCTAAATGGCTGTTAGTTCTTTTATAACATGTACGATGCGTAATGAAAATATTTTTTCTATAAACATTTACATAGTAATTGGATATACTATACAATGGAAAAGTAACCCATATATTTTGATAAGGGAGTATGTACTATGTTAGGTGTCGTTCTTAACTAATCCAATCAATTGGATACGAGCATTCCGGTTTGTTTTCTAACTTTGAAAATTTCAAGGTTTTAGGAAGCTTATTTATCTATGACCGCGAATGTAGTTAAGAACAATGGTCAAAAACAAGCATACTATCCTTAGCCGAGAGTGTAGCTGTGTACCACTGTGTAACAGCTTTTTATTTTGGTTAAATAGTCTGAACAGAATGCTTTTTAATAGGATTCTGTTTTCTTGCCGCGTTGACTCGTTCAACGCGGCTATTTTTATTTTTAGGAGGAAAAAAAGTTGAACAATCATACGTTTGAAACATTGCAATTTGAAGTGATTAAAGAGGAAATTGCCCATTATGCGTTAACCAGCCAAGGAAAAGAAAAGGTGTTGCAACTCGCACCTTCCTTTCATATTAAACAAATCCAATCATGGATGGATGAGGTAACTGAAGCTGTAGAGATCATGAAAAAGAGTTCAAGTGTACCAGTACACGGACTAGAAGGAATTGATACTTTACTAAATAGTATCAATAAAGGGGTTGCCCTTCGTCCTGATATATTAGTGAAGTTTCATGATTTTTTAGATTGCTGTGGGAAAATGAGACGCTTTATGAAAGATAAGGAGTATATGGCGCCTCGAGTCTCAAGCTATATTTACTCCATTGATGAATTGCCTGGATTAGCTGAGGAAATTAATCGCTGTATCCGAAACGGCGTTGTGGACGATTACGCAAGTAAGGAATTACTTAAAATTAGAAAACAATTGGCAATACAAGAAGAGCGATTAAAAGAAAAACTCCAACAAATCGTCCGATCATCCAAACTAAAAACCTATTTGCAGGAAAGTGTTATCAGTCAAAGAGATGGAAGATACGTGATACCAGTGAAAAAGGAATATCGTCAAAAAGTAAAAGGGGCGGTTCTAGATACTTCTGCTTCAGGGTCTACCTTATTTATTGAACCTGAAGAAATTACCACATTCCAAGATCAACTTACCTGGATAAGGATGGATGAAGAAGCAGAAACTCAAAAGATTTTAATGTATCTTACCGGGTTAGTTGAAGAAAAAGACCAGCAAATTCGTTTGGCAGTGGAAACAATGGTTCACTATGATTTTCTGTTTGCCAAGGCAAAGTTTAGTCGAGCAATCGATGGGAGAAGTGTATCCATAAACGAATCACACTATATTGAATTAATTGAAGCAAGACATCCTTTATTAGGTAAGAATGTTGTACCACTATACTTTAAGCTGGGTTCACCTGAACATGCGCTAGTCATTACAGGTCCTAATACGGGTGGAAAAACCGTCGTTATTAAAACGGTTGGACTTTTAACACTGATGGCCCAAGCGGGTTTACACTTACCGGTTGCAGAAGGTAGTTCTGTCAGTATTTTTCAAAATATCTTAGTGGATATAGGGGATGGACAGAGTATTTTAGAAAACCTAAGTACCTTTAGTTCACGCATCGTAAATATTATTGACATTTTAAGAGAAGCCAATGATCGTACGTTGGTATTATTGGATGAATTAGGTTCAGGAACCGATCCTGCTGAAGGAATGGGGCTTGCAACAGCAATCTTGGAGCAACTTTATAAGAAGGGATCGACATTATTAGCAACCACTCATTACAGTGAAATCAAAGAGTTTGCGGATCACCAGGAAGGATTCATTAACGGATCAATGGAATTTGATTTGGACACTCTTCGTCCAACTTATCGTTTAATTATAGGAAAGGGTGGAGAAAGCCAAGCGTTTGCGATTGCGTTAAAGCTAGGTATTCACCCGAAAATCATTGAACGAGCTCATCAAATTACCTATAAAGAAGAAAAGGTATATCCAGAACCACATGTTTCACTTCAGGAAAAAAGAGAACTCGAAAAGCAAATCATCATCAATAAATATCAAACTAGAGAAAAAGGAGTGAAGATATCATCTCTCTCTGTTCCAAAATTTAATCAAGGTGATAATGTCATCGTCTCTCCTGAGGATGTGTTTGGAATAGTGTACAAAGGACCAGACGAGAAAGGGAACTACATTGTTCAAATAAAAGGGAAAAAGGGATCATATAACCATAAGCGTTTAACCCTTCATATTGAGGCAAGTGAGTTGTATCCACCAGATTATGATTTCGATATTATTTTTGAAACCAAGGAAAATCGAAAGGTAGATAAAATGTTATCAAAGAGACATATGGAAGGACTTAGTATTAATCATGAAAGTGAAACATGATTATTCCTGATTTGGTTACAATACAGAGAAAGAGAGTCAGGAAGGGAGAAATCATGGAACATACCTATCACAATGTAAAATTAACTGCTCCAGAGGTGGGGAGCTTGTGGATGCAGTATATCAGTGACAGTTTGTCCAAATGTGTTCTTCGACATTTTATTTATCATGTAAAAGATGAAGCAATTGAAAAAGTGCTTCGTTATGCCCTTAGCTTATCAGAAACTCATCTCGAGAAAATAAAAGAGTTTTTTACGATAGAAGAGCTTCCAATCCCGATAGGTTTTACAGATGAAGATGTGTTGGTGGACGCACCACCTTTGTTCACCGATACGTTTATGATCGTATACATTCATACAATGTCCATACATGGTTTGACAAGATATGCAGGTGCAATCGGAACAAGTGTAAGAGAAGATGTAAGGAGGTATTTTATTCAGTGTAGTGCTGAAACTACGGAATTATATGATTCAGCTACGGAAGTAGTTTTAGACAAGGGAATCATCAGTAAACCTCCTACTATGACAAACAAGCATACCGTAGATTATGTAACAAAACAAAGCTTTTTGACCGGGTGGTTTGGAGATCGTCGCCCTATTAATTCGATTGAAATCAGTGGAACGTATATTAATATGCATAAGAATGTAGTAAAAGTTGTATTGGAAATGGGCTTCAGACAGGTAACTAGGTAAAAGAAGTTGAACAATTTATGACGCGAGCCGAAAAACTTTGTAAGAGGCATATGGATATTTTATCTAAAATGCTAACTGACGATAATCTACATGCGCCAAGATCATATGAACAAGAAGTCACCGATACAACTGTTGCACCATTTTCAGAAAAGCTTATGATGTATCATATAACCACGCTGCTTTCAGCGGCGATAGGGTATTATGGGGAAGCCTTGTCGATAAGTCAAAGAAGAGATTTATCTGGTAGTTATGTAAGAATGATAACTGAAATAGGGTTACTTGCAGAGGATGGTGCACAGTTACTCATTGACAATGGATGGCTCGAACAACCACCAGGAGCTCCAGACAGAAATAAATTAAAGAACGTAAAATAGAAGGAGTTGCTTTTATAGCAGCTCTTTTCTTTTTGGGAGGAAAAGGGAAGCATTTATCGAATTAATATATAGATCTAAAAACAGGAGGAGTAATATTTAATGAAAGCAGTAGGTTTATATAAATACTTACCAATCGAGCATGAAGAAAGCCTTATAGATATTAATATAAAAAAACCTTCACCTAAAGGGAGGGATCTCCTTGTAGAAATAAAGGCTATAGCTGTTAATCCTGTTGATACCAAGGTGCGTTCGCCGAAGGACGTGGTGGAATTAGAACCGAAAATCCTTGGTTGGGATGCATGTGGAATGGTGGTTGAAGTTGGTGAAGAATGCACATTGTTTCAACCTGGAGAAGAGGTTTTTTATTCGGGAAGTTTGAATAGGCCAGGTACGTATAGCGAGTATCATTTGGTTGATGAAAGAATTGTCGGGAAAAAGCCAAAAACACTTAACTTTGCTGAATCTGCTGCAATGCCTTTAACGGCTCTAACCGCATGGGAAGCGTTATTTGAACGTCTCGGAATTGATTCAACAAACAAAAACGAAAATCGTTCTAAAACCGTCCTGATGATAGGTGGTGCTGGTGGAGTAGGGTCCATTGCCATTCAATTAGCAAAATGGGCAGGATTACAAGTGGTTGCTACGGCCTCTCGGGCAGAAACAGTGATGTGGGCCAAGGATTGTGGTGCTGATTTTGTCATTAACCATTACCGTTCCCTAAAGGATCAATTGGTAAATTTGCAAATAATAGAGGTTGATTATATTTTATGCTTAAACGATACGGACCAGCATTGGAAAGCGATGGGGGAGGTTATTAAGCCACTTGGGAAGATTTGTTCCATCGTTGACAATAAATACCCCATTGAATTAAATACATTAAAAAGTAAAAGCGTCACCTTTGTTTGGGAATTTATGTTTACTAAGACGATGTTTGCAACTGAGGATATGATTTCACAGCATCACATTCTAAATAAAGTAAGTGAATTGATTGATGAAGGAAGCTTAAAAACAACCCTTAAGAAAACACTATCACCGATACATGCTAAGAACTTACGAAAGGCTCATGAAATGCTGGAGTCTGGAAGGACAATCGGAAAAATTGTATTAGAATCATTTGAATAAAAGACAGCAGCTGCTTTAAGAAGATAGTTGCTTTGCCATTTGAACCATCCCATTAGGTTTGAAATTATCATACCACGGTCAGGGAAGATATTTTATAAAATTTATCGTTAGATTAGGAGCTAGAAAAGTGAGCTTTGGTGTTCTATTTATCATTGGAAATGTTTTAGCTGTTGTCATTATTAGTTGGTTATTAAAAAATAAACAACTGTCCCGTTCTTTTGTTTTTGTTCGAAAATTAATTTTTTTGGGTTATGTGTTATTTTTACTCTCATTTATTAGTGTTGAGGGGCTAATTTTAAAAGAGGCTTATTCAAAGGAAAAATATAATAACAAAGAAATAGATTTTGTTGTTATCCTCGGAGCTGGTCTACGAGGAGAAGAACCTTCAAAAACGTTGCAAGGAAGATTGGATGCTGGCTTGGAATATTTGTTAGATAATCGAGAGATCCCAGTCATCGTGTCGGGTGGTCAAGGTCCTGGGGAGACAATTACAGAAGCTGAGGCAATGGGGGCATTTTTGGTGGAGAATGGCGTTGAAAAGGGACGAGTGTATTATGAAAGTCTATCCACTGACACGAACGAAAATCTGAAGTTTTCTAGTGAGATGATGGCCCAACTTGGTTTGGAAAAACCGAAGATTCTTATCATTACGAGTGATTATCACTTGTTTCGAGCAAAGGCTTTAGCAGAAGAATACGGTTTAACTCCTTATGGGCTTGGTGGAAATTCCCCATTTTTTGTGAAAGTCAATTATTACATTCGTGAGTATTTTGGTGTGATTAAGGATTTCATTTTATGAGTTTCATCTGATTTTTAATGGAATTGGATGTATGTCCTGTACCAATCTTTTCATCCTTAAATACAATATTATGTGTATTAGTTTGAAGGGAGGAGTGACAGAATGTCTTTGTTTATGGAGAAGTTTAACAAAAGGTATAAAGAAGCTGCTAAAGCAGAAAAAACAAAGGATAAAAAGAAAAAAAAGAAAGGTAAAAAAAAGAAATAGGAAAAGTAAATCCCCAAAAAAAAATAAGTAGCAATCTAAAAAATCAATCACCAAGTTTTGACTATATGAAACGTTGGTAATTGATTTTTTTGTCTATTTTCCGAAAATGAGTGGAAAGTGCAGTTATTCCTTGAATTAAAACAGAATAATAAAAATGTTCTAAATAAAACATAATTTAAAGGTGACTCCATTGTTCTAGCTATAAACCTAACAAGTTATCCTAATAATTGTTATTCTAATAAAATATTGCAAATATTATCAAATTCTAGGAACAATAATTAATACAGTAATCTCAACTTTACCACTTCCTCATGATACTATTGTAGTAGTATAATATAGGTTAAAAGTAATTCAAATGTCATAGCAACAATTCTGGACCACACAATTATTCGAACTAGTGGAGGATAAGATGTATAAAAAAGTTGAGACATTGGCAGATCTTAATACATTTAATGAAATCTGGATGGAGTGTTGGATCGAGAAGGGTTATATGCTAGATCCAACCTTTGATGAGACAGATCGATTTATTATTCTTGAACAAGAGAATCGAGAAATAGGTACAATTGAGTTCAAATCTTACTTCCCAACGGTGCAAAATTACATTAACACTGTTTTCCCCTTTCACGAGATACAGATGCTAGAAACAAATCCCATGAAGGTTATTGAAATAGATAAGGTATCTATTCTAAAGGAATATAGGGGGAAAAATCTCGAAAGATTATTATCCCTGTTTGTTCATTACACAGAATTCTACCAAATGAACTATTGCGTGGTTCTTTTGGAGAGAGTATTCTATAGAGCATTAAGAAATGTATACAAAATACCGATCGAACCTGTTGGAGACCAAATGTATTACAAAGGTGATTACGTGGTACCAGCAATTATTCACTCCCATGAAGTGTATACAAAGAAGGAAGGCTATCCATGGATAATTCCTTCTAATCAAGCGTTCGAAAGGAAACCGATTTATACTTAAAAGGAGAAAATAATGTTCGCCCTGAAAAACAAAAAGTTTGCTTATCTTTTTATAGCTTTTTTTATCCTTACGAACTTCTTATGGAATTACTTCTTTCAGCATAAGCAAGCTTTTTTGGACTGGGGTGGAGTTACATTCCAAACCATTGCCTGCTTAACATCTTTTGGCTGGCTTTTTGCAACATATAAAAATGACAACGGAAAGGCCAAGAAGTTTTGGCTGTATTTAGGACTAGGAATCTTAAGTTATATTATAGGGATTCTTATTTGGGTGTTTTACGAGTTTATCTTAGGTGTTTATGGAGATACTCTTCTGTTGCCAAAAATCTTTTGGATTGGACAGAACGGGTTTTATTTTATTGCCCTTTTATACATGATGAACGTTGTGAAAAGTAAGTTACTTACCATACGATTTTCCTTTGATATGTTGATCATCATGGCTGTTGCAACTACATTTAATTGGGTGTTCATTATCGCACCGTTATTAAAAATGGAGGGAAATCCATTTCATCTCGTTGAACTCATGTACCCGATATTAGATCTTGGGGTTTTAGGAGGAGTCATCAGTCTTTTTATCGCTTCAAACTCCGTTTTCAATAAAAAGACTTTATATTTATTAGTAGTAGGTTTATTAGTGCAAATCATGGCTGATACTATTTTTTCGTTTCTAACCGTAAAAAATTTGTACACGGTTGGAAGTATATCAGAGCCATTATGGATTCTATCATTATTTATTCTTGCTCTTGCTGGACTTTATCATGATGCTCCATCCAATGTGAAACGCGAGTACAGATACGAATCTGATAGCAGGAACAAATTCTTCATTAAGCATAGCTTACCTTATGTGGGAGTTGTGTTGCTATCATTGTATGTGATATCTCAAATTTACCATACTGCTCCAGTTGTTGTTGGATTATTTTTAACGATTTTATTAGTGGTTTTAAGACAACTATTTACATTGTTGGAAAATGATAAATTGGTTTCTGAATTGAATGATTTAAATGAACAACTCGAGGAAAAGGTGAAAGAGCGGACCGACCGTTTAGTTGAAACGATTAATCAGATGGAGTATTTAGCCTATCATGATGTTGTGACGGGCTTACCCAATAGAAGATTTATTGAAAAGCGGCTTTCAAGAGCAATTTGTAACCATAATGTACGGAGTAAAAAGAAGGTTGCTTTCTTATTACTTGATTTAGACCGTTTTAAGCATATAAACGATAGTCTGGGTCATTCATACGGGGATTTATTATTAAAAGAGGTTGGAGATAGATTATGTTCGTGCCTTAAACCAAATGAGCTAGTGTGCCGTATCGGTGGAGACGAATACGGGATATTACTCGAAAATACGAATGTAATACAAATCGAGAAGACTGCAGAAAAAATTCTTACCGTCCTTCGTAAAACTTACGATATTAGAGGGGAAGAACTCTATGTAACACCTAGTATAGGGGTGTCGATATACCCAGAACATGGTAACGATTTTGAGTCCCTATTAATGAAGGCTGACACAGCAATGTATAAAGTAAAGGAAGCCGGAAAAAACCACTACAAAATATATCATGCTGAAATGGACATAGAGCCTCAAGTAACAATGGAAAACGCGTTACGAAAAGGGATTGAGCGGAATGAACTAGAGCTATACTACCAGCCTCAGGTTTCTCTTGAAAACAATAATATTGTTGGTGTAGAGGCGCTGTTGCGGTGGATTAGACCTGGTCAAGGGGTGGTTCCACCCTGCGAATTTATCCCTCTTGCAGAGGAAACTGGACTTATTCTTCCTTTAGGAGAATGGGTATTGAAAGAAGCTTGTTTGCAATCTGTGAAATGGGAAAAACAGGGTCTTTTACCGATTAGAATTGCTGTTAATATATCAGCCATTCAATTTCAACAAAATAACTTTATTGAAAAGGTAACCGAGACTTTATTCGAAACTAAAGCAAATCCAGAGGATATTGAACTTGAAATAACGGAAAGTGTGGCTATGGGTTCTATAGAAGAAACACTTTCTAAACTTCACTCTTTAAAGGAAATGGGCTTCCATATTGCTATGGATGACTTTGGTACAGGCTATTCTTCCTTGCAATACTTGAACCAGTATCCTATTGACCACTTGAAGATTGATCGATCTTTTATTTCTTCACTGAATACAAGTGAGAAAAATGTTGCCATTGTTAAATTGATTGTTTTGATGGCTAAAGGATTAAATTACAAGGTGATTGCTGAGGGAGTAGAAGACGATAGTCAAAAGCTATTCTTACAATCCATTAAATGCGACGAATATCAAGGTTATCTGTTCAGTCCTCCATTAAACAAGCTAGATACAGAGGTGCTTTTGCAGCAGCAACTTACCAATAAATAAAAAAGTGGAGCATTTCTTCATAAAGAAATGCTTTTTTTTGTAGTGCATAATAACTTATTTTTGAGAAGTGATGAAAGTAGCAATTTTTAATTATAATGATTAAGATAATGTTATATATCCAAGTGGTATAGGTTGTCTAATGTATACATATATAACTACATAAGATATAGGAGGATTCACTTTGGAAATAGGTGTAAGTACATTTGTAGAAACAACACCGGATATAGTGACGGGTGAGGTAGCTAGTCATGCACAACGGATCCGGGAAGTGGTAGAAGAAATCGTTCTAGCTGATCAAGTTGGTTTAGATGTGTTTGGGGTAGGGGAGCATCATAGAGAGGATTTTGCTGCTTCTTCTCCAGCGGTCATTTTAGCAGCAGCAGCTTCACAAACAAAGTATATTCGTCTTACGAGTGCGGTTACCGTTCTATCGTCTGTTGATCCCGTACGCGTGTTTCAAGATTTTGCAACCCTTGATGCGATTTCAAATGGTCGAGCTGAAATTATGGCAGGCCGAGGATCATTTATTGAGTCATTTCCATTGTTCGGGTACGATTTAGCGGATTATGATGAATTGTTTGAAGAGAAGTTGGATTTATTATTGAAGATTAGGGAGTCTGAGGTTGTTTCTTGGTCAGGTAAACATAGACCGGCCATCCATCAAAAAGGAGTGTATCCACGTCCGGTCCAACATCCACTTCCAGTATGGATTGGAAGTGGGGGGAATTCCGAATCGGTCATCCGTGCTGGAATTCTTGGCCTTCCACTCGTATTAGCGATTATTGGAGGAAGACCCGTACAATTTGCTCCACTTGTAGAGCTTTATAAGAAGGCTGCTACTCATGCTGGTCATGATGTATCAAAGCTAACGGTAGCTTCTCACTCTCATGGATTTATTGCAGAAGAAACGGAACTAGCTGCAGATAAGTTTTTCCCATCAACCCAACAGGTCATGAATGTACTTGGGCGGGAGCGCGGTTGGGGGCATTATGGTCGTGCTAGCTTTGATGCGGCACGTAGCTTTGAAGGTGCTTTGTACGTAGGAGATTCAAAGACAGTGGCAGAAAAAATCATTCATTTACGAAAAAATGTAGGGATTACACGTTTTATGCTTCACGTACCAGTTGGGTCTATGCCTCATGTGGATGTGATGAAGGCAATTGAATTACTTGGCAAGGAAGTGGCTCCTATTGTAAAGGCAGAAGTAGCAAAGTGGGAAGCGTCTTTGGGTAACGGGTAATGCCCAATCATTTGACTTCTTGGCTTGCTTACGCGTATGATAATTAGGAAGATAATTAAATACCAAAGGGGAGTAGCTATAACAGTAAAGTCGTCACTACGAGATGAAATTTCCGGCTTTGTTGGGCAATCTTTGTTGCTAGCGAGACCTTTGCCAAAGTTTTGGTAAAGGTCTGCCCCTTTTCGTAAGATCATTACCACAGAGGTAGTGGTCTTTTTTATTTTTCAATATAAGAAGTATGGAGGAATGAAGAATGAAGAGAAAGTGGATGGCAGTAACATTAACGGCGGCTATAACATTAAGTGGTTGTTCGTTATTAGAAGAAGTGAACGGAACACTTAACTATGTAAAACAAGCAACAGAATATGTCAATGAAGCGTCGGATTTTGCTAACGAAGTACCAGCTATGGCTGAGCAAGCAATTTCAGATACACAAGCATTGGCAGAATTAGAAACAAGGTTACTAGAGATGAAACAAGAGATTGAAGCATTTAGTAAAATCGAAGCTCCGAGCATTGCGGAGGAGCTTCACCAACAAGTTATTGAGCAGAACGACAATGCATTGGAAGAGATAAATGTATTTTTATCAAATATTGAAAACGGTGAACTAGATCCTACTTTTTTGGAAAATACTGAATTAATTAAAACCATACAAGAACTAACGGAACTTTCTAACCAAATTCAGCAGCTTGGTGAATAATAAAGTCGAACAACTGAAGAATGAGGAGGCGTGGTATTAAGGCTCAAGAAGAATTGTAAAAGAAAAGGTAAGCGATGTCCGCTTACCTTTTTTCTCAATGGGATAATAGATACTGCTTATGCTTTACTAAAGGCAGGCATCCTTATGGCTGATACTAACATAAAGCTGAGTTTTTCTAGCCTATATAATATCTTTAACATGATCATAAAGGAGCGAATTAGCATATTCAAAGTATCACCCTCCACATTGAATTGTGTTGTTTTCAACACGTTATTAGTTTGCTTTAATAATTTAAGCGTATTCATTAAGGCAATCTCGTGAATTAATGAAGTAAGCACTTTTTTTTGAATTGGAAAAGAATATAATGGAGAAAAATGTTGCTGTCACTCATGGAGGAATGTGTTGTGGATTGGGTTGTGGCGTTATTAAAAGAACCATTGCTATTATTATTTGTTATCTTATTTTTAGGATCCGTTCTCGGTCAAATGGAAATTAGAGGATTAAGTTTAGGATCTTCAGGTGTTCTTCTTGTTGCCATGTTTTTTGGCCATTGGGGCTATGATATTCCCCATACTGTTCAGAATCTCGGATTAAGCTTATTTATTGTGGCGATTGGTCTCCAGGCTGGACCACGCTTTTTCAGGATGATGAAATCAAGTGGAATGATTTTTGGGTTTATTGGGTTAATTATTGTATTTGTCGCAGCGATTACAACCGTAGTGGTTGCAAAGGTATTTGATTTATCTCCTGCACTTAGTATAGGAATTATGACAGGAGCATTGACGAGTACTCCTGGTCTTGCGGCTGCTTTACATGCTACAAATGATCCGCTCGCTTCGGTTGGATATGGGATTGCTTACCCTTTTGGTGTACTAGCAGTGGTGCTTTTTGTACAATTATTGCCTAAGATACTAAAAGTGGATATGGAAAAGGACCTGAATGAATCGAGTGGTCCTGTTAGAAATGAAGAGTCTCCTGAAGTGACAACTATAGAGGTTATGGATCCAAATATAAATAAAAAAACGTTAAAAGAGTTACGTTTTAACCAATATGGTTCTGTAGTTATCAGTCGAGTGATTCGTGGAGACAGAAATATTATTGCTTTAAATGATACAGTTATCTTGAATGGAGATCGATTGGTGGCAGTTGGCTTAAGGGAAGATTTAAATCGAATTATTAAAGAGGTAGGAAAAGAGGTTTCTACGAATTTAAAGAACCATGACCATGTAAAGATCCGTAAAATAACGGTTGATTCGGAAGAGATTATTGGGAAAAATATAAAAGAACTAGAGCTAAGAAGGAAATATGGAGTAACGGTTACAAGAATTGAACGAGGTGGATTCGAGTATAACCAAAGTGCAAGATGGCCGCTCGAAAGAGGAGATATTTTAACATTGGTTAGTAGTGAAGACCGTTTAAACGATGCGGAAAAGCTATTTACTAGAAGGACTTTAGTAGTAACGAACATCCATATTCTATCTCTAAGCTTAATTTTATTGATAGGAATTGCAGTAGGAATGATTCCTATTCATCTTCCAGGGCTAGGTACCATCACACTAGGTGTTGCAGGGGGGCCACTATTTATTGCATTATTTATTGGTCATTTTGGGAAAATTGGCCCTATTCGAGCTCGTTTTTTCCAACCCTCTAATCAAGTAATTCGTGATATTGGACTTGTTTTATTTTTAGCTGGTGCCGGAACAACAGCTGGTCAAGGGTTAGTTGAGGTAATTCAAGAAGAAGGGTTCCGCCTGGTGTTTGGTGGAGCATTAATCACAGTAATTCCGATGATGGTTGGCTTCTTTTTATCAAGAAAGCTATTTAAGATGAGTGTTATCCATTCTCTTGGAGCATTATGTGGGGGCATGACAAGTACACCTGGTTTAGGGGCGGTGAATCAACAAATCAATTCAGATGATGCATCGATTGCTTATGCTGCTGCATATCCTTTTGCCCTTATCTTTGTTGCAGTTATTTCGCAAGTACTCATTTTCTTCCTTTAATTTAACAGGAACAAAGCTTAGGATATGAGACCTAAGCTTTGTTTTATTTTAACATGACTTCTTTTTTCTCCATGCTATCTGATTCTGAAGTGAGACTTTTTTTAGTATAAATGAACACTCAAGTGTTTCTTGTACGTTCGAAGCAGAATAAATTCCTTTATAACTAGTTCCCGTTTTATCAGATGATTTGAGTGTACCAACGCCACCATAGAATTGGTGATCGAATAGTTGATAATTAAGGGAATATTCTAAGACACCCTGATGATTAATTAACCCGACTAACTCTCCTATTTTTATGTTTTCCCCTTTAATACTCGCACGAATGAGACGGTCGTATTGATTAAATGAAAAAATCGTTTCACTAGGGAAAAATGGTGTAGCGTCAATGGTTGTACATATGAATAATTTATTGTTGTAATCACTCATTCTTCTCTATCCCCCAACTGTTTTCTGCTATAGTCAATAAAATGATCATCGAATGTACGAATCGGCACTACACGAATGGGTGTTCCTTCAGCCTTAATCGTTAAAAAAGCGAAAAAATAAATGGTGAAGCATAGTGCAATTAGCCCAAACATTGTACTTCCCCCTTTTTTGTGTATGGAGAAAAGGTAAAAGATGATAAGATTACTAGTAAGAAATACCATTAAATAGAAAAACCATTTCTCCCTGTTTAATACATTTTTAGCTTAAATGGTGAAACGCGTTTCAGAGCAAGAAAAAGTTTTTTGAAGGGTGAGTGTATGGCAAATATTCGAGAAATAGCAAAAATGGCTGGCGTTTCTGTTACAACTGTCTCCCGTGTACTAAATGATCACCCATATGTGAGTGAAGAAAAAAAGGCAGCTGTACAACAAGCGATGGTGGAAGTGGATTATCAGCGTAATATCAATGCTGTTCACTTAAGTAAAGGGAAGACGTATTTGATAGGGGTGGTTATTCCTTTCTCAAATTCTCCTTATTTCGGATTTTTAGTAGAGGGAATAGCAAACGAAGCCGTTAAAAATAATTACAAGCTTGTTCTTTTTCAAACAAACTATGAGTTGAATAGAGAAATAGAAGCATTAAATATGCTTAAGCAAAAACAGATCGATGCCTTAATCATTTGTTCAAGAATTAGTAGCTGGGATGTAATTGCTGAATATAAAACATATGGGCCGATTATTTTAAGTGAAGAAGTGGAAGACAAAATCGTATCTTCTACTTATATTGATCATTATAAAAGCTTTTTAATTGCTTTGGATTACTTACATAAAAAGGGACATCATCGAATCGGTTATTGCATAGGGAGAAAGTCAGGAACGAATAGTGAAATGCGAGAGGCCGCTTATAAGAATTTTCTAGTGGAACATGGGCATCCATTTTTACAGGATTATATTTTTTATGATAGCTTTCGTTTTGAAGATGGGGAGGGGATCGTCGCCCGTTTAAAAGAAATGATCTCTCCCCCAACTGCTTTATTAGTAACAAGTGATCAAGTAGCAGCAGGAATTATTACATGTGCGAGAGAACTAGGTATACTTGTTCCTAATGAGTTAGCGATTATGGGTTTTGATAATCAACCAATTGCCAAAATTATGAATATCACCACACTTGAAATTCCACTAGTTGAGGTTGGAAGAAAATTATTTATTCAAGCGATGCACTACCCAACGATCTTTCAGGAGGAGATTGAAGTGAAGTTAATCGAGCGATTAACAGTGTAGTTCATATAGACTAGAGAATCGAAATGGGCGCGCTTGTTATTGTTTGGTGGCTTTGGCTCCAAAGTATAGAAAAATGGTTTGAAAAGAGAAATCACCCCACACCTACCTAGATACAGAAGGGTGTGGGGTTTGTTTTACAAGTCAGATTTAGGGTTTGTATTGAATTTTCCATTTTTGTTTTCTTTTTCATGCCCATGAATTTGGTCTCCGCCGTTACCCTTTTCTTTGGCAATCTTTCCACCTAGTTTAACATTTGGGTTATCTTTTTCAGTCATGATTTTTCACCTCCATCCTCTTTACTATCCAAAAAGGCGAAGGATTCTATTCAATATACAAATAATTTTTATAATCAAAAGTGGAATCAAACTTGCTGGTACACAGCCAAACTTTGGATGTAGCTCATAAAACAAGGAACACTGTCTGCCTGAGACGGACAAAACACCCCGAACTGTCCACGAAAGGTGACAGACACCTTAAGCGATTTTCATCTTTATGGTAGAAAAGTAGTGTTTCTTATTTTGCATTGTTGAAAAATATGGTATGTTACTTTATGGTGATAAAATTGTTGATGATTAAAGATTTGTTTACGAATTTAGCTATTGTTGTTTCTTTACTATTCCTATACTCACATATCTTTTCGACGAGCCCTCTAACCAAAGACTCTACCTTTATGAGAAAAATTTTGTTGGGTGTAGTTGGTGGGGTGTTTTCTAATATTCTCATGCAATACGGCATTCGAATAGATACAACAATCGTTGATCTAAGACATATTCCAATTATTTTGCTCGCGTTTTTTGGTGGTTATTTGCCGGCATTCATTGGAATGGTATTAGTCATTATAGGTCGTTTTTTTATTGGCGTGAATACCTCTGCGTATGCATCTGTCATTCTTATGGTTCTTATTACTTTATTTTCTATTTTGGTCTCTTCACAAAGGATATCCAAGAAAAACAAGGTAATATGGATGCTTACGTTTTCCAATATTATTTTTACCTTTGTGATCATTTATTTAGTAAATGACCTTTCTTTACTAGTCAAATTGATCCCTCTTTATTGGATCATTTCATATATAGCAGGTTTCCTTTCCTTCTATATTCTAGATTTTATTAGGAAGAGTCAGTTTTTATTGGAAAAATATAAATCGGAGTCTACAACAGATGGATTAACGGGGTTAAATAATGTTAGGAAATTTGATGAAGTATTTAATTCCCTGCTTAATGAACTGAATAAAAGTATTCAAAGTTTGTCTCTTCTTTATATCGATATTGATTTCTTTAAAAAAATTAATGATACGTATGGTCACTCGGAAGGGGACCTGGTTTTAAAGCGATTAGGAACGTTATTAACCGTAAGTACGAGAAACTTTGACATCGTTAGCCGGAATGGAGGAGAGGAGTTTACCATCCTGCTACCGGATACTTCTGTCGCAAGAGCAATGGATATTGCGGAGCATATCAGAAAAACGGTTGAAAATACGGAGTTTTCCTTATCAGGCGGTGGAGTGATAAAGGTAACGGTATCCGTTGGGGTCGCCTCTTATAAAGATACTACAGAAAACCCAAGTATGCTTATAGAGGATGCAGATAAAGCTTTGTATGTAGCGAAAAAAACTGGACGGAACAAAGTTTGTTGCCATAATTCAATAGATTAAATAATTTGAGCTCGGGACAAGTTTGTCTCGGGCCTATTTTATGTTAAAATTTACTTCTTCTTATGTAGTACCAGGAATTTTACCATGAGAAACAATTTTGGATATTCAACATTTATATAAAGAGATGAAAAAAGGTTGCTGTAGACCCACCCAACTTTCGATTGTTATTCTATTAAAGGAGGTTTTGGGCTCGGAGGTGTGAATATGGACAAAGAAAGATATGAACAGTTAAGGCTAGGCGAGCGTGGAGCAATGATCAGTATTGCTGCTTATATTTGCCTTTCTATAATTAAATTACTGATTGGATTTTCTGCCCAGTCGGAGGCGTTAAAGGCGGATGGGTTTAATAATTTGACTGATATCATCGCTTCAATCGCTGTATGGATAGGATTAAGAATGTCACAAAAACCACCAGATGAAGATCATCCTTATGGCCATTGGAAGGCGGAAAATATTGCGTCATTGGTTGCTTCTTTTATTATGGTGGCAGTAGGTTTAAGTGTATTACATAAAGCCGTTGTTTCAATTTTCTCAGATGAAAAAGTGGTTCCAGACATGCTAGCCGCGTGGACTGGTCTTCTATGTGCTGTGGTTATGTATTTTGTCTATCGGTATAATAAAGCGCTTTCGAAAAAAGTAAAAAGCCAATCTGTATTAGCGGCAGCGAAGGATAATCTATCAGATGCGTGGGTGAGTATTGGAGCAGCGGTTGGGATTATAGGTTCACAATTTCATCTGCCTTGGCTTGATCCGCTAGCTGCAATTATTGTCGGGATATTAATATGTAAAACTGCCTATGATATTTTTTACGATTCCTCTCATCAATTAACAGATGGATTTGATGAACAGTTAATTGAAGAATATAAGGAAAGTATATTAAAAACTACAGGTGTAACTAGCATTAAGGATATTCGCGCAAGAAATTATGGAAATAACACAGTTGTTGATATTATTATTGAAGTAAACGAAGACTTAAGTATTCGAACAGCACATGATATCTCAAGTAAAGTAGAAGAAAAACTAATTAGTGAATATGATGTTTATAATGTGCACGTTCACGTTGAGCCAAGCTAAGTAAAGGAAAAGGGCGTCCCATGTGTGAATTAGGAACACCCTTCTTTTTTACATAAAAAGTCTTTTGAACATATGATTCCCACTATAAATAAAAATAGGGCAAAATAAGCAGGAAGCAAGTGAAGAAATGTGGTATAGCCGATGACAAAAAATGAGAGAAATAGGAGGACAAAATGATGAGTGGTACAAAGACTGAGTTTCCTAAACTTGCCAAACCGGCTATTAGGGCATTAGAAGGTGCAGGTTTTTACGGATTAGAACAATTGACTGAGGTTGAAGAAGAAGAACTTGTTAAGCTACATGGAATGGGCCCGAAAGCAATTGAACAGCTTCGATTGGTCCTATTAGAAAAAGGGTGGAAGTTTAGGGAAAAATAGACATATATAATGGAGTGTATTACCATTAAAATATTTTCAAGGAATTTAATTTTCCCAAATAATTTCTATGATATGATAACAGTAAAATCCATTTATAGAGGCTAGCTTATGAAAATCTGGGGTCAAATCATATTTGTATTATTCACATTAGGAATTACCACTTACCATAATTTCTCTCATGGAAAGACCGTCTTCACCAGTGAGCTCCTCTTCTATGGAGCACTAGCATGGTTCCTTGGAAGGCAGTACGACAAGGCGAAGTATTATGAAAAGATTGCTAGATTAAGTGAGAAGAGTTATAAGAATTTATTAGATTCTCTGCCGAGCACGATTATTATACATAAAGATCAGCAGGTCATTTACGTAAATGATCTGGCGGTCACCATGTTTCGTGCTCCTAATCGGGAAGCGTTAATTGGAAAACCAACTTTAGAACTTGTTACTCCTAAGTATGCAGATCAACTGAAAAAGAGGACAAAAGCTGCATCAAGTGGAAATAAACCTTTGAAAAGCATTGAATACAAGTTGAAACGACAAGATGGAACGACGATGGATTTTGAGGTTTCGTCACTAAAAATTATTTTTGAAGGTGTAGAGGCTGTTCTTTCTATAGGTAAGGATATTACGGAGAAGAATGAGCAGACAGATCAATTACTACAAAAATCAGAAAAACTTGCCCTTTTGGGACAAATGGCAGCGGGAATTGCTCATGAAATTAGAAATCCTTTAACTTCTATTCGTGGGTTCGTTCAACTGTTTAAAGGGGATCAAAATCAAAATATGTATTATGATATCGTTCTATCTGAATTAGATCGGATCAATGGTATTGTAGGAGAGTTTTTATTTCTCTCGAAACCTACCACAACAGCGATGCAGGAGCGTGACGTCAGGAAGCTGTTAAGTGATGTTGTAACATTAATTCAAACTCAAACAATCCTTAGTAATATCCAAATAGGTATGGAATATGAAAGTAATCTCCCATATGTTTATTGTGATGAAAATCAGTTAAAGCAAGTATTTCTAAATATACTTAAGAATGCTACTGAGGCGATGCCTAATGGAGGAACCATTGAGTTAAAGGTTAAAAAGGATAAAGCAAAAGGAGTACTCATTCAAATCGCTGATCAAGGGGTGGGTATACCGAAAGAACGAATTCCGACGCTCGGTGAACCTTTTTACACAACAAAGGAAAAGGGGACAGGGCTAGGTTTAATGACTTGTTATAAGATTATAGAGAACCACAAAGGTCAACTTCAAATTGAAAGTGAAGTAAATCAAGGGACTACAGTTCAAATTTTCTTACCTTCTGCAAGTGATGTATTAAAAGAAACAGGCACAAGCTTTTAAATGTTCAAGATAACGTTATAACCTGTCATATAAAAAAATAAAGTCTTGGGGTGGAATATGATTGTCGTTAGTGCGTGTTTAGCGGGATTGCCAGTTCGATATAATGGGCTTAGCTCCTTAGATAAAAAAATACATAAACTAGTAAGAGAAAAGAAAGCCATCACTGCATGCCCTGAATTGCTAGGCGGACTTGAAACTCCTAGGGAGCCAGCTGAAATTGTAGGTGGTACTGGAGAAGATGTGCTGGATGGAAAGGCTAAGGTCATAGATTGCAAGGGAACGGACGTGACAGACTCTTTTATAAGAGGGGCCAATGAAACACTTGATGTTATCAGAAAAATCCAAGCAACAATAGTCGTATTGAAGGAGAACAGTCCATCGTGTGGAAGCGGGAAAGTCTATGATGGTACCTTTACAGGTGAAAAAGTCGAAGGGCACGGTGTAACAGCAGCTTTGTTGATCAGAAACGGAGTACGAGTCATTTCGGAGAGGCAATTTCTAAAAGAATATTAGAGGATGAAGAAGCGCAGGGTTACCCCCTGCGCTATTTATATTGAATGTTAAAAACCAAGATCTTCTCTTTATTACGTCTAAAGTCTTAGTTAAATCTACTGCGGGGGCTCGTGTGCTCTCCTTCTTTTTCCAAGTATGATAAAAGAAGATCATATGAGATGGAAGGTGTTACGTAGATGACAGGTATCGTTCAGTTACAAAATGTGACGAAGACTATTAAAGGGAAAACAATTATTGACTCTCTAAGTTTTGAAGTCAATAAAGGGGAGGTGTTTGGTTTTCTTGGACCAAACGGTGCGGGTAAAACGACCACAATCCGTATGATGGTTGGGTTAATCGGGATGACCTCAGGTGATATAAAAATCGGAGGCCATAGCATTCAATCTAATTTTGAGCAAGCGGTAAGTCAAGTAGGTGCAATTGTTGAGAATCCAGAGATGTACAAATTTTTAACAGGCTATGAAAATCTTATCCATTTTGCAAGATTGTCCAATCAAGTTAATAAAGCGAAGATAGATGAGGTTGTTAAGCTCGTTAACTTATCCGATCGAATCCATGACAAAGTTAAGAATTATTCACTTGGGATGCGTCAAAGATTAGGAGTTGCACAGGCGCTTTTACATGAACCAGAAGTTTTAATACTTGATGAACCAACAAATGGACTTGATCCTGCAGGAATTCGCGAAATGAGAGACCATCTTAAAATGCTAACAAGAGAAAGGGGATTAGCCGTAATCGTTTCTAGTCACTTGCTTTCTGAGATGGAGATGATGTGTGATCGAATTGCAATCCTTCAAAAGGGGAAGCTTGTTGACGTACAAACCATTCAAGATTTTAAAAAGGGTATTGACCAGGAGATTCAATTTGACGTTGCTCCAATTGAAAAAGCTCTAGCCACTTTTCAAACAATGGGTATTCCGGTTCGAAGAGGTGAGATAGGTTTTACCTGCAGTATTAAGAAAGAGGAAATTCCTTCCGTTGTAAATAGTTTAACCAGAGAAAATATAGACATATTTGGAATAAAGGAAGTAACTAAATCATTAGAGGAACGTTTCCTTGAAGTAACAGAAGAAAGAGAGGTATCCCTACATGCTTAAGTTATTACAAAATGAGTGGATGAAAATTTTTAAACGTCCAGGAACATTTGTGATGATGGGTCTTTTATTAGTAACCATTGTCCTTATGGGTGGAATCATTAAATATGAGAATCAAGATGTGAAGCCAAATCCGAACTGGCAGCAGGAAATCCAAACAACTATTGATGAACAGAAGCAAAATCTAGCACAGATAGAAAATGCCGCACAAGGGCAAAGAAAATATTTGGAGAAAATTATTGCCATTAATGAATATCGTTTGGATCATAATCTCGCTCCGGATGGGGAATATGCTATATGGAGCTTTGTTCAAGATGCATCAAGTTTAATCCAACTAGCAGGATTATTTACAATTATTGTTGCAGCAGGAATCGTGGCGTCTGAATTTAACTGGGGTACAATCAAATTGCTGCTAATTCGACCAACCAGCCGGGCAAAAATCCTTTTGGCTAAATATACAACTGTAATTTCTTTTGCACTACTCATGCTGACTTTACTATTTGCCTTTTCCACTCTAATCGGATGGATCGCATTTGGGATGCCAGAACAGGAAACACCTTATTTAAATTACTTTGATGGCAAAGTAGCTGAAGAATCGATGATTTTTCACCTGATTAAATTTTATGGATTAAACTCAATTAGCATGATTATGCTTTCGACCATGGCATTTATGATTTCTGCAGTATTCAGAAACAGCTCACTTGCTATCGGATTATCGATCTTCCTTATGTTTACCGGGGCTCAATTTACGAATTTAATTGCCATGAAGTTTGAGTGGGCAAAGTATATTTTGTTTGCGAACACAGATCTTATGCAGTATTTTGAAGGAACGCCATTAGTAGATGGGATGACATTAACTTTTTCTGTTCTTATGCTTGTCGTTTATTTTGTCCTTTTCCATAGTTTAGCCTTTTTCGTTTTCAAGAAAAGAGACGTGGCTGCATAGAGAAAATGACCACCATTTTGGTTGGTCATTTTCTTATCTTAATAAATCGAATTACTTCAACGATTAGGATAACTAGCACTAAGAAAAATAAAGCAGTATATATGGGGAATAGCAACAAGGCATTGACCCAAAGGTTTTTTGTCCACATTTTATGAATAAGAAGGGGTTCAATTCCTCTTTTCCTGCTGAAACGTGGAAACATAAAAAAGAGAAATACTGTTGCTAAAGCAAAGACCCCTATTCCTGTGGAACCACTGCTTTGCTCTCTACCAAGCGGTTGTGCTTGCTCCGAATTCTCCTCGGTGGAAGCCTCCTTTTTTTCCGAACTGGTTGTTGCCACTACTTCCTTAGAAGTATTCTCTTGAATATTCTCTGATTCCTTATTTACGGAGTACAATCCAATACCATTGGCTTTGGCTTCTAACATTGCTTCTTCAATGCGGGTTTCGTACTTATAGGTACCATAATCGTAAAAGTCCTCGACTAAGCCAGCTCTCGTAATTTCCTCTTGATGAAGTTTTTCATCAACAAACACCCATGCTAACAAACGGTCATATTTGTCAAAAAGAGAAGGCCCGTCGGTTTCAATGGTTATTTGTCCATTTTGTAACAGGGAACACGAATAGTCGCTTGCTTCATTTCCATAGGGTTCCTGTTGGTTTGTGCTTTCTGGTGTATCGATGTATAAAAATCTGGTTTTATAAGACAATCCGTTAATAAAAAAGATCGCGGTGTCCCCATCTGTGCATTTTTCTAATGTTGCCTCGTATGTCTTTCCTAATTCTAATGGATTATTTGTTGAAGATGATGTGGAAGCAACATCACTTTTTGCAAAAGCATATCCTTCAAGGTCTACTTTGCTTTCGGTTAATCCATTCGCACATGAGTTACTATTATACTTTTTAATTAATGTGATGAGCTCTGACATATTTGTAGCGTTTTTAGCAAGCTCCGTTGGCTCATGTAATAAGTACACGCAATCTGCTCTTCGGAAATGTCCTCCAAGCTCATCTCTTGACCCGTTATGCGCCAACGCTTGGAAAGGAAGGATGGACATAAGTACAAGGGTAATCATGATGGTAATAATCGGGGTCTTTCTAGTCAATAACGTTTCCTCCTAAATCTAGTTGCTAACTGCTAATATATCATAATGAAAGAAATGCTGAAATAGTAATAAACCTGAAGCGGAGGTAATAAGAATGAATTGACTTCAAGGTTTCATTAATGAAAGGGGGCTGCATTTCAATGAAAGCTTCTTTTTTAACAAATGATCATGATATGTTTAGAAAGGCTCTACGCAAAATGCTTGAAAAGGAAGCCTATCCATATTTTAAACTATGGGAGGACAAACGCCACATACCAAAGGAATTTTGGCTCAAGCTTGGTGAAAATGGTTTTTTGTGTCCGTGTATTGATGAGAAATATAGTGGCTTAGGCTTGGATTTTTCATATGCAATGATCTTAATTGAAGAGTTAGAAAAGGTAGGACAGGGAGTTGCTAGCGGTATATGTTTACACTCTGAAATCGTAAGCCCTTACATTGAGCAATTAGGAACGGAAGAGCAAAAGGAAAAATGGTTACCTGGCTTTATCAGTGGACGAATAATATCAGCCATTGCAATGACAGAGCCAGGTGCAGGTTCAGATTTAGCTGCCATACGAACGACGGCGACAAGGGACGGAGACTTTTTCATCGTTAATGGAGAAAAAACATTTATTACGAATGGAACAGAAGCAGACCTTGTGGTGATTGTGTGTAAGACAGACCCGAAAGCTTCACCTGCTCATAAAGGGATTAGCTTACTTGTCGTGGAAGAGGGGACACCTGGTTTTAAAAGAGGTAAGAAACTAGATAAAATTGGTATCCATAGTGGAGATACTGGTGAGCTAATTTTTGAGGATGCCAAAGTCCCAGTTAGTAATTTACTTGGTGAGGAAGGAAAAGGCTTTTATTATTTAATGGAAAATCTCCAGCAGGAGCGCTTAGTTGTCGCTCTACAATGCCAGATTGAAGCAGAAGTAATGCTTGAATTAACCATCAACTATGTAAAAAATCGCCAAGTATTTGGTCAATCGATAAGTAAATTTCAGAATACTCAGTTCAAAATTGCAGAAATGGCCACGGAAATTGATCTAGGAAGAGTATATGTGAATCAGCTGATCGAACGCCATGTGAATGGAGATTCGATTGTTAAAGAAGTGTCGATGGCCAAGTGGTGGATTAGTGAAATGGCCAAGCGCGTGGCAGCTGAATGTTTGCAGCTTCACGGCGGATATGGATATATGGAAGAATACGAGATTGCTAGGCGATATCGTGACATTCCTGTTGCCAGTATTTACGCTGGTTCCACGGAGATTATGAAGAATATCATCGCCAAACAGCTAAAGCTATAGTAGAGGCTTGAGGAAATCCTTAAGCTTTTTTTGTGATAATATGAAAATATGATTTCACTCAAGAGGAGAGTTGTTATGGAGACAGAATTGTTACGAATCTTTAATGAAGACCATGAGCCAATTGGAGTTGCCACACGGGCTGAAATACATGAAAAAGGATATTGGCACGAGACGTTTCATTATTGGTTGATGGAGAAGGAACAAGGGATGGATTATATATTTCTTCAGCTTCGAAGTCCAAAGAAAAAAGATTATCCGCACCTTTTAGATATTACTGCCGCCGGCCATTTACTTGCCAATGAAACAGTTGAAGATGGAATTCGAGAGGTGAAAGAGGAAATAGGGTTGACTGTCCATATGGAGGAGTTGGTGTCACTAGGAATCCTGAAGTATTCTGTTAAAATGGAGCCCTTACTAGATAATGAGTTGGCTCATGTATTTTTACATAGAAAAAATGTCCCATTCGATTCGTTTGTTCTACAAGAAGAAGAGGTCGCAGGTATATACCGAATGAAGTTTACGGATTTTTCTGCTCTTTGGAGAGATGAAATCCAGCACATTCCAATGCAGGGCTTTAAAGTGGAAAATGGAGAGAAATATTTTTATGAAAAATCTGTTGGCAAGCAACAATTTGTCCCTCATGATCAATCGTTCTATCAGGCTATAATTAACAAAATCCAGCAGGAGCTAAAATAGCTCCCAAGCTGTTTGTAGTAGGTTAATCCCGGTATGAATTTCGCTTTCTGTTACTCCACCATATCCGACCAATACCTTTGGCGTAAGCGGCAGGCTATTGCTATCATAATAAACAGAAGTAGGATACACCCTAACGCCGACTTTTTCAGCATTGCTAATTAATTCGCTTTCGGTCATGTTGTTATGTATCTCGAGTAAAATATGTAATCCAGAATCAACTCCAATCACTGTTACGTGTTTTCCAAATTTCTCTGTAATAAGATAGAGCAAGGTGGTTTGTTTTCTTCTATAGGTAGTGCGCATTTTCTGTAAATGACGACTCCAGTGACCTTCTTTCATAAACAGATACAAAGTTTGTTGATGCAGTCTTGATACGGTCTGCTTATAAATGGAAAAACGATTTTGATATCTTGAAAGAAGGGTAGATGGAAGTACCATAAAGCTAATTCTTAAAGAAGGAATCAATGATTTTGAAAAGGTACCAAGATAGATAACCCGTCCCTGATGATCAAGACCTTGTAACGAAGGAATAGGTCTTCCTGTATGACGAAATTCCCCGTCGTAATCATCCTCAATAATATAACTCTCCGTTTCCTTGGCCCATTTTAAAAGTTCCATTCTTCGTGAGATTGGCATCACCATTCCCAATGGAAACTGATGCGAGGGGGTCACATACGCTACGGTTGCCTCACTGTCTCTCAAATCTTCCATTTTAATACCATTTTGATCTAAATTAATCCCGAGAAGTTTGACACCTTGGTCCTTAAATGCTTCCCGTGAGCGGTGAAAGCCCGGATTCTCCATTGCATAGACTCTTTCTCGTCCAATGAGCATCGTTAAAAAGGTAACCATATATTGTGTGCCAGCACCAATAATGATTTGTTCAGGTTCACATCTGACTCCACGCGATTGGTATAAATACTTGGCGATTTCGATGCGGAGAGGGAAGTCCCCTTGCCGATCGCCACTTAATAAGAGATGGCTCTCATCTTCATAAAGGCTTTGTACAGTCAATTTACGCCAAGTAGTAAACGGAAACTCATTTAATGCAATGTTTCCGTGGCCAAAATCCACTTTTATGTGATTTGCTTGAGGTACCTTACGAAGGTTGTCGCTCTCTGAGGCATGTTCTTTTTCAATTGATAACATATCCATTTCCAGTTCAGTGACAAATAATCCCTTTCGCGGTTCACTTTTGACATACCCTTCCGCGATTAACTGTTGATAAGCTGTCTCAACGGTTGTTTGGCTGATTCCCAAATGTATAGAGAGTTTTCTTTTTGAAGGCAATTTTGTGTCTGGAGTGAGTCTCCCTTCAACCATTTCTTTTTTAAAAAAAGAATAAAGCTGTAAGTAAAGTGGCTCCGCATGATCTGGATCTAAAGGAACTGTAATTTCAAGAATATTTATCTCCTCTTTCTATTCAATCTGGCATGGTTAATTATAACATATCTGACACTTTAGGAGTGGTCAGTTGATGAGTAATATAATAAAAAAGGAGGATGTAAACATGATTACAATAAACTATGAAGAAAATAAAAAAATTACTGCAGAGGACCTGGCAGAGGTTTTTAGCCAATCTGGCATAAAAAGACCTATTGAGGATCTGCCTCGGCTACAAAAAATGATCAACCAAGCAGATATTACTGTGACAGCATGGGACGGAAGGAGGCTTGTTGGTATTGCAAGAGCCATTACCGATTTTAGTTACTGCTGCTATTTATCAGATTTAGCCGTTGATAGAGATTACCAGAATCAAGGGATTGGAAAAGAACTTGTGAGACGCGTTCACGAACGGTTAGGAGAAGAAATATCTTTAATCCTTTTAGCATCACCGATAGCCATGGATTATTATTCGAAAATTGGATTTCAAAAAATCCAAAACGGCTATATCATCCCAAGAAAATAGAAAAAAACAAATTTAATGGGAAATTTGTATGATTCCATGAAGATTTTTGTCGAAATTTGGAATACTATATAGTAAGAGAATAGAGAAGGAGTGGTCACTTATGAATTATCATTCCGTCTGGTATATTGCGTTAGTGGCCGCAAGTAGCTTGCTTTTCTTGTATACTTACTATAAAAAAAGGGATGAGCCAGTTTTCTTATTATTGTTAGCGGCTATTGGGTTTGGTTATATCATTGAGGGAGTTATTTATAACTTTCTGCAAAGTTACGAGTATTACCCACGTTTTATTCCTAGAAATCCGACGTATGATAGTAATCTTGGAGCTATTGCTTCTAATGCATTTGTCTTACCCGTTATCGCAGTTTTTCTAGCAACCTTCAGAAAGAATTGGAAATGGTCACTGTTCTTTTCGTTATTTCTCATAGGTATTGAGTGGTTGTTCGAAGAGCTTTCTATCTATAAACATAATTGGTGGAGAAATGAGTATACCTTTTTCGGGTTATTATTAGTTTACTTTCCATTTATCAAATTATTGTACCGGTGGTTATTGGTTAAACATGAGGGAATTCGCCACTTTTTATTATTGTTTTTAATTGTTAGTCCGATTTTAGGAACGATTCACATGCTTCCCCTTATGTTTTTATCCAATCGTTATTATGATTTGGGTTGGTATGAAAATGTGTTTCAGGATACTAATGCATTTGCAGCTATTTACTATATATGTTCAGGTCTAACTATTACGGCCTTAGCAAAATGGAAGATAAGGTATAGATGGTTTAAATTTTTCTTTTTAATAATCAGCCTGTTTTTTATTACCCGTGTCTTGTTGTTTACCGGTATCCTACACATTTTTGCGTGGTGGGACCCATATCTTTATATAACATTCCCTGCAGCAGTTTTAATTTTAGCAGAAAAGATCAGTAAGATATTGGGGAAGCACACCGAATTTATATCCGAATAATAGCACAGTGAGGCAACTGTGCTATTTGCCGTGTGAAAATCCCTTATTATGGATAAACTCGAAATATGGGGGTAACCTCCTAAAAATGTATGCAAATAGGAGATGCTCGGTCATGGTAAATGTACTCTATGCGTCCGTTTGGATTTTTGCGATGTGGAAATGGGGAGATTGGAAAAATTGGCAAAAATACTACCCAACCATTCTTTTTTTTATCATAGGGGATTTTCTCTATTTGTACCTATTGTCAGATCTCTATCCTATGTGGCGGTACCATCCACCTGAAATCGACAAACAAGCAGGACTCACGAATACACATATTTCATTTTCCATCATGATAATTAAATATCCAGCCACAGCACTCATCTATTTATCCAAATTCCCGGGTTCACGTAGCAAACAGATTCTTTACATATTAGGATGGACATCTTTGTACATGATCAACGAAGGGATCGATTATAAAACAGGTCTCATTCAATACTCTAATGGTTGGAGTATCAAGTGGTCTATTGCATTCAATATGATGATGTTTACTATATTATGGGTCCATCATCGTAGACCAATTTTAGCATGGGCTATTTCTATATTATTCATCCTCTCATTGTGGCAAATCTTTGATGTACCATCCAAGGTTTTCCGGTAAAAAATACTTAAGATTTCACAGGTTAAACATGAAAATTGTCGAATTTTGTCCGATATAGAAACTGACACAGAAAATATTACATCTATGCGGAGAAACAGATGAATAAAAGAAAAATCACTTTACAATTAATCATAGTATTATTAATAGCCTTTGCAATGCTCGGAACGTATCTTGGAGTGATGATTTCGAGTATCATCGTTAGTAAAGAAAATAGAGAAAAAGGTTATTTAAGTGAAAATCAGGTGTACGCAGAAAAGCTGGCAGACACAACAGACTTACTTTTTCGAAATATGTTGCAAACGCTTGAGGTGAGTGCCGGTTCGATTTACCCGTTTACTCAGGATGGTGATCAACTATATGGAGAGTTAAATCAAGTACTAACCTCAACCAACTTTTTTAATTCAGTTTTTTTAGTCGATAAAGAAGGAGAAATTGTCCACTCTGCTCCACATCTTGATTTAGAAGGAGTAAAGATTGATACTATTGGTGTTAGCGATGCGATTAACAAGAAAATGCCGCTGATCTCCCAGCCATATATCAGCGAGGTGACGAAAAAACTAATAATTCTCATCTCTATACCGGTATTCGATGATAAAGGAGCGTACTTCGGATTTCTAGGTGGAACGATTTACTTAAGTGAAGACAATAGCATCAAAGATACTTTAAGTCTTCATCCGAAACATGCAGTCGATTCTTATGTGTATGTAGTGGATTCAGAAGGAAATATCATCTATCATCCAGAGAGAAATCGGATTGGTGATAATGTTATAGAAAATGGTGCCGTTAGACGTGTTGTAGAGGGCAAAGTTGGTAAGATTGAAATAACAAACTCGAAAGGAATTAGAATGCTGGCAGGCTATGCACATGTAAAAACAAGTAATTGGGGAATTGTGAGCCAGACTCCTAAAAATTCTTATATTCAACCTTCTATCGAGTTAATAAAGCAGGTTGGAAAGTTTACTCTTCCGTTCGTAATATTAGTTTTGGTCATTTCTATTTATCTATTGAGGAAATTTGTACATCCACTTCGAGAGTTAGCACAGTATGCTCATCAAGTGGCGGAAAAAACAACGATTACAAGGCCAGATATTCCTGAAGGCTATTTCGAAGTGAATGAGTTAAAGCACACGATGTTTTTAATGGTAGACCACTATCGAACACAAATTCAAATGTTTGAAAATGAAGCTACACTTGATCCATTAACTGGATTGTTAAATCGTCGCACTCTACAAAAGCGTATTCATGAATTTAAGGAGTATTCAATCATTCTGTTCGATATTGATCATTTTAAAATGGTCAATGATACCTATGGGCATTTAATGGGGGATGATGTTTTAAGATTCTTATCAGAACTTATTCGGAAGCAAACAAGAGAATGTGACATTAGTTTCCGTTACGGTGGAGAAGAGTTTTTGATTCTCTTACCGAATACTAATATAGAAGAAGCTTACCAAATTGCTGAACGAATAAGGAAAACAACAGAAGAAACAAGCAGTCCCATTGGTAAGGCAGTCACGATTTCGGTTGGTGTCGGAAATATGCCAAACACTGCCAGCCATCACAATGAGTTATTTAATTTAATTGACCAAGCTTTATATCGAGCAAAAGGAAATGGAAGAAATCAAACAGTGACGGCGGACGAAGTAAAATAAATGATTAAAAGTAACGCTTGTCTCATATAAGGGACAAGCTTCCTTGTTGTAGGCTTCCTACTTTTATTAGGGAACAGGTAGAGATTACAGAAAACAAATTTGGGGATTTACAGAAACCCATTTTTTCGTTAGACTGTGCAGAGTGACAATGAAAGGAGGAATATGTATGGTTAAAGATATTATTCTTGTACTAGTTCTTCAGTTAATTTACGTTCCAACCTTTACACTGAGAACCATTTTCCTAGTAAAAGGGTTGAGAATGCAGGCAGCATTTCTAGGGTTACTTGAGGCACTCATATACATATTCGGACTATCGATTGTATTTAATGGGGAGCAAAATGTAGTTGTGATGATTGTGTATGCCATTGGATTTGGATTAGGTATCATCATTGGATCCATGATTGAAGAAGCATTAGCAATTGGATATACAACGATTCAAGTGATTTTAACCAATAAAAATATGAATCTGGTTGAGCAGCTTCGTAAAGATGGTTATGGCGTGACTGTTTACGAAGGTGAGGGAATCGAAGCCATTCGATATAAGTTAGAGGTATTAACAAAGAGAAACCAAGAAGAAGGTTTATACGACATGATTCAGCAATATGAACCGAATGCATTTATAATTGCCTATGAACCGAAAACATTTAAAGGTGGTTTCTTGCTAAAGGCAATGAAGAAAAGGAAGAAAATGAAAAAACAGATAGAGGAAAACCACGCTTAGGTACTCATAGTTAAACCCTTGCATTTTCAAATGTAAGGGTATTTTTTTACAATTGCAAATTATACAATTACACTATAGATAAAAGGGGGGATAATACGTGAAAAAAATAAATTATAAAGATACAATTCGTACAGAGGATGAACTTCGATCGATGATGGGATTTCCAAGTGAGCTCGTCAAAAACAAGACCATTTCTATTATTGATAACCATTGTAGAAATTTTATTTCGAAGTCACCATTTCTAGTATTATCCACGTCTGATAAGGAAGGGTATTGTGATGTGTCACCGAGGGGAGATCTACCTGGATTTGTACACGTGTTAAATGAAAACCAGTTAGTCATCCCTGAAAGGCCTGGGAACAAGCGGATGGACTCTATGCGGAATATTTTATCTAACCCACGAGTCGGCTTGATCTTTTTCATTCCTGGTCTGGGCGAAACTTTGCGGGTAAACGGACAGGCTACCCTCATAAAAGATCCGGAAATACTGGAGTGTATGGCGGTAAAGGGGAAGTCGCCGTTAGTAGGAATTGCTGTTGATGTGGAAGAGTGTTTTATTCATTGTGCAAAAGCATTTATTCGATCAGGTTTATGGGATCCTTCTTCATGGCCGGAGAGAGGACTATTGCCTTCAGTGGCTACTATCATATCTGAACATGTGAATTTACCGAATACGACTGCTAGGACGGTAGAAGAAGGACTGAAAGAAAGCTACAAGGAAAGACTTTATTAATGGTGTGTTTGAAATTCGTCCTTATGTTTTAAATTGACAATGTTTTTGAGGAGGTGTACATTTAACTCGGGTTAAATACTTCTTTTTTAAAGGGTGAAATAGTACAGATGAGTTCCAATCAAGCACTAGACTTAAAGCTATTAAAAAAGTTTAAAAACGAACTAACAAGATTTATGATGCTATATCAATTTGGTATTGATGAGTTAAATACGAAAATTGATATTTTAAAGCAGGAATTTCAATATATTCATGATTACAGCCCTATTGAACATGTAAAATCTAGAATCAAATCACCAGAAAGTATTCTTAAAAAAGTACAAAGAAAAAATCTAGATTTATCATTGCCAAGCATAAAGGAAAACATTAAAGATATTGCGGGAATTCGGATTACCTGCTCCTTTATTTCTGATATTTTTGAGATAAGTAGAATGCTGGAGAACCAAAGCGATATCGAAGTAGTAGAAAAGAAGGATTATATTAATCATCCGAAACCAAATGGCTATCAAAGCTTGCATTTAATTGTGAAAATCCCAGTGTTTATGTCAAATGGAATTGAAAATGTTTATGTGGAAGTACAAATCCGTACCATTGGGATGGATTTCTGGGCAAGTCTTGAACATAAGATTTATTATAAATTTGAGAACGAAGTTCCCGCTTATTTATCGAAAGAACTGAAAAACGCTGCAGACACTGTAGCGATGCTAGACAAAAAAATGGAAGTTTTACATGAAGAAATACGTAACCTGGATAAGGAAGATGACATAGAAAATGAGCTGAACCTTTTGAATGCTAGCGGACAAAAACTAAATATACCGATGGCACTTCTAGAGAGCTTGTCTAAGGATAAAGAGTAGCAGAGACAATGAAAGAGGACGATTGAAAATATTTCAATCGTCCTTTCCTTATCTTAATAATCTGTTACAAAGAAGTCTCTATCAAGGAATGCTTCAATTACTTCACTGATGCGGAAAGACGTTTGTGGTGAATCATAGTTTTCAAATACATGCTCACAGCTATTTTTATATGCCATAGTTTCGTCATAATGAGACATATGGCGGTTAATAACTTCCTCGTTGTCCTGACGTTCCTTTTGACGGGAGACTACCGTATCACGATCGGCATAAATGAAGAAACGCATAACACGGTCCCCATACATTTCCTTCAATTTTTCAGTACCTTCAGGATTGAGTGTCAAATATACAAGATTATGGGATTCAAAGGCTTTAACAATATCTTCTTCACGTATACCGTAATGGAAACCATCAATTTCTACACTCTCAAGAAATTCTCCATTGTCCTCCATTTTCTTGAATGTAGTTTCATCAATAAAATAATAATCTTCTCCATTTTGTTCGTAATGACGTGCTGAACGAGTGGTATAAGAAAGAACTGTCTCCATGTCAAAAGCAGTAGCAACCATTTTAGCAATCGTTTTTCTTCCAGACCCATCAGGACCTGTGTAAATAAATAATTTTTGTTTATCTTTTATTTCGTACATAGATTACCTCCTGAAAAATATATTTAAAATGTTTCAAACAAAGTGAAAGGTGAAAACAAATAAATATCTATATCATCCTATTATAGCAGAAAGTGCCATATAAATCTGATAACAAATATTTGCAGAGATACAGTAGAAGGCGAATCTAGGAGGCATTTGGTATCATCATATATAATGATTATGTAAAATATTCTGATAACTTAATATAAGAATGCCAAATTTAAGAGAAAAACGCAAGAAATTAACCTGTTTTTTTGTAAGATAAATTAACAGTATTGATTGAGATGAGCACAGTCTTTGACACATATACCATTATTTAATAAAATTAACTTATAATTTCAAAAATTGCGGAGGTTTTTTTATGTATGATATTGCCATAATTGGTGCAGGTCCAGCAGGAGCGAGTGCCGCCATATTTACAGCAAAGGCTGGAAAAAAAACATTATTACTTGACCATGATAAAAGTATCACGAAGCGTGCTTGGGTTGAAAATCATTATGGTGTGTCTGAAATGACTGGCCCAGACTTAGTGGAAACAGGAAAGAAACAAGCAGCAAAATTTGGAGCTGAAATTATTAATCTTCCTGTAGTCCATATTGAAAAAGGAGAAAATAGATTTACTGTTCAAACAGAAGAACAAACTTTTGAAGCAAAGCATGTCATTTTAGCGACAGGGGTATTAGCCGATTTGGCAGAAAAAATGGGACTAACAACAAAACCAGGAACAGAGCCAAGAATTCCTAAAAATGTGGCGGTGGATGCGAATGGTAAAACTGAAATCGAAGGAGTTTGGGCTGCAGGAACGATTGCTGGAGTAAGTGTTCATACCATTATTACAGCTGGTGACGGAGCAAGAGTAGCCATTAATGTGATTAGCGAAATCAACGGAGAACGCTATGTGGATCACGATGTATTAAAAGCATAATACAAAGAGGGCAGAAAAGTGTGTATTAACACTTTCTGCCCTTTTTTTGAATATTTTGATTGTCATAATGGTAAAAAGATCGTATAGTTATAGTTAATGAGAATGATAATCAATAACAATTGGTTATAGGAGAGTGTGACAATGGAGAAAATAGATCTTTTTGATGTAACAATCATCGGAGGCGGGCCGGCAGGGCTGTACTCTACTTTTTATAGTGGCTTAAGAGAAATGAAGACGAAATTAATTGAATTTCAGCCTCAATTAGGTGGAAAGATTCATGTGTATCCAGAAAAAATGATTTGGGATGTTGGAGGGATGACACCAGTTCCTGGAGCAAAACTTATCGAGCAACTGGTTGAACAAGGACTTACCTTTAACCCAACAGTGGTACTTAATGAAAAGGTAGTTTCTATCGCACGAAACGCAGACGGTATTTTTGTTCTTGAAAGTTCCTCAGGTGAATATCATTTTTCAAAAACAGTGATTGTTGCCGTTGGTAGTGGAATTCTGAAGCCGCAAAAACTGAACATCGAAGGAGCCGAACGGTTTGAGGTATCTAATCTGAACTATACCGTGAAATCATTAAAGCAATTTAAGGATAAAACCGTAATCATTTCAGGTGGTGGAAATTCTGCGTTGGATTGGGCAAATGAGCTTGAGCCTGTTGCAAAAAAAGTCTACATTACGTACCGAAAAGACAAAATGTCTGGTCATGAAGCACAAGTGTCACAATTACAAAATAGCTCAGTGACTTGTTTAAGTACTTCGTCCATTACGAAGTTAATAGCTACTAATGATCAGGAATTGATTGAAAAGGTAGAGATTACTAATAACGTAACTGGGGAGGCAACTCTGTTATCGGTTGATGAGGTAGTAATTAATCACGGATATGAACAGGATGCAGGTCTTTTGAAAAACAGCGATTTACATATCAATATGCTCGAGGATTTTTATATTGAGGGGAACTCTTATAGTGAAACCTCGGTTCCAGGATTATTTGCGGCCGGTGATATTCTTAAGTTCGATGGGAAATTGAACTTAATTGCTGGAGCTTTCCAAGACGCAGCCAACGCTGTGAATAAAGCAAAGAAATTTATTGAACCAGATGCTCATCAAGCAGCAATGGTTTCATCACATAATGATGTGTTCAAGAAGCGCAATCGGGAGTTAGTGAAACAATTGGTAAAATAGATATCTGTCAAGAAGGTTAACGCAATCGTTAATCTTCTTTTTTTATCCCTATCGATCTGAAAAAGCAATATCTCAAGGTTCAGACATATGTATTTATATACGTTCGAACTCAATTGTTTCGTTTAGCATCGGATGTCTGTTTAAGTTTTTTATTAGTAAAAAAACTGGTGTGTTTTAGTGAAAAATCACGTTGACATAAATTCTTTTGGATGGATACAATGAAGTCTAAGAATGCTAAAGCGTTTTCTTATGGAGGTATGATGGTGACTAAATTACATACTGCAATAGACTCAATTATAAAAGAACAACCAACCGTAAACAAAAATCATTGGAGATTGAATTATCATGTAACCACTCCTGCCTATTGGATGAACGATCCAAATGGGTTTAGTTTTTTTAATGGAGAATATCATCTGTTCTATCAACATCACCCGTATTCACCTGAATGGGGTCCCATGTATTGGGGGCATGTAAAAAGTAAAGATCTTGTTCACTGGGAACATTTGCCGATCGCGCTTGCACCAACGGAAGAATATGACCAGGATGGTTGCTTTTCAGGAAGCGCCATTGAAAAAGACGGTAACATGTATGTGATGTATACGGGGAATACATGGACAGGGGATGACCATGATAAAGATTTATTACAAGTGCAATGCCTAGCGGTAAGTGAAGATGGTGTTCATTTTACAAAGCTAAAAGAAAATCCAGTTATAGCTGAAGCTCCTATAGGTGATATTCATCCCTATCATATTCGTGATCCAAAAGTGTGGAAACAGGATAATGACTATTATTGTGTGTTAGGTTCAAGAACGAAGGAACATCATGGACAAGTGTTACTGTATCGTTCTAGTGATATAGTACATTGGGAATTCATAAGTGTTATGGCTAAAAGTGACGGGGATTTAGGGTATATGTGGGAGTGCCCTGATGTGTTTCGTTTGGAAGGTCATGATGTACTCATGATGTCACCACAAGGGGTTAAGCCGAAAGGAGATTTGTATCTTAATCTCCATCAAGCAGGCTATGTAGTAGGGGAATTAGATTATCAAACAGGTGTACTTTCACATGGCGATTTTCATTTATTGGATTATGGGTTTGATTTTTATGCTCCGCAAACGATGGAAGATCCGAATGGAAGACGTATTATGATTGCCTGGATGGCGATGTGGGAGAGTCACATGCCTGAGCAAGAATACAATTGGGCAGGAGCTATGACGATTCCTCGACAGCTTGAATGGGTAGAAGGAGAAATTTTCAGCAAACCTGTTCCCGAGTTACAGGAACTTCGTGGGAATATGGTTCAGCTTGAACATGTGACGGTAAAAGAAGAGAAGGTTGTTCCTGAACTTATGGGGGATAGTTATGAGCTTGAGGTAACAATTGATGCAAAATCCGTCGAACAGTTTGGTGTGAAGGTTCGAGTGAGTGAGAATGAGGAAACAGTTATCTCTTATAACCGACTAGAAGGAAAGGTGATCTTAGACCGGGAGCGGTCTGGAAAAGGTCCAAAAGGAATACGAAAAGCACCAGTAATACTAAAAGAAAATCTTCTCCATCTCCGCATATTTGTTGATCACTCTTCGGTAGAAGTATTTATTAACGAGGGAGAAAAAGTTATGTCAGCAAGAGTTTATCCAGGTGAAAACTCTACGGGTATCAGCTTTTTCTCTGATGAAGAGATAAGCATTGTTAACATAAGAAAATGGGACTTGAAAAAATCTATTCACCCAATGAGTGATCTTTTTGCCTAGATGATATTATCCTGCGAAACCCACGACCTTTCAGGAAGTAAAGGTGTGGGTTTTGTTGTATAAGGGATTAAAACTGATAATGCTTGTAAAATATTTCTTTTTTTATCAAGAATCCTTTACAGGAAGAAAACTAAGAGGTAGAATTTCTATATACCTAAAAAAACTAGGTAGGTGAGAAGATGTTTAATCGTGAATTGGTTAAAGGTAGTACTTCGCTTTTGTTACTTCAGCTTTTAGAAGAGCGGGATATGTATGGTTACGAGCTTGTAAAAGAACTTGAAAACAGAAGCGGAAATGAGTTTTCGGTGAAAGAGGGCACTTTATATCCGGCACTACATAAGCTTGAAAAGCAGGAATATATTGAGTGCTACTGGAAAGAGCAGGAGAAAGGTCCAGCTCGTAAATATTACAAAATTACAGAAGCGGGAAAAGCGATGCTGCTGGAAAAAACACGTGAGTGGAATGATTTTGTTTCGGTAATGAACAGGATGATGGGGAGAAAGAAACATGGAACGGCTGAAGAGTGAATTTTTAGAAAGCCTGAAAGAAAGCCTCGGAAACCACAAAGAAAAGGAATCCATACTAGCTGAATATGAAATGCATCTGGATGAGCTTTTATTAAGTTTATACAAAATGGAGTATGACGAAATTCGGGAAGAAGTGTACTCAAGATTTGGTACACCAGAAGAGATAGCTGCGATATGGAAAGAAGAGCTTTCCTTTTCACCAAGCAATATGAAGTGGTTGTTTATTGCTGTGAATATTCTTTTCTTTACTGGTGGGGCCGTACTCACACTTGCTCACAATCTTCTTGACTGGGAGTGGCTGACAAATTTATGGTCTAATCTTACGTCCTTTCCTATCATTATTGCTTTCATTTATATGTTTTTTTGGGCACTTCTAGGATATGAGATTGGGAGGGGCTTTGGTCATAAAGGGAAAAGGGTTATGAAAAAGACCTTTATTTTAGCTTTAATACCGAATGTAACTTTAATGGTATTAACAGTCTTCCATCTTATTCCGCGTGAATGGTTTCATCCACTATTAACTGAAACCTTTATCGGTGTCTGTATTTTTTTAACACTTCTACTTTATCCAGTTTGCATCATCAGCTATCGCTGGGGGAAAAAAGCGTCAATCTGAGCTTTTTTTTGTCATAGTACATAGTAAAACTATGTATATAGAAAAACGATATAAAAGGAGGAACTATGATGAATGAAAAAATGTTGAAAAACGATTGGATCTTTTTGGCTCTATGTTTCATTTTAGGAATCGTTGGGGAAGAGGCATTTTTTAAGGATCAAATTGGTATATCCTATTTTGTTTTTATCATTTTGTTTTACACGGTATTTTTCTGGAGATTTCGTAAGTTTCCGTTTTCACACCAAAGGGTTGGATATTTCGTATTAATCTGTATTTGGTTACTAACTGCCGGATACTATCTCTATGACACACAGCTTTTTTATGCGTTAAATATAGTTGTCATCCCAGCTCTTGTGATCTTGCAGTTGTCGCTAGTAACATCCTCTAAAAATAGAGTTTGGCATAATTTCTATTTCTTCTTTTACACGCTTCTACGTGTAATTGACGGCTTGCGCTATCATGTGTTCTTTACCAAATACATTACAAACCAATCAAAGAAAGGGAACCAAAGGAATTTTGCAATATGGAAAAAAATAATACTGGGTATGACCCTATCCGTTCCCGTTTTGTTCATTGTTTTAAATCTTCTGATCTCTGCAGATGCCCAGTTTGAACGATTGATTATGGAGATTCCGTATATATTTAGCATTAATGTGGAGTTACTTATTAGAACCATCATTGTACTTATTTATACATTTGGCTTCTTCGGGTTTATGCAATCACTATTTATTAAGAACCATAAAATCATACAAAAAGAAGGACCAATAAAGCCCTTATCGATGGACGGAGTCGTTACACTGACCGTATTACTTTTGTTAGATTTTGTGTATATCGCTTTTGTGGCGGTTCAATTTACGTATTTTTTTAGTGGCTCATTGGAGGAAGGATATACGTATGCCGAATATGCACGGCGCGGCTTTTTTGAATTGCTCTTTGTAACCATGATCAACCTATCTGTTACAACAGGTTCTATTCAACTCTCGCGAACAGTATACGGTAACTTAAAGAAGTTCATTCGTATAGCTTTGTCTGTTTTAGTTCTTTCAAGTGTTATTCTTCTGATCTCGGCGTTTATGCGTATGATGATGTACGAAGAGGCGTATGGCTTTACTTTTACAAGAGTACTTGCTCATTCGTTTATGATTTTTTTAACGGTAATATTTGCTTATACACTGGTGAAAATTTGGCTTGAGAAACTATCTTTGTTTCATTTTTACTTCATTGCGGCCCTCGTCTATTATGTTGGTATCAATGTTGAAAATATTGATCAATTTGTTGTCGAACAAAATATTAAGAGGTACGAAAAAACTGGGAAAATTGACATTTATTATTTAAATAATCTTTCAGACACAGGAACACTTGGGCTTATTGATCTTTATCAAAGTGGAGCCAATATACCCGGATTAGAAGAGTTGCTTAAGCAAAGGAAAGCAGAACGGTTTTATTTAAAAAATACCTCTTGGCAGTCCTACAACTTAACGCGAACGAAGACAAATAAAGAGCTAGGAAAGTTAAATTTTTTAGAGGAAAATAAATAATCACATTAGTACAAAAAAGTTAGAATATTTTAAATAATATGTCTTCGATTCGAAATAAATAGTAAGATATTGTATATACTATCTTTTGATGGAGGTGAATACATATGGATGGAAAACCGATGCACTATGATGGAAGTTTGCATGGAGCCCCAGCAGAAGGGGAAGTGAAAGAGCAAGAGCCTTTTAAGCTCACTGATGAAATGAGAGCAAACATTAGTGGAAATCCTTTTACAACTGAGAACTAAAAATGGAAGGAAAGGGGGCATTCAAAGGAGCTCCCTTTTTCATGTGGAAAATTTCAGTTAGATGCATACAAAAGTCATTTTCTCACAAACTAGAATGCACAACAATGAAAGAAGGGAAAGATGAGAATATGACAAAAGTTTTATACATTACTGCTCATCCACACGATGACACACAGTCTTATAGTATGGCTGTAGGAAAAGCATTTATTGACTCGTACAAACAAAAGAATTCAGATCATGAAGTCTTACACTTAGATCTCTACAAAGAGGATATACCTCAAATTGATGTAGACGTGTTCAGTGGCTGGGGGAAATTACAGTCAGGAAAAGGTTTTGACGAGCTTTCTTCAGAGGAAAAGGCGAAGGTGGCGCGCCTTGGAGAACTATGTGATCAATTTATCTCTTTTGACAAGTATGTATTTGTTACTCCGCTTTGGAATTTCTCATTTCCTCCTGTGATGAAGGCGTATCTTGATGCCGTTTCTGTTGCTGGGAAAACATTTAGATACACTGCCGAAGGCCCAGTAGGATTATTAACAGATAAAAAAGCGCTACATATTCAAGCGCGTGGTGGGATTTACTCCGAGGGACCTGCTGCAGACCTCGAAATGGGACACCGTTATTTAAGTGTTATAATGCAATTTTATGGAGTACCTTCGTTTGAAGGATTATTTGTTGAAGGTCATAATGCTATGCCAGATAAAGCACAAGAAATCAAAGAAAATGCAATTGCAAGAGCCAAGGATTTAGCCCATACATTTTAAGCAAAAGAGCCAACGAAAAACTCGTTGGCTCTTTTGATCTATTGCTTTAGAATTGTTGTTCCCATTCTGTTCTTAAAATCCCCATCATAATACGATCGGAATAACGCCCGTCACGATAAATAGCGGAACGAAGTCTTCCTTCTTCAATAAAACCTGCTTTTTCATATGCGCGGATCGCCCGACTGTTATAGCCAATGACGTCCAAACCAACTCGATGTAGATTTAACTCATGAAATGCATAACGAAGAATTAATTGTAATGCTTCACTACCATAGCCTTTATTTTGATAGTTTGTATCTCCTATTCCAATGGCTAAAGAACCGACCCGATTATTCCATTCAATAGAGTGGATGACAACAAAACCGATTAAAGTGTCATCCTCTATCGTTCGTAAACGAAAATACGCTGAATTATGGCTTCGTTCTTTATCCTCTTCAAGTTCCGTAATCGAATGCGGGTAGGCGATATCCGTATCAAGATTACGTAAATAGTCTGAGTTTTCCTCCCAAGATGCCATAATGGCTGCGTCCTCTGCTCGGACAGTAGTAAGTTTTATTAATTTCCCCTTAAATAAATTCGTCATATTGTTCTCCCTTTTTTTGTATTTATATGAAGGAATCACATCATGCTACGCAATAAAATCTTGCCTCCTAAAATCTAGATAACTTAATCTTAATGTTCTTTTTTCCATTCAGCAATCTAATATTTTAGAAAGAAGGAAATATTTCCATCTATATCGAATGTTTAGTCTAGGAGATTCACATTTTGTTTTATAGGAGTGGCAACGATGTTTATAGAAACAGAACGGTTAATTATCAGAGGTTTTGATAAAAACGACTACCATGCAGTTTACGAATATACATCAAATCCTGATGGGATGAGATACATTCCAGAAGGGGTTTTCACTAAGGAAGATGCTAAGCAGTTTATAGTGAAAAATATGGGGGAGAAGGTTCTACATGTCAGCCTGAAAATATTGGTTCCTACCGTGTAATGGAAAAAATCGGGATGAGACGGGAAGGATATTTTAAAAAATGTATTCCTACTGATGATGGATGGTGGGATGAGTATTACTATGCCATCCTTGAGGAAGAGTGGAGAAAATAATGAGCCAACCAAAAAATATTAGTCTAGATCTATTCGAACTAAAATATAAGGAGAGTTTACTTACATTTGAACTTCCTAGCGATCAAGTGAAGTTTACTGCCTTGCCTAGACATGTGCTCGAAGTGCAAGAGGGACAATTTCCGATTGTGATTGTAGAAGATGACGTTCCTGTTGGTTTTTTTATTTTGCATTCGACTTCACGTGTGAAGGAATATTCCACTAACCCAAATGCTATGCTTTTAACGGCATTCTCCATTGATTATTCAAAACAGGGGAAGGGTTATGCAAAACTCGGATTACTGTTGCTCAAGAAATATATACAAAATCAGTTTCCAAGCTGTGACGAAATCGTTCTAGGGGTTAATCATCAAAATGTCCCAGCGCAAAATCTGTATGTACGAGTAGGATTTCAAGATACGGGAAGAAGAGTGATTGGTTCGCTTGGGGAACAGTTTGTTATGACTCTACGTATATAAGTTTTCCTTACCTAGAGCTGCTGATTGGGTAGCTCTATTTTATATGGAGGGGATTTTTCTGTTTTATTACTTAATAAATTGGGTGGTCAACCGATATTAAGAGTATTAGTAAGGTAGTGAAAGTAGGAAAATAGTATGACCTCCCTAGAATTAGACTTTAATATCCATATACCACAATATTATTCCTTTAGTTGAGTGGGGGGAAGAGAAAGCAGTTGCAGTGTTACTCTTCGGGTTTGAAGGATTGGATGCCATAGATGATCTACTTGGGAATTCAAAATGCGATAATGTGTATGTAGCTTCAATAAGAAGAATCCAAGCTAGTATAAAAGACCATATGATGCTAGTTAGATGGAGTGAAAGGGAGCATTTAATTATTGTAAAGGACTACGTTTCTGAAGAGGAGATTCTAAGTCTTGCAGAATCGACGGTCAAACAATTTTTAACCCCTGTTCATGCGGGAAGTAGAGATTTTTATATCTCTCCGAAGTTTGGAATTTGCTTTTATCCAAATGATGGGTCCGATTGGAACGCACTTGTGAAAAATGCAAATTTAGCCAAAATACATGTTCCTCCTGAAGATGACAAAAGAGTCATGGTATATAATAGCCAACTTCTTACAGAATCCAATGAAAAGAGAGACATTGAGCTGGAGCTTCATCACGCTGTAATTGCAGAGCAATTCGAGGTGTTTTATCAACCTCAGCTGTCCTTAATTTCTGGGAAACCTATTGGAATGGAAGCTCTCATTCGATGGAATCACCCAACGAAAGGGATTATTTCTCCATTGAAGTTCATACAGCTCGCGGAGGAATTACATTTAATTAATCAAATTGGGTTATGGGTATTGAAAAAGGCTTGTACGCAAACGGTAGAGATAAATGAGTTGTTTGGCCTTGATTTACGGGTGTCTGTGAACTTATCCTCGGTACAACTTCAGCATCCTCGACTTTTGCAGGATATTAAAGAAATACTTAAAGAAACGGGATTGGAACCGAGGTTATTAGACTTAGAAATCACGGAAGGAAGCCTGTTTAATTTTGAAAAATCAAGTCAGATACTTGAAGAAATTAAAAATTTAGGGATTCATATTAGCTTAGATGATTTCGGAGCGGGATATAGCTCACTAAGTTATCTAAAGAAATTAAGTATTCATCGTCTAAAAATCGATCGGATATTTCTATTAAATATACCGAAAGAAGAAGATACCCTCATGACATCGATCGTTACCCTGGGTCATAACCTGAACCTAAAGGTACTGGCAGAGGGGGCAGAAACGATAGAGCAAGTGAATTTTCTAAAGACAATTGAGTGTGATGAAGTGCAGGGTTATTATTTTGCAAAGCCTTTACCTTACTCTGAGTTTACCGCTTATCTTGATAAATACTTAAATATAGACTAACACGCGATTAAAAAGGAAAATCGCGTGTTTTTTTGATTAGAAAAAATGAAACCAGCGTAGCAGTTGTTCCGTATTACATGTACCACAAGTAAAAGGGAAACGAGAGGATTCGGAATGAAAGTTCAAAGTAAGTTCATTCGTATGACAAAGGTCTTGTATCTAGCCTTTACTATTTTTCTGCAAATCTACTGGTACAAGTTACGAAGAAAGCCTGAGTCAGAGTGGGAAAAGCTGTGGGGGAAGATCGGTGAGAGATTTCGGAAAACTCTGTTCGAATTAGAAGGGTTATTGATTAAAATTGGTCAAATATTAAGCATTCGTTCAGATCTACTTCCACATGCTTTTATCAAACAGATGGAGGACCTGACTGATCATGTGCCGCCGTCAAAATGGGAGGAAATAGAGCACATTCTTGAAAAAGAATGGGGAGGCTCTATATACCAGCATATAGAATATATAGAAAAACAGGCGATCGCATCTGCCTCTATCGGTGAAGTGTACCAAGCGTTATTAAAAAATGGAACAAAAGTAGCTGTAAAAGTTCAGCGTCCAAACATTCAATCTATTGTTCAGATAGATTTTCGGACACTAGGAATCATCATTTGGTTTGCTGACCATTTTGTCCCAGTACCAAAAGGATTTATTAATTTTCAGATGTTATATAAGGAATTAAAAGAAGTGATTGAAAGGGAACTAGACTTTGCAAAAGAGTTGGAGGCCCTGCAATCATTTAATAGTCGATTCAAGGGTCGTGATATTGTTAAAATACCTAATGCTTTTCCAGGGCTTTGTACGAACAAGGTGCTTGTCATGGAATGGGTAGAAGGAATAAAGCTAACAGATGTCGAAGGATTAGAACAAGTAGAAATCAGTCGAAAAGATATCGCTCAAGAACTTATTGAACTCTTCCTGCCCCAATGGCTAGAACCAGGTTATTTTCATGCCGATCCCCATCCAGGAAATGTCATGGTTAGTCAAGAAGGAAGAATTATTTTATTAGATTTTGGAATGGTAGGACAAATCAGTAAAAAAGATGCCTCCTATTTTCAATCACTTATTGAGGCTTTCTTAGCCAAGAATTACAAAAAGGCAGTAGAGTGTTTGGCGCAATTAGGGTTCCTGCTTCCAGATGCGGATCCTCGAACAATGGAGAGACTTTTATCTGAGCTCTTGTCTTTTCAAAAAGGCGAATTGAAAAATATGGACCTGCTTGCTTTAAAATTTGAAATGAATGACATGATTCAAGCCCTTCCTATACAGGTACCAACAAGATTCGTGTTTTTAGCACGGTCTGTTGGGACGATAGAGGGAATTCTACGAAGCGTGGCTCCAGAAGAAGAACCACTCGATCTTGGCAAACCTGTGTTCATGGAATGGCTTAGGAACCAAAGCAATAAATGGGCTTTTATCTGGCAGTGGATTCAATCACAACCGATCTTTAAAGTGCTTCATTCAGCCAATGAATTTCTTCAAGCACCGCAAAAGCTCGAGCAACTAAAGGAAACAGAACAAAGACGAAAGTTCCTATTTATTACTCAAGAAAATCATAAAAAGCAAATGTTTCAGCTTTTGTTAGTTGGAATAATGGGTGTAGGGTTTGGGTTGTATGTAATGCACCCTTTCATTTGGAAAATAGGAGTGGGTTTATCGGCAGTTTCCTTTCTAGGCTATTGGGTGGCGAGTTATAAGCAGAAAAAATGGATGAAATACATGCCGGAGAGGAAGCGGGGATGAGTATTTTCTCAATTAATATTATTAATAGAAAAGAGGCTTATTAACAATGAAACATATCCTTTTATGCTGTGCAGGGGGATTCTCCTCAAGTTTATTAGTAACAAAAATCCAGGAAGAAGCGAAGCAATACGGAGAGGATGCCTATCATATTTGGGCAATTGGTGTAGGAGAAGTTGAGCGACATTTAGAACATTTACGAAAAGCAGATGTGTTACTCGTAGCTCCACAGGTACGTTATTTACTTCCTGACTTTCAAAAATTAGCAAAAAAAGAGGGATTGCAGTTACCGATAGATATGATTCAACCCATGCATTACGGAACTTGTAATGGTGAAGCCGTTTTAACATTTGCAGATGAATTAATAAATAATAAAAAATAATTATAAGTAAAGAACCGGCTGAGTTAAAAAAATAGATCACTCAAATCGAGTGATCTAGCTGCTGATTACCGGTCATAGTTAAAGTCGCTTAAAGAATCCATATGGCTCGCGATCATGGCGATAATCGTACTTGCTTCCTCTTTAGAGAAGATAAAATTGGTTTCATCTTTAATTAAATCGTCGTCATCTGTCCAAATTCGGTTGACTCTGCGAAGAACACCGTCCCCTGTTTCTTGGACAATACCGAATTGGTAGGAAACTTCAATTTCATCTTCGTACATAAAGGCCGTCACTTCTGGCGTTTCCCACTCGACATCAACCTGTTTTAGTATATCATCGCTTTCATCCTCATCGTCCATGAGAACATAATCAACTTCAACATCGTCATCGTCGTCCACTTCGTAGTATTCTTCATCATCGAAATCATCATCATTCATAAAGTCATGCAAACTTTCATGAACCGCATCTATTATGTCCTCAATATCAGCAAGGATTGTTTTTGACGTTTGCCCCAGCTCTACATCAATGGAATCAATATAGAACTCTTCGTTATGTGGATCGAAATAAAGGGTACAAAAATACTCGCGATCATCGTCCTCTGTTTCTACGTAAAACTCCATTCGTGGATGTTTTGCCCCACGATCAACAGACATATGCCCCACTTGATCATACTTATCACAGATAGACTCTAGATGATCTTGCAATTCACCACTAACTCGGTCAAACCACTCTAAAGACATAGAAAATCCCTCCCTTTCAAGGTTATCGTTCATATTATTTCCTGCTTTTTCATTAAGGTACGTACCATAAAAAACCAATATTAAATTTGGTGACTCTCACAATAGATATCGACGATCTTTTCTATTTCATTGTGGTTCGGAAAATTTCCGTGAAAATCAAAGGTAATTTCTTCTTTAAAATCACCATGATGATACACTTGAATCGATCCCTTTTGTTTAATCACACTAAATTCGGTCTCAAATGTCCAGCTATTTCTTTGAATAGCTCCCAAACTTTATTCCCTCCTATGCCTTTTAACAATAGTATTTACCTAATAAAAGATTTTCGTACATAGTTCTGATTCTTTAAAGCATCCTATCATTAGGAGGTGTGTGAACGTGGAACCAAGAAAACCTGGAAGCGATAAACTACCTGATTTTGAACAATTGGATGATCGTGTAATCGCCAAACATACAGAAGCGCCCATGTTAGTCATTAAAACAAATTTAGATCCAGAGGATTCTACAGTAGATAATCCTTATTATAAAAATAAAGACCAAACAGATACGAAGGAATTTAGAGACTACTTTGAAGAGAAAAAGTAATGTACACAAACACTTCTTCCGAATAGGGAGAAGTGTTTTTTCCTATAAAGAAGGACAATTACAAGCCTTTCAAGAATGTATTATATGGAATTTCCATAAAAAGGAGCTGGTTTTATGAGTAAGTATGGTTTGTTTGGCAAGTTTACAGTCAAAGAAGGGGAACGTGACTCAATGGTAAGAATTTTGCTAGAAGCAGCTCAGTCAATGAATGAGTTAGACGAATGTGAGGTCTACTTAGTCAGTACATCTGATACAGAGCCAAATTCAGTTTTTGTGTACGAAGAGTGGAAAAATGAAGATGCTCACCAAGCCTCTTTAGCGCTTGAATCAACACAATCCTTAATCAAACAAGCGAAGCCAATTATTACGGGTATGGAAAGAATAAGTACATTAATGCCTATGGGTGGAAAATCCTCTCAAATGAAGTCGTAAAATTCTCATTCAGAACTAAATATTTAATCAAAAGATCTTCTATTTAGCAAGGTCTTTTTTTATTGTAATATAAAAACAAATCTATATATTGTGTTTTTGTAAAAAATATGTAACATTAACAAAAAAAACCCGTCTACTTTAATAGTGAAAACAGATACAGCAAACAACGTAGCATTGGATAAACCACCCATTTATTGTTAGGAAAGGGTGCAAGGCGGAATGTTAAAAACTAGATTATTTTTACTTATTGGGATCGGACTCTTTATGGTGTTGCTTTTTCTAACACCAAGTTTCTTACCTGCAAAAGCTGTCCCGGTATTGGATCTATCTGCAAAGGCAAAAGAAGTAAAAGAAAAAAAGAAGATTACAAGTGTTGAATGGAATGGAAATATATATCGAGACCTTGAAACACATTATTATCTTTTTTCTACGACTAAAAAAGGCACGATAAATGTAATTTGGGGATCGAATACAGTTGGTTCGGATTTTATCATTACTGATCAAATTTGGGGAGCTATGTATGGTAATGGAGATGTATTACCAGCAGGTGACTATATGTTTGTTGTCACTTCCAATCCTGCCGAATTACCGGAAGACCTCTCACTTCTTACTTACGAATTTACGCTTAAAGGTCTTTCGTTCAAAGAAGCACCAAATACTACTCTACCTAAGTTAACAATCGAGAGTCCTGTTGATTTGGTAACACATCTACCTGAAGGGGATCATACCATCACCTTTAAAGGTCGTTCAGATGCTGATTTCTTATTATACGGCGCTTCTGGATCTGGGGAGGAAGTGACGGAGACCTTAACTAGTTCATTTGAAAAGACCCTTGTATTCAATGAGAATAGTCCAGCCTATAATTTTTATAGAATAACAGCTACCAATGATTATGGGAATGCTGTCAATCGTTATTTTGAAGTATTGTATGAGGGTGGTATAAGAGAATAACAGGGTCCGCACTTATCGGTTGGGGGAGAAGGGTAAGCACTCGACTTGATAGACGGAGAAATTCCGCTTAATTAATAATTATAATCAAAAATAGCTTACAATAGACGGAGAAATTCCTCCTATTGGCTCGGAAATTTCGAAAAGGGGAGATTTTGCTTTGAATTAGCGGAAATTCTCCCCTTATTCCCCCCGAAACGAGCTCCATTCTGCAACTAACGGAAAAATCTCCGCTTATTCGGTACGTATTTTCAGTAAAGCACCTCAAAATGGTATCCTTCAGTAATTATGCCCTAAGCTTTTATTATTTGAGAATAGATGGAAAGAAAGGATCTATCACATGCAGCCTTTTACAAAGCAAGTAGTAATGATAATAAAAAATATCCCTGAAGGAACAGTAATGACGTATGGTCAAATTGCCAGACTTGCCGGTAGTCCAAGAGCTGCTCGCCAAGTTGTTCGCATTCTTCATTCGATGAGTAAAAAGCATTGTTTACCTTGGCATCGTGTAATAAATGCTAAAGGGCAAATCTCTATTCAGGATGATTCTTCTTATCATGATCAAGTCTTATCCTTGCAGAACGAAGGAGTGAAAGTAAGCGAAACGGGGATGGTTTGTTTAGATGAATATCAGTGGCATCCAGAAGGGATAGAGATTAGCAACTAGTTGTTGCTAATTCTCTCTTATTTTGATAATATCGTTTCGTAGCTAACGATTAAGAAAATTAAGAGGTGGGAAATATTCACTCATTTAATGAAAAAGGTAATTTACTTCCAGAAGAGATTGATACCATTAATCTCCTTACAAAATTGCCCATTCATTCACTAAACTTAGAAGCAATTGCAGTAGTGACTAATATATATCGTATGGAACAGGGCTTAAGAAATAAGATGGAACGAGAAGTCTTATCGGAATATGGATTATCGTGGACATCGTTTTCGATTCTTTATGATTTGTGGATTTGGGAATCTGTTGAGACAAAGAAACTAGCTGAGTCAGCTGGAGTATCGAAGGCAACGATAAGCAATATTACGAATACGTTAGAAAGAAAAGAGCTCTGCTACCGAAAAGTTGATAAAAGAGACCGTAGAATTACGTACGTTGCTTTAACAGAAAAGGGAAAAAAAGTAATGGAAGAGCTTTATCCACGATTTCATGTTGGAGAAGTAGATATAGTCTCAAGTTTATCTGAAGCTGAGCAACAAAGTATTTCTTCTCTATTGAGAAGAGTTATAAAGGAAAATAAATTTTAATATCGTAAAAGTAATGACGGAAACCAAGTAGTAGTTATCTCCCTGTAACAGAGAGTCGGTGGTTGGTGTGAATCGACACAAAGATAACATGAAATACATTCCTTGTGCTGTCTTTGCCAAGCAAAGAACGGGCGATCCGTTAAGTCGGTAAACGGAAATTCATCCAAATACAATTAAACAAGTAAAGGTGATCAAATTGAAAAAAGTAATCTTCATGGATATTGATGGAACACTGGTAAATGAACACGGAGTAGTTCCTGTATCAGCAAAAAATGCTATCCAACAGGCGAGAAAAAATGGACATCAAGTATTTATATGTACCGGCCGCTCAAAGGCAGAGTTATTTCATGATATCATGGAAATTGGATTTGATGGGATAATTGGTGCCGCTGGGGGTTACATTGAAGTAGATGAAAAGGTCTTGGTTCATGAGCGAGTTTCTACGGAAGATGTTATACATTTGGTTGATTTTTTTAATAAGCATCAAATAGATTTTTATCTTGAATCAAATGGAGGCTTATTTGCGAGTAGGAATTGTAAGAAGCATATACAAGGGATTATTAATAATTTCTTAGCAGAAAATCCACATGCTGAAGAAGAGGTCAAAAAGGGAATTCAGCCTTTTCATGATTGTTTAATCGACGGAGAGGATTTAATTCGTGATGATATTAATAAAATTTCTTTTTTAGGCTCTAACGTTTCCATTGAAAAAATCAAGCAGGAATTCTCTTCAAAATTCACTGTAATTCCAAGCACAGTTCCGCTATTTGGAGAGAATAGTGGAGAATTATCTGTACCAGGAATTCATAAAGCGGTCGCAATTGAGAAATTACTTGAGCATTTACAAGTGGACCGTGAGCACACATACGCGTATGGTGATGGGATGAACGATTTAGAGATGCTGAAGTTTGTAAAATTTGGAATTGCAATGGGTAATGCGAAAGAAGCATTAAAAGAAGCAGCCGATGATATCACAGATACGCATGATAACGACGGGATTTATAATAGTTTTAAAAAATATCAATTAATATAAAACATTGTCAGCTACCGTACTGGTAGCTTTATTCATGCGGATTCAAGAAAAAAGTGTGTATCGGAAGTAGTGGAAGCTACTTCCGTTTCTTTTTTGTGATTGTTTGGGTTGATATAGTAGATAGACCTTTAGTACAGTAATTATGTAGTGAATATTCAGAATACTACACCGGTGCAAGAAATAAGATAATGTAAAAAAAGAATATAAGTTGTAAGCGTTTACTGTGGATTAATGACATTAGTACAAATAAAAAGGGAACATGAAAATAAGGGAGGGTAAAAACAAATATGACAGATGTATATATCGTGGATGGTGCACGTACGGCTTTTACGAAATTTGGTGGTGTGTTTTCACAAATGGGTGCTACGGAGCTAGGGACAGCGAGTGCCATTGAAGCACTTCGCCGTTCGAAGGTGGAGCCAGTTCAGATAGATCATGTAATTTATGGAAATGTGATTCATACAGGTAAAAATGCATCCTATTTATCAAGACATATTGGATTGTACAGTGGAATTCCACAAGAGGTTCCAGCTCTCACCTTAAATCGATTATGTGGTTCGGGACTTCAATCCGTTGTAACGGCTGCACAGCATATTTTAGTAGGTGATGCAAACATCGTTCTTGCAGGAGGAGCAGAAAATATGTCGCAATCCCCCTACTCTAATTTCTCACAGCGGTTTAGCGGATCTAAAATGGGGAATCTCCAATTTGACGACATGCTGCTAGAAACATTGACCGACCAATATACAGGAAGTGGAATGGGGATGACTGCTGAAAAGCTGGCCCAAATCTATCAGATTACGAGAGAAGAGCAGGATCAATTTGCTGTAGCATCACATCAGCGAGCGGCCAAATCTGCCAGTAAGGGAATCTTAGATGAAGAAATTGTACCTGTTGAGGTGAAAACAAGAAAGGGTATTCAGATTGTTAAGACAGATGAACATATTAAGCCTGATGCAAATATAGAGGCACTTCAAGTTCTTAAATCTGCTTTTAAAATAGATGGAACCGTTACAGCTGGAAATGCCTCAGGAATTAATGACGGTGCAGTATCTCTTGTTATTGCTAGTAAAAAATTCATTCAAGAAAATCATCTAAAACCTGTTGCAAGAATAGTAGCCTGGGCTGTGGCAGGAGTAGATCCAACGATTATGGGCATTGGTCCTGTGCCCGCAATTACCCAAGCACTTCAACGAGCCAACCTTACTATTGATGACATGGATCTAATCGAAGTGAACGAAGCATTTGCGGCTCAGTATTTAGCTGTGGAAAAAGCACTGCAAATAAACCGAGAGAAAACAAATGTGAATGGAGGAGCGATTGCGCTAGGTCATCCTGTCGGAGCAAGTGGAGCAAGAGTTTTACTTTCTGCCGCTTATGAACTAAGAAGGAGAAATGGCCAGTTTGCTGTTGTTAGCTTGTGTATTGGTGGGGGCCAAGGGATTGCAATGGTAATAGAGCATGGATAATGAAAGAAGGCAGTAGGGCTTCAAAATTATAGCGTGTAATAATAAAATAAACAGCAGCTTCCATGAATAGTGGAAGCTACTATTTTATTATGTTTCCTTATGAAGAGGGAGTTCTATTATAAAGGTAGTACCTGAATTTTCCTTGCTTTTGGCAGACATTTGACCATTGTGATTCTCAATTATTTTTAGCGAGACTGATAGGCCTAATCCTGTCCCGATATCCTTTGTTGAAAAGAACGGTTCGAAAATATTCGCCACAATGGAGGCTGGAATACCTTTCCCATTATCACTGTAAATAATTTGGATATATTCATCTTTTATATCGGTACAGATTCTTACGGCTAATGGAGTGTCGCCTTCTGCCTGTATAGAATTTTGAAATAGATTAATAAATACCTGAAGCAACTCTTCGCGATTACATAACATGAAAAGATTCTCTGTATGTGGTGTGATATAAAAATCCAGATTTACATTGTGCAGCAAAGCTTCACTTTTAAGAAAATTCCATAAGTAGCTTGTAAAGAAATGCTTAACCTGCATGCGTTCAAACACTCTTTCTGAAGGCTTTGCAATACTTAGAAAATCTGTAATAATTTTATTCGCTCGATCGATTTCCGGAATGAGTAGATTGGAAAATAATTGACCGGTATCACTCGCCACCTCTTTTTCAAGAAATTGAAGATACCCGCGTACAGTTGTTAGAGGATTCCTTATTTCATGCGCGATACCAGCCGCAATTCGTCCTGCAAGTACTTGTTTTTCAGTCGTCTTTATCTTTTCCTCCATAAAAAAGCGATCTGTCATATCTCGTAATTGTCCATAGGCACCAATGACCTTGTCTCCTTCATAAATCGGTTGTGCATCAAAAAGACAAATAATGGGGTTTGCTAAAGTACTATAAAAAATGACTTCTTTACTATCATAAATTTCCTTCATTGTAAGGACATTATTAAAGTAGTCTCCTATAATTGGAAGTTCATAAATACTTCTAAATGGATGTTGAAAGATCTCCTTAGCAAAGTCAGTAAACTCTAAAATCATCCCTTCTGCATTGGTGATAATGATTCCATTTCTAGCTCCATTTAGCAATACTTGATTAAAGATATTAAGCTTACGATTTTGTTTTCTTAAAAGCAATTCTCGCTCAATGGAATCCACTAATTGGGTAAGCATTGGCATAAATAAGGGATTGTGAAATGCAATAGGGACCATGATACTTACGCTACCTAATAGATGGTTCTCATCCGTGTAATGAAAAGGAGCGCCATAACACGCCATTTCATGGAGAAAGGTGTGGTAATGGTCCGTTCCTACTAACTGAACGGGATGCTGATGTTCTAATGCCAAACTAACTACACTCGTACCTGTATCTTCTTGTCTAAATAAACTTCCCAATTTAATTCCGAATTGATCAATAGTAGACTTAATGAGTTCGTCACCGGCCAGGTCTAATAGGTAACCTTCTGAATCCGAAATAGTGATGAAAATTGGCGTTTCTTTTAATGTAAGTATTAGTTTTTCTGAAAAAAAACGAACTACAGACAGTATTTCTCTGTATTCTCCTTGTCTCTTTTGAACTTCTAATTTAGATAAATTTACTCTAGGACGAACGATCTCATTTGGATTCATCCCGGTTTCTTTACACTTCCGCTTTGAAAGTGTGATATAACTTGGTTCCTTTTCGCTCATGGTATAGCACCTCAAAAATAATAAATGCAAATTGTATTATAACATGAATGATGTATCTTTGGTCCCATGGATAGCGTTCGTAGATAAAGATAGCTAGAGTAAAAGGCACAATTGGTGGTGCTTTCATGTTATAATGGACAAAAAACATGGACATCATTATTAGGTTAGTAGACAAATCACGTGATGGTTATTAAAGGAAGGTATCTATGGTAGAAGATAACATTACAAGAATTCATCTAGACGGAAAAGAATACATACTTATTGGGACCGCCCATGTGTCAAAGCATAGTGCAGAGCAGGTGAAGGAGGTTATTGAAGCTGAGAAACCTGATGCTGTCTGTGTAGAGTTGGATAAGCAAAGATACCAATCGATTACGGATGGAAACAAGTGGAAGGAAATGGATATCATACAAGTGATTAAGGAAAAGAAAGCTTCCTTATTATTAATGAATTTAGCCATTTCTTCCTTTCAAAATCGGATGGCCGATCAATTTGGCATAAAAGCAGGGCAGGAAATGATACAAGGAATTGAATCAGCGAAAGAAACAGGTGCTACACTTGTACTCGCCGATCGGAATATTCAAATCACCTTTGCGAGAATTTGGGGTGGAATTGGCCTTAAAGGAAAAGCGCTTCTTCTAAGCCAAGTGATCGCAGGTATTTTTAGCAAGGAAAGTATTACGGAAGAAGAATTGGAAAAAATGAAAAGTCAGGATACTCTTCAAGCGATTCTTAATGAATTCACGGAAACTTTTCCACGATTAAAGAAACCTCTCATTGATGAAAGAGATCAATATCTTGCACAAAAAATAAAAGAGGCTCCAGGGCAGAAAATTATTGCCGTACTGGGTGCAGCACATGTTCCAGGAATCAAGGAAGAAATTAAAAAAGAACAGGATTTAACAAAGCTAACATCGGTCCCCCCTAAATCAAAATGGCCAAAAATCATTGGCTGGAGTATCCCAGTGATGATCTTAGCAATTATTGCGTATACGTTTGTTGCGAACCCACAAGCAGGGTTATCCCAAACATTCAGTTGGATTTTGTGGCATGGTGGGTTATCGGCTTTAGGTGCAGCAATTGCACTCGGGCATCCATTGACGGTGTTAACAGCGTTTTTGGCAGCACCGATTACATCTTTAAACCCAGTTCTCGCATCAGGCTGGTTTGCCGGACTAGCCCAAGCTTATGTCAGACGCCCAAGTGTTAAGGATTTTGAAACGTTATCCGAAGATGTGTTTAGTGTAAAAGGATTCTGGAAAAACAAAGTTAGCCGAATCTTGCTAATTGTAGTATTATCAAATCTTGGAAGTACACTAGGAACTGTGATTGGCGGAGCAGACGTCATACGAGTATTTTTCGAGAATTTATAATGTAGGAAGATGAAGATCCAAAGAGGGTCTTCATCTTTTATTATTTTGGGCGGAGCTATTGAAGGGTTTGGTTCCTTGGATATCCAGAAATTAGTGGAATGTATAAACATATTTCATATTCAAAACCTATTGGATTTCCCTAATCAAATATGATACATTATATGGAAATTAGAGGTGACGAAAAATGCAGTACATAACTACCTATACATCACAATTTCATCATCATAATTAGTAGTCTTGCTATTCGATTAAAAAATCGTACATAGGAAGGCTATTTCTCATGAACCGTATTTGCTTAAGTTTCTAACTTAACGAGTGCGGTTTTTTTATTTAACTAAAAGTAGGAGGCTGACAGAACATGAAGAAAATGGATTATCAAAATGTAAGAGGAACGCAGGACTTTTTACCGGAGGCCGAGGCGGTGAGAAGAAGAGTTAGAAGAACATTGGAAGATGTTTTTATTCAATATGGTTGTAAACCTCTAGAGACACCAATCTTAAACTACACAGAGTTGCTCGCATCTAAATATGGGGGTGGAGCTGAGATTCTTGAAGAAATGTATACACTTTCTGATCGGGGAAAAAGAGAATTAGCCTTGCGCTACGATTTGACCATTCCGTTTGCTAAAGTCATAGCCATGAACCCAACCGTTAGAATGCCCTTTAAAAGATACGAAATTGGTAAAGTGTTTCGTGATGGTCCTATAAAAACAGGAAGGTTTCGAGAGTTTACTCAGTGTGATGTGGATATAGTAGGTGTGGATTCACAAATAGCTGAAGCGGAATTAATGATGATGGCACTGGATGTGTTCAGAAAACTTGAATTAGAAATAACCATTCAATATAACAATAGAAAACTTTTAACAGGGTTATTAGAGGTCTTTCAAACTCCGCGCGAAAAAATGAACAAAGTAGTGTTAATCCTTGATAAGCTTGAAAAAATAGGGACGGTTGGAGTTGTTAATGCACTAACTGAGCTTGGGTTAGAGTCAACAGTTATTAATAACATCAAACAATTTCTAAACTCAAATAACAATACAGAATATAGTTATTTTGAGTTTTTTACCAATCAAAACGCTCTTGTCCAAAAGGGATTAGATGAACTAATGGAGCTAGAAGGCTATTTGGAGGATCTTGGTATGAAAACAGAATGTACTTTTAATCCATTTTTAGCGAGAGGGTTAGAAATCTATACGGGTAGTATTTACGAAATTTTTTTAAAAGATGAGTCTATTAAATCTAGCATTGGTAGTGGTGGAAGATACGATAACGCAATTGGTGGACTGATTGACACAGATCAGAAGTTTTCAACCGTAGGAATTTCTTTTGGTTTGGATGTAATTTATACGGCGATTAGCTCAAACAAGAAGATGAACCAGGAGGAATCTAGGATAGATTATTATATTATTCCGATTAACACGGAAAAAGAGACTTTAAAAGTGGCGAGGCGGCTTAGGGAAAGGGGTTATAACGTAGAAATGGAACTAGGAAAAAAGAAACTTGGGAAGTTGATGGAAAAAGCCAACAAAGAAGGTTTTCCAAATGTCATTATCATAGGAGAAGAGGAAGTAAAATTGAATCAAATAAAAATAAAAGAGATGAAATCGGGACAGGAAAGAACAGAATTCTTTCCATTTTAACAAATAAAAATGGTGTATAATGGAAAGTACCATGACAGTAGGTGAGAATTATATATGAAAATACGAAAGATTAATACAGGGGACTCAGTTCCATTTGATTTGTTGCTTGAAGCTGATCCGTCTCGAAAAATAGTAGAAGAGTATATCAGAAGGGGAGATTGCTATATAGCTGAAGACTCAAACACAGTAGTTGGTGTTTACGTTCTACTCACTACTAGACCTGGAACCGTTGAGCTAGTGAATCTTTCCGTTTTAGAGAGTGAACAAGAGAAAGGGCTTGGCAAAAAGCTTGTTTTGCACGCTATCCAGATAGCTATAGATCATGGATTTCACCGAATTGAAATAGGTACGGGTAATTCAAGTATTGGACAGCTGGCACTTTATCAAAAATGTGGATTTCGAATTGTGGGTGTAGACATCGACTTTTTTAGCAAGAATTACCCAGAGGAAATCTACGAAAATGGTATCCATTGTAGAGATATGATTCGACTAGCAAGAGATTTGTAAGAAGACAGGGGGAGTTTTTATGATTTTAGAAGCGGTAATGCTTCAGGTTAGAGAGGGGCTTGAAGAGGAATACGAGGACGCATTTCGACAAGCATCCAGCATTATTTCTAGTATGAGAGGCTATCAGTCACATGAGTTACAGCGCTGTTTGGAAGTGAAGGGAAAGTATTTGTTACTTGTGAAGTGGGACACATTAGAGGATCACACAATTGGATTTCGTGGGTCAGCAGAATACCAGGAGTGGAAACTTTTATTACACCATTTCTATGACCCATTTCCGACAGTAGAGCATTTTAGTAAGGTTGTAAATTAACTAATTCAGGTGCAAGTTTACTTCTCACTTTAGTTTCCTATTTAACATGAAAATGTCCGTTACACGATAAGGGGGATGTATAGAAATATGTTAGTTGTTTATATTTGGAAGAGGTGTGTACAGGTTGTTTCAAACTATGACAAATAAAGTCCCTTTTATAAACTATAAAGCTGATTGTGAAAAGTGTTTTGGCTTGTGCTGTGTCGCTTTGCCTTTTATCAAATCAGCTGATTTTGCTGAGGATAAAGATGGAGGGGTACCATGTAAAAACCTTCAGGATGATTATCGTTGCGGAATTCATGAGGGTTTACGGGCGAAGGGATATAAAGGCTGTACCGTGTATGAATGCTTTGGAGCTGGACAAAAAGTTTCTCAATTTACTTATAAAGGTAGAGACTGGCGGGAAGACAAGAATGCTGCAAAGGAAATGTTTCATGTTTTTCCAATCATGCAGCAGCTTCACGAGATGTTGTATTACTTACAGGAAGCACTTATTCTAGCAGAAACTCGTTCCATTCGTAATGAGATACAAAAGGTGCTAGAGGAGACGGAAGCCCTTACGAAACTTAATCCGAATTCATTAATGGATCTTAATGTATCAAATCATCGTCAGGTCGTAAATGAATACCTTATAAAATCAAGTGAGCTTGTTCGTCATAAGGTGAAAAAAGACAAAAATCATCTGAAAAAAGTTGGCAAAGGCATGGATTTAATTGGTGCCAAGTTAAAAGGTGCAAACTTAAAAGGTATGTGTTGGAGGGGCGCATTTCTAATTGCTGCGGACCTTCGGGAAAGTGATTTACGTTATTGTGACTTTATTGGTTCCGATTTGAGAGATGCCAATTTACATGGCGCAAATTTACAAGGCAGTATCTTTCTTACACAAGCACAAGTAAATGCCGCGGAAGGCGACAAACATACTAAATTACCACCTCACTTAAGAGTACCACAACATTGGTTAACATAGGTTAAGATTTTCCATAGGGGAATGGACAATGATTTATATCAGAGTCGCAGTGTAGATTTCATGTACATTGCTTTTTATTTATTTTCATCTGGGAGATATATTTATGGAGATTTCATTAATTAGACATGGAAGATCAAAATGGGTACAAAATGATTGGATTACATCTGAACAATTTGAAAACTGGTTAACTAGATATGATGATCATGGGGTTTATGCTGAAGAAACTTACCCAGTGGAAACGCAAAAGAAATTGGAAACAGCCACCATGGTTTATACAAGTGATTTATATAGGTCTAGGGAGTCTGCAAAATTACTAATTCCCACAGTGGACATTGTTTCCGATCCGATGTTTAGAGAAACAGAGTTACCTACATTACCAGAACCTTTCTCGAAAATAAAATTGCAGCCAAGCGGATGGGCAGTCTTGATGAGGTGTTTGTGGGTTGCGGGTTACTCTAGAAAATGTGAATCCTTTGCGGATGCAAAAAATCGAGCCAAACAAGCTGCAGAGGAACTAATCCGTTCGGCTGAAAAATCTCAATCTGTGGTATTGGTCGGACATGGGTTTTTTAATATCCTAATAGCGAAAGAACTTTTACAAATGGGATGGACAGGTGCAAAAAGACCTGGCGCGAAGCATTGGCAGATTACTACATATACTAAATGAATTTTATTGGAGGAGTTAATCAAACGGTTGACCAAGTCCATACGATCAAGTTTTATTTGGATTTAGGACTCTCCATTTTGCCAACTCTATTAGTATTCAAGGATGGGGAGCTGATCAATACGATGCGTGGTCTGCATAGTAGAGAACAAATTAGTACAATCATTGATCGTTGCATAATATAACAAATATGATAAAAGGATATTTATATAATGGTTACCTTCATGGGGAATATTATTAAATAAAGGATAAGCCGAATTGATATTAAGCTCTTCCTTTTTTTTATTCAACATGTTACTATATAGTCACATATAATAAGTGACTAAAAGGTAACATGTTATATTTAACACCAATCTGGAAAGGATCATTGTGAATGGAAGATGAACTTTCAGCTCTTTTTAAAGCACTGGGCCACCCGACCCGAAGACGCATTCTTGATATATTGAAGGAATCCCCCAAAACGACGGGAGAACTAAATGATTTTTTTCCCGAAGTCTCAAGATATGCGATTATGAAGCATTTATCAGCATTGCAAGAAGGCAATCTTGTTATTGTTCGACGCGAGGGGAAATACAGGTTTAATTATTTAAATGTCATACCTTTGGAGGAAATGAACGAAAGATGGGTAGGGAAATATATGAAGAAGGATGCCCGATCACTTCTGAATTTAAAATCATTAGCTGAACAAACAGGAGGGGAATTAGAAATGGAACATTCAAAACAAGCAAAAGTATTTCGAATTGAGCAAGAAGTAGTCATTAACGCACCACGTGAAGAGGTTTTTAAAGCTTTGACAGAGAAGGCAGAAGACTGGTGGGAGTTTCGCTTAGCTCCAAAAGGTGTGAGGTCAACCTTTTCTTTTGATGCAGTACCAGGAGGACAATTTATTGAAAAATGGGGAGATAATGATGGAGCGGTATGGGGAAATGTGTATTATGTAAATGCTCCAGAGGAAATTCGACTACATGGTCATTTAGGCATGCAAGGGGCAGTTAATAGTGCGTATACCTATCGATTGAATGAAAAAGATGGTGTTACAACTCTTCGATTATCCCATACAGCTTCAGGCGTTATTGAAGAAGAATGGGAGGAATCACATACTCATGGATGGAAACAACTTCTTGGCACGTTATTAAAAAAATATGTTGAAGAAAATAATAAAGAGCAATAGATGATCCAATCTCAACTGGAGGAACATAATCATGGTAGACGTGTTTACTGAAATCATCATAAACCATCCGTTAGAAAAAGTATCAACGTACGCATCCAATCCGGAAAATGCTCCAGAATGGTATGTGAATATACAGTCGGCGGAATGGAAAACTGAAAAAACTGTACAGAAAGGATCTCAAATTGCATTTAAGGCGAATTTTCTTGGAAGAGAACTTGCTTATGTATACGAGATTACTGTATTCCAACCAGGGGAGAAGTTAGTTATGAAGACTTCATCAGGTCCGTTTCCAATGGAGACCATCTATACATGGGAGTCAATTGAAAGGGATGTTACTCGTATGACTCTACGAAATAGGGGAATTCCCACTGGCTTCTCTAAACTTTTCTCTCCTTTTATGTCCACAATGATGAAGAAAGCAAATATAAAGGATTTGAAAAAGATAAAAACCATCCTGGAGGACCAAAGATAGGAATGTTTTCCAATATCGATGAGTAGGCATTCGCCCTTCCGATTTCTTTCTATCAGCATAGGATAGTATTGTAACGCTGAGGGAGGTGTTAATGAATGTATAACAATAGTTTTGCGTTAATCGTTGTACTATTCATCTTGTTAATTATTGTTGGTACTGCATTTTTTGCCTAATGGCATAGTGAATATGTAGAAGAGTCAGCCTTAACTGGTTGACTCTTCTTGACTTTCATAAAATTTTGTTATTGTATGCACGATTTTAGTGTGCTATTGTATTTTTGTAACTTATTAAAGATGTTTAATAAGTGTCTTGAAACGGTGGTGAATTGATGAGTGATTTAATTGCAACTCCGAAATCAATGAAAAACGTCATCTTAAAGGGTATTCGAACTGGTTTACTTGAACTCGGGAGTGCAACAAAAGTTGAATTAAGTAATAAATTAGGAATTAGTTTTCCTACGATTAGCAAGTTTCTCATGCAAATGGAAAAGGATGGAGAACTGTTGGTCGTTGGCCTTGATGATTCGAGTGGAGGAAGAAGGGCTAAACGCTACTCATACAATCCCGAGTATATGCTGGGCTTGGCAATATTTTTAGAAAGTAATGAAACTCACTATACCGTTTTTAATTGTTTGGGTGAGGTAAAGAAGCAAGGGAACACATCAAGCGTATTAAAGAATAACGATTTAAGTCTGTTAACAAAATGTATTCAGGAGATCATTACGGAGTATCCAGGAATATCTTCCATTGCGATTGGCGTACCTGGGTCTGTCGATAATGGTCGTATATTTTACATACCTGATTATGACCATTTGCAGAATTTTGATTTAAAAGGGTATTATGAAAATCTTTTCTCTATCCCTGTCGTAATCGAAAACGATATGAATGCAGCGGTACTTGGCTATTTTAAATCGCTCGGGAATAAGGACAATCAGTCTCTCGTATACTTGTATTTTGGCCATAATGGTCCAGGTGCTGGTGTTTTAATTAATGGAGATGTGGTGCGTGGAAGTTCCTTTTTCTCAGGTGAGGTATCCTTTGTTCCTCAGTACGAAGAACAAAACTTTTTTCAAGCCTTGGAAAACCGAACGGCATTTCTTGATGATCATACATTGGATGCGGTGAGTAGATTAGTAGCTACATTTGTTGCAATAATAAACCCTCATATGGTTATTTTTTGTCATGGTGAAGTGAATGAAAAGGTTCTTGAACAGATAAAAAAACAAAGTTCGATCTATGTTCCGAGTGAGCATCTTCCTGAACTAACCGAAAGTAACTGGAAGCAAGACTATTTGTTAGGATTACAGAATTTAGGGCTGGAGCTCATGATCACGAAAACAAATATATAAATAGACAATAGAGGAGTACTGCTAATGGCAACCTTTTTCTTAGTGATCATTTATTTGGCTTTTATTAGCTTAGGTTTACCAGATTCTTTATTAGGGGTTACATGGCCATTAATGCGATCAGAATACGAGGCACCAATGGAAATGGCTGGCTGGTTATTTATGATGATTGCAGGTGCCACGATTGTTTCAAGTCTATTTACAGGGAAAGTTCTTAAAAGGTTCGGTACTGGTAAGGTGACTTTTATCAGCTGTCTCTTGACGGCTGTAGCCATACTTGGATTTAATTTTGCACCTTCAATCATTTGGTTGTTTATTTGTGCAATCCCACTTGGATTAGGAGCAGGTTGCGTGGATGCTGCTTTAAACAATTATGTGGCTGCCCACTATAAGGCACACCACATGAGTTGGCTTCACTGTTTTTGGGGAGTGGGGGCTACGCTTGGGCCAATTATTATGTCTTCGTTTCTTACGGGAGATCAATCGTGGAGAAATGGATATTTTACTATAGCTGGTCTTCAATTTGGATTAGTCATTATTCTTTTCTTAACCTTGCCGTTATGGGAAAAGGTAGCTAGTAAATCGAACAACAAACTAAACACAGAAATAGATTCTTCTAACAGTCAGTCTACAAAAAATGAAAAGCCTCTTCAAATTAAGGGAGTAAAGTTAGCCATGGCTACTTTTTTATTTTATTGTGGTGCTGAAGCGGGCATAGGTCTTTGGGGAAGTAGTTATTTGGTAAACGTAAAGGATTTGTCAGTTGGAGTGGCTGCTCAGTGGGTTTCTTTGTATTATGGAGGCATTACGATAGGCAGGTTCTTGACCGGATTTATTACGCTAAGGGTGGATAACAAAACGTTAATTCGCTCAGGTCAGCTTACAGCGCTTGCTGGTACGATCCTTTTGCTATTACCTCTACCTACGATCTTTTCACTTGTAGGTTTAATATTAATTGGCTTAGGTTTGGCACCCATTTTTCCATGCATGTTACACGAAACTCCAACACGCTTTGGAAAAGAACATTCTCAGACAATCATGGGTTATCAAATGGCGCTTGCGTATACGGGAAGTACCTTTTTACCACCATTACTAGGATTGGTGGCTGCTCAAACAACGATTGGTATTTTCCCCTATGTGATCGTACTCTTTGCAATTGGGATGTTTTTGGCTTCTGAAAGGTTAAATAGAATCATAGTCGAAAGGAAGATCTTATTGAAAAGAAATACTGAATCAACTGCTATGTAACCCAAAAGGGAGGAGTAGAGAGAAAGTTAATGAACTTACGGAAAATTGCAAAAAGATGGGTTTGTTCTTGTTGATGGGCCTCGTCTAACGGGGGATGGTTATTATGAAAGTGTTATAAAAGACCCTGAAGGGAATCTTATTGAACTAACCGTATAAAACATAAGTAAAGGCTACCTTTCAGGGTGGCTTTTTTATTTTTAGTGATCTAGCTTTCTTTTATCAGAACAGGATCTAACCATTTTTGGAATCCATAAACATTTTTTCCAATTAGGCATATGATGAAATGGTCAATTAATAAATAGATAACATGAGTAGGAGGTTGTATCTATGTACAACTACGGCAACCCATATTACTATGCTTACAATTATCAACCCGTCCAACCGTATTATTATTATGAAGATCCATCTGTTTCTACAGTAAGACAACCAGTCGATTTAGGTACAAGATGGGAAGTGGAAGAAGGTGGCTGGAGAGCCGTTTGGACAAGACGAGGAAACAGCAATGTGTTTGATGGCAGATGGACGAGAGCTGGACAAACGCCAATTACCGCAGTATTGAGAATGACTGTGGACGGCAATTTCGTCTGTATTGCAAGAAGAAATAGTAGTGATGGAAATAATTGTCAGTACGTAGGCAGAATTGAAGGAAACAGAGTAGTAGGTAGCAATGTGTGTAACAGAGGTGGCGGGTCTTGGAGCGGTACGATCTTAAGAGGACCAGCAGAACCAGATTTAGGTACAAGATGGGAAGTAGAAGAAGGTGGCTGGAGAGGAATTTGGACACGACGAGGAAATAGTAATGTATTTGATGGTAGATGGACTAGACAAGGTGCAACGCCAATTACAGCTATCTTACGAATGCAACAACAAGGAAACCAGGTTCGAATCGAACGTCGAAATAGCAGCGATGGAAACAACTGTACCTACACAGGTAGAATCGAAGGACGAAGAGCAACCGGAAATGTTACATGTGACCAAGGTGGAGGAAATTGGAGTGCTAGAATCACTGGATAATGAAATTGAGAAGGGCTACTAATTAGTAGTCCTTTTATTGTATAAAATTGATGGTCCTATAAAATTTCTAAAATATAAAAAATCGGAACCATCTCAAGATTCCGATTCACTAATCAATTAGATTCTATATTTAACTTTTTCATACGGTACTGTAGACTTTGTCGACTGAGTCCAAGTAAGTTGGCTGACTTAGAAATGTTAAAGTCATTTTTCTTTAGGATATGTTCAATATATGATCGTTCAAACAACTCCATTTGATCCTTTAGCGGGACGGTTACATCATAGCTCTCTTTAATAAAATGGTCCACTGTTGATAAAGGGATCATCCTTTCTTTCATTTGCATTTTGCTTCGATATTGAAATGGTAAATGAGAGTATTGAATCTCTTCTTCATCCATAATAATGTTCATGGCAGCCTCAATGATATGTTCAAGTTCTCGAACATTTCCGAGCCAATCATATTCCATAAAGGATCTGGTCACTTCTTCAGATAAACCTTTCACATTCATTTGAAAACGTTCATTATACTTTTCAATAAAATGTTGAACAAGTTGGGGGATATCTTCCTTTCGATCCCTTAACGGTGGAACAAAGAGAGTGACAACTCCCAGTCGATAATACAAGTCTTTTCGTAAATGATCATTTGCAATCGCATCAATTGGGTCCTCATTAATATTGGCAATGACTCTTACATCTACTGTTGTATCCTTTGTATCACCTACACGACGAATCATTTTTTCTTGTAGAACTCTTAATAATTTGGCTTGAAGATTTAGATTTAAGGAGTTGATTTCATCCAGTAATAATGTTCCGCCATTTGCTTGTTCAAATAACCCTGGTGAGTCAACAGCACCTGTAAATGCTCCACGCTTTGTTCCAAATAAAAGACTTTCTATTAAATTATCTGGTAGGGCTGCACAGTTTTGTGAAATAAAAGGAGCCGAAAACCGGCTGCTAGCATTATGAATACTCTGCGCAAACAGCTCCTTTCCCGTTCCGGTTTCACCAACAATTAACACATACGAAGAGGTTCTTGCAGCACGTTTTGCAAATTCAATTACTTCTTTAATCGCAGGGCTATTGCCGATTATATGATCAAATGTAAACCGAGTTGTCCCTTTTGTATTCATATTTCCTTTGATAAGGCGTTCTAGTTTGGTGACATCATTAGCAATTTCAACGGCTCCTTGAATTTCACCATCTTTAAAAATAGGGAAGGTATTGTTGATCGTTGTAATTTCTCGACCTTTATTGTTGAAGTACGTTTGTTTGACATTCGTGGTCTCTTTGCCTTCTTGAAGTGCTTGTACAAGAGTACTAGATTGATCGTCTTTAAACATAAACACATCTAGTAGATTTTTATCAATTACATCGTGTAAATCCATTGATTCCATCTGCATCATTTTTTTGTTATAGATAATGGTTTTTCCGGTTTCATCCACGGCATGAACCCCAACCTCTACCTCGTCTAAAATTCTCTCATATAATTTATTTACATATTGAAGATACGATAATGATTTCTTTGAATTCTCCATGAACGTTCTCCCTTGATTTAGTCTCATTACCAACTATTTAATCAAAATAAACTTCATAACGCAAAATATTTTTTGAATTTGTGACAAAAAATCGAAAATAGTGCAAAAAAATATTGCGCCTTTTTAAAGAGAAACATTAATGTGACGCAAAAATAAGAGTTGGCACGAAACTTGCACTAAACATGTGGAAGAATCGGTAGTGTCAAAAGTTTTATGAAAACTACCTAAAGGGTTAGTTCCGTTCCCATTTATTGAGTGGAAATCCGCCGCAATCGCTCTTGACAAACACGCCAATGGTTTGAGGATTGTTTAACAAGGGC